>CAJPFH010000001.1 GCA_905339165.1 Flavobacteriales bacterium
TCAAAACCGTTGATATTAAACAAAGCGGAAAAGGGCAGTTAAAAGTATATGCCGCCAACCTTAGCCAAGGTATTTACCAATACAGCATTGTGGTAGATGGGAAAGTAATAGACACTAAAAAAATGTTGGTGGAGAAATAGATGGTTTTCTTTAAAAAAAAAGAGGCAGCTATAGCTGCCTCTTTTTTGAGTATTCTCTATATTAAATATTTTCCATATTTTCTTGCAATACTACCCCATTGGGCAGGTAATAATGGGCAGTTGTGCTCATTAACCCAAATTGTAAATCGACCAGTTTGGTAATTTCCCCGTTACAGTGCAAATACCAAGCATTTTGTTGCGGTTGCCAAACAAAGGCAAGCTCTTGCCCTGCATTAGCTCCCTGTAATTGTTTTACGTGCATTTGGTTTTTAGTAGCTGTTAATTTGTACAACTCATCGCCTTTACGTACCATTTGTATTTCTTGTTCTCCTTCGGCCATAGCTATCGGGTTAGAACCTGTCCAGAATTCAATAAGATTTAAAATAATAGAATCAATCAATCCGGCTAATTCATAAACAGGTACAATGAGCATAACCATATATAATAATTGTTTCACAAAGCGACCACCTAAATCCTTTCCGCCCACACTGTCGTTAAATTCATATACCTTTTTTACCAATGCAAAGCGGCCAAAACAACCGGTTTGTACCATTAAAAACCACGATGCTAAAAAGAGAGCTACTGTTACTTTTAATTTTTTCATATTATTTCACATTTAAAGTTTATGCCGTAAAGATATGGTTTACAATACTAATTTGTAATACAAAAAATGTAAACAAATAAAATCTGTTTTATTTAAAACACTAATATGCAGGCATAATTTTTTTAAACTTGTTAATAAAACCAATATTTTCGACATAAACAGACATTTAGATTTTAGTAATTTCGCCACTTTAACAGTGGCATTATGGCCAAAAAAACAGAAGAGGTAAGTTACACCGAAGAAAACATCCGCTCGCTCGATTGGAAGGAGCATATCCGTTTACGACCCGGTATGTACATTGGTAAGTTGGGCGATGGTTCTACTGCCGATGATGGTATATATATATTACTGAAAGAAACCATAGACAATTCCATAGATGAATTTGTAATGGGCTACGGAAAAACCATAGACATTAGCATAAAAGACAATGTGGTAAAGGTAAGAGATTACGGACGAGGTATTCCGCTGGGAAAAGTGGTAGATTGTGTTTCTCAAATAAATACCGGAGCCAAGTACGATAGCAAGGCATTTAAAAAATCAGTAGGGCTCAATGGAGTGGGAACAAAGGCCGTAAATGCTCTCTCTGGTTACTTTTGTGTAGAAAGCTACCGTGATGGGAAATGCAAAAAAGCTGAATTTGAAAAAGGTGTTCTTGTAAACGATGCTCCTATATTGCCCGATGATGCCTCAAGACACGGTACTAAAATTTCTTTTGTTCCCGATGATACTATTTTTTCAAAATATCAATTTCGTTCACAGTTTATAGAACGTCTGTTATGGAATTATGCGTTTTTAAACAGAGGCCTAACTATACATTTTAACGGGCAGAAATTTTATTCCGAAAACGGGCTCAAAGATTTACTAGAGCTAAATATTTCAGGCGAGCCTATTTACCCCATCATACATTTACGAGACGAAGATATTGAGGTGGCCATTACGCATACCAATTCTTACGGAGAAGAATATTATTCCTTTGTAAACGGGCAACACACCACGCAAGGCGGAACACATCAGGGTGCTTTTCGCGAAGCATACGTAAAAGTAATTCGCGATTTTTATAAAAAAGAATACGATGCCTCCGATATACGCACTGCTATTTGTGCAGCCATCAGCGTTAAAGTAATAGAGCCTGTTTTTGAATCGCAAACCAAAACAAAACTAGGCTCAAACGAAATAGAACCCAATGGGCAAAGTATGCGGGCTTTTGTGTACGAATTTTTAAAAAAACATTTAGACAACTACCTGCATAAAAACCCCGAAACAGCACAGGAATTACAAAAAAGAATATTACAATCGGAACGCGAAAGAAAAGAATTATCGGGAATTCGGAAACTGGCAAAAGAAAGGGCTAAAAAAGCAAATCTGCACAACAAAAAACTACGAGATTGCAGAATAAAATTTACCGATAAAAACGAAAGAAATATTGAAACCACTCTTTTTATAACCGAGGGAGATTCTGCTTCAGGCTCCATCACAAAATCGCGTGATGTTAATACCCAAGCCGTTTTTAGCTTAAAAGGAAAACCCCTTAATTGTTTTGGCTTAACCAAAAAAATAGTTTATGAAAACGAAGAATTTAACTTATTGCAATCTGCTTTGGGAGTAGAAGACGGCCTGGAAAATCTAAGGTACAACAATATTGTTTTAGCTACCGATGCCGATGTAGACGGTATGCATATTCGCTTGCTGCTCATTACTTTTTTTCTTCAGTTTTTTCCCGATTTAGTAAAAAATGGTCATTTATATGTATTACAAACGCCCTTGTTTCGGGTTAGAAATAAAAAGGAAACCATTTATTCATACAACGAAAACGAAAAATTGCAAGCCATAAAAAAATTAGGTAGTAAGCCCGAAATAACCCGTTTTAAAGGCTTGGGCGAAATATCGCCAGAAGAATTTAAAATGTTTATAGGAAAAGATATTCGTTTAGACCCCGTTGTAATAGGAAAAGACACCCCAATAGCAGAGTTGTTGGAATATTACATGGGAAAAAATACCCCCGAACGGCAAGATTTTATTATAGAAAACCTGAAAATAGAAAAAGACCTTTTAGAAGAAGCATAAATGGCCGAAGAAAACAATATAGAACACGATGCCGAGTTTGAGGGCGAATCGGGAGGTATGGACGAGAATATTATTCGTGTGTCCGGTATGTACCGCGAATGGTTTCTAGATTATGCTTCGTACGTAATATTAGAAAGAGCAATTCCACACTTAAACGATGGTTTAAAGCCAGTTCAAAGGCGTATTCTTCATTCCATGTTCGATATGGAAGATGGGCGATACCATAAGGTGGCGAATATTATTGGTAACACCATGAAGTTTCACCCGCATGGCGATGCGGCTATTGGCGATGCCTTAGCACAATTAGGTCAAAAAGATATTTTAATAGATACCCAAGGTAACTGGGGAAATATATACACGGGCGATAGTGCTGCAGCTCCTCGTTACATAGAAGCCCGTTTAAGCAAATTTGCTTTAGAGGTAGTATTTAATCCGAAAACTACCGAGTGGCAATCCTCATACGATGGTAGATCTAAAGAGCCCGTAACCTTTCCCGTAAAATTTCCTTTGCTTTTGGCACAAGGGGTAGAAGGCATTGCCGTGGGCATGGCCTGTAAAATATTACCCCACAATTTCAATGAATTAATAGAAGCCTCTATTGCTGTTCTAAAAGGAAAAACAACTCATATATTGCCCGATTTCCCTACCGGAGGTATGGCCGATTTTTCTAATTACAACGATGGTTTAAGAGGCGGAAGAATAAGGGTAAGAGCAAGAATTAAAAAAGCCGATGCCAAAACTCTTTTAATTACCGAAATACCTTTTGGCACCAACACAGGAAGTCTAATAGATTCTATTATCAAGGCAAACGATAAAGGCAAAATTAAAATTAAAAAAGTAGAAGATAATACCGCAGAAAACGTAGAAATAGCCATCTACCTTGCTCCCGGAGTTTCACCAGATAAAACCATAGATGCCCTCTACGCATTTACCGATTGCGAAGTATCTGTTTCTCCTAATGCAGCCGTAATAGAAAGCGATAAACCAAGGTTTTTAGGCGTAAATGAATTACTGAAATACTCTACCCATCAAACATTAAATCTGCTTCGTACAGAGCTTGAAATAAAAAAAGCAGAACTTCAAGAACAGTGGCACTTCTCTTCGCTCGAAAAAATATTTATAGAAAAAAGGATTTATCGAAAAATTGAAGAGTGCGAAACATGGGAAGAAATTATAGACACCATTCACAAAGGATTAAAACCCTACGCTAAACAATTCCACAGAGTTATTACCGATGAAGATGTAACAAAACTTACCGAAATACGAATTAAAAGAATTTCAAAATTCGATAGCTTTAAAGCCGATGAGTTGATTAAAAAAATAGAAGAAGATATTGCACAGGTTCAGCATCATCTAGATTACCTAACCGATTACGCCATAGAATATTTTAAAAACCTAAAGAAAAAATATGGCGAAGGCAGAGAACGAAAAACAGAAATAAAATCTTTTGAAACGATTGATGCCGCAAAGGTGGCGGTTAACAACGTAAAGCTTTATGCAAATCTTACCGAAGGCTTTGTTGGTTATGGAATGAGAAACGAAGGAGAGTTTGTCTGCGATTGTTCCGACATAGACGATATTATTGTTTTTAGAAAAGACGGAACCATGCTGGTAAGTAAAATAAGTGCCAAAGCATTTTTGGGTAAAGAGTTGCTCTATGTTTCCGTTTGGAGAAAAGGAGATAAACGCACCATTTATCATTTAGTTTATCAAGATGGGAAAGCAGGAGCTGCTTACATTAAAAGATTTCCGGTTACCGCCATTACCCGCGATAAAGAGTATCCGGTTAGCAAAGGAAGCGATGGTTCTAAAGTGCTCTATTTTACAGCTAACCCCAATGGAGAAGCCGAAATTATAACTGTTATCCACAAGCCCAAACCGGGTTTAAAAAAACTAAAATTCGATTTCGATTTTTCTACTCTTGCCATAAAAGGCCGAGATGCACAAGGAAACATCTTAACTAAAGTGCCGGTACAAAAAATTATTCAAAAAGAAAAAGGAGCTTCTACACTTTCCGCTCGCAAAATATGGTTCGATGATTCGGTTCAGCGATTAAATGCCGATGCCAGAGGTCTCTTTTTAGGAGAGTTTAAAGCGGACGATAAAATTTTAACCATTATGCAAACCGGAGAGTACTTGCTAACCGGTTACGATTTATCTACGCATTTCGAGGAGGATATGATTTTGATTGAAAAATGGAATCCTCAGAAACCTTTGTCGGTAGTTTATTTTGAAGGAGAGAAAAAGCAGTATTTTATAAAAAGATTTGTAATAGAACCTTCCGATAAGAAAGTTAAGTTTATATCAGAGCACCCCGAATCAAGAATAGAACTTGTAACTACCGATTACATTCCAAGAATCGGCATACATTTTTCTAAAGAAAAAGGAAAAGAAAAAGAGCCTGAAACTATTAATATAACCGAATTTATTGCCGTAAAAGGATTAAAAGCCGTAGGAAATCGTTTAAGTTCTTCTAAAATTAAACATATCGATTTGCTTGAGCCTCTACAAAAAGAACCTGTTCAGGAAATTCAGCAATCCCTAACCGCACATTTTGAAGAAGAAGATGACCCCACTCAAGAAATAAAATCTATTCTTAACAAAAGGAATTTGCCCAATAAAAACTCCGATGGAAATACTCAAATTACATTAGATTTTGATTAAGTCTTTCATCCTTATGCATTATCCTAATAAAAGCGTATGCTTACTCTACTAATTATTGCCATTACTGCTATCATTTCGGCTACTTCTTTTAATAAAAGAGAAATTTTTCATAAACTGTTATTTAACCCCTATCAGATTTATCATCGTAAAGAGTGGTACCGATTTGTTACGCACGGTTTTGTACATGCCGACTGGATGCACCTTATTGTAAATATGATGGTATTGTTTTTTTTTGGCGACCATGTAAATAAATACTTCGAACATTTTCTGGGCATAAAAGGAATTTTATTTTTTATTTTATTGTACATAGGAGGAATAGCCTTTGCCGTATTACCCAGCTACAAAAAGCACCGAGATAATTATTTATATAACGGAGTAGGAGCAAGTGGAGCGGTTTCGGCCATTCTGTTTTCGGCTATTGTTTTTGATCCGGCAAGTAAAATTTGTTTATACGGAGTGTTATGCTTTCCCGGAATATTGTGGGGGATCTTTTATTTAGCTTACGAATATTACATGGGAAAAAAATCGAACGATAATATAAACCACGATGCTCACTTTTGGGGAGCTTTATTTGGTGTAGTATTTACCATAATTACAGTTCCCGATTCGGTACTTCTTTTTTATAACCGATTACTTACATTGTTTCAATGAAAAAAGTAGTTTTTTTAGACAGAGATGGCGTAATAAATGTAGATGTAAACGACTATACTTGGAAATGGGAAAAATTTATTTTTACCCCCCAATTATTCGATAACCTTCAATTGCTTGTAAATAAAGGCTTTCAGTTTATTATCATAACCAATCAGGGAGGAATATCAAAAAATATTTACACCAAAAATGATGTGTTTGTATTACACTCCCTCATGCAAAAGCAATTTGAAGCCAATGGAATACCCTTACTGGATATCTACTTTTGCCCGCACCACTCAGCAATTGAAAAGTGCCTATGCAGAAAGCCTGGAAGCCTCTTATTGGAAAAAGCCATAGCAAAATATAACATTTCTTTAAAACATACGTATTTTATAGGCGATAACGAGCGTGATATGCTTGCCGCAAAAGGTGCCGGGGTAGAAGGAATTAAAATAAATACAAACGAGGGGATAGAAAGAGCCGTTCGCCTTATACTGCAACAAAACGCTGTATAAGCAGGAAATTGGAAAATCTATACATTAATTTAAACGGAGAGTTTTTTTTAGCGAATGCACCGGTTCTGCACGCTACGAACCGAGCTTTTCGCTACGGAGATTCTGTATTCGAAAGCATTCGTATCATTAACAGAGAACCTGTTTTTATTAACGAACATTTTGAACGATTAAAAAACAGCATGCATATATTAGGCTTTGAGGCCTCTGCTCAATTTACATATCGGCATTTAGCCGAACAAATGGCCGCATTGATAGAAAGAAACAACATAAAAGAAGGAGGGAGAATAAGGCTTACTGTTTTTAGAAATGACGGAGGGTACTATACACCCGATACCAATCAGAAATCATATTTAATAGAGTGTACACCCCTTTCGGAAAACTTATATACTTTAAATCAGGCAGGATACCATATTGACTTATATACAAAAATTAAAAAGCACCAAAACATTTACGCCTCTTTAAAAACAGGAAATGCCTTGATGTATGTGATGGCTGCAAAGTATAAAAAAGAAGCAAAGTTAGACGAATGTGTTATCCTTAATCAGAACGATAGAATTTGTGAAGCCATTAGTTCTAATATATTTTTATATAAAAGCGGATCTCTTTATACTCCCGCACTTTCCGAAGGATGTTTAGATGGTATTATGCGTTTAAAGGTTATAGAACTAGCCAAACAGCTTAACATAAGAATTATTGAAGAGGCTTTTACACCCACCAATTTATTACAAGCCGATGAGGTATTTTTAACCAATGCCGTAAGCGGAATACGTTGGGTAATTTCTTACAAACAAAAGAGATATTTTAATACATTTTCTAAAAAAATAGTAGAAGAACTAAATAAACAGGTTATAGAAAAGGTAAGCTCGGAAACTAAATTCTAATTTTCTTTTTTTATTTCCAACCAGTGTGTGTTTGGATTGGCATTGCTTAGTATTTTTATCTTAAACTCAACATCGCTTTCTAAGAGCGAAGAGGGTAGTAACACTTTTATTTTATTTTTTTGCATGGAATCAATGGGCTGATTAGGCAAAGTAATTTTTAGCAATCCATTATCCGGTTCGGCAGAAAATATTTTTAATGCACTCTTGCCATTATTTTGAATAATAAACTCAATTTCTGTATCTGTGTGTGATGTTTTTGGGGGAAGTATGTAGATTGAATTTTCTATAACTAAAATAGGATCGTTTATTTCCAAACCATCTAAGCCTTTAGCTTCTTTCCCTTTTTCGGTAAGGCGAATGGCCATAATTTCTATTTTTCTTTCTAATGCAGCTTTGCGACTGTAAACGGAATTTTTTAAATCGTTTATATTGTCGCTTACCTCTTCTTTTGATTGGTATTCTCCAAAAGGAATTTTTATAAAATGGAGAGATGCTCCATTGGTAGCCGTTCCGTTTAAATAGGGTTTGAAGACGCCTTGGTTATATTCAATGATAAAATTTATTAAACTAGAAATTCGCCTAAGGGTTAAATTCACATTGTAATCGGTTTTTGAAAGAGGACTGGCGTACCCTTTTATTGTTAATTCTATTTTGCTGCCTTTTTCTAATTCTTTTTTAAGCAAAGGCATAAACTGGTTTAAATCCGAAACTCCCTTTTTTACATATTCTTCAAAAAAGTCTTCAATGTCAAGTATTGCATCGTCTTGTTCTTCGCCTTTTAGTCCGGAAGCATATTCTTTTTTGTATTTGTCGGTCTGTTTTAAATATTCGGTGTATGTACTTAAATAGTTATACTGAGTTATCGTATCTCTAGAACGGGGGTTTGGTTCATCGTTATGAAAGTATAGGGTTACGGGCAGGTATTTTTGTAACTCTTCTAACGAAGTATAAATTTTGGGTTTAATTATTTCGGGAAGTTTTATGGAATATAAATCGTTGCAACAGGTTGCTCCTTTTTTGGTAATGGAGCCTTTACGATTTGAGGTTACAAATGCGGAGCCTCCAAATTTAGAGAAGTAAGTTTCGTTAGTGCTTGTGTTTATCGGAGATTTCATGTTTTCAAGTTTTTGCCACATGCCGGGTTCTCCTTTGCTTTTAAAAACATCAAATCCGCCAAGCCCTTCGTGCCAATTAGAACTAAAATAAAGCGTGCTATCTTCCGGTGTAAAGAAAGGTGTTATTTCATCTTCAATGGTATTGATATTGTTTCCGGCATTAATGGGTTCTGAAAATGTAAAATCGCCTTTGTGCCAGGCAAACCAAATGTCCATCATACCCATACCGCCAGGGCGGTTCGAAGAGAAAAATAAAATTTCCTTTCCATTGTATTCTGTAAACATGGGGTGTGTTGTGGTACTCGCTTCGTTATTAATGTTGGGAGGGAGTGCTTTTGCTTTTTGCCATTCATTATTTTTATAGGTCGAATAGTATATCTTACAGTTGTAGTTTAAATCACAGGCTGTAAAAAATACGCTTTTCTTATCTTCGCTGAAACACGCATTGGCGGCATGCATTTCGGGTAAGTTAATTTGCTGAGGAAGTTCTAGTGGATTTTTCCAGTTTCCATTTTGCTGCATTGCTTTATAAATTTTTATCACATATACACTATCTAATACCACATTATTTTCGGTAATCGCTTTTCCTCTAAGCGATGAAAAATAGAGCATAGAATCGTATACAAACGCTCCAAATTCAGAATCGGTGGTATTGATGTTGTTTCCTAGGTTTTTTACATCGAGGGGAAGAGTGTCTTTTTTTAACATTTCTGCAACATCACATGATTTTTGTTCTTGCAAAACTTTTTTATAGTGAAATCCATTTTTGTCCTTCTTAAAATATCGTTCGCAGCGTTTAAAATTTTTCTTGGCATTTTTATAATCGCCCATGTGTTTAAGCATTACAGATTGCCAATACAATGCAAGGGGATAGGTCGTGCCCCTGTCTAACTTATAAACCACCGCATAATATTTTTCGGCTTTAGGGTATTCGTTATAGTTACGAAGTGCTTCGGCATATTTGTATATTAAATCTACATTGTTAGAGTCGAGTAGCATGGCTCTACGGTAATAGATGGCTGCTCCGTAAAAATCGAGGTCGGCATAGTAGGTGTCGGCTACTTTAATAAGTTGTTTTTGCGTTTGTGCAACCGAACTAAGGCAAAGAATGAGACTAATAAAACCGATGAGTAAGCGAAATCTTTTCATTAAATGTAGTTCGGGCAAATTTTATGTTTTACAAATTTGGGACGGAATTGTTTAAAAATGTACACTATCCCAACTTCTATACCTCCTCTGCTATTGCTTGCAGGGCGTAAAGAAGAAGTGTTGAAATCATAAGTAACACTTGTATGTATATTATCATAATCAACCCCTACTCTTAAGTATCCGGCATCTTTATTTCTGTAGTAAAATCCTCCATACAGAGCAAGATCAGCAGTATAAAAATAGCGGGCTGCACCTCCTATATTCAACTCTCTGTATTTTCCTTGTAATTGAAATTGAAAGGCTGGCAGGGCATCAAATTTTTGAGAAATAAAAATACCCGCTTCTCCATGCAATAGAATTCTTCGGTCTAGTTTTATATCATTATTGGTAAAGAAAGTTTGTTTGGGGGCAGTTAAATTGCTAAAACTTAATCCGCTTGTAATGGTGTTTCGGCTCGAAATAAAATAAGTGTAAGCAATTCCGGTGTTTAAGTTAATCCAGGTTCGGCCATCATTTATAAATTCCTCACCATTGGTTAAATTAGGGTCGTATGCAATGCCGTTGTATTGTTTATCAAAGTTGAGGGCGGAGTAATTGATGCTACGTTGTGTAAATCCGGTTTGAATCCCGACTGTTATAAATTGATTGGAATCGGACGATACGGAGATACTGTATGCTCCTGAAACATTCAAAAGAAATGTGCCAAAACGGGAGTCTCCTGTTTTGTCATTGTAAATAGCTATTCCGGAATGTATATTGTTCTTTTGAAAAAGATTATGAACATCGGCCGATAGGCCAATAGTGCGGTATGGAGTGGTTACAGATTGCCATTGATTTCTATAATTTCCAACAAAACGGTAGTCTCCATTAAACTGTCCGGTAAGAGCAGGGTTTAAGTTAATCGGACTGTTAAAAAACTGAGAAAAATGGATATCCTGTGCCGAACTTTTTAGGGCAATATCAATGAGGGCAAATAATATAATAAGTCGTACAAACAATAGTTATCGAATTACAGTTACATTTCCCTTTTTAAAATATTCTTGCCCATCGCCACATTTAACAGTAAGGTGATAAACAAAAACAGCCGGATCTACTTCTTTTCCTTTATAGGTGCCATCCCAACCTGTTTTTTGATCGGTGGTTTCAAATACTTTTTCTCCCCAGCGATTAAACACCGCAAAATGCATTTCAGTAATATTTCTTCCTCTTACAAATAAAATATCATTATTCCCGTCTTTATTAGGAGTAAAGGCATTCGGAATATAAACATTGGGTTCACCGCAAACAAGTTCAAATACATAAATTGTTTTTTCGCGTGTAATAGAACAACCATTGGAGTCGGTAATCATTACAATAAAGGTAGTTGTTTGTGGCGGATTGGCGTACGTGTTGGGGATGTTAGGGTGGGTTACATGTTGAGGAGGAATCCATTGGTACGTATAATTTCCTATTTGTGGGTAGGCATGCAAATAGGTTCCATTTTGCCCGAATAAAGTATCTTCATCGGCAATAATGTATCCGTTGGCTGTATTGGCTCCAAAAGAGGCAAGGTATAAAGAATCGGTAGCTGAACAGCCAAATTGGTTGGTAACGGTAACATAAAACCATGCAGAAGAGCTGCTGTTTACGGTTGGTGAGCTTGTTCCTTGACCACTAATAATTAAGTTGGTTGGAGTCCATGTGTAAGTTAAAATTTGTCCGGGCATGTTATTGTAAACATGAATTTGAGCCTCATTACTTCCACAAACAATGGTGTCGTTTGTAGAAATTTTAACTCCGGCCATAGTAACCGTAATACTGTCAATTTCGGAACAATCTCCGTTGCTTATACTCACATAATAAGTTGTGGTAGGTTGGGTTGGATAAACCCAAACTTGCCCAATGTTTATATTCGGATTGATGGTATCGGTAAATTGATTGTTGGTAGACCATGTGTAGGTAATGTTCTGCCCCGGAGCAAATGCCCATAGAAAAGCACTATCGCACACAGTGGTGTCATTGCCTATAATTTGGTTAATGGGCGGGAACACCGTAATTACTTTCATAGCGGTATCCTTTACATTACAAATGGAATCGGTTACAATTAAATATACAACGTATGTTCCCGGATTGTTATATGTTTTAATAGGATTTACAATTTGAGAGGTGGTATCGTTGTTCCCGAAATCCCACAAATAATCGAAGGTGCTGCTACCATTTGTAAATTGAATGGTAAGGGGAGCACACCCGCTTAGATGAGAAATGGAAAAATCGGCCACCGGAAAAATTTCAAAATCGAATTTAAATACTCCCAAATTGCAATTACTGCTTCCATTTATTTGAGACCAAGAACCCGGGGTGGTAGGAAAATCGTCATTACTCCCGCATCCGGCACATACAGCTTGGTAAACCACTCCTTTTTTATCGAAACGACTAGTGCCTCCGTCAACGTGTTCCTGGCTTTGCCCGCCTCCAAAGTAAGAGCCGTACAACAAGGATTGAACATCTCTTTCAAAAACAATTAAATAAAAGTCGTACCCATTTGCAGGGTTAGCTTGAAATGCATTCGGGCTAACGGGCATTCCACTAAGAGGTGTATTTTGTAAAATATTTGCCCCCCAGCCTGAAACATACACGTTTTCGCAATCATCAACCAAAAAAGCAGAAGGAGAAATATTAATAGAGCCATTTCCATTTCCAAAAATGCTGGAATAATAAAAAGCACTTAAATTATTTTGCAACTTACATACAAATTGTTTGCTGTTTGCATTGAAATATGGGGCATTTACAATTGGAAAATTTCCTAGTGATTGACCAACGACATAGACATTTTCAAACCGGTCTAATTCTACAAAAAAAGCTTGATCGTATAAAGCGGTTCCGAGAAAAGTAGAGGTTAATAAACTGTTTCCGTTTGCACTTATCTTACAAACGTATGCATCAACTTTCCCTCCCTGATAAGTCGTTTGTATAGTTCCTCCGGTAGTGGGAAAGTTTGAAGAAGCTGTTCCTCCGGCCACATATACATTAAAATTGGAATCTACTTTTAGAGAGTATCCTGCGTCTTTATCGCTTCCGCCTAAAAAAGTACTCCATGTAAGAGAAGTTAAATTGCTGTTGAGTTTAAATACCACAGCATCTTGCACTCCTTGAAAGACGGGCTGAAATCCATTCAGAATAGGAAAGTCGGCCGAACGGGTTGAGGTGGCTATATAGCAGTTTCCAAGAGTATCTAGCATCACTTCTCCTCTAAACTGATCGCCATAATTTGAAGTAAGTGAATCATAGGCCCCCACATTATTATAATTGCCCGACCAGATATTGTAGTTTACCCCATCATTACCGCTGCCACCCATGTAGGTTGAACCCAATAAGGCGAAACCTGTAGAATTGAATTTAGTAACATAAATGTCGGTGCCTCCGTTAAAGGTTGTTCCGTTAAAATTAAAACTAAGTGTAGAGCCTCCGTTAAAAGTGGGGTCATAAGCTCCTGGTGTAGTAGGAAAATCAGCCGAACTGGTGGCTCCGTATAAATAGAGTTCGTTGTCTTTATTTACAATAAGGCTATGTACCGTTTCGGTGCCTGCTCCTCCCAAATACGTAGAATAAATAAGGTTTGAACCTGCTGCATTAAACTTACTAATGGTTACATCGGCAATACTTGGTCCGGGAGTACCGTTAAATGTTCCATCGTATGCTCCTAAAGTTATAGGATATCCGTTGTTATAACAGATACCCCCACCATACAAATTGCCATCATTGTCGTAAGTGGCTGTCATACCAAAATTATCAGCAGTAGAACCCGAATAGCTGGCAAAAATTAGTACCGGATCTATAATGAGTTTATATTTTTTATTGTACCCTTTGGGAAATACAAATTGAACATAAGAGTCTATTACTTTAAAGCGACATTCTACTTCTTTTTTAGCGCCATTAATTTCTTGATAGGCATAAGGTTTTTGTTCGGTAATAGTGTTAACGGAGGTTTTTACGATAAGATTCCCTGCTTTATCAAGAGAAATTCCATTTGTGCCTTCGTAAAAAAGTTTTATTTTATCAGGAGAATTTCCAGGTGTTATAATGAAATCGTATTTCATGTAGTTGCCTACAGAATATGTTTTTAGTGTGGTGCCCGGGTAGATGTTCTGATAGGTAATTTCGCTGAAAGCATATACATTACTAGCCCATTTCTTTGAATCGTTACCAATATAAAAATTGTAATAATGGCTGCTTTTATGACGGTGTTCTATTGTTGAATTCGGATTGGCATTTACAAAATGAATTTTATATGCATGAAATCGCATCTGCGTATCTAAGTTTTCTACTGTATTAGCAAAGTGCAGATTTTGGTGGTTGTATTTGTAGGTATCTCTATTGTAAAAATTGAACGTAAAACATGTTTTTTCTAAAAATAAAGTACCTCCGTGCAGGTCGGTTTTATAAAGTACCTGAACCGGCCATTGATTTTTGTTTTCTATAAACAGCAACGAGTTATTTTCTATTGCAAGTGCGGTAAAGTAAGCGAACAGAAAAAAGAGAAATAGATATAGGGCTCTCATTTACTTTAAAGTTTGAATAGAAACGTAAATTTAAGCAAAACAGTTGAATATGTTTGTAAAAAAACATCACATTTGGTTTTTTGACAATTTGTACATAGTTTTGTTTTTATTTAGAATAATTCTAAATAGTGATATGAAAAAAATAAGAGTACTGATTGCTGACGGAAGCTATATTTTTAGCGAGGGCCTGAAAAATATTTTGAATGTCGAAAAAAACATTGAGGTATTAGCATGTATCTCCGAATTTAATAATTTAGAAAACCTACTTTCCGAAACAGAAGCAGAGTTGTTAATGATTGATTATTCATCGCGTTTTTTTGATGAGCATAAACTTTCAGAAGTTTGTTTAAAATTCCCGAACATTAAAGTGATTGCTATTACATCTGAACTTCCGCGTATTCGAATCGCTACTGCTATCAGAAGCGGAATAAATGGTTATTTATTAAAAGATTGTTGTAAAGAGGAAATTATAGAAGCGGTAAACGAAACAATAAACGGAAAGCAATTTTTTTGTGGCAATGTTTTTGGTATTTTACAAGAAACCGAAGAAGAAAAAACGGATAAATGCGAAGGAGTATCTTTATCAAAACGCGAAATAGAAATTATTCAACTTATTGCAGAGGGTTTAACTAACAAAGAAATTGCCGACAAGTTGTTTTTAAGTAGCCATACCGTAAATACACATCGCAAAAACATAATGCATAAATTAAGACTGAAAAATACAGCCGGTATCGTTATTTATGCTTTAAAAGAAAATTTAATTCATGCGGATTAGCCAAACCGTTTAACTCTTTTTTTAATCGGAGGTTATACACACTTTTGTAAGGTTTTCCTTCTTGAAGATATTTTTCTAATTGTTCTTTTGTTTTTTGATCCATAAATGGAAGTAAGGGTTGTTCTACTTTCTTTAAAAAGGAAAGCGATTGTTTTATCCGGGTATCCCATTCTTTATAGAAAATATCAAAATCATTTTTTCTTATTGTTTTACGACAGTTGGGTTCCCCGCACTCGCAATGCATGTCGGTTATCAGGTTAAAAATGCCATATTCATCGGTAAGTTGTTCTCCGGCCTCAATATCTCTTAGGGCAATTTCGAAATCGTACCCGGTACTCATAGTGTTAGCGTTGCAAGAATGGTTTACGTACTTAGATAAATCCCAACTTAGAATCCGATTTCCCTTATTATCAATGTACGAGAAACGCTCAATAATGTCGAAATACTTCTTATCTTTTAGGCGAACATCGGTAGGTTTAAATACCAGTTCAAGTTCATCTTTAATGTATGTTATGGTGCCTTTAGGAATACGTTTGTTGGCAAAGATTCCGTATCCAACAGTTTCACTGATGATACGAAGTTCGGTGTGTGGGTGTATCATTTAAAATGATTTAATGGAGCAAATGTATTTTTTAGTTTCAATGTTTTATTATTTCATTAAAAATAATTTTATGTGCTGTTAACAATCTTGTTTAAAAACCAGATGACACCTTTTATTAAAGCCTGTTAATATTAAGTATCATTGAAAAATTAAAAGAATAGGATATGCGTACATTTTTAAACATTAAGTACTTTGTGTTGGTCTGTGTATTGTTTATAACAGCATGTGGTGGAGGCCATAAAGAAAAAAATGATGACGATTCTAAATTGTTCCGTTATAACGAATCATCCGGAATTACTTCTCTCGACCCCGCCTTCGCCAGAGGATTGGAAAATATATGGCCAGTAAACCAGTTATACAACGGCTTATTGCAAATGGATAATAACTTGTACGTGCAACCCTGCATCGCTAAAAAATGGGAAGTATCTGATGACGGAACAGTGTATACGTTTTATTTAAGAGATGATGTTTTTTTTCATGACTCTCCGGTTTTTCCGAATGGAAAAGGACGGAAAGTAGTTGCCTCCGATTTTGTTCACAGTTTTTTACGCATAATAGACGATAAAGTGGCCTCGCCCGGCCGGTGGATATTTAACAATATAGACCGTTCCAAAAGAAGTAATAACATAGGTTTTGTGGCTGAAAACGACACCCTTTTAAAAATATATTTAAAATTCCCGTTTCCTCCATTTCCCGGATTGCTTACCATGCAATATTGTTCGGTAGTACCCCACGAGGTAGTAGAAAAGTATGGCGATGATTTTCGTAAAAATCCAATAGGTACAGGCCCCTTTGTTTTTAAAATGTGGGAAGAAAACGTAAAACTAATTTTAACTAAAAATGAGAAGTATTTTGAGAAAGATGATGAAGGTAACTCACTACCCTATTTAGATGCAATTTCTATCACTTTCGGAAAAGATGAAGAAGTAGAATTTTTTGAATTTATGAAGGGGAATTTAGATTTTATTTCGGGGTTAGATGGTAGCTATAAGCAACAAATACTCGATTCAAAAGGAAAGTTAAAACCGGATTACTCGGACAAAATAAAAATGCTAACACAATCTTTTCTAAATACCGAATATCTTGGTTTTTTAGTTGATGATGAGGTGGAAATTATGAAAAATAGCCCCTTGCGTAAAAAAGAAGTTCGCCAAGCTATAAATTATGGATTCGACCGTAAACAAATGATTATGTATTTACGCAACAATGTGGGTACTCCGGCTACATCGGGCTTTGTGCCAAAAGGTATGGCTTCGTTTAGCGAAGAGGAAGTGCCCGGTTATTCCTACAATCCGCAAAAAGCACACGAGTTGTTGGCAAAAGCCGGATATCCCAATGGTAAAGGAATGCCCGAGATTGTACTAAGTACTACCTCTCAATATCTAGACTTGTGTGAGTTTATTCAACATCAGCTACAAGAATTAGGTATAAAAATGAAAATAGATTTAAACCCGGCTGCCACTCATTCCGAGTTAGTAGCTAGGCAAGGCTCTGCTTTTTTCAGAAAATCGTGGGTAGCTGATTATCCCGATGCAGAGAATTATTTAGCTCTCTTTTACAGCAAAAATTTTGCACCCGATGGCCCTAATTATACTCATTTTAAAAATGCGGAGTATGATAGGCTTTATGAACTTGCCCACAAAACAAATTCTGAGAAAGAACGATACGAGATTTATCGAAAAATGGATAGAATCATTATAGAGGAAGCTCCTGTAGTACCTCTTTATTATGATGAGGTAGTGCGATTTGTAAGTCCGCGTGTACAAAATTTAGGAGTTAATCCTATGAATTTATTAACTCTTAAATATGTTAAGAAAATTCCTAAGGAAGAGAAAAAATAACTTCGATATAATTATTCTTCACTTAAAAAGGGATAACGGTAATCGGTAGGCGGAATAAAGGTTTCTTTGATGGTACGTGGAGACACCCAACGCAATAAATTTATTTTAGCTCCGGCTTTATCGTTTGTACCCGAACCTCTGGCTCCTCCAAAAGGTTGTTGTCCTACTACCGCACCTGTAGGTTTATCGTTTATATAAAAATTTCCGGCACAATTTTTAAGTTTTTTAGTAGCCAGTTCTATGGCATAACGGTCCTGAGCAATGATAGCACCGGTTAATGCATACGGAGAACTTTGGTCAACCAGATTGAGTGTTTCTTCAAATTTATTTTCATCATAAATATAAACCGAAAGAATAGGGCCAAAGAGTTCTTCGCACATGGTTACATAATGCGGGTCTTTACAAAGCAGTATGGTCGGCTCAATAAAATAACCTTCCGATTTGTCGTATTTTCCGCCTGCAATAATTTCTACATTTGAGTCTTTTCTGGCATTTCCAATATAGGCAGATAATTTATCAAAGGATTTTTCGTCAATTACTGCGTTAATAAAATTCGAAAAATCCTCACTAGGTCCCATCTTCATACTTTTTAAATCGGTTAAAACCAATTGTTTTACTTCACTCCATAAGTTAGAAGGAATGTAAGCTCTGGAAGCAGCGGAACATTTTTGTCCTTGGTATTCAAAGGCTCCACGCGAAATGGCTGTAGCCACCACAGAGGCTTCGGCTGTAGGGTGTGCTACAATAAAATCTTTTCCGCCTGTTTCGCCTACAATGCGGGGGTATGAACGGTAGGTGTGTATGTTATTCCCAATGGTTTTCCAAATGTTCTGAAATACTTCGGTAGAACCTGTAAAGTGTATTCCTGCAAAATCGGGATGCGAAAATATAACATCGGCTGCATCGGGTCCTGATGGGTAAATAAGATTTATTACTCCATCGGGCACTCCGGCCTTTCTGAATATTTCCATTAAAACATTGGCAGAATACACTTGTGTATTGCTGGGTTTCCATACAACTGTATTTCCCATCATGGCACAAGAGGTAGGTAAATTTCCGGCAATGGCTGTAAAGTTAAAAGGGGTAAGAGCATATATAAATCCTTCTAAAGGCCTCCATTCTATACGGTTCCATATTCCGGGCGATGAAATGGGTTGCTCGTTATATATTTCCTGCATAAAATGAACATTAAAACGAAGGAAGTCTATTATTTCGCAAGCACTGTCAATCTCGGCCTGAAAAGCACTTTTGCTTTGACCTAACATGGTAGCTGCATTTAATTTAGCACGGTATGGTCCTGCAATTAAATCGGCTGCTTTTAAAAAAATAGAAGCTCTGTGCTCCCACGAAAGATTTGCCCATTTTTCTTTAGCCTCCAGTGCCGCATCAATGGCTTGTTTTACGTGTATTTTATCACTTTTATAAAAAAATCCAAGGGTATGTTTGTGGTTATGCGGAGGGGCTAATCGTACTTTTTTATCGCTGCGAATTTCCTTGCCCCCAATGTACATAGGAATATCAACTTCAGAATTGCGAAGCTGTGTAAGCATATTTTTAAGTTCTTTTCTTTCGGTAGTTCCGGGAGCGTACGTTTTTACGGGTTCGTTAATGGGGTTTGGTACTTTATATATTCCTTTCGGCATGGTTATTTGTTTTAAATTTGTTGGGCGAAGTTACTAAGTTTGGATAGAATGAAACAATGCTTTTGATTGCAAAAAATAATTTTTATTGAATGTCTAATCAGGTTGCATTAAACAAGCAAAAGGTTTATTTAACAGTTTGTGCAGTGCTGTTATGCCTCTTTAGTTTTGCACAGCAACATTGCTCTATAACCAATATTCCTTTTGAAGGAGGAGAAAAGATTACCTACGATATATACTACAATTGGCATTTTATATGGACCCATGCAGGCGAGGTTTATTTTAAAGTTGATTCCACTACATTCTATAAAAAAAAAGTTTTTCATTTTTACAGCTATGGAACTACGTATAAAAAATACGATTGGATTTTTAAGGTTCGCGATACGTACCAATCCTATGCCGATTTTTATTCCTTAAAACCTTACTGGTTTAAGCGTGTAGTAAACGAAGGCTCTGATTATTTGTTTAATGAGTATTGGTTTAATTATTATAACGGTAAAGCATATACTTTTTCTAAAAAAAATAAATTGCCTTTGCAAAAAGATAGTTCATCTTTTACACCCTGCACCTTTGATGTACTAACTATGGTTTATTACGCCCGCACAATTGATTTTGAAAAATGTAAACACAATGATACAATCCCTATTAAACTTTTTATAGAAGAAAAAGAATACCAAACATATATCCGTTATTTAGGAAAAGAAGAAATTAAAACCCGTTCTGAAGAAACTTATTTATGCTACAAGTTTAAACCATTATTAATAGAAGGTACATTGTTTAAAGGAGGAGAAGGAATGACCGTATGGGTTACGGCCGATAAAAATAAAATTCCGGTTTTGATAGAATCCGAAATTTTAGTAGGCTCTATTAAGGCATACTTAAAACACTCAGAGGGGTTGAAATATCAAATGGCACGTTAAAATTAAAATTCGAAATGGAGTTTTACATTGAGTTGGCGAGAGGTAAGGTAATTAGGTACAGCATACGTGCGGTTAGAAATATCTTTTACCCATAAGTACGATATGGTATTATTAATTTGTAATAAATTAAACACTTCCACACTAGCCCATATCGATTTAAATTTTTTGAAAGGGTTTTTGCTACCCTCTTTCCACTTTTTACCTTCTTTTAATAAATCGTATGAAAATCCTAAATCTACCCTGCGGTAAGGAGGCATACGCAATGTATCTTTATATCTTTCGTAGCTAGGAGGGCCAAAGGGTAATCCGCTACCAAAGAAAAGGGTAAGATACATTTTCAAACTAGGCAGGCCCGGTAAATAATCTTGAAAAAACAAACTAAAATTTACACGTTGGTCGGTAGGGCGTGGTATGTATCCCGGTTTGGTTATTACGCTATCGGTTACAACATTGTTTAGTGTGTAACCTTTAATAATTTTTTCTCCATCGCTATTGTAGTAATCTACATAATAGTCATCGGTAATATCTTCTTGAGTTTTCATAACAGAAAGACTTGCCCAAGAATCAACCCCTTTTACAAACTCTCCGTTTATTTTAAAATCAATACCGGTAGCATATGCGTTGGCGTTATTTTTGGCGTAATATCGAATACGCACATTGTCTAACTCGTATGGTATAACATTGTTCAGTAACTTATAATAAAGTTCGGTGGTCCATTTAAAAGGGCGATTCCACGCCCTAAAATTTTGATCGCTTCCCAATACAAAATGAATGGATTGCTGGGCTTTAATTTCTTTATTCAGTGTGCCATCAAAGTTTCGTAGTTCGCGGTAAAAAGGGGGTTGATAGTAAAATCCGGTAGAAAACCTGAAAAGAAAATCTTTTTTCCAGTTTGGTTTTAACGATAGAGTAGAGCGGGGACTAAACACGGCTTCGTTATTAAAATCCCAGTAATTGGCACGTACACCAGCTGTGAGGGTTATTTTAGCCGAATCGGAAGTTTCCCACCTCCAAGCTTGTTGAAGGTAAGCAATTCCTCGGTTAGATTGCATCGTAATATTGGTTTTTAAAACGTATGGAAAAATAATTTCTTGTTCGGGCTGTAATTCCGGCTTTGTGTATCCGACCGAATCGGGAGGATGTGGAATAGAAAACCCTGCCGAGTCGAGCATATTCCACTCATTTAATTCATCGTTTATTTGCTCGTGTTGAAATTTTATTCCCCAATCGAGTGTGCGGTTTCTTTTGTTTAGTTTTCCTTTATGCTCCACGTTGCCAACGCGGGCATCGAGGTAGTTGCGGGCATGTTGCAGAAATCCGCCTACACCACGATTAAAGGCAACATCACCAAAATTATCCTTACTTAAATCGCGTTCTAGTTCATCTATCAGATAATATCCATCAATGTCAAATGTTTCTTCTTCAAAAGAAACAAAGGTTGATGTAATGAACTTCAGAGTAAGATCTTTGTTGGGTTTCCAGGTGTTGGTTACCGCACCAAAATAGGTTTCAAAGCGGTCGAACTCTTGTCCTTCAAAGTAAATACTTAAACGCAAGGCCTGATTGATAGTACCAAACTCGGTTTGCCTGCTTTTAGGTATAAATTTGTAATGATTACGAGCTGCATTTCCTAAAAAAGAGATTTCCCATTTCTCGCTAATATCGTAGGTAAGGTACGTTTGTAAATCAAAAAAAGTGGGTTTATAATCTCCATCGGTATCTAAACTTTTTAAAATGTATTGGTTGCTGCGGTAGCGTATGCCGGTAATATGTGTAAAGCGGTGATTACCCGGAGAACCTTCCAAGTGGAAACTTCCTCCTTGCAGAGTAAGGGTTGCCGAACCTGCTGTTTCTAGTGGTTCTTTGTATTTTACATCGAGTACCGAGGAAAGTTTATCGCCATATTTTGCATCAAAACCTCCGGCAGAGAAACTTACAGATTCTACCATGCCCGGATTAATAAAACTAAGGCCTTCTTGTTGCCCGGAGCGGACTAAAAAGGGGCGGTAAATTTCTACATCGTTTACATAAATCAGGTTTTCATCAAAATTTCCTCCACGCACCGAATATTGAGAACTAAGTTCGTTGTTTGAAGAAACTCCCGGAAGGGTTTTTAATATTGCTTCAAAGCTGCCCGAGGGAGAAGCAATTTTATTTACCAACTTTGGATTGATGGTTTGCATATTGGTGCCACGATTTTTTTCCTCTTCAATGGTAAGTTCGGGCAGTATAATATTTGATTTTTCCATTTCAAAAATTAGTTGTTTTTTTGTGCCAGGAGGCAGATTAAAAGTTTGTTTAATAGGGTTAAATCCTATAAAACTCAAAACAATAGTAATATCGGTATTGGCAGGAATAGAAAGGCTGAAGTATCCATTGGCATCACTTGTGGTACCACCCGGTTTTCCGAATACGGAAACAGAAGCCCCTTCTATAGGTTCTCCATTTTTTGTTTTTATGGTTCCGCTAATACTGGCCTTTTGCTGTGCCAATAAAACAGAGGGTAACAGAGCGAATAGTAAAATGTATTTTTGAAAGAAAACGGGCATGGCTGCCAAAAGTACCTAAATTTAAAAATGTATATACAATTAAAAAGAATAGTATATAAAACAACAAATGCATCGTATTATTGTGCTTGTAAACAATAAGCGGTAATTAAATGAAAGGAATTTTTAATGTAAGGGTGTACGCCATTATAATAAACCAGGCCAACGAAGTATTACTTACCGATGAGCACCGTTTTGGTACATCTTTCACAAAATTTCCAGGAGGAGGTTTAGAATATGGCGAGGGATTAAAAGATGGATTAATTAGAGAAATAAGAGAGGAGTTGAATACAGAGGTTTGTTCTATGCAACATTTCTATACCACCGATTTTTTTCAGCCTTCGGTTTTTCATGAAAACCAACAAATAATAAGTGTTTATTACCGTGTTAATTTGAATAATTATTCACATATTCAAACACAAGATGAACCCTTTTGTTTTCAACAAGGAGCAAAAGAATTTGCACAAGAATTTCGCTGGAAAAAAATAACGGAGTTTTCACCAAATGATGTAAGTTTTCCGATAGATAAGTATGTGGCCAATCTTATTGTAGCCGCTAACACACACCGCCTGTAAAAGAATAACACCATTGGTGTATTATCTTTATCCGTTTTATTTTTATTTTATATATTCGCAGAAAACTAATAAATATGTATAAAAACTCCGCACTGTTCTTTGCATTCTTTTTTTTAGGGTTTATAGCCTTTTCGCAAAAGAAGAATGAGATTAAATTTGTTCGCTACAAACTAGATAATGGTTTACAGGTTATTTTACATCAGGATAATACTACTCCCATTGTAGCGGTATCTATTATGTACCATGTAGGTTCTAAAAACGAAAATCCGAACCGAACCGGCTTTGCTCATTTTTTTGAACATTTGCTTTTTGAAGGTTCAGAAAATATTGCCCGAGGCGAGTTTTCTAAAATAGTAGAAAATGCAGGAGGTACTTTAAATGCGAATACTTCGAGCGACCGAACTTATTACTATGAAATTCTTCCATCGAACCAATTGGAATTAGGTTTATGGCTAGAATCAGAAAGACTGATGCATGCCAAAGTAGAGAAAGAAGGAATAGAAACCCAACGTCAGGTGGTAAAAGAAGAAAAAAGAATGCGTGTAGATAACCAACCCTACGGAAGCGTATTTGCTGAAGTAATGAAACGAGCTTACACGGTACATCCGTACAATTGGGTACCCATTGGCTCTATGGAACATCTAGACGCGGCAGCTGAAGAAGACTATGTTAATTTTTATAAAACCTATTATGTGCCCAATAACGCCATTCTTTCTATTGCCGGAGATATAAACATTGAAAATGCCAAAAAACTAATACAAGCCTATTTTGGGCCAATACCTAAGGGGGGCGAAGTGCCCAGGCCAAGTATTGTTGAACCGGAAAAAACAGCCGAAGTGCGAGATGTGGTGTACGATAATATTCAACTGCCTGCCGTTATTCAGGCATATCATATACCGGCTATGGGAACAAAAGATGCTTATGCAGTGGAAATGCTTAGCACACTTTTGGCCAATGGGCAAAGTTCTCGTTTATATAAATCATTGGTAGATGAGCAGCAAAAAGCTCTTTATGCCGCCAATTTTCCAATGAATTTAGAGCAACCCGGTTTAATGCTAAATATGGCAATCTGCAATATGGGAGTTACCCCCGAAGATTTGGAAGCCTCTTTAAATGCAGAAGTTGAAAAAGTGAAAAACGAATTAATTAGTGATTTGGAATTTCAGAAATTAAAAAATCAAATAGAAAATGATTTTGTTTCCGGGAATTCTACCATGGCTGGTATTGCCGAAGCTCTTGCCAATTACCAAATGTATTATGGCGATGCCAATTTAATTAATACCGAAATAGAACGGTATAACCTGGTTACCAAAGAAGATATTCAGCAAGTAGCTAAAAAATATCTAACAGAAAAAAATAGGGTAGTGCTTTATTATTTGCCACACCCCGCCAACTAAAATAATTTTTAAAAAGATAGTGTATGAAAAATATATCAAAGGTTGTATTCTTGTTTTTTCTTTTCATTTGTACAGTAACCTCTTATAGCCAAAAAACAACATCAGCAAGCAAAACAAGTGCATTAAAAATTGACCGGAGTAAAGCCCCTGCTCCGGGGGCAGCACCAAAAATTCAAATCGGAAACTATGAAGCCTTTATGTTAGATAACGGCTTAAAAGTAATCGTAGTAGAAAATCATAAATTGCCAAAAATTTCATTTCAGCTAAGTTTAGATATAGATCCTGTTAGGCAAGGCAATGCTGCCGGGTTATTAAGTGCAACAGGAGAGTTGCTTGCAACCGGAACGACTACCCGAACAAAGGAGCAGATAGATGAAGAAACCGATTTTATAGGAGCCAACTTTTCTACCAACAGCGAAGGTTTTTTTGCATCGGCTCTTTCTAAGCATACAGAGAAATTACTCGATTTAGTCTCTGATGTAATTTTAAATCCAGCCTTTTCGGCCGAACAATTAGAAAAAATAAATATGAGAACCCTTTCCGGTTTATCTACAGCAAAAACCGATGCCAGTGCCATGTCGGCCAATGTTGCTAAGGTATTACGCTACGGAAAACAGCATCCCTACGGAGAAATTACTACCGAAGAAACAGTGAAAAATATTACGGTTGAATTATGTAAGGAATATTATAAAAACTATTTTAAACCCAACGCCTCATACCTTGTAATAGTAGGAGACATCACTCCTTCCGAAGCAAAAAAAATGGTGGAAAAATATTTTGGAAAATGGCCCAAAGGCAGTGTTCCGAAAAATAATTACGAAACACCCAATATACCCTCTTTAAGCAAGGTGGCATTTGTAAACAAGCCAGGAGCGGTTCAGTCTGTCATTACTATTACTTATCCCGTGGAGTATAAAGTGGGTCAGGAAGATTATATTGCAGCCTCCGTTATGAATAGCATTTTAGGTGGAGGAGGTTTTTCGGCTCGTTTGTTTCAGAATATAAGAGAAGATAAAGGATACACATACGGAGCTTATTCACAATTATCCAACGATCCGGTAATTGGTTATTTCTCTGCTTCTGCCAGTGTGCGTAATGGAGTAACCGATAGTGCCATTGTAGAATTTTTAAAAGAAATGAAAAGAATGCGAGATGAACCGGTAACCGAAAAGGAACTGCAGTCTACCAAAAATTTTATAACTGGGAGTTTTGCCAGAGGCCTAGAGCAACCGCAAACGATTGCCCGATTTGCCTTGCAAACAGAAAAATATAAATTACCTAAAGATTATTACGCTACTTATTTAGAAAAACTAAATGCATTAACAGTGGGGGATATACAAAGGGTAGCACAAAAATATATGAAACCGGATAACGCCTATATTTTGGTAGTGGGAAATAAAGATGAAGTGGCCATAAAACTTAAACCTTTTAGCGCTTCGGGTAAGATTGAGTATTTCGATCATTTTGGAAATGCTGTTTCAGATAGTAAACCTTTACCCAAAGAGGTAACCGCACAATTTGTAATTGATAATTATATACGCTCTATTGGAGGTTTAAAAGCAATTCATAAAGTGAAAGATATAACTACCAAGTTAGAAGGTTCGGTACAAGGTATGGATTTACAAATGACTGTGCAACGAAAACAACCCAACAAGTCGCTTACCTCTATCACTGCGGGGGTAATGGTAATTCAAAAACAAGTTTTTGATGGAGCAAAAGCTTCTGCCAGTGGCATGCAGGGAAACAGAGAAATTACGGGCGAAGAATTAGAAGAACTTCGATTGGAATCTCAACTATTCTTAGAAACTAAGTATAACACCTTAGGGTATCAACTCAATTTAATTTCAATTGAAGAAGTAAATGGTGCCGATGCTTATAAGGTAGAAGTGATATCGCCCAAGGGTAATAAAACCTACGATTATTTTGATATGAAAACCGGCTTTAAAGTAATGAGTGTAAAAACTAAAAATGTGCCGCAAGCCGGAGGTGAAATAACGGTGAATTCATACTTTTCCGAATATAAAGAGGTAAAAGGCATTAAATTCCCTCATCAACTTTCGCAAAGCATGGGTAAACAAGATTTAAAGTGGAAGGTTACATCGGTAGAATTAAATACAAAGTTAAAAGACGAAATTTTTAAGTAGGGGCTAAAACTAAGCACCTATTTTTTTAGTCGTTTTATTTTATTCTCTATTATTTTAATTCTAGGTAGCATAGCGTCTTGTATACGTTTGGCGTAGCGAATGCTATCTATAATTTCTTTTTGTTTTGTTTCTATTAACTCTTTTTGTTTTACAACTTCTTCGGTTCGTTCTTTTACCTGAGTTTCTAGAGTGATGTTTTGTTCTTCTAAGAGTTTCTTTTTTTCAATTTCTTGTTTTAGATTTTCGGCCGAAAGGGTTTCTACATTTTTAATTTGTAGTTTCAGGTCTTTATTTACCAAAGAAAAATGATAGGCAAGATAAACCGACATGGATATAGGAATACTAACCAAAGAAAACAGAACAAGCAAAATAATGCTAATACTTAACCATGATCCTTCGATGTGTACCGTTGAATTATTTGATAAAAAAGAAATAACAAAGATTGCTGTTAGAAGGGTTGCAAATACCAATAATCCTAAGCCTAATATTTTTGCTCCACGAATTTTCTTTTTTATGGCTAAATAAATGACTCGTAAACATTCTACTACCGATATTAGTACGCAAGCGATAAGAATAATCCTTGTGTATTCGGCTTTGGTGTTTAGGATATAGAGTATTCCGTAAAGGGTAAAAAGAAAAACGAGCAATTTAAATCGCTTAGGAAAAAAGTTATTGTAGTATATAGAATAAAAGAATGCATTAAGCGTAATAAAAAACGGAATAAGAAGCATCAATAAATATTCTTTTAAAAAAAGAGTAATGGGGGTGTAAGAAATAATCTCTGACAGGATAGAAAGTATTATAATGAGACCATAAGAAAAAATATGTAAACTGTAGTACAAATTCGTTTTCTGTTCTTTATAAAAGAGAAACAGCAACAGATGTATAAAACAAAGAGAAAAAAGAAAACTACTTAATAGAGTCCCCAGTATTGAGAGCATATTTTGCTCACCCTCAACTATCTCTGTTTGAGAGAAAGACACCATAATTCCTTTTAAAGGTTGCTTTCTATTACTAGTATATCTGTGGTAAAAATTGTTGGAGTACCTAATTGCTAACACATTTGTTTCGGCTTTTTGGTTGGGCATAATAGTTACAACTTTTTTATCTAAAAAAAAAGGAGTTTCATGGTTTGCATTTGTGCCTATTCTGCCAAATGAATAAATACGATTGCCGTTTAAGTAAATCTCTGAAGCTCCTAATTGAGAAAGGGTAAGACAGCAGGGAATGTTATTTGCCAGTTTTTCGGAAGAAAATGCAAATCTAAACCAACCAATTCCTTCGTAGACAACCGTATCGGTTTTAACTTCTATCCAGTTACTGTCGTTGTAATTTATTTGTGAATATTCGGGTTGATCATCGAGTATAAATTTTGCTTTGGAAAAATCTAGAACCAGAGCAGAGTCTTGCGTTACATCAACATGAAAAGCTACTCCTCTTCTTTGCGAGTATGAGATTAAGTGAGAGCAAACGAAGAAGAGAATGAGCAGACGATTTTGCATTTATTTTTTCTTTACGTAAATGTAAATAGAAATCTGTTAATGCAGTAACACTCCATTTTCATCCGCCTTTATCTCTAAGGTATTGAGCAGTTGCAACGCTTCTTTTATCAGTATGTGCATTTCGGTATCCTGAGTTAAAAAAGGAATTTTTTCTCTAACTTTCAAAACAAAGTCTTCGATATATGCCGAACTTTTTAAGGACTTTTTGTAGTTTAGGGCTTGTGTAGAAACAAGAAGTTCAATAGCGAAGAGTTGTTTTACATTTTCTAAAACACGAAATGCTTTGGTTGCGGCATTGGCACCCATGCTCACGTGGTCTTCTTGTCCGTTTGAAGAATCTATGGTATCAACACTTGCGGGTGTACATAATTGTTTGTTTTGGCTAACTATAGAGGCTGCAGTGTATTGCAAAATCATCATACCACTATTTAAGCCCGGGTTCGAAGCAAGAAAGGGAGGCAAGCCTCTTTGGCCGGATATGAGTTTATACACTCTTCGTTCGGATATACTACCCAATTCGGCCATGGCAAGGCATAAGAAATCTAATGCAAGTGCAAGGGGCTGACCATGAAAGTTTCCGCCCGAAATTATTTTTTCTTCATTTGCAAACAAGGTAGGGTTATCGGTAACCGAGTTAATTTCGGTTTCAAAAACTTTTTTTACGTACATAATGGCATCTTTGCTAGCACCGTGTACTTGCGGTATACAGCGAAAACTATAGGGGTCCTGAACATGTTCTTTTTGTCGGTTAAAGAGCGGGCTCCCATTTAGTATTTTCTGAATATTTCTGGAGGTTATAAATTGTCCGTTGTGCGGACGTACTTTGTGTATTAAATCATCAAAAGGTTCCGGTCTGGCATCGAATGCTTCAATAGAAACGCAGGAAATTACATCGGAAAATGCACTTAATTTATTTAATTGCATCAGGAGGTAGCTGCCGTAAGCACTCATAAACTGTGTGCCGTTTAATAGGGCCAAACCTTCTTTTGCTTGAAGTTCTATAGGGTTCCAACCCATGCGTTTGTTTAATTCGCTGCCACTTATTTTTTGATGTTGGAAAAACACTTCGCCCATTCCAATAAGCGGAAGAGAAAGATGTGCCAAAGGAGCCAAATCGCCTGATGCACCTAGAGAACCTTGTTGATACACTACGGGTGTAATGTCGTTATTGTAAAAGTCAATCAGGCGTTGTACGGTAGCTAATTGTACTCCGGAGTGCCCTTGTGCCAAGCCTTTTATTTTTAAAAACAGCATGAGTTTTACAATTTCTTTGGGCACCTCTTTTCCGGTTCCGCAGGCATGCGACATGACTAAATTTTTTTGTAAAACAGCCAAATCCGATTCAGGAATACGAGTATTGCACAAAGCCCCAAAGCCTGTATTTACTCCGTACACCGATATGTTTTCGTTTAGTTTTTTTTGTAAAAAACAATAACATTTTTCTATTTTTTCTTTCGCAATTTCCGATAGGGTGAGGGCGGCATAATTCTCTACCATTTCTATTAAATCAGAAATCTTTATCCAGTTGTGGTTTATTTCAATTTCTTTTTTCATACTGTTTTGAACAGATTTATCAATTCGGTTTCGCTAAGGGACTTTTGCTCTCCGGTGTCCATTTTTTTTAAAGTGAATGTTTGCTCTTTTATTTCGTCTTCCCCGGCAATAACTACATAGGGAATGTTTTTGTCATTAGCGTATTTCATTTGTTTTTTTAACTTGGCTGTGTCTGGGTACATTTCTGAATTCACTCCTTTTTCGCGCAATTTAAATACTGTTTGAAGGCAATAGTTGGTTTCCTTTTCGCCAAAATTGATGAATAACACAAGAGTGCTTTCGCTGAGCAGATTTGCTTTTTCGAAAAGTCCGAGTTCGTTCATTGCATCGTAAATACGGTCAATGCCAAAAGAGATGCCCACACCTGAAACATTTTTTAATCCAAAAATTCCGGTTAAATCATCATAGCGACCTCCACCGCAAATGCTTCCTATTTGCACATTTTTAGCCTTTACTTCAAAAATAGCTCCTGTGTAGTAGTTTAATCCGCGGGCGAGGGTTATATCAAAATCTACTTCAGATTGAATGTTGGCAAGATGCTTTAATGTTTCAAAAACATATTCTATTTCTTTTATTCCTTTTTTTCCAATTTCGGACGATTCAAAAAGATTGGAAAGCAGGCTTATCTTTTCCTGAAAATCTCCTTTAAAATGAAGCAACGGCTTAATGGCCTGAATAGCTTCATCGGAGATTCCTTTACTTTGCATTTCTTCTATCACTTTTTCTTGCCCAATTTTATCAAGTTTATCTATAGCTACAGTAATATCGGTTATTTTTTCTGGCTGACCGGCAATTTCTGCAATTCCTCCAAGTATTTTTCGGTTGTTTATTTTAATGGTAATAGGCATGGAGATTTTAGTAAAAACATCATCTATTAATTTTACCAATTCTACTTCGTTGAGTAATGCATCAGAGCCAATGATATCGGCATCGCACTGGTAAAATTCGCGGTATCGGCCTTTTTGTGGCCTATCGGCTCGCCATACAGGCTGTATTTGGTATCGTTTAAACGGAAAGGTAATTTCGTTTTGATGTTGCACAACGTATCTTGCAAAGGGTACGGTTAGATCGTAGCGAAGAGCTTTTTCGCTTATTTCGGAAAGGTGTTTGGTAAAGTCTACCTTATGATCGAATAAAAACCATTCGTTGGCAAGGCTTTTCTCTTTTGTAATTTCATCAATTTCTTTTTTTGATAAAGAGAATTTTTCGAGATAATTGCCACTGTTCAGTATTTTAAAAATGAGGCGGTCGCCTTCTTCTCCATATTTACCCATCAGAGTATCCATATTTTCCATGGCAGGTGTTTCAATAGGAAGAAATCCGTAAAGTTTAAAAGTGTTTTTGATTATGGTAAAAAGATAATTTCTTCTGCTCATTTCGGTGGGGCCAAAATCTCGAGTACCTTTAGGAGTAGTTGGTTTGTAACTCATGCGTAAGATAATAAGCCGCTAAGTTATGAAATAGAATGAAACAGAAAGTAAACCAAAATGCTTGTTCGAAATAGTGGTTATTATAATGTAACTTCGTATATGGGCAATAGGAAATATCCTTTTTCGCACCATATAGCTTAATCATCGTAACTTTGTGTAAACATTTATACAACCAAAATTGTTACATCTTAAATACAATGCATAACTTTAGGAATTAACTTTAAAAAACATTTAACATTGAAAAAGAAAAACAGTATACTCATTTTTGCTTTTTTTATTTCGTTGAACTGTATTTTTGGTAATACGATGGTTAAAACAATTGGTTTTGTCGAAAACAAAGGGCAAATTTTAAATCAGTTTGAAACTCCAAACCAAGAAGTAAAATATCTGCTGCATGGAAACGGAATGAATGTACAACTGAAAAAAAATAGCTTCAGTTATGATACATATAAAATTGAGAGAAAAAGTGCAGAATCAGCAATTTTAAATGAATTAGAAGATTCGGAAAAATTATATTATAAAGAGGCTGCTAATAACAATAGCTATCTCTTTAACCGAATAGATATAGCGTTTTTAGGAGCTAACCCTAATCCGGAAATTGTTTCAGCGCAAGTCTTAGAAGCGTATTATAACTTTTATACCTATAATACAAAAGAAGAGGGGGTAACACATGTAAGATCCTATTCCAAAATTACATACAAAAACATATATGATGGTATTGACATTGAGTTTGTGAGTCATCCATCAAAAAATAAATTTTTTGAATACAATTTTATAATTCATCCGGGTGCCGATTTATCACAAATTTCAATAAGATATAACGGGGTAGATTTTTCTGAAATTAAGAATAATAGTGTAAGACTATATGTGCACAATGGAACCATAGAAGAGCAAATTCCGTTTACGTATATCTCTGAATCGAAGAGACCATGCGTTGCACTATACGAGGAGAAAGGAATAAATACCTACGGAATAAAAGTAAAAGGTGTAGTAAAAGGTAAAACATTAGTAATAGACCCCATGCCTGTTTTAAGTTGGGGAACTTATTTTGGGCACACCGAGTACGATGAAATACTCAATGTACATGCTGATAATTACGAAAATGTATATTCTGTAGGCCGAACTAAATCCTTAATGAATATTGCTACCAATAATGCTTTTAGTAGTGTTTACAATGGAGGAAGCAGTGATGCCCTGCTTGCAAAATTTAATTTAAGCGGGCAGCTTTTATGGTGTACATACTATGGTGGTTCTGAGTTTGACTATGGTTGGGATGTTACCACCGTAGATACGAATGTGTTTATTTTAGGAGAAACCCGTTCTGCTACCAATATTTCCACAATGGGAACTCATCAACCTGCATTTGCAGGAGGAAACAGCGATGCTTTTGTTTGCAGGTTTACACAGTCTGGTTTGCGTATTTGGGCTACCTATTATGGGGGAGGGTTTACTGAATATACTAGAGGAATTGCCAATAATGGAAATGCCCTCTTTATTACCGGAAGAACCTCTTCTTTAAATAATATTTCCACACCAGGGGCTCATAAAACAACTTATTCGGATTTAAGCGATATGTTTTTAGCTTCTCTTTCTCTTAATGGAGGGCTTAATTGGGCTACCTATTTTGGTGGAAATGAAATGGACTTAGGTAGAGATATATTGGTAGATAATGCCGGAAGAATTGTTGTAATAGGTTCTACCAAATCGGCTACAGGAATAGCTACGGTGGGTTCTTATAAAACTTATTTATCAGGCATTATGGACGCATTTATAGCAAAATTCACAAGCTCGGGTAATCTTATTTGGGCAACCTACTACGGAGGTAACGATACAGATGATGCGGTTAGCATAAGCAGTGACTCCCAACAAAATATTTATATAGTAGGAAACACAGCTTCTTTAAACGGTATTAGCACTTCTACTGCTCACCAGTTTTTTTATGCAGGAGGAGGTACCGATGCTTTTTTGGCCAAGTTTTCAAAAAATGGAAACCTTATGTTTGGAACTTACTACGGAGGAAGCAATAACGATAGAGGGTATGGAGTAACGACTAATTTAAACGATGATGTAATTATTGTAGGATCTACAATTTCTACTAATAATATTTCTACCAGTGGTGCATTACAGCAAAATTTGGCAGGAGGATATGATGCTTATGTAGCTATGTTTAATAAATTTGGACAAAGACTATGGGGTTCTTACTACGGTGGAGTAAACGATGATATTCCACATAGTGTTTCGGTAGTTCCGATTGCTGCATTCTGCGATTTTTTTGTGGGAGGTTGGACCTTTTCGTCTTCCGGAATATCTACTCCTTTCTCGCATCAACCTGTTTTTTCAGGAGGTACATTGTCCGATGCTTTTTTAACACATTTCAAAACCTGTGTTCCTAATAACATTATTCCTCAAAACCTTATGCCCTCACAGGTTAATAATAATCTAAAAAGAGACCTGCAAAACGAGGAAGAGAGTGACGAAAAAAATAAAATAGAAATTATAGAATACGCATCTTTTGTTGAGATTCATGCACATTCAACTATTCGCATGGTTCAGATAGTAGATTTAGCAGGCAAAGTGCTCTCTGAACTTTCGCTCTTGCAAGATAAAGCCATTGTGTCAACGCAATATATATCCACGGGAGTGTATCTTCTAAAGGTATATACCGAAGCGGAAACACCCTTGGTAAAAAAGATTTTTTTAAATTCTTTACAAAACTAGCTGGTTATCTGGTACTAGGTTAGATAAACCACGCTTTTTCCTTTTTCTTTAAACTCTACGTGCACCAAATCTTTTAGTGTGGTAGATAAAGAAAGGCCAACATATTCGGCTGAAACAGGGTAGGAAGGGTGGTCTCGGTTTACTAATACGGCACAAGCTAATTTTTTAAGCGGAGAGTTAAGAAAAAACTTACTCGTGTAGGCTAATATTTTACCCGAGTTTAAAACATCATCAAAAATAATAACCACCTTGTTTTTATAATCGCTTTCTTGTAAACTAAAATGTATATCCTTTGACAGTGGATTTTTTTTGTCGATTTCAATTTTTCCCAGTGTAATTTTTAGTTCAGATATTTTTTTTAAAACTTTCGACACTTTCTGGGCAAAAAGATACCCTGAGTTAGCAATTCCTGCAATAATTATTTCTTTTTCACCAATATTGTTTTCGGCTATTTGGTATGCAATGCGGTTAATTTTTTGTTCAATCTGTTCCGCATTAAGTATAATAGATTTTGTACTCATTTATCTTTTCTTTTCATTGTATAAATGTGGTAATTGTACGTGTTTTCAATTTTCACTAATTCCCAATTATTATCGTAAAAGTAATTTAAAAGTGCGGCATACGACTTAAATTTCATTTTTTTTCCTTCTTCGGTTCTTAATTTTATTTTTTTCTGAAATATATTTCGTCTAACGCCATAGTCTATTTCAACATGAATTTTCCCTCCTAAAAATTACCTCTGGGAATTAACTCAATATAGGCAATATCCATTTTATTTAAATCTTCTAACGGGCATTGTTGTTTGCATTGCCGAGGTTTGTTTACCCATACCTGCGATTGAGAATATGCATGAGTAAAAATGATGTAAAAGGAAAAGAAAATATATTTTTTCATACCGCTGTGTGTTACGAGTGAATATAAAAAAAGGTTATGGTAATCGGCCTGCTTTGTAAAAGTATTTTTGATAATAAGGTTCATTTAAATCGCTCACAATAACACCTAGCTTTACCGATGCGTGAATAAACTTATTGTTTGAAAGATAAATACCTACGTGCGAAATTCTGTTTTTTGCAATTTTAAAAAATACCAAATCACCTTCTTGCAGATTTTCTTTTTCAATAGGGGTGGTAAGTAAAAATAGGTCGGCAGAACCACCGGAAAGAGACAAATTATAAATCTTGTAAAAGATACTTTTAACTAAACCGGAGCAATCAATTCCCTTTTCACTGTTTCCTGCATAATGGTAAGAAGTGCCCATCCATAAGCACATTTCGTGGTATAAGGGATTATAACTACAGGAGTCTATTTGCAAGCCCATTTGGTAAAAGTAGCTGATATCGTTGCTATCTAACGAATATTCGATATGGAATTGCTTAAATAGATGATTTGTATCGGCTTGAGAAAATAAGTGCAAGGAAATAATGGAGAGAAAAAAAATACATACAATGTATTTCATCTTCATTCGCTTATAAAATCTCATTCTTTTTTTCTCGAAAAGGATAAATAATTCTCTGTTTTGGCGTGGTTTTATAGAATTATAGCAGGTTTCGAAAACTTTAAAATTAAAGTAAGGCGAAAAATATTTCTTATACTCCTCTTTGTTTCCTCCAAAAGGAGGGTGCTCTGTATTTAACGTATCGTTAAATAATAAGCCCACCAATTTGCCATTAGGGTTTAGTAATTTACGAGACTGCTTGGCATAATTTTTTCGTAGCCCAGGATTGATAGCACAAAAAAAAGTTTGTTCAATTATTAAATCAAATGATAGGTTGGAGAGAGTAAAAAAATCTCCTGTTAAAAGATGTTCCGAAGGGAAATCAGGAACTCTTTTTTTTAAATTTTTTAAAGGAGCATTGGAAAGATCGATAATATAAACATTTGTAAATCCTTTTTTATGAAGGTACTCAGCTTCATATGCATTACCACAGCCGGGTATAAGTATTTTAATTTTTTTATCGGATAGTTGGTCAAAATATTCTTTTAAAGGAGTGCTTACACCACCAATATCCCAACCTGTTTCGCCTTTTAGCCAACGCTGGTGCCAATAATCGGTATTTAATTCTGGAATCATTTTTTTTCGAGTAAAATTACATTTTCTACGTGATGTGTATGTGGAAACATATCTACAGGCTGTACGTTTGTAACCTTGTAGGTATTATCGAGCATGGCAATATCTCTGGCCTGTGAAGCCGGATTGCAACTTACGTACACTATTTTTTCTGCACCACATGTAATAAGTTGTTGTACTACATCGGGGTGCATACCAGCACGCGGAGGGTCGGTAATTATCACATCGGGTTTTCCATTGTTTTTTATAAAATCGGGCAAAAAAACGTCTTTTAAATCTCCTGCAAAAAAGGATGCATTTTCAATCTGGTTTAGTTGTGCGTTTATTGTTGCATCGGTAATGGCATCTTCTATATATTCTATTCCTATTACTTTTGAAGCAGCATGTGCAATGTAATTGGCAATGGTTCCGGTACCGGTGTATAAATCGTATACATTTTCATTGCCTTTTAATTCGGCAAATTGCAGCACTATATCGTATAGCTTTTTTGCCTGAAACGTATTGGTTTGAAAAAATGACTTGGGAGAAATACGGTAACGAAGTGTTCCAATTTTTTCGGTTATGTACGGAGGGCCTTTAAAAGTAATTACTTCCTGATCGTAAATAGTATCATTTCGTTTTGTGTTAACAATGTATAAAAGAGAATTAATTTCTGCAAAATGAATATGAATTTCATTCATTAAACGGGTTATTTCTTTTTCGTTTGCTTGGGCTACTACGAGCACCAGCATCCATTCGTTTTGAGTAGTATTTCGTATAATCAGGTTACGTAAAAAGCCGGTATGATTACGAACATCGTAGAAAGAGAGCTTGTTTTTAAGGGCATATTCACGTATAAAATTTCGAATTTGGTTAGAAAAATCAGCCTGCAAAAAACATTCATCAATATTTAATATTTTATCGAATCTGCCTGGTATATGAAAACCAAGTGCATTAGGTTCATTGATGGGGTGGCCATCTTCTGCTTCTTTTTTAGTGATCCAGCGTTTATTCGAAAAAGTAAATTCTAACTTATTCCGGTAAAAATATTCGTTATCGGAACCAACAATGGGTAATATTTCAGGTAAGGGTACTTTGGCAAGACGGGTAAGGGTCTCCGTAACTTGTTGCTGCTTAAACCGTAGTTGCTCATTGTAGTTCATGTGCTGCCATTTGCAGCCTCCACATTCGCCAAAATGTTTGCATTTGGGTACAGTACGTAGGGGAGAGTAGGTACGTATATTTACCGGAAAAGCCTCGGCATAATTTTTTTTCTTTTTGTATACCTGAACATCGGCTATATCTCCAGGAACAAGGCTTTCAACAAAATACACTTTCTCGTTTTTTTTGCCAATGGCTTTGCCTTGCGAACCAATATCGCATATTTCTAAATTTTCTATTACCACATTTGCCATTCAAGGTTTATTTTTGCCAAAGTTACTTTTTAGAATGAACTTAAAAGGGTATTTGCTAACAGGGTTATTTCCCTTGCTGTTATATTGTAGTAGCAGGGCTTCTCACATTACTGGTGGAGAAATTATACTAAAACAGGTGGGTATAAATACATATCAGGCCGAAGTAACACTATACCGTAGTTGCGGATGGTTATCTTCGGCATTTGGAGATAGTATTCAGCTAGGCATTTACGAAAGAGGTACTTTATTACCCGTTTTATTTCCTTATTTAACATTACAACACGAAACGAATGTACAATGGGCAGCAACCGGTTGTACGCCTCCGAATAATGTATGTGGAAAAAGAGGATTGTATAAAGGCCTATTTACTCTTCCTATAAATGTTAGTGGATATATTGTTATGGCTGAGGGGTGCTGCAGAGAAGGAGGCATAAACAATATAAAAAATTCGGCTACAGAGGGAATTGTTATTTATTCAGAAATTTCTTCTCCGCTTTTAATCAATAACACCCCCGAATTTTTACGACCAAGTTTAATTTATGCTTGCCCAAACGATTCTCTTCAGTATAATTTTTCGGCTACAGATAGTGACGGAGATTCGCTGGTGTATTCATTAGTAACTCCTCTTGCAGGTGTTTCTAACGGATTTACAAACTGGTTTAATCCCTCTATACCACCCTATGCAACCATTATTTGGGAAACGGGATTTAGTTTACTGAATCCTTCGAACAGTAATTATCCCTTAAAAATAGATAGCTTGAGTGGTGTTTTATTCGGAAGTTTTAATGCTTCCGGAAACTATGCAATTGCCATTAAGGTAGATGAAATAAGAAACGGACTCATTATTTCAAGCACAATAAAAGAAATTGAGGTAATTGTTCCCAATTCCTGTACACCTAATTATATTCCAACTGGAAATAATTTGCCTGCCGGAAAAACATATACCATCAATGCCACCGATGAGATTTGTATTGAATTTGAGATAAGCGATCAAAATAATGATTCTATTTTCGTGTATTTTGAGAGTGAAACACTTCCGGGAGGTAATATTAATGCACCTTATGCCGTAGCTCCTCCTGTAGCAGGAAAAACAAAGATAGAGGCTTCTTATTGTTGGACAACTACCTGTGAACACGCCTCACAGGTTCCCTATAAAGTGAATTGTTTTATAAGCGATAATGGTTGCCCTTACCCTAAAACCAATAATCATTCGTTCGAGATTATTGTAAATCCTGCTCCACTTGTATCAGCACCCAACATGGTATGTTATGCACTTTTAAACAATCATGCCGTGCAAGTCAGCTGGAGAGATACAGCCAATCAAAAATATTTTTCGCACTATTTAATATACCGAGGGGTAAACGGAAATAATTATTTTCCAATAGATACCCTCTCAAATCGCACTCAACAAAGCTATATCGATACATTGGCTTTTGGCTGCGATTCATTAAATTATTCTTATTTCATAATATCTGTAAACGTATGTGGAGTAGAGGGAAATTCATCCGATACAATATCTGCCGATTTTCTTAAGTTGGTTTTTGAAAGTTATATAAAAACAGTAAGTGTTGAAGATGAAAATAAAATTTTGATTGATTGGGAAGATATGCCTGATGCTTATTTTTCTACTCATTATTTATACAGAACAGATAGGGCAAATAATCAGATAACCTTATACAAAGCACTTGCCCAGTACGATTTGGGATATTACATAGACGAAGAAACCAATACGGCAGAGAATAGCTATTGTTATACCTTGGAAATTGAAAATGCCTGTGGCATTACAACACCCAAGAGTAACCTTTCGTGTAGTATATTGCTAAACGGTAGTGATGATGATTCCGAAGTACTTTTTTTTAATAAAATAAATTGGTTGGAGTACATTAACTGGCAGGGAAATGTAAAAGAATATCAACTTTGGCGAAAGCATAACCGAGATTCGGATTTTAATTTTTATGCCACTTTCAAAAAAAATCAATTAGCTTTTACCGATTCTTCTCTTCAAGTGGAAGGAGGGGCGTTTACATATTTGATTGTAGCCATAGAAGATACAGCCGGCAGAAATGCCATTAGTAAATCCAATCAATTAACCTTAAACCAGCACCCCAGCATATACATTCCCAACTCTTTTACGCCTAATAACGATGGGATTAATGATAGTTGGAAACCGGAATGGGCTTATGTTGAAAATTATAAGCTTGAAATTTTTGACCGTTGGGGAAATAAAATATTTATTACAGAAGACCCTTATGAAGGTTGGGATGGGAGCTCTAATAATATTCCCTGTAATAGTGGAGTATATGTGTATTATGTTTATTATTCTTCGTTCAAAAACGAAAAAGTGTATATCCTCACAAACTCACTTACTTTAATCCGATAATCGTTATTTGCTTAGCTGCCGCAATATAATTAACTTTGCATTAAAAGTGCTATGATGCAACATAATGAAGTTTTATTAACCATGAACTCTTCCGAATACATTGCCTTAGAAGAAAAATACGGGGCACATAACTATCATCCCATTCCGGTTGTACTTACCAAAGGAAAAGGGGTATATGTATGGGATGTAGAGGGAAAAAAATATTTCGATTTTTTAAGTGCCTATTCTGCCGTAAACCAAGGGCATTGCCACCCGAAAATTATTGAAGCCTTGGTATATCAGGCCAAACAGCTAACGCTTACTTCAAGAGCCTTTCATAACGATGTGCTGGGTGTATTTGAAAAATATATTACCAAGCTTTTCGGCTATGATAAATTACTGCCCATGAATACCGGTGCCGAGGCGGTAGAAACGGCTATTAAACTTTGCCGCAAATGGGCTTACGAAGTAAAAGGAATAAAACCTAACAAGGCAAAAATTGTGGTTTGCGAAAATAATTTTCACGGTAGAACCACAACGATTGTTTCATTTTCGTCCGACCCCGAATCGTACGGAAACTTTGGTCCACAAACTCCCGGATTTATAAAAATACCTTATAACGACACGAATGCTTTAAAAAAAGCCTTAGAAGATACCGATGTTGCCGGATTTTTAATGGAACCCATTCAAGGAGAGGCCGGAGTAATTGTGCCTAACGAAGGGTATCTTAAGCAGTGTGCCGCACTTTGCAAAGAAAAAAAAGTGCTGTTTATTGCTGATGAAATTCAAACCGGAATTGCCCGAACAGGAAAAATGTTGGCCTGCGACCATGAAGAGGTAAAACCTGATATATTAATTTTAGGCAAGGCTTTATCAGGCGGTGTATTACCACTTTCTTTAGTACTTGCCAATAACGAAATAATGTTGCGTATTAAACCGGGTCAACATGGTTCTACCTATGGAGGAAACCCTCTCGCCTGCAAGGTAGGTTTAGCAGCTATGCAGGTAGTTTTAGATGAAAATCTTTGCGAAAATGCACACCATTTAGGACTCTTGTTCAGAGAAAGAATGCAAAATCTTATCTCTAAAACAAAACATATTCAATTAGTAAGAGGGAAAGGTTTACTCAATGCCATTGTAGTAAATGATACTCCGGAAAGTACAACAGCATTCGATATTTGTGTGGCCTTAAAAGAAAATGGTTTACTTGCTAAACCCACTCACGGAAACATTATTCGTTTTGCCCCACCTTTAGTAATGAATGAGGCTCAGCTAATGCAATGTTGCGACATTATTGAAAAAACCATTCTTCATTTTTCAAAATAAAGGCAGAATCAATGCAACTGCTCACTCCCGCTCACTGGCAAGAATACGAACTCATTGATAGCGGGGAATTTCAAAAGTTAGAGCGATTCGGAAAATACTATATCATTCGTCCGGAACCACAGGCTGTTTGGGATAAGCAGCTGCCGGAAAAGGAATGGGAAAAATGGGTACATGTATCGTTTATTCAAAGCGGAAGTAATTCGGGTACATGGAAAAAACACAAAGAAATGCCCGACCGGTGGTATATACATTACACTTTACCCAATCAATCGAAAATACAATTTAAACTAGCTTTAACGGCTTTTAAACATGTGGGAGTTTTCCCGGAGCAAGCTGTAAACTGGGATTTTATTTTTCAATCTATAAAAAAATCCGGTATTCAAACGCCCCGATTTTTAAATCTATTTGCATATACAGGGGGAGCATCGTTAGCTGCTAAAGCGGCAGGAGCCGATGTGGTACATGTTGATTCTATAAAGCAAGTAGTTTCTTGGGCAAAAGAAAATATGGACAGAAGTAATTTGGCAAACATTCGATGGGTGGTAGAAGACGCCTTAAAATTTGTGAAGAGAGAAGTGAGCAGAGGAAACCATTATCATGGAATAATATTAGACCCTCCTGCCTTTGGGCATGGCCCAAACGGAGAGAAATGGAAACTCGAAGATAATATTAACGAAATGATGAAATATGTGGTGGATTTGCTCGATTCCAAACAACATTTTTTGATTTTAAATGCCTATTCACTCGGTTTTTCTTCATTAATTATTGAAAATTTACTTTCTAAAAATAAAAAAAACTTAACAATAGGCGAACTGTTCTTGGAGTCTAAAACTCAACAAAAGTTGCCATTAGGCGTATTCGGTAGAATTCTAAAACAATAAAAATAAATAGATATGATTGTAAAAGATAGCAACGGTACCTTATTAAATGAAGGTGATTCTGTAACTCTTATTAAAGACTTAAAGGTAAGAGGTAGTTCTGAAGTACTTAAGCGAGGTACCATGGTTAAAAATATCCGATTAAGCGACAATGAGGAAGAAATTGAGTGCAGAATTAATAAAGTGCAAATGGTTTTAAAAACCTGTTTTTTAAAGAAAGCTTAATAAACTAATTCATTACAAAGGGAGCTTCTAAGTGAAATTCTGGAATTTTAGCTTCTATTACCCGGTGGTCCGATTTGTTTTCAAAGGTATAAGTTCCCCACATTCTGCCAATAGGAGTAGTTAGCTCGCAATAGGAGTGGTATTCGTATTCCTCTCCCGGGGCAATTATAGGTTGTTCGCCCACTACACCGTTTCCTGCCACTTGGTTATATTCTCCCGATGAATCAAAAATATGCCAATGTCTTTTTAGCAGTTGTACCGCATCGGGTGTGTTATTTTCGATTATAATATGGTAAGAGAAAATAAAAAAACCTTCCGAAGGTTTTGATTCTTCGTCAAGATAACGCGCCTGTACGGTAATTCGAATTCCTTGTGTTGTTTCGGTAACTATCATAACGGTTTGCCTATACAATATTATACCAAAACTGCAATTTTGGTTTAAAATGTTAAAAACTTCTGCTTTAAAAAAATGTTAAATTATTTATAAAGTCTTTTTATTTAAAGGAATTTATGAGTGTATGAGCTTATGAAAAGGAAGTGTTATTAACAGAGATTACCAAAATTTTATTTTTCCGGCAGCATAAATACACATGCGTAGTAGCAGTATGCCATGTTTAAATCGACTGATATTTGTATCTCCATAGGTGCGTTCGTGATAACGAATGGGTAAATCTGTAATCTTTAAGTTTAATTTATATGCTCCAAAAAGTAAGTCAAAATCGCCAAAGGGGTCGAAATCTCCAAAGAACTTTCTGTTTTTTATTAGTCGTTGATAATCTTCTCTAAACATTACCTTAGTGCCACAAAGTGAGTCTTTAATAGGTTGTTCGAGCAACCAGCTAAACATCATACTGAAAAATTTATTTCCAAGGGTATTCAAAAATCGCATGGCATTTTTTTCCATGGGGTACACTAAGCGGGAACCATTAATAAAATCGGCTTTTCCGGAAGCAATGGCGTTGTAAAACTTTGGAATGTCTTCGGGTGGTACGGTAAGGTCGGCATCTAAAATCATTAGAATATCACCAGTGGCCATATCATATCCTTTACGAACGGCATCACCTTTTCCTTTTCCGGTTTGTTTAGCAATTTTTATGTCGTGAGTATGTTGGTATTTTTCCTGTGTTAGCTGTATCGTTTCCCATGTATTATCTGTTGAATTGCCTTCAATAAAAATAATTTCCACGTGTTTACCAAATGTGGGTAAACGTAAAATGGCGTTTTCAATGTTGCCACTTTCGTTACGTGCAGGAATTACCACAGAGGTAGAATAGCGGGTTTCAAAATTTTCTTTACTAAAAAAAACAGGGCGGGCAATGATAAACTGGTTAAGGCAAAATGTATTGAAAAGTGGCAGACGTGCGATGTATTTATTCAATAGCCACGAAAGTATAGGAATATTGAAGGGTAGAAGCAACCTGCGGGTAGAACGGTAAGCCTCGTAATCGGAAAGGTAAAGTATGTTTTCTATATCCTTCTTTGAAAGCCAGCTTTGCGGAGGTAGCCTACGTTTTAGGCCTATGTGTTCACCTAGTTTTATTATTGGCTCCCATAAATAGTTGTAATACGAAATGATAATCCTTGTTTTTTCATGGCAAAGAGGTTTTAGCGAGTTTAATACATCGTTTACGTTATTGAAAAACCCAATTACATTGGAAAGAATAATTACATCGTAAGTAGTGTGTAATGTAATATTCTCAGCCTCCATCACATGAAACTCGAGCTGAGGATAGCGTTGCTTTGCCATTTCTATCATAGAAGGGCTGTAGTCTATTCCTGTTTTTGTTTTTCCATTTAGTTTCGACAGCGTTTCGCCTGTTCCACATCCAATTTCTAATACGGAAGAATCTTCATGAATGTAAAAATTGCAATATTTAATGATGTCATTCCAATAGTAAGCAAAACGTTTTCTATAGGCAGGGTAGGTAGGAGCCGCTTTTTCAAAGTAGCTAAAAAAGCGTTGTTTACTTTTATTGTGAATAGGATTATTGTGCATTGCTTTTAACCAACTTTATGGTTTGGAACATTCCCAATTTAGGAAACAAAGGTGTAAATAATTTTTCAAAGCTTGTTACGGGGCCAAACATAAAACCTGGAAAAAGAGAAAAGAAACTTAATCCACCGCTCAGTAAATAACGAAAAGGGGTATGTGGTTTAAATAGGATAAGTTTCAATAAGGGGAAAAGATGTTCAAATTTTTTTATATCGCGTTTAAAAACTAACCAAGGAATAGCTCCATTGGCACCCGAAAGAGGGCCTGTGGTGGCAAAATGCCAGTCTTTTGCTTTGGGATTAAAAGGTTCGTGATGAATAGTGGTATAAATCATTCGGCTAAACCAAGTGTTGGCAGGTTCTATCATGTATATGATGCCATTGGATTTAAGAACTCGTTGTGCTTCCAAAAAAAACAATTCCACATTGGGTATATGGTGTAGCACATTAAGCATAAAAATAGCCGAAACGGAATCGTTTGGAAATCCAATTTTATCGGCCGACATACACATGTCGCAAGTAGAAAGGGGTAAAATATCGGAAGTAGTTACCTGCGGAACCACCTCTTTTAAAAAACCGCCACCCGAGCCAATTTCAAGTATTACGCCTTCCGGTATACCGGATAAATCGTTTTTAAAATTAGAGTACCACTCGGTGTATAACTTTTTTAAAAAGGTTTTTCCGAGTATAATTTCTCTGTGTTTAAGAGTGGTTTCGGGAGCGTCTAAATCTTTATTTGTTTTCTTCACCTTGTATTTTTTCTTTTGTAGCAACCGAATCGGGCTTATTCGGTATTTCCGGATAGTTAATTTTGAATAAGTTTACTTCTTCTGAATTTCCAATACGGTGTACAGGGGTTAAAAAATTGGGGTATTTCTGTTGAATAGTATTTAAATACCGATGAACCGTGTTAATAATATAACCGTCTTTTTTATTAGGGTTTCTGCGAAGATTGGCTACCATAACATGTGTAACTTTTTTTTCGTGTAAGTTTATTACCAAACTGTCTGCATCTTCAGATGGAATGGTATAAATACCTGCAAATAATTTTCCTCCAGAATGTACGAAAGAAACAGGAGGTTTACGGCAGGCTACTAAAACAGAATCTGATTTTAAATTTTCGCCAATCCATTCGCTCATTTTTATATAATTTTCCCAATCTGGAGTGTATCCGGCATATTTGTTTCCTTTAAAATTTTTAATGGTATTAGGAAAATTGGCTGCTAAAAATTTAAAAGAGCGGTTTATGTTTACAATAATTAAAATAGCAAATATAAAGGTTACTAAAAGTTGGATTACGTAGTTGTTGCGAGATTTAAAGAAGGAATACAGACCGTAAAATGATAAGATAAGATAAAAAGGAAGGAATATTAAGATAATACGTAACTGATCCCAGTTTTTTTGAAGAGCTAAGAAGGATACAGCCGTTAGGCCCATGCTGTATAGAGCAATATGCCAAAGGTGTTTATTCTTGTTTTTAAACAGTGTGTAAAGAGTGAACAGAGAGAGTAAAAGAAAGGCGAAGCCTAACATGTTTTTTGGCTCAGTAGCATCGGGTATTAATCCAATTATATCGAACCATCTTTTGGAAATATATAATTCGTAATTATCAAAAAAACGTTGTATCAACTCGCTAAAGCTGTCGTTTCCAAGTTCAGGCTTATAGGGGTCTTTTCTGAGTAAAACGTCTAGCTGAGAGTATTCCAGCGTAGACAAGTATTTTCCCCAAATCGCTTTTTTAATAAGGTGAAAAAGGCCAAAGCAAAATGCAAATCCGGCACCCACCGATAGGCCTTCTTTCCATTTTTTAAAAAGGAGAGCATAGAGTATTATGGCCGGAATTGCTCCTATAGCGGCAGTTTTAGCGAGTACCAGTAAAAAAATAAGAAAACCGCATAAGAGGCCTCCTTTCCATGAAAGGCTGCTTTCTTTTGCGGTATCAGTAAGGCGGAAAAGAGTAAAGAAAAAGATTCCCTGAAGCATAATGTAAAAGGCTTCGGTAAAAGAGTGATGAGAAAAATAGATGATATGCACATTAATGGCAAACATCAATGTACAGAAAGTTAGAAAAAACGCAGAGATGCGGCCTTGCAGAGCCTTGTGTGTAAAGTAAATAGCGAGAACTGTAAATAGCACAGAAAAAGCCTTAAACAATATAAATTTAAATCCAAAAATTATGTATAAAAGCGAAAGAACAAATGGGTAAAGTGGTGCGTTTGCGGTATGAAAAAAATCGGGAAATTCTTTTACCATGCGTAAACCCGATTCAATGTATAGGGCATCATCGTGAGCTATACTGAGTTTTGCATCAAAACTGAAAATACTCAGAAATAAAAATAATCCGATAGAAAAATAAAGAATAGTGTTACTTCTTTTTTCGCACCATGTATCAAGTGAGTTAAATAAAGAACCATTCGTTGTTTCTGTAGGTTTAATGGTACGGGAGGACTCGCTATGTTCTTTATGAACGGTTTTATTTTTTTTACTCATATTTATATTAATTCAACTTATTTTTAGACAAAACAAAGTTGCAAAATTTATTTTCAGGCCAAGAGTAATACTTAGATATTTCTTTCTCTGTAGTGGGAATAAGGTTGGAATGCTTAATGGTGTATATTAAGAATTCAGACTGATTCCATAAAGAAACGAGCTCCTTAGCCGAGTATCCTGCTTTATTAAGTGCAAATGGCCAAAACTCTGTAAACACAATGAGGTTAGGGTTATTCTTTATGGTATTTTCCATGCCTACAAAGGCTTGATATTCGTACCCCTGAATGTCTATTTTAATAAAATTGGGTTTGAGTTGATTTTGCATAACATAATCGTCAATTGAAATGCATTCAATTTCGGTAACAGAGGCATATTCATTAACCTTGTATGCTCTATGGTCAACATTTAAATGGGGTGATGTGTAAAATGTTAAAACACCCGATTGGTTTGAAACGGCTTTATTTAAAAGGGAAACATTTTTTATTTTTTTTTCTTCTACCAAGTTTTTTAGGTGTTTAAAATTAATCCTATCAGGTTCGAATGAGATTATTTTACCGCTTGCACCAACTTGTTTTGAGAATATGGAAGTGGTAAATCCAATATTTGCACCAACATCTAACACGGTATTTCCTTCGTGTATGTAGTTCTTAAAGAAAAGGATGTTTTCTTTATCGGTTACATTTTTATATATCCAATAGAGGGGTCGGTAAAGAGTGAAAAAATTTTTAAAAAGGAACTGAGCAATTCTTTGCATAATTGATGGCAAGATAAAAAGTTAGAACAATGAGTGCAAAGTAATAGATTTAATTAGTGTTTTAAAAATTCAGTTCGATGGTAAAGTTTTTGAAAGAATCAGTTGATATTTGGTTTTATTAAAGTTCGGTACAAAATATACATCAATTTGGTATTGATTATTGGTTTGCCAGTGGCTTCCTTCAAAATAGGAGAAATCAAACTCCTTTTTATTATCTTCCAACACTCCAAACATATAGTTGTAATAACCTTGTTTTAAAAGAACAGTACACTCATATTGCTGTTTATCGTAATTATATTTCATCTTAAAATCATCTTTTGCTTGCCAGTCGCTTAGGGTTCCGAACACATACACTTGCCCGTTTGTAATAGGAAAATCATTTTTTAGAATAAAATGCACATACACATAGTCTGCTTCGGTATTTTTATCTCTAAGGGCATTTTCTCGGTTTACCACATAGTTTCCGTTTATATCGGGCTTACTGGTGTATTTTAAAAAAGATCGGGAGTACTGGGGTTTAAGAAATACATGGTACAAACCTGAATCATCGAGATATATTTTTTCGGTATAATCGTAATAGTTTCTATGATTTGTAATATTTAAATCTCGAAACTCATTGTTTCCCCAAAAAAGGTTTAATCTTTCTTGGTCGTAAACTAATTCATTACCTTTTACAAAGATGGGTTTTAATTCCATCACCTTATTATCGGTTCTATTGTTTTGTTGTATAGTAATTTTAAGTTCGTTGTATGGATCAGTTACGTTTAGGTTTCCTAAAAAAAGAGAAAAGTCAACCTCTTGTTTAAAATCCATAAACTCTACGATGGTGGCTTGGTGGATGTTTGCTTTTAAATCGGCTATAGGCTCACAAATACTGAATCTCCTGGTAAGGATAGGATTTTCTTTGTTTTTCTCATATACAATCAGCACGTAGTTTCCCGAAAGTTTCAACTGCATATTTTCGGTTGGGAATTTTAACTCGTAATGAGTGTATGGAACAGATGTATTAACCGAAAAAGAGTAATTGTAAATATAATCTTCGGCATAACCGTTAAGGTATTCCATCGGCAATTGGTCTACCGGAAACCATTTCCAATCACAGCGAATAAGGGTGTAGGCATACTGTGTAAATTGGTGTTCTTCCTCATCAAAATGCAGGTGCAACTGTTCACTGCTTCCAAGATGAATAACAGGAGCCCCTAGTTCGTTATTTGCCGGAAACAATTGTACGGTTTTTATTTTATTGCTGTATATAAAATTATCGTATCTGAAATAATCAGGATTATAATACTCATCCTTAAAATCTAAAGCCGCTTCGCGGGTTTTAGACTGAGCCCACACATTGAGTTGCATGGCAAGTACCGTAATAAAAGCAGGAAAGAAAATTTTTACACCCTTCATCTAACCAAAAGATTGATTTATCATTGAAAACAAAAAGCTTGCCGAAGCGAAAGTACGTAATAACTAAAAAAATGAATAAAAAAAAAGGCTTATTACCACAAATTTATATATTTGCCAACTCATTGAACATTTAAAAAAATGTCGAACCAAGTTAAAATTAAAAAAGGGATTGATTTAAAATTAAAAGGCACTCCCGAAAAGGTATTGGCTACCGCTCACCAACCTTCAACTGTAAGTATTAAACCAACCGAATTTTTAGGAGTAACGCCAAAGTTAGTCGTAAAACAAGGCGATAGGGTAAAAGCGGGCTCACCTGTTTTTACAGATAAGTATAACGAAAGAATAACTTTTACTTCTCCTGTTAGCGGAGAAATCATCGAAATTAAAAGAGGCGAAAAAAGGAAGTTGCTCGAAATTATTATAAAGGCAGATGCTGAATCGGTGTATGAAAACTTTTCAGTTTCTGACCCTAAAACCCTTTCTAGAGAGCAGGTGATGGATGCCCTACTTAAAAGCGGAATATGGCCCTTTATGAAACAAAGACCGTTTGATATTGTGGCCAATCCAACTGACTATCCTAAAGCTATATTTATTTCTTCTTTCGATTCAGCACCATTGGCACCAGACAATGATTTTGTATTGCATGGTCAGGGTGATGTTTTTCAAACCGGATTAGACGCTATTTGTAAACTTACCGAAGGTAAAGTGCACCTAAACGTACGAGGCGATGAAAAGCCAACAGGAGTATTTACCAATTCTAAAGGAGTACAAATTAATAAAATATATGGTCCTCACCCTGCGGGTAATGTTGGGGTTCAAATACACCACATTGCGCCAATAAATAAAGGCGAGGTGGTGTGGACAATAAAACCCCAAGATATATTAACCATTGGGCGTTTGTTTAAAAGCGGAAAATATGATGCTTCACGTATTGTTGCAGTATCAGGTGCTTGTGTAAAAACACCTAAATACTTTAAAACCATACAAGGCGTTAAGCTGTCGGATTTAGTAAAAGATAATTATATTGCAGAAACCCCTACACGTTTTATAAGTGGCAATATTCTCACCGGCTCAAACGTGGGGTTAGAAGGCTACTTAGGTTTTTATGATTATCAGGTTACACTAATTCCGGAAGGAGGCAACGATGAGTTTTTCGGGTGGCTAGCCCCCGGATTTAATAAATTTAGCCTTTCCAGAACCTTTTTTTCATGGTTAATGCCATCAAAGGAATATAACCTCAACACCAATCTTAATGGTGAAGCAAGAGCCTTTGTAATGAGCGGAGAGTATGAAAAAGTTTTTCCTATGGATGTGTACCCCGTACACCTTCTGAAGTCTATACTTATAGAAGATGTGGAAGCCATGGAAAAATTAGGCATTTACGAAGTAGCACCCGAAGATTTTGCCCTTTGCGAAGTGGTATGCACCTCAAAAATACCTGTGCAATCCATTGTGCGAAAAGGGTTGGATATTGTTAAAAAAGAATGTAGTTAACCTATAAATTTTCAAAAAATTGAAACCGCTAAGAAGTATTTTAAACAGCATCAAACCTCACTTTGAAAAAGGAGGAAAGCTCGAAAAGTTTTGGCCCGTTTACGATGGTTTCGAAACATTCCTATTTGTACCGGGGCATACTACACATTCGGGTGCTCATATCCGAGATGGTATAGACTTAAAGAGAGTAATGATAACCGTTGTTTTTGCTATGATTCCGGCTTTGCTTTTTGGAATGTGGAACACCGGATACCAACACTATTTAGCACAGGGAATAACCGATAGCACTCATATGCAAAACTTCTTATTCGGTTTGGTTAAAGTAATGCCCATAGTGGTAATTTCTTATGCTGTAGGACTGGGAGTGGAATTTTTATTTTGTATTATTAAGAAGCATACTATAAACGAAGGTTTCCTAGTTTCCGGAATGCTTATTCCATTAGCATTACCTGCCGATATTCCTTTGTGGATGGTTGCTGTTGCTACCGTATTTGCCGTAGTAATAGGAAAAGAGGTGTTTGGAGGAACCGGAATGAATATATTAAATGTAGCATTAACCGCAAGAGCATTTTTGTTTTTTGCTTACCCAACCATGATGTCGGGTAACGCGGTATGGCATGCCGATACCGCTTTTAGCGGAAAAGTAGATGCAGTAACCGGAGCAACAGCACTTGGCGATGCCGCTTCAAAAATGCCAATAGAAGAATTTACTTCCAAATATTCTATACTCGATTCCTTTATTGGCACGATACCCGGTTCTATTGGCGAAACTTCTACATTGGCTTGTTTAATAGGAGCTGCGATTCTCCTTTATACCGGGGTGGCTAGTTGGAGAGTAATGCTTTCTGTGTTTGCAGGGGGGTATGTTATGGGTTTCATTTTTAATTTATTTGGTGTAAATACACTCATGCAAATTTCTCCTTTACAACACTTGTTTTTGGGAGGCTTTGCCTTTGGTGCCGTATTTATGGCAACAGACCCCGTAACCGCTGCACAAACCAATACAGGAAAATATATTTACGGGTTTTTTGTCGGATTTTTTGCTATACTGATTCGCGTGTTTAATCCTGCATATCCGGAAGGCGTAATGATGGCTATTTTATTCATGAATGTAATGGCTCCCTTGATAGATCACTACGTAGTACAAGCTAACGTAAGCCGAAGACTTAAAAGAGTAAATATAAAAGCATAAAAAAAATAACCGTATGTCGTTCGATGTAAACAGTAACAAATATACTTTCATATTCTCTGCCGTAATGGTAGTGGTGGTAGCGGCTCTGCTTGCATTTGCCGCAGAAAGTTTAAAACCCATGCAGCAAAAGAATATTCGAAGTGAAAAAATGCAAAACATATTATCTTCGGTAGGAATTGAAGTGGAAGCAGCACAAGCAGAAGAAACTTTTAATAAGTTTATTACCGAGCAAGTTGTGCTAGACCATTCCGGAAATGAAAAAACAGGTACTGTTGCCTTCAATGTGGATATTCTTAAAGAATATAAATCAGGTGGTCAGCAAAATTTCCCTATATTCATTTACACCGCAGAGTCGGGTGAAAAGAAATACATTATTCCCATGGTTGGAAAGGGCTTATGGGGACCTATTTGGGGGTATGTAGCACTTGATGGAGATTTAAATACAGTAGCCGGAGCATCATTCGACCATAAATCAGAAACACCTGGCTTAGGAGCCGAGATAAAAGAAAAATGGTTTCAAACTCCATTTAAAGGTAAAAAAATATTCGATGCATCCGGAAACTATGTTTCTGTTAAAGTAATCAAAGGAGGGGCAGGGGAAAATAACGAACATGGGGTAGATGCTATCTCTGGAGGAACTATAACAAGTGTAGGTGTTTCCGAAATGGTAGAAAGAACATTAAAAACATACGAGAACTATTTTAAAAGCAATAAAAATTAGGCAATATGAGTACAACAGCCGCTGAACCGCTTTTTTCCAAGAAAAATAAAAAACTTTTAAGTGATCCTCTAAATGACAACAACCCCATTACCGTGCAGGTGTTGGGTATATGTTCGGCATTAGCTATTACAGTACAACTAAAACAGGCGGTAGTGATGGCTCTATCGGTAATTGCGGTAGTAGCTTGTTCAAATGTAATTATATCATTAATTAGAAACATGGTGCCTAATAGGGTACGTATCATCGTTCAGTTGGTTATTGTAGCTGCATTGGTTATTTTGGTAGACCAAATTTTAAAAGCCTTTGTGTACGATGTAAGCAAACAGCTCTCTGTTTTTGTGGGTTTAATTATTACCAATTGTATTGTAATGGGGCGTTTAGAAGCTTTTGCTTTGGGCAACAAACCATGGCCATCTTTTTTAGACGGTATCGGAAATGGACTTGGATACGGTGTTATACTTGTAATAGTGGCTTTTTTCAGAGAACTACTTGGTTCCGGAAAAATTTGGGGATTTAAATTAATTCCAAACTCATTCTACGAGGCAGGTTACTTTAACAATGGATTAATGATATTACCTCCAATGGCTCTTATCACTGTGGGTATTATTATTTGGGTACAACGCTCTCGTAACAATAAATTAATTGAAAAGTAAACATCGTTAAAAATACTATATGGAATACATCAATATATTCGTAAAAGGCATATTTATAGAGAATATGATATTTGCCTATTTCTTAGGCATGTGTTCTTATTTAGCTGTATCAAAAACAGTTAAAACAGCTACAGGTTTGGGGGCTGCCGTTATCTTTGTGTTAGGAATAACAGTGCCTATAAACTATTTGTTAGAGAATTATATTTTAAAAGAGGGAGCTCTTGCATGGCTAGGGTCTGAATACGCAACGATTGATTTGAGTTTTTTAAGTTTTATTATGTTCATTGCCGTTATTGCAGCCATTGTTCAGTTGGTTGAAATGAGTGTAGAAAAATTTGCCCCTGCTCTTTATGGAGCATTGGGAATCTTTCTTCCGCTAATAGCAGTAAATTGTGCCATTTTAGGTGGAGCTTTGTTTATGCAAGAAAGACAATATGCTAATGTTGGTGAAGCTACCGTATTTGGCTTAGGTTCCGGAGTAGGTTGGTTTTTAGCCATTGTAGCTATTGCCGCCATTCGCGAAAAAATTCGCTACTCTAATGTGCCGGCTCCTTTAAAAGGATTAGGAATAACATTTATTATTACCGGACTTATGGGTATTGCCTTTATGAGTTTTATGGGAATTGAGTTATAAACGAATAATTAAAGTAAAATGATACTGTTGCTGAGCACAAAAATTGTACTAATCGCTATTGCGGTATTTTTAATAGTAATACTACTTTTAGTAGCTATGTTACTTTGGGCTAAATCAAAACTTACCGCTTCGGGTTTGGTAAAAATTACCATCAATAAAGATAAAGTAATTGAAGTAGAGGCCGGAAGTTCTCTCCTATCTACGTTAGGAAATCAGAAAATATTTTTACCCTCTGCATGTGGTGGTGGTGGAACCTGTATCCAATGCAAGTGCCAGGTAATAAGTGGAGGAGGAAGCATTTTGCCCACCGAGGAACCTAATTTTACCCGTAAAGAAATTGCCGACAATTGGAGGCTAGGCTGTCAGGTAAAAGTTAAACAAGACATGGAAATTAAAATACACGATGAAATATTGGGTATTAAAGAATGGGAGGCAACGGTAGTATCTAACTATAACGTAGCTACTTTTATAAAAGAATTTATTGTGGAAATTCCTGAAGATATGGATTACAAGGCAGGTGGATACATACAAATAAAAATACCGGCTTGTACCATTAAATATTCCGATATGGATATTTCGGCACACCCTCAAGATCACCCCGGAGAGCCGGATAAGTTTAAACCCGATTGGGATAAGTTTGGCTTGTGGCCTTTGGTTATGAAAAATGAAGAAGAGGTGGTAAGAGCCTATTCCATGGCATCGTATCCGGCCGAAGGTAGAAGAGTGATGTTAAATGTGCGTTGTGCTACTCCTCCATTTGACAGAGCTAAAGGGGGCTGGATGGACGTAAATCCGGGCGTTGCTTCTTCGTATATTTTTAGCAGAAAACCGGGCGATAAGGTAATTGTTTCGGGTCCGTACGGAGAATTTTTTATTAATGAATCGAATGCCGAAATGCTTTATATCGGTGGTGGAGCGGGTATGGCTCCGATGCGTTCGCATATTTACCACTTATTTAAAACATTAAGAACAGGAAGAAAAGTAACCTATTGGTATGGTGGCCGTTCTAGAGGAGAGTTGTTTTATATTCATTACTTCCGTGAAATTGAAAAAGAATTCCCAAACTTTAAATTTTACATGGCACTTTCTGAACCCTTAGAAAGCGATAACTGGAAAATAAAGAAAGATGTGAACGACCAAGAGGGCGATGGATTTGTTGGATTCATACACAATGTGGTTATCGAACAATACCTTAAAAAACACGATGCTCCGGAAGATATAGAGTTTTATTTCTGCGGTCCTCCTATGATGAATAAAGCCGTTGTTCAGATGTGCGAAGATTGGGGAGTTCCAAAAGAGAATGTAAGGTTCGATGATTTTGGGGGATAATTACATCTTGATTTTTTTCGACCGATTGTTTCGGTTCAAGAAATAGTAATTACACGAGTTCAAATACGGTTATTTCTGGCTCAATACCCAATCTTCCTGGGTATCCGATAAATCCTACACCCGGATTAACATAAATTTGCTGAGAACCGTTTTGGTACAATCCGCTCCATTGTGGGTATAAGTATTTTACGGGGCTCCACTTTATGAAAGGAATATCAATTCCAAACTGCATTCCGTGCGTATGGCCCGAAAAGGTTACATGAATGTCCGGTCTTTTAGGGCGAATTTCAGCGTCCCAATGAGAGGGATCATGCGAGAGAAGAAGTTTAACACCGACTTCTTCGCAGCCAATACAAGCCTTTTCTAAATTGCCATATTTTTGAAAGCGAGCTGCATTTCCCCAATTTTCAACTCCAATAATAGCAAGCTTTTCCCCACCAATTTCTAGAATTCTATTTTCGTTTAGTAAAATATCCCAACCCATTTTTCGGTGCAATTCTATCATTTGTTTTTTATTTTTTTCTTTATTCTCAAAATCATTTTTTAGGTAGAAATAATCGCCATAATCATGGTTTCCTAGTACCGAGAATTTACCTATTTGGGCCTCTATAGTGCTTAGTATTTTAGCAAAAGGAAAAGCTTCTTCGGTTACTTCGTTTACCAAATCTCCTGTAAAAAAGAAAATATCGGGTTTTTGTTCATTTACCAACTGAACAATTTCTTTTAATGGATGATCAGTTAAAAAACTTCCAGCATGTATATCTGAGAGTTGAACTATTTTCAGTCCTGCTAATTTTTTGGGAAGATGGGGTATTTTCAAATAAACTTTTTTTACCTTATAACTATAGGCCGTTTTAAACATTCCGTATAACAAACTGGCAAAGGGTAAGGAGGCTGCAACCAACGCTGTTTTTTTTAAAAAATCTTTACGGGTAATTTTTGATTCTAAGCGACTTCCTGCTTTTAGATTCTTAGTATCTGTAATTTTATGTTGTACATATTTTACGAAGTTTAATGTATCGTGAGCAAGAAGAAATAAAGAGCCTATAAACTTTGATACAAGAGCAATAAATATAAAGCCCGTTACATAAATCCTCATAAAACGGGGAGGAATAATTTTTTGAATGTAATAGTATGATGCAATAATAAAGAAGAGCACAGACAGCAATGTGAATATCCAGTATGCCCAAAATACCCATTTTCTTAGAGCAATTCTTTTTTCAGAAAGCCAGCTTTTTATTGCTCTGAAAAAATAAAAATCGATGGCCAATAAAATCACTAAACCAAAAAATATAAATTGCAGATACATAAAGTTTAACGATTGCTGGTGTTGAATAAAAACTCTTTTTCTTCTTTGGTTAAACTTTCGTAGCCCGATTTAGAAATTTTATCCAAGATGCTATCTATACGAGCCTGATCGTTTTTAGAAGTGGGGTTTGTTTTTTTGCTACTGGAAAAATGTACTGTTTTCATTTTTTGTTTTGCTTTAAATAAACCCCAAAGTTTGTTCAATAAATTACTTATGCTCACGCTCCAGTCGTTCCCGTTTTGTGTGCTTTTTATGTAGAAATAGCCATAAATAGCTCCACCTAAATGGGCAATATGCCCACCTGAGTTACTTCCGCTAATGCTTAATAAGTCTATTAAAATATAAAAAAGAGCAATGTATTTTAATTTAACAGGCCCAAGAAATAACAAATGAACCGCATAGTGAGGTATGTAGGTGGCAATAGAGATAAGGATGGCCATAACGGCAGCCGAGGCTCCTATAGCAGTAGAAACATTGAGTACAGGCTTAAATACAGGAAATAAGTTAAACGTAAGAATATATAGAATTGCTCCCGCCAAACCACCTAAAATGTAAGTAACAGAAAATCTTCTTTCGCCTAGGTATTCTAAAAAAATACTTCCTGAAAAATAAAGAACCAACATATTAAACAAAATATGCCAAATATTTTCGTGCAGAAACATGTAGGAAAATATACCCCAAGGTTGTTGCAGTAATTTAGGAAATGAGGCAGGAACCCCTAATACGGACACCAAAGAAAAACCCTGCGTATTTCCAAGCCAGAAAAGTAGATTCAGAATATTTACAAGTAAAAAAACAACAGTATTTATGTAAATGAACTTTACGAGAATATTGCCGCTTTTAAAAGTTGTTTTAATATCGCTCCACATGATTTCCTAGTAATAACGGGTGTTATTTTTTTTCCAAACCAATATAAAAATAAACCCAAAGAGCATGCCTCCTAAATGAGCAAAGTGTGCTACGTTGTCGGTAGGATTATTTTGTAATCCGGCAAACAATTCAAACAAACCATAAATGCCTACAAAGTATTTTGCTTTTATTGGAATTGGTGGAAAAAGCAGCATTAATTCGGTGTTAGGGAAAAGCATTCCAAAAGCCAATAGTACTCCAAATACAATTCCTGATGCTCCTACCACCGGAATATTCCGTTTAAATTCTACAAACATCTCCATGTGATTAACAGCTTCTTCACTGTATAAAACATTATCGGGGTTGGCTGTCCACTGCACAATTAACTCCCTTACTCTGGTGCCAAATTCTGGATTTAGGTTTGCCAGTGGAACAAAGCGGTCCATAAATTCTTCGTAAAAATCAACATTTGGATTTTGGCGGAATTCTGCAATAACTGTGGTTATTTTATGCAAGGTAAAAGATTCGTAAAGAATATAGGTGGCTGCTGAGCCTACTCCGGTAACAAATATAAACAATAGAAAACGCTTGGCTCCCCAATAGGTTTCTAATATTCGGCCAAACATCCAAAAGGCAAACATATTAAAGAAAATGTGCATTAGGTTACCATGCATAAACATATATGAGATAAATTGCAGAGGCATAAATTTTTTCGATGAATAATGGTAAAGAGCTAACCAATCTTCGAGTGTTATGCCAAATATATTTTGTGCAGCAATAGTGGCTGCAAAAAGCAGAATATTTATAATTAATATGTTTTTTACTACCGGAGGAATATTTTGCAGCATGAAGTTGTTTTAAAATTTGTTTTCAATTTCTTCGTTAGACAAGGTTACAAATATGGTTTTTCCCGAAGGAGTATAATTCGGTTGCTCGCAGGCAAATAATTTATCTAATAGATTTTTCATCTCTTCAGCCAAAAGAGAGGTGTTGCGTTTAATACACAATACTTTTGCTGAGGTTCTGGCAATTTTTTCAGAAGCACTATTTCTATCTGTATTGGAATTCATTTTTATCTCTTCGAGTAATTTTTCAATAAAAGGATGAATACTGTTAAGTTCCATCTCAGAGGGTAGCCCGTTAATTACATACGTGTTATTACCGAATTCGGAAATATCAAATCCTTTTTTATTTAATTCTGGCAAAATAGATTTAAGCAAAGTAGCATCAATGGCTGATAATTCTATGGTTTCCGGAAACATGAGCTGTTGGCAACAGTACGAATGTTGAGTGTTTGAGTTTAAAAAATACTCGTATAAAATTCTTTCATGTGCTCTTTGTTGGTCTACCAAAATTAAACCCGACCGAAGCGTAGTAATTATGTAAGATTGATTGAGTTGTAAAACAGAAAATGCTTCTTTGATACGGTCTTGTTCTTGAGAAGGGATTAAGACTTCGTTCTCAATTTCTTTAGAGGAGTTTGCTTTTAAATCAGTAAGTAAAATGTCCCAATTATTTCGGTTTCTTTCGGTATGCGTCTGAAAAGCATTTTTAGAAAAGCTTTTTTCTTTAAAAGGATTGTATTCCGGATTTATTTTAATGGAAGGCTGTTTTAGTTCACGATTCTCGTTTGTCGGTAAATCAAATCCCGTTTCCCTTTCAAAATCAAGTACCGGTGAAATTTGGTATTTTCCAAGAGCCTGCTTTACCGCAGTACGTATGATGGCATAAACCGATTTTTCATCATCAAACTTTATTTCTGTTTTGGTGGGGTTTATATTAATATCGATTTTATCTGGTGCAATGGTTATCTGTAAAAAGTAGGAGGGAAATTCGTTGGAGGGCAATAAATCCTCGTATGCCTTTTGTATAGCATGGTTTAAATAATTATTGCGAATAAATCGTTGATTTACAAAAACATATTGTTCGCCCCTTGTCTTTTTTGCAAATTCGGGTTTCCCCACAAAGCCTTCAATAAATAATATACTCGTTTCTTCTTTAACAGGAACTAATCTTTCATTGTATTTATCGCCAAAAACAGAAATAATTCGTTGACGAAAAGTCCCTGCAGTAAGGTGAAAAATTTCTTGTTCGTTGTGAAAAAAGAAAAAATGAGTAGAAGGGTGCACCAAAGCAACACGTTGAAATTCCTCTATGATATGCTTTAACTCAATGGCATCGGTTTTTAAAAATTTTCTGCGGGCCGGAATGTTATAAAATAAATTTTTAACCGAAATGGAGGTTCCCTCTGCACATGCATCAGGCTCATGAGCAATAGGTTCGGAACCTTCCATTGTTACACGTGTACCAATATCGTTATTTCTGAGACGTGTTTTTAATTCTATATGAGCAACAGCAGCTATGGAGGCCAATGCTTCTCCTCTAAATCCTTTTGTTTTAAGAGAAAATAAATCGTCTGCCAATTTTATTTTAGAAGTGGCATGGCGTTCAAAACACATACGTGCGTCCGCCTCACTCATTCCTTTTCCATTGTCTATTACCTGAATAAGCGTGCGTCCCGAATCTTTAATGTTTAGGGTTATTTTAGAGGCTCCGGCATCTATGGCATTTTCTAACAATTCTTTTACTACGGATGCCGGCCTTTGCACCACTTCTCCTGCCGCAATTTGATTGGCTACCGAATCGGGTAATATTTCTATAATGTCCGACATTTTAAATTTTAACTGCGAAGTTACGAAAATAGGAGGGGTAAAGAAATGCAGAGATTGTTTTATCTAAAGGTTTATTATATTTATTTAACAAGTTTTTTATCTATGCAACTTTTTTTCTGAATTTGAAGTCTTGTAAATGATTTTGAATAAATTTACTGACTCTTAATTTAAAAACCATATGAAAAACAATTTTTTAATTATCATTATCAGCCTTACCGTTTTCTTTTCAGGAAGCTCAAAGTGGGTACAAGCTCAATACTCCACTCAGGGGCAAGATTTTTGGTTTTCTTTTATGCCAAACCTAGGAACTCCTACCGCCATGGTTTCCATTACCTGCGATGTAAATACTTCAGGCGTTATTTCTATGCCCGGGCAAGGTTGGACACAAAATTTTACGGTTACACAAAATTCAACTACTCAAATTACTGTTCCTAATATGTATAATCCGGTAATTACCACCAATCAGGTAATTCAGCCACAGGCCATACATATTGTAGCCAACGATCCGGTAAGTGTTTACGCATTTAACGATGTGCCTTACACTACCGATGCTTCCATTATTTTACCCACACCTGTATTAGGGAATGAGTATTATGTAACCACATATGAACCTTTGAACTCTGTTCGTTCCGGTTTACTTATTGTAGGAGCAGAAAATAATTCTATCATATCTATAACCCCTTCACAAACCACGCAAGGCGGAAATCCACCCGGAGTACCCTTTAATATTACCTTAAATCAGGGCGAAACATACTTGGTACAAGGAAATTCCTGCCAAAACTTAAGTTGCGATTTAAGCGGCACCTTGGTATCTTCTTTAAACAACGGAGGAAACGGAAAAAACTTTGCCGTATTCGGA
>CAJPFH010000002.1 GCA_905339165.1 Flavobacteriales bacterium
ACTTTTCGGGTGCATCGCATTTGGTATCATCGATCGCGGGACGAACGTATTGCAGGTTCGCCCGATAAGTGAATGTCCTATTTCCTGTATTTTTTGCTCAACAGATGCAGGTCCTTATTCACATCAGAGGATATCGGAATATATGGTTGATCTTTCGCAACTGCTTCCGGCTTTTGAATGGGCTGCCTCTTATAAAGAGATCGATGACATTGAAGCTCATATCGATACGGTGGGAGAGCCTGCCATGTACCCGCAGCTTGTTGATCTTGTGCAAAAGCTTTCTGAAAACAAAAATGTCAGGACAATCTCCATGCAGACAAATGGAGTTCTATTGAACACAAAACTCATTGATGAACTGGATAGTGCGGGCCTGTCCAGGATTAATATGTCAATCGAAGCCCTTGACCCGGAACTTGCAAAGAGGATCGCAGGAATTGATTCTTACAATATTGAAAAAGTTCGAAAGACAGCAGAATATATCGCCATGAATACTGATATCGACCTTCTGATCGCCCCGGTGTGGCTTCCAGGCATAAATGATGAAGAGATCCCAAAATTGATCGAATTTGCACTTAAGATCGGTGCAGGTAAAAAATGGCCTGCTCTTGGAATACAGAAATTCCTTTCCCATAAGAACGGAAGGAAACCTGGTGTTAAAGTGATGAGCTGGGAAAAATTCTATTCACAGCTTGAGGAATGGGAAAAGAAATTCCAGACAAAACTTATTCTTTCCCCCCAGGATTTTGGAAGCCATGTTTGCAAAGCGCTTCCCAGGATGTTCAGGAGAAACGAAAAAGTAAAAGTAAAAGTTATAGGGCCGGGCTGGATGAAGGGTGAGAAACTTGCGATTGCAAGGGACAGGGTATTGACGATCGTGAATGCCGGCAATATCCCTGTGGGAAAAGAAATCCGGGTCAGGATCGAAAGAGTGGTGGACGGGATATATATGGCAAGATGAGCCAGCATCTTATTTGATATTCTGCCCTTAAACGCACAGTGTAAAACCGAATTTTTGAAATTGGATATCTAAAATCAAGACTTATACTTCAAGCTATTTTCCGATACAGCAATCAAAACGCATATATCCAGGCGTTTCCCTATGTGAAAGGGATTCTCATGGATTTAGTAATTTATTTTAACGGAAAATTTGTGCCAAAAAACGAAGCAAGAACCTCCATATATGATCATGGTTTCTTATATGGGGACGGAGTTTTTGAAGGTATAAGGGCATATAACGGCAGGGTATTCAGGCTGAACGAGCATCTTGACAGGATGTACGATTCTGCAAAAGCGATAGACCTGAAGATCCCGCTGTCAAAAGATGAGATGAAAAAAGCCATCATCGAAACAATGAAGAGAAATAACCTGAGAGATGCTTATATTCGCCCCATAGTGTCACGGGGAGACGGCGACCTTGGTCTTGATCCCAGGAAATGTCCTAAACCCAATATATTTATAATAACACAGGAATGGGGCGCAATGTACGGGGATCTCTATGAAAAAGGGCTTACGGGT
>CAJPFH010000003.1 GCA_905339165.1 Flavobacteriales bacterium
TCCTATGTTTAACACCTACGGAGTACTACTGCGGGGCTGTTTTAATGCAAGAGTAAATGCCAATACCATAAGCAGCCAAAACCCAAGCACCAACACCCGCCAGCACGGCTACGCTTTTGAGATGAGCGAAGCCACCTTGGCCACCTGCAACGAAGCCGATAAAACGGACATAGGTATAAAATGCTCGGGTATTATGCCTTCTACCCAACTTTGGGGTAACACCTTTAAACACAACCATACGGGCTTTTTATTAAGCAATAACGGACTCATTGGACCACAATACAGACCAGGCAACACCCCACAAGACAGTCTTGCCAGCGATAATGTATGGATTGGAAATTTTACCTACGGAACTCATGCTATCATTAATACCGATGGTAGAGAATCCCCTATTTGCAGAAGAAACCAAGGTAATTATGTGTCGCCATTAGATATTCAAACAGGCGGCTCGCAACCAATCACAATGCGAAATGCCGGAGGCACAAAGTTTAAATGCAAGGTGGGTAGCCCTAATAATCCTGCTCTTAATAGCCTACTCAAACACAAAGTAGCTAAAAAGCAAATGCAATTTTATTCACAACAAGATACAGCTATATACCTTGCCCAACAAGCCATGTACTCTGCGTTTAAAAACGACAGCAGTTTAATAGCCGATACATTATTACAAAATTTTACCGATAGTACAGATACTGCTTTTTTAGGTCAAATACAAAGTATTTATCAGGCATCGGTTACTCTTCCTATAAATTATACGCAGTTGAGTACACAGTGTACTAATTTAACTTGTACAAATAATGTGGAAAGCACATTAAAAAATTATGCAGTTAATTTGGTTAAATATATTAGCGAATGGTTGGCAAAATATAGATTCTACAACCATTGCGTACATGCAAACACTGGCAGGTTTATGCCCTTACGAAGATGGCTATGCAGTGTATCAGGCACGTATGGTGCTTAGTGCTTTCGATACAACAGAGTACCTGAATAATTGTGAAGATGTAACACTAAACAATGTAAGAATAGCAGGAAACGATAACGAAAACAAGCAAGAAATTATTGCATTAGGCGAACAGCCCGAAATACTATTTTACCCTAATCCGATAAATGAGTACTTGCATATAGAAGTAAAAAATGCAGCCATTACTTCTGTAAGTATTTTTAACCTGTTAGGCGAGAACGTGTATGAAAGCAAAATAAATATTGATAATATACGAATAAGTACAGCATCGTTTCCGAATGGTCTTTATAATGTATTTATTACAACGAATAATACACAACAGCAATTTAAGGTGGCGGTTGTACATTAATTTTATTAAAAAATGGTATTTCTTAAACATATATATTTTTTCATTATAACCGTTTTTGGCGTATTTCAATTACACTCTCAAATTAATTTAGTTTACAATGCTAGCTTTGAGGATACGATTGGTTGTGCTGATTGGATGAGAATAAATTATGCCAAAGGTTGGTTTCAACCACAAACACCGCACTTAGATCCTGGAGGAAGTTCTGATTTATTTCATGAGTGTTCATCCATGTTAGGAGTCCCAAGTAGCATTTGGGATGGCTATCAATACGCTAAAACTGGTAAAGCCTTTTCTGGAATACTGCTTTATTTAAAACCAAAATTATTCCCTGAGGCATATCGGTATAGGGAATATATTGAAACTAAGTTAATAATGCCCTTAAAAAAGGATGTTATCTATTGTATTGGTTTCCATGTCAATTTATCTAATTTCTCAATTTATGCTGTTTCAAATATTGGAATATACTTATCAAATGATTCCACTCTAAGTAGTTTTCCTAATTATGGTGGCGGAATGCCATATTATACACTACCCTATAAGCCTCAACTTGAAAATGATTTTGGGAATATAATTAAAGATACTTTAGATTGGGTTAAGCTAGAATGGGAATATAAGGCGGTTGGCGGAGAGCAGTTTATCACTATTAGCAATTTCTATGATGCCCAATACACTTTTTTTGAACCTACATATACAAACACACCAGGATCGGAAGCAGGGGCATACTATTACATCGATGATGTTTTTGTTTACCGCTGCAACGATACCCTGCCGCCTCCTATACCCAAAGATACCGCTTACCTAAACCTGCCCACCGCCTTTTCGCCTAATGCAGATGGAGAGAACGATGTATTTAGAGTACTCGGTACAAAGTACGTGCAAAGCATAGAGCTGCGGGTGTATAACCGCTGGGGGCAAGAGGTGTTTTACAGCAACCAAAAAGAAATAGGTTGGGATGGCAACTTTAAAGGGCAGCCCGCCCCCACAGGGGTGTATGCCTACACACTGGTAGCTACGCTGCCAAACGGAGAGATAATAACAAAAAAAGGAAATGTTACTTTGAAGAGGTGAAAGTGGAAATCTTGAAATTTTAAATTTTGAAAGGCAAAACAAAAGAAGGCCATTGCGAACTAAAAAGATGCTGAAACAAGTTCAGCATGACGCAATGCGAGGAGAAAAATAGTCATTCCGAACTTGTTTCGGAATCTAAGCAAAGTTTTTTATTCTCCTCTGTCACTTCGAGTAGCCCGAAGCATGAGGGCGTATCGAGAAGCAGTGTAGTTTTTAAAAACATTTTTTAAGCAAGTTTTTTTTCTTTTTAGCGGAAAAAAAGAAAAGAAAAAAGTTGCTTAACTTCAACAAGGAAATATGCAAGCCATTTTAAATACAAATTTTAATGCCACAAGTAAACACTTGCGGCAGCAGTTGCTTTAAACACTTTAAAAATTTATTCTCAATTAAATCATAATTTCGCCTCATATTTTCTACTTCTAAATGAAATGAGCGACCAAATTAAACACGAGTGCGGCATTGCTTTAGTTCGCTTACTAAAGCCTCTCGATTATTATATAAACAAGTACGGAACGGCATTTTATGGATTAAACAAGTTGTATTTGTTAATGGAAAAACAGCACAATCGTGGGCAAGATGGGGCAGGAGTAGCCAATATAAAATTTGATGTAGAACCGGGTCAACGCTACATTAGCAGATACAGGTCAAATGCAGCAAACCCCATAAAGGATATTTTTACCAGAATAAATGCAAAATTTAAAACAATACATTCTAAAAACCCCGAACTACTTAAAGACGCAAATTGGCTTAAGGCCAACGTGGGCTTTACGGGCGAACTAAGTCTTGGCCATTTACGCTATGGCACATACGGGGGCAATAATATAGAAAATTGCCACCCGTTTTTACGTCAAAATAACTGGATGACACGCAATTTGGTAGTGGCCGGAAACTTTAATCTTACCAATGTGGAAGAACTTTTTGGTTTGTTGGTGAGTTTGGGCCAACACCCTAAAGAGGTTTCCGATACCGTAACCGTAATGGAAAAAATCGGTCATTTTTTAGACGAAGAAAACGAAAAACTTTTTAAAGAGTATAAAAAAGCCGGTTATGCCAATGCTCAAATTTCGCACATGATTGCAAAAAACTTAGATGTGCAAAATATTCTAAAAAACGCAGCCTCCGATTTTGATGGGGGATATGCTATGGCAGGTTTAATTGGGCATGGCGATGCATTTGTACTACGCGACCCCAACGGCATTCGCCCCGTGTTTTATTTTTTAAACGATGAGGTAGCCGTTGTGGCAAGCGAACGCCCAGCCATACAAACAGTTTTTAATCTCAAAATAGAAGAAATTAAGGAACTAACTCCGGGTCATGCCCTTGTTATTAAAAAAGATGGAAATGTTTCGGAAAAGCAAATTATAGAACCCGGCAAAAAAAACTCTTGTTCCTTTGAACGAATTTATTTTTCGCGAGGAAGCGATAAAGATATCTACGAAGAAAGAAAAAATTTAGGCCGAAATGTTTGTACAGAAGTATTAAAAGCCATCAATAACGATATAAAGAACAGTGTTTTTTCTTTTATTCCGAATACAGCCGAGGTGGCGTTTTATGGCATGATTAAAGGCCTGGAAGCATACTTGAACGAAGTAAAACTGAAAAAAATTGTTGCTCTTGGTTCAAATCCGAATGAAGAAAAAATAAAAGAAATTCTAGCCAAGCGTGCTCGCGTAGAAAAAATTGCTATCAAAGATGCCAAGCTACGCACCTTTATTTCGCAAGATGATGGACGAAACGAAATGGTTTCTCATGTGTACGATATTACTTACGGTACCGTTAAAGAAACCGATAACCTTGTAATACTTGACGATTCTATTGTAAGAGGCACAACCCTAAAAGAAAGTATCCTAAAAATATTAGACAGGCTAGGACCCAAAAAAATAGTGGTGGTTTCTTCCGCACCGCAAATACGCTACCCCGATTGTTATGGAATCGATATGGCCAAGTTGGGCGATTTTATTGCGTTTCAGGCAGCTATCGAATTGTTAAAGCAAAACGGAAAACAAGAACAAATTGATTTCGTGTACAAAAAGTGTAAAGACCAACAGCATCTTCCAAAAGAACAAGTAAAAAATTATGTGAAAGAAATTTATGCCCCATTCACAGCCACCGAAATTTCAAAAAAAGTATCGGAATTGCTTACTCCAAAAGAAATGAATGCAGAGGTAGAAATTATTTTTCAAACCATAGAAGGATTACATGCTGCCTGCTCTAATCATACCGGAGACTGGTATTTTACAGGAAATTATCCAACCCCAGGGGGAAATAAAGTGGTAAACACTTCTTTTATAAATTATATAGAAGGCCGTAATCAAAGAGCATATTAAATTTGTTTTAAAAACAACCAAATGAATTTTATTGAAGAACTGAAATGGCGTGGTATGTTACACGATGTAATGCCGGGTACAGAGGAATTACTTTCAAAAGAAATGGTAAGTGGCTACATCGGTTTCGACCCCACAGCCGACTCGTTGGGCGTGGGTAATTTAGTACAGGTAATGACATTGCTGCACTTTCAGCGGGCCGGGCACAAGCCCATTGCCTTAGTAGGTGGTGCTACCGGTATGGTGGGCGACCCTTCAGGAAAAAGTGCTGAAAGAAATTTACTCGATGAAAACATACTTCTGCATAATTTAACTTGTCAACAAAAACAACTCGAACAATTTTTAGATTTTCACTGTGGTAACAATTCGGCCGAAATAGTAAACAATTACGAATGGTTTAAAAACATTAGTTTCCTAGAATTTATACGCGATGTGGGTAAACATATTACCGTAAATTACATGATGGCAAAAGACTCGGTAAAACGTAGAATTAGCGGAGAAGAACGCGAAGGAATGTCGTTTACCGAGTTTACCTATCAATTAGTACAAGGCTATGATTTTTACCACTTATGGAAACACAAAGGTGTAAAACTACAAATGGGCGGCTCGGACCAATGGGGCAATATTACTACCGGAACCGAACTGATTCGAAGAAAAGAAAGTGGAGAGGCCTTTGCTCTTACCACCCCACTCATTAAAAAAGCCGATGGAACCAAGTTTGGTAAAACCGAAAAAGGAAATGTATGGCTCGATGCCAATAAAACTTCACCTTACAAATTTTACCAGTTTTGGCTTAATAGCAGTGATGCTGATGTAGAAAATTACATTCGTATATTTTCTATTAAAACCAAAGGAGAAATAGAACACCTAGAAAACGAACATAAAAAAGCACCCAACCTAAGAATGTTGCAAAAGGCATTGGCCGAAGAAATTACCCAACGTGTACACTCTGCCGATGCACTGAAAAGGGCTCAAATAACTTCTGAAATTCTTTTTGGCAACTCATTTGAGGAGTTTAAAAAACTTACTCCCGAAGAAATTGAAGGAGCCTTCGATGAAGAGGATATTTTTTCTTTTCCTAAAGAATGTCTTCGGAACGGAATAAACGGAGTAATTCTGTTAGCCGAAAAAGCAACCGTTTTTCCCTCTAAAAGCGAAGCCCGAAAAATGATACAAGGAAACGGAGTAAGTATAAACAAAGAAAAAATACATCTTGAAAAAAATATTTTCGAATCCGATTTGCTTAACAGCAAATATTTGCTGGTTCAGAAAGGCAAGAAAAACTATTATCTTCTGAAATTTATATAATACCATGCGTATCGTTTGGGCTTGTTGTTTCGTTTGTAGCTCATTTTTTTTGAGTGCACAAGAAAAAATAGCAGACGATAATTTTAACGATTCAACGATTAGAATATTAATAGTGCCTTACAGCAGAATAGAATTTCATACCGAGTTTTCTATTGATTATATAGCCGAAATAAATACAACCATAAGTGATAGTATTTATACCTTTTACCGCAATGCATTGCTTCATGTGTTGCTCAACAGTTCTTTTAAAAATATCAAGTTCATCCTACCCTCAGAAAACGATGAAAAAATTGTACGTATGGCGGTAAAATATAGCTATTCCAATAAACCCCAAAGACATTATATGGCCAACTTATCGGCTGTAGATAAAAATAAATTTGCAGCTCTGCTCGGCAAGTATCAGGCACAAATGGTGTTATTTATTAATTGGTATAAAATAGAAAAGACATATCAAAATAATTTAAGCGGTTCAGGAAAGGCTCGTAAACCTTTTGCAGAGCATTATATAGATTTTGATGTGGTGGATAAAGATAAAACCATTCTATTTTGTGAAGGTAAATTTTATTTTAAAGCCACTAAAACCAATGCAGAAACAATTGAATCTAAAAATTTAAGAATCAAAGAAGTTAAAAACGGCTATCAGATTCTTCCTTTATATATTTACAAAAGGCTTGGTGCAAAATAAAAACCCTGCTGCTTGGCAGGGTTTTTATTTTGTTAGGGAATGAGAAAAATAAGTTACACTTTTCTTCCGCCCACAGTACGAGCCTGTTTCTTAAATTTCTTCACTTTTTTCATTTGAATAATTACATAGGTAGCAGCCGAACCGGGTTGAGCATAATATACGCGTCCTCCATAATCCAGTTTTCCGCGGCCATCTTTCCACTCGGAGGCCATTAAAGAATAACGGCCTCTTCCGGTAGCATCACCAAACACTATAAATTTATCATCGGTTTCGAAACTAACCGCAATTTTGTTTCCATCTAAAATATCTACACAAACTCCGGGAGTTCCTTTTTTTATGAGTACTTGCTCTACACTGGCAGAACTTGAAATAACCAGTTTCCCGGTTTTATCGGTATTTTTTTCTTCGGCTGTTTGTTCGCCACGTTGCAACAGAATATCGTTCGAAACAAAAAATTGTAGTTTTTTAATTTCATCTGTTTTAAGATTGTACTGGTCGCGTACGGAATTACTGTAGGGAACCTTGGGTGCACAAGAAACCATAAGCATTACAACAGTAATGGTGGAGAGTAGAGCAAGATTTTTTTTCATAAGTAGTTTTTTTAACGGTATATATTTAACAATAATTGTTCCAAACTAAGGAGCAAATTTACATTAATTCATTAATAAATTGCAACCACGAATATCGCTATGGTCAAAACGACCTAATACCTCAAATTTTTCGTTTCCCAAATTTTTTCCCAAATCTTGCGTAGCAATAAAACTACAGGAGTAATAGTTGGCTAAATCTATTATATTAATCCCTCCTGTTTTATTGGTTAAGCCCACTTGAAGAGGGTCGTACGTTTCGCGTATTAAAATTTTCATCCACGGAGGGGGAGTAAAAATTCCGTTTCCGGTAGAGTAGGCTTGCGATAAAAGTTCGGTCATGCCGTATTCCGAATGAATATTTTTTTGTTGAAATGCCAGTGCCAATATGCGATGCAGTTCTTCACGGGTTATTTCTTCTTGTCTTCCCTTCATTCCACCGGTTTCCATAATAATGGTATTATTTAGGGGCATGGGGTATTGTTGTGCAAAATCGAGCAGGGCAAAAGAAACTCCAATCAGTAGCGTTTTCTGTTGGCGGTTTTCTAATGTACGTAGCGTGTTGGAAAGTGAATGAAAATCGTTTTTGTAAAAACCATTTTGTGGGTGTTTACTTAGTTTCATTAGCTTATCGACCATGTAAACTAACGAAGAATCATTTCTTTCAAGATAAGAGGGCAACAAGGCTAAAATGCAGTAATCTTGGGGGGCTCCGTAGAAAAGTTGAAAGGTGTTTTTAAAACTGTTTTCGTAAATTGAAAGATCTTTAACGTGATGAAAAGAAGGGGTAGTTCCCGTTGTTCCGCTACTACCAAAAATGGCTTGTGTTTCTGATTTTTCTGAAATTATCCGATGGGTTTTAAAAAAATCAATAGGTAAAAAAGGAATCTCGTTTAAAGAAGAAACGGATAGAGGAGTTTTGTTTATGGAATTGCAGAATTGATGGTATACAGAGATGTTTTTATATTGAAAACGAAACACCTCAAATACCGTTTTTTCAAAAAGAGTTACTTTATCGAGAGAAAAGATATTCGGAAACTTAGTGTTCAAGTGCATTTAAATTATTTCGTAATTTAGCGAAGTGAGTCGTCTACCAAAAATACTATTAATTGTATTGTTAAGTTTTTTTCTGTTTACTTCGTGCCGAAAAAAGCCAAAGTATCCGGATACTCCGGTAATTTCTTTTAAATCATTTCAGGTGTATCAAAATGGAGAGGGAGCAAGGCTTACCGTAGAGTTTACCGATGGAAACGGAGATATTGGTTTAAAACAGAGTGATACGCTGGCTCCTTATTCTTCCGACAGTAAATATTATTATAATCTTTACTTAGAATATTACGAGCAGGTAAATGGTGAAATGAAAAAAATAGATTTAATGATTCCTTTTTATTATCGTACACCATACATAGAGCAGGAGGGAAAAGATAAATCTATGAAGGGAGAATTAGCTGTAGATATAGTACCGTACTATTACGATTTTTCTTCGCCCAGAGATACTTTTGAATACTCCATTCAGATTGTTGACAGGGCTTTAAACGAAAGCAATGTGGTTTATACAGGTAAGATGCTTAAGCCGTAATTTATTTTTCTTTTTGTAAGCGTTTGTAATAAAAGAGCAGGGGTAATGCCCAAGCAAATACTACAATTCCGCAAATAAAATAAGCCCAGGTAATATTAGAACCACTCGCAAAAAAAGGCATTGAAAAAATAAGTATCAGCAATAAACGAAACAATACATTTATAGCTTGAAAAACACTGCCGGCTCTTCCGATAATATGGTTGGGTATATGGTGAAATAAATAGGTAATGCGTAAAATACGCGTACCTGCATTCGTTAAACCTAACACAATACTTGTAATAAACAACACATACGTTGCTTTTGTAAAACTGCACCAAACGTAAACAAACACGGTTAAAAGCATTAAAACAATAATGGCTTTTAACGTATGCTTGGCGTGTAACAATCGGTTTATCCATATACCTGCAGCCAGTGCCCCAATTGCATATATCATTTCGGTTGAGGCATAAATTTCACCCCCTTCTTTAAGGTGGTTCGCAATATACATCGGAACCAGTTGGTGTACAGTTACCAGCAAAACCAAAAAAATAACATACGAGGCATTTCCGAATAAAAATAAAAGAGGATTTTCTTTTAAAAATAAAAATCCTTCTTTTAGTCTTTCCAAAACATTTCCTGAACTTTTGTACACGTCTTCAATAGGTTTGTATTTAATAAGTAAAACTAAAAAGAAGGATAGGCAATAGGTTAATCCGTCCAATAAAAATATTTCGTGTAAACTCCACGGTTCAATGGTGAACTCTGAAATAAAAGAGATTTTTCCGAAGGTAGAATTTGATATGCCCCCTAAAAGCAAAGCGGCAGCTCCACCTGATAAAACACTAACGGTTTGGTGGTTTACTTCTAGAAAAGAGTTAATTCGTCCGTAATTTTTTTTTTCGCTTATTTCCTGCCCAAATGCGTATAGCGTAGGGAAGTGGATATTATAATTTAGAATGGTATAGGTAAAAACCAATGCAGCTAAGTATACAGGAATGTTGCCTGTAATAAAACCTACCAGAGAAACACCTATTAAAACGATGGCTCCGGAAATACAAAGGGCTAAAAAAATATTTTTTCGGGGGTATTTGTCAATCAGTGTTCCTGCATATAATCCCCAAAACAAAGTTAGTGCGGTGGTAATAGCGTATATTAACCCAAATAACGAACTTTGTTGCAGCACATCGGTAAAGTACCATGGTATAGAAATCATGCTGATGCCTTGTGCAAAACCCGAAACACTGTTGGCCAACAATAAAAGATATAGTGCGGTTTTATTTTGCATAAGGAGGCCGTAAAATTAGGAAGTGTATGTATAGAAAAAGAGTTCAGGAAAAATATTATACCTACGAGCAAATACTAAATAAAGCCATGAAATATTGCGCCCGCTACGAAAGTTCGGAATGGCAAGTGTTAAATAAAATGATGCAATGGGGTTCTCTTCCTTCAGACAGAGAAAGAATAATAAAGATATTAAAAGAACAAAGTTTTGTAGATGATGTGCGTTTTGCAGATGCTTTTGTAAAAGATAAACTAAAGTTTAAAGGTTGGGGAAAGAAAAAAATTCAAGTTCATCTACAGGCTAAGGGAGTAAGCAAATCAATTATTCTTTCTGCATTAAATAATTTAGATGATGTAGAATATGTACAGAAAGCAATAGATTTAGCTAAACGAAAATTAGAATTGCTAAAAACGAAAAAAGATGCTTCCTCTAAAGAAGCTAAATTATTTCGTTATCTGCTTCAAAAAGGTTTTGGAGTGGAGGTTGTGTATCAATGTTTAGAACAGCTTACTGCATTAAAAAACGAGCGGTAGATCTTGTTTTTTGTTGCAAATAAATTTGTTTGTTTTGAGTTAGTTTTTCTATAGTACCTTGGTTGTAATGCCTGATGGTAAGAAGTTCCAGCACCGAGTTGTATTTAATCTCATATTTATTTTCCAGCTCTTTTATCAGCGATTTTAGTTTAAAATCGCTAAAGTCGGCAGCAAACGAAAAGTTCATAGCCGAGTTTTGCATGATGTTTATTTTTATTCCTTGTTTGGCCAAAACCCCAAAAATTTCACTCAGGTTGTCTTCTACAATAAAGGAGTAATCGCGGGCTGAAACGGAAATCAATACTTGATTTTCTCTGAAAATAAAGGAGGGGATTAAAGAGTCTGCCGAGGTATTTTCATTAATAACTGTTCCGGGAGCATTGGGTTCTATAAACGATTTTACATACAAAGGAATATTTTTGTTTTGAAGAGGTTTTAAGGTTCTTGGGTGAATAACAGAGGCTCCGAAAAAAGTTAATTCAATGGCTTCGCGGTACGAAATATTAGAGAGTAAAACGACATCGTTAAATTTTTTAGGATCTGCATTCATTACTCCGGGTACATCTTTCCAAATAGTTACACTTTCGGCATTGGTAATGTAGGCTATAATGGCAGCGGAAAAGTCAGAGCCTTCACGACCAAGAGTAGTTACAAAATTTTCGGAGGTGCTTCCAATAAACCCTTGGGTAATGATTATTTGTTTACCGGGTTGGTTTAATTTTTCGAGAAGAATTTGTTTTCCCCTTGTTTCTGTTACACCCCAGTTGATGCGTGCAAAACGGTAGGTATTGTCGGTTTGTAAAAAATCGCGAACGTCTTGCCAATTATTGGTTTGCCTTACTTCATTTAGATACGCACTTACAATTTTGGTAGAAAGTAATTCTCCAATGCAAACAATTTGGTCGTAAAGGAAATCATAATGAGACGAAGGATCGTCCTCTAAAATCCATTCTACTTCTACAAAGGTGTTGTGTAATTCTTGGAATATAGGGTGTGTTGAATTTAGAAAAAGTTCTTCCGCAATAGTGTAATGATACTTTTTTACTTCGTTTAAGCATTCAAATGCGGTTCCGGTTTTATGAAAATGGGCATCTACCACTTTTTCTAGGGCATTGGTGGTTTTTCCCATAGCAGAAATAACCACAATTATTTTTTCGTTGCAGGTGGCTAAAATAGAAGCCACATTTTTTACGGCATTTGCATCTTTTACCGATGCTCCGCCAAATTTAAATACTTTCACTTATTGAAGTGTTTAATTTGTTCTTTAGTTAGTTTTCCGTTGAGCCATTCGGGGTCGAAAGAGGCTTTGTATTTTTCGTAAAAGTGTATAGCCGGGGTGTTCCATTCTAACACTTGCCAGGTAAGTAATGCGGCATCTATTTTTTTTGCTTCTTCTATGGTGGCATCAAAAAGCAGTTTGCCAATACCCATTCTTCTGTAAGTTTCTTTTACAATAATATCTTCAAGGTAAAGGCATTTTCCTTTCCATGTAGAGTAGCGGATGTAGTAAAAAGACATTCCTATTATTTCGTTTTTATGTTCGGCCAATATAATCCAAAAGAGAGGGTGTTCGCAAAAACCATCTCTCTCCAGTTCTTCCGGAGTAATGCTTACCTGCTCTAAGGCTTTTTCGTATAAGGCCAACTCTTTAATAAGTTCAATGATCTGAGGAATATCTTGCTTTTGAGCGTTACGAAGAGTTATATTCATAAGGCAAAAGTATCATTAAATTAAAATAGTTTCTTTCAATAAAGTAAGCTTATTGTTAAACTATTTCATGTTTTTGGCAGAAAACCTAAATTTGCTAAAACTAAGCGTATGAATCGGGTAATAACACTAAATGAATTTATCATTGAAAAACAAAAAGATTTTCCCTATTCTACGGGAGAATTAACCGGTTTATTGAGCGATATCGGAGTGGCTGCTAAAATTGTAAACAGGGAAGTAAATAAGGCAGGATTAGTGAATATTTTAGGAGCTACCGAAAATTCAAATATACAAGGCGAAACGCAACAAAAATTAGATGTATATGCCAATCATCAGTTTGTATCAGCCTTTCGTTCGGGAGCCGAGGTAGCCGCCATTGCTTCGGAAGAAGAAGAAGATATTTGTGTGTACGATAACGAAATATCGCGAGATGCCAAGTATGTAGTTGCTTTCGACCCGCTTGATGGTTCATCGAACATTGATGTAAATGTTTCTATAGGCACCATTTTTTCTATTTACCGCAGGGTAACTAAAGGAGTTTGCACTCGTGAAGATTTTCTACAAAAGGGAATGTATCAAGTAGCTGCAGGGTACGTAATTTATGGTTCCTCTACCATGCTGGTGTTTACAACAGGCAATGGGGTAAACGGGTTTACCTTAGATCCGTCTATTGGCGAGTTTTGTTTGTCTCACCCCAATTTAAAAACTCCGGAAAATGGCAGTATATATTCTATAAACGAAGGGCATTACAACGATTTGCCAGAAGGGATAAAGCAATACTTAAATTGGTGTAAAGAAAGCAATAAAGCGGATAAAAGACCCTATTCGGCAAGATATATTGGTTCTATGGTGGCCGATTTTCACCGTAATCTCATCAAGGGAGGGGTGTTTATATACCCGCAAACAGCCCATTCGCCAAATGGCAAATTGCGTTTATTGTACGAGTGTAATCCAATGGCGTTTATTGCCGAACAGGCCGGTGGCAAGGCTTCTACAGGAAAGCAGCGTGTGTTGGAGCTGCAACCTACAGCACTTCACCAACGTGTGCCTATTATTATAGGCTCAAAAAAAATGGTAGAAAAGGTAGAACAGATGTTGGAGCAGTTTTCTCCGGTAAGCACACTATAAAAGATTTTTTATTTCACTAAGGCAGCATATTTGGTAGGTGGCTTCTGAGTTTGTTTTTTTTTCGGAAGGATTAAAATAAATTTGGTCTATTCCTGCATTTTTTGCACCTATAATATCTGCGTCTTCGTCATCTCCTATCATGATAGAATTTTCCGGAGTAGCATTGGTTTCTTGAAAGGCGTATCTAAAAATTTCCATGTGAGGTTTATTGTAGCCCGCTATTTCTGAAAGTATAATTTTTTGAAAATACTTTGCAATGCCACTTTTACTAAGTTTTATATGTTGCACTTCTTTAAAACCATTGGTAATAATATGCAATGCATATTTAGGATAAAGATGCTCCAGCACCTCTTTGGCAAAAGGGCAAAGATGAGGTTTATTAGGTGTGTGTTGAGTATAGGCTTCGCCTAAGGATTTTGCCAAGGCAAAATGTTGAACAGAATACAAAATTAATAGTTTATTGAAACGCTGAAGACGTAATTCCTCTTTGGTTATTTTTCCAAGGCTGTACATTTTCCAAAGAGAGTGATTTATTTGATTGAAGTTTTTAATAAAAGCATTAAAATCGGTAATGCCATATTCTACCAAACGATAATAATGGTAAAGTTCAAAGAGGGCTTGTTCCGAGTTTTTTTCTAAATCCCATAGCGTACGGTCTAAATCAAAAAAGATATGTTGGTATTTTTTTTTCATTTGTAAAAAAAGGAAAAGAATGCAAGCGAGATACCCCAAAAGTAAACCGATGCAATGAGGTAGTAAATGGTTTTTTTATTGGCAGCAAAATAACGGGCACATAGTAGGCAACCTATAGGAATAGAAAGTAAAACAGGCGTTAACAATGCTATTCCAATAACGCCATAGGTGTTTTTTATTTTTACGATTTTACGATTTTTATAGCTAAATATTTTTTTGTCCGATTGGTTTTTCAAGATGCCTTTTTTTCGCAAAAAAGTAAAAAAAATATTTCCGAAATAGTAGAAAAATAGGACTCCGGCAATACCTCCGCTCGTTGTAAATAAAATAAATTGCCAAAAAGAAAAGCCGTGTGCCAGTGCAGCAGAAACGCCCAATAAAAATTTTACCGTGCTTAGTAAAAATACGCTTACTATATGGGTAAAAGGAGGCATTACGATTGGTCTTTACTTCCGAACGCCAAATCACCTGCATCGCCAAGTCCTGGAACAATGTACGATTGAGCCGTAAGCTCGTCATCAATTGCTCCTATCCAAAGGGTAGTGTCCAGAGGCAGGTGGCGTTTTGCATATTCTAAACCTTCTACACTTGCAATAACCGAAACAATGTGTAAGTGCTTTGGTGTACCCAGTTTTAGAAGGGCTTTATAGGTTAGTACAATAGAGGAACCGGAGGCCAACATTGGGTCGCATAAAATAACGGTTTTGTTTTCGAGTTTGGGGCTGGCCATATAACCCAATTCAATATCAAAAGAACCGTCTTTGTGGTGTTTCCGGTAAGCCGAAATAAAAGCGTTTTCTGCATGGTCGAAATAGTTTAAAAGACCGGTGTGCAAGGGTAACCCGGCTCTCAAGATGGAGGCAATAACGGGTTGTTCGGATAAAACAAAGGTAGAAGCCTCGCCAAGTGGGGTTGTAACTATTTGTGGTATATAGGTAAGCGTTTTGCTTATTTCGAGGGCTGCTACTTCACCAATGCGTTCTAAGTTTCTTCGAAAACGTAAGGAGTCTTGTTGTATTTTTATGTCGCGTATTTCGGCAATAAAAACATTGAGTAAAGAGTTTGTACGGTTTAATTGGTTTATAGTAGCCATAAGGGTTAATTAGTTTATTGTGTAGTTGCTTTTTCTAGGAGGTATTCAAAAACGCTTTGCCAGTTTTTCCATATTCCTTGTTCGCAAAGAGAATCGTTATGCCACAAACTTATAAAAGTGCCGTTTACATTTTTTACTTCTTGTATTAAATCAGCAATTACTTTTTTGGCTTCTTCGGCCGAATATTTTTTATAGTACATGAGAGTTGATTCCATTAAGGCAAACGGAAAAATGGTTAATGGAGTTTCGCATTCGTTATCTAAATCATAGAAAGGATAAGGAGTGCAAATCCCTGCTCTGAATCCGGGTTCAGAAGAAAAGCCCATAGTGTAATCTTCTTTGATGTTATTTTCAATGAGTTGTTTGTATGTACCGGGAAAGTGTAGCATTAAAAAGTGTTGTCTTGATTTTTCAATTTCTCTCTTCACAAAGTACGATAATCGATTAATTTCTTTATGTATTTTTTGTGCATTTGTTGCAGAAGCAAAGGAAGGGTGTATTCCCACATTGGCATAGTCGGCAATAGATTTTATGAGCGATTGAAATTTTCTACTTCTCACAGAAACATTTTTATCGTTGGTGCCGTAGTCGGCTAATAAAAAGAAATAAGTGGGACGTAGTTTGTATTTTTTGTGAATATTTAACAGAAAGTTAAAAGTATCGAATGGGTCTTTTTCTATGCCAAAAAGAACCAAAATTCTTTGTTTAACGGAATCTAAACGGAATTTAAGTACATCTCTGAAAAGGGCTCCTGTTGTTCTGGTTATACCTTTTTCTTTGTAGGCGTAGGCATTGTCTATGTCTATGGTAGAAATAAAACGATAAGTAGAGGTAGGTAAAGCATATTCGGGGTATTGGGCGGCTAAGGTTTCTTTAAGTAAAATGGCCCATTTGTTTACAACCGGTATGTTTAGAAATCCGTTTTGGAAAGCAATGCTTTCGGTTGCTTCAAAGCGGTTGTATTGGTCCCTACGGTGCGGAAGGTATTCTTCGTATCGGGTAATCATAAAAAAACTTGCAGCAAATAAATCGAAAGGAATAGCTATATTCTTATTGGTTTCGAAAAAATAGGGGATATCTTTAGTTTTATTGGTAGTAATATTTTGTTCGCTTATTCCTGTTTCAAAAAGCAGGTGGGTAGCTTGTATAAAAATTCCTTCGTTTAGATCTTTGTACGAGTAACATATTTTTAATCCGGCATAGTTTAAGAAAGTTTCTTTTGATTGGGTTATTATAGGCTCTAAACCCAAAATAGATTTACAAATTACCTTGGTTATATAGAGTAACCTATTTGTTGTTTTGTGTGAGTAAATAAGTATTTCCATTTTATAAAATTCCTTCGTCTGCAAAACTAAAGTATGTATTTGCAGCTATAATAATGTGATCGAGTAATTGAATATCTAAAAGCAAACCGGCTTCTTTAATTTTTTGAGTTAACATTTTATCTTCTCTGCTGGGCTGTAAATTTCCTGAAGGGTGGTTATGGCATAATATTACTGAAGAGGCAAGTAGTTCTACGGCTGTTTTAAAAATAATTTTACTATCGGCAACGGTTCCGCTTGTCCCTCCTTTACCTATAGCTGATTTTTTAATTAATCTGTTGGCTCTGTTAAGGTAGATTACCCAAAACTCTTCGTGCGAAAGATCCAATAAATGGGAGCATATAATGTTATATGCATCTTTGCTGGAAGATAGTGTTGGTTTTTCTGGAAGTGATTCATCTTTTCTCCTTCGCCCTAGTTCTAAGGCAGCTATTAGTGTTATGGCTTTTGCTTCGCCTATTCCTTTAATTTTTGTAAGGTCGTTTACGCTCAATTTCGCTAAGTGGTTAAGATTGTTTTCTGCTGAGGCCAAAATATGTTTACTTACCTCAACAGCCGATTTTTCTTTATAACCGGAGCCAATAAGAATAGCTAAGAGTTCGGCATCGGAAAGGGTTGATTTTCCTTTTAACATCAGTTTTTCGCGAGGGCGATCGCCTTCAGCCCACATTTTAATGCTCCAGTTTTTTATTTCTTCGTTTTTATGCGACATGGTTTCGGTGCATAAAGTTAAAACAAAAATGCCTTCTCTGTTCAGGGAAGGCATTTCTAAAGGAAAAGTAAAAAAGTTTTATAAAGATTTTACCTTTTTAGTTAGTTTCGATTTTAGGTTTGCCGCTTTATTTTTGTGAATTACATTTTTCTTGGCAAGTTTATCCAACATAGAAATAAGGCCTGGTAATAACTCTTCGGCAACTTTTTTATCGGTAGTTGTTTTAAGCTTTTTTACAGAATTACGTGCTGTTTTGGCGTAATACTTATTGTGTTCTTTTTTAGCGTTATCTTGTCTGATACGCTTTTCCGATGATTTGTGATTTGCCATTTTGTTTAATTATCAGTTTATATTCTTTAGCAGCCCGTAGGGGAATCGAACCCCTGTTTTCAGAATGAAAATCTGACGTCCTAACCCCTAGACGAACGGGCCAAAGTTTTTCCCTTATTTTTAGGGACTGCAAATTTAAAATATTTTTTATTGTTTTTACCATGCAGCACAAAATAAATTTTATTTAAAGTAAATCGTCTGCATCGGCCTGAAACTTAAATCCTAATCTTTTTCCAGTACTTATATTAGATTGGCTTACTTCTAAAATTTCTTGCATGCTAACTTCTTTCATGCTATCGTAGGGAGGAGTTAACAAGTCAAAACTAAGGGCATATAGCACTATTGAGTCAATTATTGAGTCTATGCTACTTTCGGATAGTACAGCATTGTTAAAGTCGTTGTACAAAAAGCTTAGTTGTCTTTTACCTTCTACGAAGAAATGGTTTTCTTTATTTATAAAAATCCTTCCAATTAAATAACCCACATCATTGGTTCTGTTGTATTTAAAAGAATCCGATAAGAAATTATATACGTTAATTAAGCCACAGTAAGCATTGAAATTATTATTTTTTACGTAAGAATTTTTCCAGATGGAGTGGCTTTTATCAAAATCGAAAACATTCGTATGCATATGAAAAATAATTAAATCGCCTGCTACTTTTAAATGAAATTCGAAGCCGGATTTTTCGGTATAAATTATTTCAACTCTTTTGTCTGCTTTCGTTATGTGTTGGGTAAGAAATTGCGATAATTTTTCAGCTTTTTGTTTGAAGATATTAAAATTCGATAAAGTATTGGCATACACATCTTGCTTGTGAACAGCCTTTTCCTTTAAAAGTTCAATAATTAATTGTTTAGACGGGCTAATGTTTTTCATGGTTAGATTTTAATATGCCCTTGCAAATATTACTTTTTGTGTAGATGGCTTGCCGGAGTATATACATTTGCCATCTTCTTTTTTGTTGTTTAGAGGTATGCAGCGAATAGTAGCTTTGGTTTCTTCTTTTATTTTTTCTTCGGTTTCTGGGGTTCCATCCCAATGGGCATATATAAACCCGCCCTTATCTAGTAGTAATTTAAATTCTTCGTAGTTGTTCGCCTGATAAGTATGGTTGGTACGGAATGTTTTAGCTTTTTCGAATAAATTTTGCTGAATAGCCTCTAATGTTTTTTCCGTGAATTCTGCAATTGTATCTATAGAAATTACTTCTTTTTGCAAGGTATCTCTTCTAGCTACTTCTATAGTGCTGTTTTCAATATCTCTTGGGCCTATAGCCATTCGCAATGGCACTCCTTTAAACTCATATTCGTTAAATTTCCAACCGGGCTTTTGCGTGTCTCGGTCATCATATTTAACGTTGATACCTTTTTTATCTAGAATTTCTTTTATTTTATTCGCTACTATGCTAATAGAAGCCAGCTGTTCATCATTTTTATAAATAGGAATAATTACAACTTGAATAGGGGCAAGTAAAGGAGGTAATACAAGTCCGTTATCATCACTGTGCGTCATTACTAATGCTCCCATTAACCGGGTAGAAACTCCCCATGAGGTGGCCCAAACATATTCCTGAATTCCTTCTTTATTGTGGAATTTGACATCAAATGCTTTAGCAAAATTTTGTCCCAAAAAGTGCGAGGTGCCCGCCTGTAAGGCTTTTCCATCTTGCATGAGGGCTTCGATGCAATATGTTTCTTCGGCTCCGGCAAAACGTTCAGAAGCAGTTTTAAAGCCTTTTATAATAGGCATACTCATCCAGTTTTCGGAAAAATCAGCATATACGTTCAGCATTTTTTTCGTTTCTTCTAACGCTTCCGCTCTGGTGGCATGGGCAGTATGCCCCTCTTGCCAAAGAAATTCGGTAGTTCTCAAAAAGAGGCGAGTACGCATTTCCCACCTTACTACATTGGCCCATTGGTTGATTAATATGGGTAAATCGCGGTATGACTGAATCCAGTTTCGGTATGTTTTCCAAATAATGGCCTCGGAAGTCGGACGTACTATTAATTCCTCTTCTAATTTAGCCATTGGGTCAACCATTAGTTTGCCTTTGTTGTTTTCATCTGTTTTTAGGCGGTAATGGGTAACAACAGCACACTCTTTGGCAAAGCCTTCGGCATTTTTTTCTTCAGCTTCAAATAAGCTTTTTGGCACAAAAAGTGGGAAGTAAGCATTGCTATGCCCAGTGTCTTTAAACATTTTATCCAACGCTCCTTGTATTTTTTCCCAAATAGCATACCCGTATGGTTTAATAACCATACAGCCCCTTACTTCGGAATGTTCTGCAAGGTCGGCTTTTACAACCAGATCGTTGTACCATTTGGAATAATCATCTTCTCTAGAAACAAAATTCTTGGCCATTTTAAATTTTTGGTACGGAGTTTGTGTTAATTTTTGTTAACGATGTAAATCGGCTTCAAAACTACAAAGAAATATTATGAAAATTAAACCAAATAAAAATGTCGGAGGAACAATTATGAAAACCACAATTCAAGCAATCGCCATAGCCCTGGTAATATCTTTTACTGCTTGTTCGTCATCATCTGGAGTAATGGATGATGATGTGTATTTTTCTAGAAAATCAAGCAGTGTTTCAAATAGCGAACCGTTGGCCCGCGTATCTGAAGCATCGTCTGAGTCGAACGTGTTCGACCCGGGAGCTGCTTCGTATACAAGAGAAAACTCTAGGTTTGGAAATTACGATGTGAAACAGAATGAACCCACAATGGAGGTAAATAATGAATCTGAAGCGGGAGAAGAATCAGAAGTAGAAACATCTGATTATAACTACTCCAATCAACGCAACGCGGGACAGCGGTATTCAAATTACGATTATGATTATGATGATTATTACGATTATGCATATTCTTCTAGAATTCGCAGGTTTCACAGAAATTACGGAAATTGGGGGTATTATGATGATTGGTACACCAATTATTATTGGTACGATTACAATCCATATACATACGGTTCTAGTATTTATTTAGGTTATAATTGGTGGTATCCTCGTCCGTATGGTTGGAGTGTTGGCTGGAGATGGGGTTGGAGTTGGGGCTGGAGTTGGAATTGGGGATTGGGTTGGGGCTACAACTGGGGCTATTGTTCCGGGGGCTGGGGGTGGAATTATGGTTGGGGAGGATATTATGGATGGAATAGATGGAATAACGGTTATTGGAATGGCTACAATAACGGTTATTGGAATGGATACTACGATGGTTTAGCGAATGCCAACTATTACAATAGTTATGATGGGAATAGCAATTATTACGGGCATAGGGGTCGTGTAGGAAATTTTGCAGCAAACAGTAACAATACGGCAACAATAGCTGAAACTTCCAGTAATTTAAGTTCGTTTGGCAAAAAATATGAAACAGCGGTTAAATCTGAGAATAAAGCAAATCTTCCCTCTGGAGGAGGCGTAAATGATAGTAAAAACGGATTCACAGCAAACCCTACAAACGGTAATGGAGGAGCAAAACCTGGTGTAGGAGCTACAATTGGAAAAGATGGTTTAGGAAATAATAATACTGGTGTAAATCCTGCAAACCCTTTAAATAATGCTGGTACAGCAAAACCCGTAGATCCGGTTAAGAATTACAATAATTATTCAACACCTTATGCTATACCTTCAAATAACAAGCCGTCTGTTGGAAATCCTGTAAACAATAATCCTGGCACACCCGGATATTCTAAGCCAAACGTACCTGTTCAGCCCAATTATGGAAAACCGCAACCGATGCCCGAAAATACTACACCTGCAAGACCAGGAGGGTATTCAAATCCGCAACCAAATAATCAGGCTCCTAGCAAACCCAATAATTACAATAATTATTCTAACCCACCGATGCCGAATAACCAAAGTAAGCCTTCGCAACCCATGCAGCCTAATTACGGAAATCCGCCATCTACTCCTAATTACCAAGCCCCACAAAATGTTAAACCCAATACCTATACACCGCCCAAAAATTACAGTCAGCCGAGCTATAACAAGCCTCAAAACAATTATAGCCAACCAAGAGGGGGTTCAATGATGGGGACTCCTAAAAATTATGGTTCTCCATCTAACATTGGAGGAGGTAGAGGAGGCAGCATAGGTGGAGGTATGTCTGTTCCCAAAGGAGGTGGTGGAGGAGGTGGATTTTCTGCACCCAAAGGCGGTGGTGGTGGAAGAAGATAAAGTTTTACGTAACCACAAAAAAATAGAGTAATGAAAAGACTAAAAATATTAATAGCAACTGTTATTGCAGCCAATAATGTAATTGCCCAAAACGAAACAGATGCACTACGATATTCATTCATTAATTACAATGGAACTGCTCGTTTTAACGCCATGGGCGGAGCGTTTGGCGCATTAGGTGGAGATATTTCGGCATTAAGTACCAATCCGGGTACAATAGGTATTTTCCGAAAATCAGATTTTTCTATAACACCCACCTTTCACTATGGCGATGCAAAATCAAATTATAACGGAAGTACTGCTGTTGACGGGCGATTGAACTTTAACTTAAGCAATATAGGTATTGTGGGTGTTTATGAGTCTAGTTCGTACGATTGGATGAATACTCAATTTGCAATAGGCTACAACCGTCTTAACAATTTTAACGGAAATGTTGCCATCAAAGGAATGAACATAAATGGTAGCTCAATGCTTGATGATTACATAACAGAAGTAAACTCTTCCGGAGGAACCTTCTCTTCTGATATAGAAAAATTTTACCCTTTCGGAGCAAATTTAGCGTACCAAACCTATCTCATCAATCCAAATCCAAACGATAGCATGCTATATACTCATTTACTTCAGGGAAGAAACAATATTATGCAGGAGAAATACATTACTACACGAGGAGGAATGGGAGAAACATACCTTGCGTTTGGAGGAAACTATGGCGATAAATTATTTATTGGGGGGTCTATTAACTTTCAGAATATCCGTTATTCCGAAGAAATTTATTATAAAGAAACACCTCCGGAAAACGATACCCTTTCTAATCTTAAGTACTGGGAGCGAAACGATGAATTAACCACTAGAGGATGGGGCGTTAATGCAAAATTTGGAATGATATACGCGTTTGCCGACTGGTTAAGAATAGGAGGTGCCGCTCATACACCTACCTATTTTGCTATGAGCGACAACTGGAGTTCAAATATGAAAGCAACTTTTATTGATTCAAGCAACACAGAACTTACGCACAATTCACCTAACGGCTCTTTCGACTATTCTCTAACAACTCCTTTTAGAGCTATTGGAAGTATCGGATTTATAGTGGGAAAATACGGTATTATTGGTGTAGATTACGAATATGTGGACTACAGTCAGGGCAGGTTAGGTGATCAACGCGAATTCTCGACTTCCCCTTATGGTTTTAACCAAGAAAATGCAAATATTAAATCGTTTTACACAGCAGCAAATAACATTAGAGTTGGTACAGAGTGGCGTTTAGACCCTATTCGCTTAAGAGCAGGGTATCAATTAAATGGAAATCCTTATAAATCTGTAACAAATAGAGATATAAGTTCTAATACACTTTCATTTGGAATAGGAATTAGAGGGGAAGAAACCTACTTTGATATAGGATATTCATTGACTCAATATAACAAAGAATGGCAACTCTATAAATCGGCTACATCTTCTGCTAATGTCGCTCATTCTGCCCACCTTATCTCATTCACATTGGGCTTTAAGTATTAAGCACAACTATCTCTTTTCTACAATAAAAACAAAGCGAGCCATAAAAAATGGTTCGCTTTGTTTTGCTTTATTTAGTGTTGTAGGCTAAATCAAGCCTAATCATCTCCATAAAAACCTAAAAAATACACAAAATTTATAAGGGTATCATGGAGATTGAATAAAAATCTTTTTCACATAATATTGTTTATTAAAATAAAAATGTATTTTTGCAACCCATTTTTCGGGAAGATATATACTATTTTAAACACTTACACATGCCAACAATACAGCAACTAGTAAGAAAAGGAAGAAAAAAAATTGAGAATAAAAGCAAATCAATTGCACTAAACTCATGCCCTCAAAGAAGAGGTGTTTGTACAAAAGTTTATACAACAACTCCTAAAAAACCAAACTCAGCACTTAGAAAAGTGGCGAAAGTAAGGCTTACAAACCAAATGGAAGTAATTGCATATATACCAGGAGAAGGACACAATTTGCAAGAACACTCCATTGTGTTGGTAAGAGGAGGCAGGGTAAAAGATTTACCAGGGGTACGTTATCATATTGTAAGAGGAACACTTGATACAGCTGGTGTAGAAGGCCGTAGGCAACGCAGGTCGAAATATGGTGCAAAAAGACCTAAGGCGGCTAAAAAATAAAAGATTATTAGAATAAAAAGAATATGAGAAAAACAAAAGCGAAAAAAAGAGTGTTATTGCCCGATCCAAAGTTTAATGAAACATTGGTAACAAGGTTTGTAAACAACATGATGCTTGATGGTAAAAAAGGTATTTCATATAAAATTTTCTATGATGCGTTAGATATTGTTGCAGAAAAAGTAAAAGACAACAATCCGGTAGATGTTTGGAAAAAAGCAATGGAAAATGTAACCCCTCAAGTGGAAGTAAAGAGCCGGAGAGTAGGTGGAGCAACATTTCAAATTCCAACACCTGTTCGAGAAGAGAGAAAAATTGCCACTGCCATGAAATTTTTAATTCAGTATGCACGCAAAAGAAACGAAAAAAATATGAGTCAAAAATTAGCCGGTGAAATCGTAGCTGCATTTAAAGAGGAAGGTGCAGCTTTCAAGAAAAAAGAAGATATACATAAAATGGCCGAAGCAAATAAAGCCTTTTCACATTTTAGGTTTTAATTAATATATTGATATAGAAATAAAATAATGGCGAGAGATTTAACATACACCAGAAACATAGGAATTGCAGCACACATTGACGCAGGTAAGACTACTACCACCGAACGCATTTTATATTATTCGGGCGTTAGTCATAAAATTGGCGAGGTGCATGATGGAGCTGCCACAATGGACTGGATGGCACAAGAGCAAGAAAGAGGAATTACCATAACTTCGGCAGCCACCACAGTTTATTGGAAATACAGAGGTAACAACTATCATGTAAATATTATAGACACACCGGGGCACGTTGATTTTACGGTAGAAGTAAACCGTTCTCTTCGTGTATTAGACGGACTTGTTTTTTTATTCAGTGCTGTAGATGGTGTTGAGCCTCAATCTGAAACAAACTGGCGTTTGGCTAATAACTATAACGTAGCACGCATTGGGTTTGTAAACAAAATGGATCGCTCTGGAGCCGACTTCCTTAACGTGGTAAAACAAGTAAAAGAAATGTTGGGTAGCAATGCTGTTCCCTTGCAACTTCCTATAGGTGCAGAAGAAAATTTCAGAGGAGTTGTAGATTTAATTAATTTCAGAGGAATAGAGTGGAATGAAGAAGATAAAGGGATGACATTTAAGGAAGTTCCTATTCCGGAAAATATGATGGAAGAGGCAACAGAATACCGCGTGAAATTATTGGAAGCTATTGCTGAGTTTGACGATAAGTTAATGGAAAAGTATTTCGAAGACCCCAATTCCATTTCAGAAAACGAAATTCTTGCGGCACTTCGGCAAGCCACTGTGAGCATGAAAATAGTGCCTATGGTTTGTGGTACAGCCTTTAAAAACAAAGGTGTACAAACCATGTTAGATTATGTAATGGCTTTGCTTCCTTCTCCGTTAGACCAAAAAGCGATTGTTGGAACCGACCCAGACACTGAAGAAGAAATTACCAGAAAGCCAGATGAAAAAGAACCCTTTGCCGCTCTTGCATTTAAAATAGCCACCGACCCTTTTGTAGGTCGTTTGTGCTTTGTGCGTGCATATTCAGGTATTTTAGAATCCGGATCATATGTGTTTAATACCCGTTCAGGAAATAAAGAACGCATATCGCGTATTTTTCAAATGCATGCCAACAAACAAAACCAAATCGAAAGACTTTCTGCAGGAGATATTGGGGCTGTGGTTGGATTTAAAGACATAAAAACAGGTGATACGCTATGCGATGAAAAACACCCCATCGTTTTAGAATCAATGAAATTCCCCGAACCGGTAATAGGTTTAGCCATTGAACCTAAAACACAGGCAGATGTGGATAAGCTAGGAATGTCGTTGGCAAAATTGGCCGAAGAGGATCCAACTTTTCGTGTGCACACCGATGAAGACACCGGGCAAACCGTAATTTCTGGAATGGGTGAATTACATTTAGACATTATACTTGATCGATTAAGAAGAGAGTTTAAAGTAGAGTGTAACCAAGGGGCCCCACAAGTTGCATACAAGGAGTCAATAAAAGGAAAAGTAGAACACCGCGAAGTGTACAAAAAGCAAACCGGTGGAAGAGGTAAATTTGCAGATATCGTAATTACCATAGAGCCTGCCGATGAGGGACAGGAAGGTTTACAATTCATAAATGAGGTGAAAGGCGGAAATATTCCAAGAGAATATATTCCTTCAGTAGAAAAAGGATTCAAAGAATCAATGAATAATGGGGTATTGGCTGGATATCCGCTAAACAGTTTAAAAGTTACTCTTCTAGACGGCTCTTACCATGCCGTAGACTCCGATTCATTATCCTTCGAGTTATGTGCAAAAATTGCATTCCGAGAAGCATTACCAAAGGCAAAACCATTTTTGTTGGAGCCCATTATGAAATTGGAAGTGCTTACTCCTGAAGAAAATATGGGAGATATTGTGGGAGATTTAAACAGGAGAAGAGGTCAAGTAGAAGGAATGGACGATCGAGCCGGTTCTAAAGTAATTAAGGCAAAAGTTCCTCTCTCCGAAATGTTTGGCTATGTTACGCAGTTGCGTACTATGTCCTCTGGTAGAGCAACCTCAACGATGGAGTTTTCTCATTTTGAAGAAGCACCAAGGAATATTGCTGAAGAAGTAATAGCAAAAGTTAAAGGAAAAAAACAGTAATAGATATATAACTCAATGAGCCAGAAAATACGCATAAAACTTAAATCGTACGATTTTAATTTGGTTGATAAGTCAGCCGAAAAAATCGTTAAAACGGTTAAATCAACAGGAGCTGTTGTAAGTGGTCCAATTCCATTGCCAACCCACCAACGAATTTATACCGTTCTTCGTTCGCCACACGTAAATAAGAAAGCAAGAGAACAATTTCAACTTTCTTCATACAAAAGGCTAATTGATATTTACAGTTCAAGTTCTAAAACAGTAGATGCTCTAATGAAACTTGAATTGCCAAGCGGAGTTGATGTAGAAATAAAAGTATAGTTTAAAATTAAATAGAATGCCAGGTATAATAGGAAAAAAAATCGGAATGACCAGTGTTTTCGGTGCTGATGGTAAGAACATACCATGCACAATTATCGAAGCAGGTCCTTGTGTAGTTACACAAGTAAAAACTGTAGAAAAGGAAGGCTACAGTGCAGTTCAACTTGGTTATGGCGAAAGGAAAGAAAAACACACTTCAACCGCCATGAAAGGCCATTTTAAAAAGGCAGAAACAAGCCCCAAAAGAAAATTAATGGAGTTTAGAGATTTCGATGGTTTAAATACCGGAGACCTCGTTACGGCCGAAAATATTTTTAAAGAAGGTGATTGGGTAGATGTTACCGGAACCTCAAAAGGAAAAGGATTTCAAGGTGTTGTAAAACGCCATGGATTTGGAGGAGTGGGAGGTCAAACGCACGGACAACATAACCGTTTACGTGCTCCGGGTTCTATTGGAGCGTGTTCTACCCCTTCAAGAGTATTTAAAGGGATGCGAATGGGAGGTCAAACAGGAAATAGCCGTGTTCACGTTGAAAATATTGAAGTAATAAAGGTATATCCTGAGAAAAATCTTTTGGTAGTTAAAGGTTCTATACCTGGTCATAATGGAGCATTTATAAAAATTGAAAAATGGAATTAACAGTTAAAGATACAAAAGGTAAGGATACAAAGAAAAAAGTTACACTTACTGATAGCATTTTTGAGGTTGAACCTAGCGACCATGCTATTTACTTAGATGTAAAACAATATTTAGCAAGTCAGCGCCAAGGCACCCACAAAACAAAAGAAAGATGGGAAGTTTCCTATAGTACCAAAAAAATAGTTCGTCAAAAAGGTTCTGGAGGAGCCCGCCATGGTAGTCTTAAGGCAGGTATTTTTAAACAAGGAGGAAATATTTTTGGTCCACGCCCAAGAGATTACGGGTTCAAACTAAATAAAAAAGTAAAGCAATTAGCTCGTAAATCAGCACTTACATATAAAGCCAAAGAAGGAAAAATTATTGTAATTGAAGATTTAACTTTTAATTCTCCTAAAACGAAGGAATACATACAAATCTTAAATAATTTAAGTGTATCTAACGAAAAAACATTGCTAATACTTGCTGAGTCAAATAAAAATGTATATTTGTCGTCCCGAAATTTTAAGGGGTCTAAGGTTGTATTAGCTTCAGATATAAATACTTATGATATTTTAAATGCCAAAAGCATTCTCATATCAGAAAGTTCAATTAAAACTATTGAAACCACTTTAAGCGAAAAGTAATGAGCGTTATTATTAAGCCAATAATTACCGAAAAAATGACGGCACAAGCAGAAAAGCTTAACCGTTACGGTTTTATTGTTGATAAAAATTCGAACCGATTGGAAATTAAAAGTGCTGTTGAAAAACAATACGGAGTATCTGTAACATCTGTAAACACTATTAATGTACTAGGTAAAAGTAAAACCCGATTTACCAAAAAAGGTTTTTCATCGGGAAGAGCCAATAACTATAAAAAAGCAATTGTAACCGTTGCCAAAGGAGATACTATAGATTTATACGGCAACATTTAAGCAGATAAAAATGGCAGTTAAAAAACTTAAACCAAACACCCCAAGCCAGCGATTTAAAGTGGCTTCAACATTTGAAGGAGTATCAAAAAAGTCTCCGGAAAAGAGTTTGATTGTTCGCAAAAAGAAATCCGGAGGAAGAAATAATTCCGGCAAAATGACAATGCGTTACATTGGAGGGGGGCATAAACAAAAATATAGAACCATAGATTTTAAAAGGGATAAAGACGGAATAGAAGGAACTGTGTGTGCCATAGAATACGATCCGAATCGTAGTGCACGAATTGCCCTCATTAATTACAAAGACGGAGAAAAAAGATACATCATTTCTCCCAACGGATTAAAAGTAGGCCAAACAATAAAATCAGGAACAGGAGTAGAACCTGAAGTTGGAAATGCATTACTTTTAGGAGAAATACCATTAGGTTCATTTATTCATAATATAGAACTAAAACCGGGGCAAGGCGGTAAATTAGCAAGAACTGCAGGTTCTTCGGCACAATTAGCCAGCCGAGACGGAAAGTTTGCCATTATAAAACTACCTTCCGGAGAAACTCGTCAAATTTTAAATGCATGCAAGGCTACCTTAGGAAACGTATCTAACTCAGACCATGCACTCGAAGTTTCCGGAAAAGCAGGAAAAAGCCGTTGGTTGGGAAGAAGACCAAGAACTAGAGCCGTAGTAATGAATCCGGTTGACCACCCTATGGGCGGAGGAGAAGGAAGAGCTTCCGGAGGCCACCCAAGATCTAGAAAAGGATTACCAGCTAAGGGCTTTAAAACAAGAAGAAGAAAAAATGCTTCAAATAAATATATAATTGAAAGAAGAAAGAAATAATTAGAGTATGAGTCGTTCATTAAAAAAACCACCATTTGTTCATTATAAACTGAACAAAAGAGTAGAAGAAGCCCAAAGTTCAGGAAAAAAAAGTGTAATCAAAACTTGGTCTAGAGCCTCTATGATTACTCCTGATTTTGTTGGATTTACAATTGCAGTGCATAACGGAAATAAATTTATTCCGGTATACATTACCGAGAATATGGTGGGACATAAGTTAGGCGAATTTGCCCCTACCAGAACATTTAGAGGGCATGCAGGAAACAGAAAACAAGATAAGGCAAAAAAATAAAGTTAATACATTATTACAATGGGTGTAAGAAAGAAACAAAAAGCAGAAGCTGCAAAAGAGGCAAAAAAAACTATAAGTTTTGCCAAATTGAATAATTGCCCTACCTCTCCTAGAAAAATGAGATTAGTAGCAGATATTGTACGTGGACAAGATGTTTTTAAATCTTTGGCAATACTTCAAAACAGTCCGCAAGATGCTGCCCGCAGACTCGAAAAACTGTTGCGTTCTGCTATATCAAATTGGGAAGCAAAAAACGAAGGCAGTAGACCGGAAGAAAACAACCTCATTGTAAAAGAAGTAAAGGTAGATAGCGGTAGAGTACTAAAACGAATACAGCCTGCACCACAAGGAAGAGCTCACAGAATAAAGAAAAGATCAAACCATGTTACTTTAATAGTAGATAAAAAAGAAAAAAACTAGAATGGGACAAAAAACAAATCCGATTGCGAATAGACTAGGTTTCATCAAAGGATGGGACTCTAATTGGTATGGTGGCAGAGACTACAGCGATAAACTTGTAGAAGATTACAACATCAGAAAATATCTTCTAGCCAGATTACCCAAAGGTGCTATTTCAAAAATAGTAATAGAACGTACCTTAAAATTAATAACAGTTACCATTAACACATCTCGTCCAGGTATTGTAATTGGTAAAGGAGGGAAAGAAGTAGATAAATTAAAAGAAGAACTTAAAAAAATAACCCAAAAAGAAGTTCAAATAAACATTTACGAAATTAAAAGACCGGAATTAGACGCAAAATTAGTAGGAGATAGTGTGGCTCGTCAAATTGAAGGAAGAATATCATATAGGAGAGCAGCTAAAATGGCCATAGCAAGCGCGATGCGTATGGGTGCAGAAGGAATTAAAATACTCGTTTCAGGCAGATTAGGTGGCGCAGAGATAGCTCGTTCAGAAGGATACAAAGAAGGACGAGTTCCTTTGCATACATTTCGTGCCGATATAGACTATGCCATTTGCGAGGCTCACACAACCTACGGAAGAATTGGAGTAAAAGTTTGGATATGTAGAGGAGAGGTGTACGGAAAGAGAGATCTTTCTCCCAATATAGGAGCAAAACAAAAAGGAAATTTTGGAGGAAACCAAGGAGGAAATTCAACACCCAATAACAATAAACCTTCTTCTCGCCCTTCCAGAAAAAGAAAATAGAAATCATAATACAAAGAATAAAATATTTAAAAAATGTTACAACCTAAAAGAACAAAATATAGGAAGATGCAAAAAGGAAGAGTTAAAGGCAATTCTTCTAGGGGAACGGAGATTGCATTTGGGTCTTTTGCATTAAAATCACTAGAAGGAGGAAGAATTACCGCTCGCCAAATTGAAGCGGCTCGTATTGCATTAACCAGACACATGAAAAGAGAAGGCCAATCTTGGATAAGAATTTTTCCAGATAAACCCATCACAAAAAAACCTGCCGAGGTAAGAATGGGTAAAGGAAAAGGTTCTCCGGAATTTTGGGTTGCAGTGGTTCACCCCGGCAGAATTATATTTGAGGCCGAAGGAGTACCGTTAGAAGTGGCTAAAGAAGCCTTACGTTTGGCTGCCCAAAAACTTCCAATGAAAATGAAATTTATGGTAAGAAGAGATTATCAAGCATAATTGTAAAACGAAGGAGTAAGAGTAAAATGAAAACCAAAGATATAAAAGACTTATCGGTAGATGATTTAATGGAACAGCTACACGAAACAAGAAGTAAATTAATTAAATTTAAGATGAGCCATACCATCTCTCCTGCAGAAAATCCACTGCAAATAAGACACATGAGAAGAGATATTGCTCGAATTAAAACAGAATTAAGAAAAAGAGAATTAGCCAACAAGTAAATCGTTGATAATGGAAAACACTGAAAAAAGAAATTTAAGAAAAGAGCGTATAGGTTTAGTTGTAAGTAATAAAATGAACAAATCTATTGTTGTGGTAGTAGAACGTAAGGTTAAGCACGGCAAATATGGTAAGTTCGTAAACAAATCAAGTAAATTTATGGCTCATGACGAAAAAAACGAATCGGGAATAGGTGATTTAGTGAAGATAATGGAAACACGCCCGTTAAGCAAAAACAAATGTTGGAGATTAATTGAAATAATAGAAAGAGCTAAGTAACCATGATACAACAAGAATCAAGATTATCAGTAGCCGACAACAGCGGAGCAAAAGAAGTTCTTTGCATCCGTGTTTTGGGCGGCACAAAACGCAGATACGCTTCAGTCGGAGACAAAATAGTAGTTTCTGTAAAAAATGCACTCCCCTCAGGAAATATTAAAAAAGGGCAGGTAAGCAAGGCTGTTATCGTTCGTACTAAAAAAGAAATTAGAAGACCCGATGGTTCGTACATTCGTTTTGACGACAATGCATGCGTGTTGTTAAACAACCAAGATGAATTAAGAGGAACACGTATTTTCGGGCCCGTATCAAGAGAGTTGAGAGAAAAACAATTTATGAAAATTGTATCGTTGGCTCCCGAAGTATTATAAAAAATAAAATAAAAAATGGCAAAGAAATTACACATAAAAAAAGGCGATACCGTAAAAGTGATTGCCGGAGAATCAAAGGGGCAAATTGGTAAGATAATAAAAGTACTTGCCGAAGAGAATAGGGTAATTGTGGAAGGCGATGGAATTAAAAAAATATCAAAACATACCAAACCCAATGCCGCTAACCCTCAAGGTGGAATCATTAAAAAAGAGGCACCTATTCATGTTTCAAATGTAATGGTTGTTAATTCCGCTACAGGAAAACCTGCCCGTATCGGAAGAAAAAGAAATTCCGAAGGAAAACTAGAACGATATTTTAAATCTAAATAAAAAGAGGCGTAAGAGCTATGAGTTACGTACCACGTTTAAAGCAAAAATACAGAGAAAACATTGTTTCATCTCTAAAGCAAAAATTCAATTACTCTTCAGTAATGCAAGTTCCCCGTTTGCAAAAAATTTGTATTAATCAGGGAATGGGAAAAGCCGTAACCGATAAGAAACTTATCGAAACAGCCATTCAAGAAATGTCCAGCATTACAGGACAGAAAGCCATTGCTACTTTTTCCAAAAAAGATATTTCTAATTTTAAACTTAGAAAAGGAATGCCCATAGGAGTGAAGGTAACTTTAAGAGGAGATAAAATGTATGAATTTCTAGATCGCCTTATTGCGGTGGCCTTGCCCAGAACTAGAGATTTTAAGGGAGTAAACCCCAAAGGTTTTGATAAAGGAGGGAACTATACCTTAGGCGTAAAAGAACAAATTATTTTTCCTGAAATAGATATCGATAAAGTCTCGCACATCAATGGAATGGATATCACTTTTGTTACTTCGGCAAACACCGGTGAAGAAGCAAAGGCATTATTAGAAGAATTCGGTGTACCATTTAGAAAATAACAAGAAAAGAGAAAGAATATGGCAAAAGAATCAATGAAAGCCAGAGAAAAGAAAAGGCAGCGTATGGTTGAAAAATACGCAGAAAAACGTGCTGCATTAAAAGCTGCCGGTGATTGGGAAGCATTACAAAAACTTCCTAAAAACTCATCAAAAGTTAGATTACATAATCGATGCCTGCTTACTGGAAGACCAAGAGGATATGTTCGTCAGTTTGGAATTTCTCGTGTAACCTTTAGAGAAATGGCATCATCTGGCTTAATTCCGGGAGTAACAAAAGCAAGTTGGTAAAATAAATTAAAAGAATAGAGAAATGACAGATCCAATAGCAGACTATTTAACAAGAATCAGAAACGCAGCAAAAGCTCGTCATCGAGTGGTTGATATTCCCGCCTCCAACATAAAAAAGGAAATCACCAAAATTCTTATGGATAAGGGATATATACTAAACTATAAGTTTGAAGAAGGTTCAAACGGAGGTCAAGGCAATATCAAAATCGCATTAAAATACCATACAGCCACAAAGCAATCGGCTATCAGAAATCTTACCAGAATAAGTAAACCAGGTTTACGTAAATATTGTGGTGGTTCCAACTTGCCGAGAGTTATCAATGGATTAGGAATAGCCATTCTTTCCACTTCAAAAGGCGTAATGACCGATAAAGAAGCAAAGAAAGAAAATGTAGGTGGCGAAATTTTATGTTACGTATATTAAGGAGGATATAAAAATGAGCAGAATAGGTAAATTACCCATACAAATTCCAAACGGTGTGCAAGTAAGCGTTTCCGACAAAAACGTGGTTACTATAAAAGGACCTAAAGGAGAACTTACAAGATCGGTAGATCCATCTATTACAGTAAAAGTAAACGGAAACGAAATCGTTCTAGAACGCCATACAGAACAAAAAAGCCATAAGGCCAAGCACGGTTTATACCGTTCTCTTCTTAGCAACAATATTAAAGGAGTATCCGAGGGCTATAAAATACAGCAAGAATTAGTAGGCGTTGGATATAGAGCAAATGCAAACGGGCAAATGCTTGAACTTACACTGGGATTTTCACACAATTTAGTTTTTGAACTTCCCAAAGAAATTAAGTTATCTACGGCACAGGAAAAAGGAAAAAATCCAACCATTGTGTTAGAATCAAATGATAAAGAATTGATAGGCATGGTTGCCGCTAAAATAAGGTCATTCCGTAAACCGGAGCCATATAAAGGCAAAGGAATTAGGTTTGCAGGAGAAAATATTAGAAGAAAAGCCGGAAAATCGGCATCTAAAAAATAAATAAGTTATGGCTTTAAGTAAACTACAAAGAAGAACAAGAATTAAAAAAAGAGTACGCAAAATTATAAGTGGTACTAATGAAATGCCTAGACTTTCCGTATTCAGAAGTAACAAGGAAATTTACGCTCAGGTAATAGATGATGTGAGCGGAAAAACCCTCGTGTATGCTTCTTCCGGAGAGAAAGAAATACATTCTAAAAAAGGCACTAAGATAGAAAAGGCGGCTATTGTAGGTAAGATAATTGCCGAAAGAGCTACCAAAGCAGGAGTAGTAAAAGTAGCATTCGACCGGAATGGGTATTTGTATCATGGTAGAGTAAAATCTCTTGCAGAAGCTGCCAGAGAAGGAGGATTACAATTCTAATATTAAAAAAGATGACAAGCAGTAATGTAAAAAAAGTAAAATCGAGCGATATAGAACTTAAAGATCGTTTAGTATTTGTGAACCGTGTTACGAAAGTAACCAAAGGTGGTCGCCACTTTAGTTTTGCAGCCATTGTAGTAGTTGGAAACGAAAACGGTGTAGTAGGGCACGGACTGGGTAAAGCCAATGAAGTAGCCGATGCCATATCAAAAGCAATAGATGATGCCAAAAAGAGTTTAGTAAAAATACCTCTTTCTAAATCAACCGTTCCTCATGAAATGACAGGGAAATATAGTGGTGCCAGAGTATTAATTAAACCGGCCGCTCCTGGTACTGGAGTAATTGCTGGAGGTGCGATGCGTGCTGTTTTGGAAAGTGTTGGAGTAAAAGATGTGCTAGCTAAGTCAAAAGGATCATCAAACCCACACAATGTTGTAAAAGCAACCTTAGATGCACTTACAAAAATGAGAGATGCAGTAGCAGTTTCTCATCATAGAGGTATAGAAATAGAAAGAGTGTTTAACGGATAAGAAAAGTATTATGGCTAAAATAAAAATTAAACAAATTAAAAGTGCAATAGACCGTCCTCTGCGTCAAAAATTAAATTTGAAAGCATTAGGACTTAAAAAATTGCATCAAACGGTAGAACACGAAGCCACACCACAAATTTTAGGTATGGTAAGCAAAATAAAACATTTGGTTACTGTAGAAAAGGTATAACACAGGGTATAACAGAAATTAATATTAAAGTGTAATGGATTTAAGTAATTTAAAACCCGCAAAGGGCTCGGTAAAAATAAACAAACGCTTAGGTCGTGGTCAAGGTTCGGGCTGGGGAGGAACGTCTAGTAAAGGACACAAAGGAGATAAAGCCAGATCAGGTCACAAAACCAAAAGAGGATTTGAAGGAGGACAAATGCCCTTGCAAAGACGTGTCCCTAAGTACGGATTTACCAATGTAAATAAAGTATATTTTAAAGGCATAAATCTCGATGTGATACAATCTCTTGTTGAGAACAAAAAAATAACTGTGTTTGATGCAGAGGCATTTATCAATAATGGTCTTGCTTCGAAAAATGAAAAAATTAAAATTTTAGGAAGAGGAGAGTTAAAATCAAAGGTTGAAGTAAAAGCTCATGCTTTTTCAGCCACTGCAAAAGCAGCTATCGAAGCGGCCGGTGGCAAAACCGAAACGGTTTAAAGGAGTAATAAATAATGAAGCGTTTTATAGAAACATTAAAGAACATTTACCAAGTTGAAGAACTTCGTAATCGAATTATTACAACACTAGGTTTAGTTCTTATTTACCGTCTAGGTTCATACGTAGTTCTTCCGGGTATTGATTCGGCCAGGTTAGCCGATGCCAACAGTGGAGGAGGAGGATTAGCCGGTTTAATAGATATTTTTGCAGGAGGGGCATTTTCTCGTGCCTCTATTTTTGCCTTAGGAATAATGCCATATATCTCTGCGTCCATTGTAATTCAATTACTCGGAATGGCTATTCCTTATTTTCAGAAATTACAAAAAGAAGGCGAAAGCGGGAGAAGAAAGATAAACCAGTACACCCGTTTTTTAACTATTGCAATCACTGCAATGCAGGCTCCCAGTTACATTGCATCCCAAATTCCTGCTTACACATCTTCCGGTTTAGCCATCAGACCCGACACATTCTTTTGGATATTCACTACCGTAGTAATACTAATTACAGGAACTATGTTCGTAATGTGGATTGGTGAGCGGATTACGGAAAGAGGAATAGGAAACGGAATTTCGTTAATTATTATGATTGGTATTATTGCTCGTCTTCCATTTGCTTTTGTGGCCGAATTTGCATCGAGAGTGAGCGATGGAGGTATGGTTATTTTATTAGTAGAAATTATTTTTCTGCTATTAGTAATCATTATGAGTATTCTATTAGTTCAAGGAACCCGAAGAATACCGGTACAGTTTGCCAAACGTATTGTTGGAAACAAACAGTATGGAGGCGTTCGGCAATATATTCCATTAAAAGTAAATGCAGCCGGTGTAATGCCTATTATATTTGCTCAAGCCATCATGTTTTTACCCATTACATTGGCAGGGTTTGCCGATTCTGAATCTTTAACGGGAATACTTGCCGCCTTTTCTGATTTTACAGGCTTTTGGTACAACTTTACTTTTGCCTTGTTATGTATAGCATTTACGTACTTCTACACGGCTGTTTCTGTAAATCCTAACCAAATGGCCGAAGAAATGAAACGTAATGGTGGATTTATTCCAGGAGTAAAACCAGGTAAAAAAACAGCCGAATTTATTGATGCCGTAATGTCTAGAATTACCTTTCCTGGTTCATTGTTTTTAGCTTTGGTAGCTATTTTGCCTGCCTTTGCATCAATGGCCGGAATTAACAATGAATTTGCACAGTTTTATGGGGGCACCTCCTTGCTGATTTTAGTAGGTGTTGTACTAGATACACTTCAGCAAATAGAAAGCCATTTATTAATGAGGCATTATGATGGTTTAATGAAAACCGGAAGAATAAAAGGCAGAACAACTACCGGTATGGGAGTAACAGCATAAAATAAAAAAGGTGATTTACCTTAAAACGGAAGAAGAAATAGAATTAATAAAAGAAAGTTCTTTACTTGTTGGAAAAACATTGGCAGAAATAGCCAAACTAATAAAACCTGGCGTTACCACTTTGCAGTTAGATAAAGTGGCCGAAGAATTTATTAGAGACCATGGAGCAGAGCCTGGGTTTAAGGGATACAATGGATTCCCCAATACTTTATGTGCATCGCCTAATGAAGTGGTAGTGCATGGAATCCCTAGTGAAATACCCTTAAAAGAAGGAGATATTATCTCTATAGATTGTGGAGTAAAGAAAAATGGTTTCTATGGCGATTCGGCCTACACCTTTGCTGTAGGAGAAATAAAACCTGAAATTACTAAGCTCTTAAAAATTACGAAGGAATCACTCGACAAAGCAATAGAGGTAGCAGTGAACGGAAACAGAGTAGGAGATATAGGTTACGCGGTTCAGAAACATGCAGAAGAAAATGGATTTAGTGTAGTTAGAGAAATGGTTGGGCATGGATTAGGAAAAAATTTACACGAAGAACCAGAAGTTCCCAATTATGGAAAAAGAGGTTCCGGTGTAAAACTCTCCGAAGGAATGGTTATAGCAATAGAACCCATGATTAATTTAGGGAAACGACATATAACCCAGTTAAAAGACGGATGGACTATTATTGCAAGTGATAAATTACCATCGGCTCACTTTGAACACGATGTGGTAATAAGAAAAGATAAAGCAGAAGTGCTTTCAACATTTAAGTTTATAGAAGAAATATTGAATAATAAATAATGGCCAAACAGGCATCGATAGAACAAGATGGAACGATAGTAGAAGCATTGTCTAATGCAATGTTTAGGGTACAACTCGAAAATGGGCATATCATAGTTGCACATATATCGGGCAAAATGAGAATGCATTATATAAAAATACTTCCCGGAGATAAAGTTCGTGTGGAAATATCGCCATACGATTTAACAAAAGGAAGAATATCGTTTAGATATAAATAAAAAAGAAAAAAAATGAAAGTTAGAGCATCAGTAAAAAAGAGAAGTGCCGATTGCAAAATAGTAAAACGCAAAGGGCGCGTGTATGTTATAAACAAGAAAAATCCTAAATTCAAACAAAGACAAGGATAAAAAATTAAATACGCTAAATTATGGCAAGAATTGCAGGTATTGATTTACCAAAAAACAAAAGGGGCGAAATTGGCCTTACTTATATTTACGGAATTGGACGCAGAACAGCCCAAAACATTCTCACAGCGGCAGGCGTTAGCTGGGATAAAAAAGTGCAAGATTGGAATGATGATGACTTAGGTAAAATAAGAAAAATTATTACCGAAAGCATTAAAGTAGAAGGAAACCTGCGTTCCGAAATACAACTTAACATTAAACGTCTAATGGATATCGGTTGCTACAGAGGCGTAAGACATAGATTAGGGTTGCCATTAAGAGGGCAAAAAACAAAAAATAACTCTAGAACTCGAAAAGGAAAGAGAAAAACAGTAGCAAACAAAAAAATGGTTACTAAGTAATAAAATATAATTGCAATCATTATGGCAAAAACAGTTAGTAAAAAGAAAAAAAATGTGAAGGTTGATACACTTGGTCAAGCTCATATTCAATCTACATTTAACAATATTATCGTTTCCCTAACAAACGCTAATGGAGATGTTATTTCATGGTCATCTGCAGGCAAAATGGGTTTCAGGGGCTCAAAGAAAAATACACCGTATGCAGCACAGGTAGCTGCAGAGCAATGTTCTAAAGAGGCTTTTGATGCAGGTTTAAGAAGGGTTAAAGTGTATGTAAAAGGTCCTGGTGGTGGCAGAGAATCGGCTATAAGAGCCATACATAATTGTGGCGTAGAAGTAACAGAAATTATAGACATTACTCCGATGCCACATAACGGGTGTCGCCCTCCAAAAAGAAGAAGAGTTTAATTTACAGAATAAAATAAAAAAAAATGGCAAGATACACAGGTCCTAAATCTAAAATTGCTAGAAAATTTAAAGAACCAATTTTCGGAGCAGACAAGGCATTAGAAAAAAAGAATTATCCTCCGGGTCAACATGGTCCCAATAAAAGAAGATCAAAACAATCGGAGTATGCTGTTCAGCTTCAAGAAAAGCAAAAAGCAAAATATATCTACGGTATTCTAGAAAAGCAGTTTTCAAACTTATTTGTTAAAGCCTCAAGAAAAAAAGGTATTACAGGCGAAAACTTGCTTCAGTTGTGCGAAACAAGATTAGATAATGTGGTATATCGTTTAACATTAGCTCCTTCTCGCAGATCTGCCCGTCAGCTTGTTTCTCATCGACATATTACCGTAAACGGAGAAATAATAAATGTACCTTCTTATAATGTTAAGCCAGGCGATGTGGTTGCTGTTCGTGAAAAATCAAAATCATTAGAAATAATAACCAATTCGTTAGGCTCTTCTAATTTAAAAATAGATTGGTTATCGCTTGATAGAAACACGTATTCAGGGTCTATTATTTCTGTTCCAAGCCGAGAACAAATTCCGGAAAACATTAAAGAACAACTTATAGTAGAGTTATATTCTAAATAATTTTTAAAACGTAAAATATAAATAACATATAAAATGGCAATACTAGATTTTCAAAAACCCGACAAAGTAATAATGGTTAGTTCAGACGACTGTCATGGCGTATTTGAATTCAGGCCTTTAGAGCCCGGATACGGAATTACAGTGGGCAATGCACTAAGAAGAATTTTACTATCTTCATTAGAAGGTTTTGCAATAACTACTGTAAAAATAGAAGGAGCCGACCACGAGTTTTCTACTCTAAAAGGCGTAGTAGAAGATGTAGTTGAAATAATACTAAACCTTAAACAAGTGCGTTTTAAACGCCAAATCGAAGGAACCGATTTTGAAAAGGTAGCTATAAAAATTAGTGGTCAAGATAAATTTACAGCCGGAGATATTGGAAAATTTACTTCTGGTTTTCAGGTTTTAAATCCAGACCATGTTATTTGTAATTTAGAGCCTTCGGTTAAATTTTCCATCGATATTACCATTGGAAAAGGAAGAGGCTACGTTCCTGCCGAAGAAAATAAACCTCACACACTTCATGCAGGAGTTATACCTATCGATGCCATTTTTACACCTATAAAAAATGTAAAATATTTCATAGAAAATTATCGGGTAGAACAAAAAACCGATTATGAAAAATTAATCATGGAGATAGATTCTGATGGCTCTATTCATCCAAAAGATGCTTTAAAAGAAGCTGCTAAAATTCTTATACATCATTTTATGTTGTTCTCTGACGAGAAAATTACACTTGACACTGAGCAAAAATCTACCGTAGAAGAATTTGATGAAGATATGTTACATATGCGCCAGTTGCTTAAAACAAAACTAATAGACATGGATTTATCGGTACGTGCTTTAAATTGCTTAAAAGCAGCCGATGTAGAAACACTAGGAGAATTAGTTCAATTTCAGCGAAACGATTTACTAAAATTCAGAAACTTCGGAAAAAAATCATTAACAGAACTTGACGAATTACTAGAAAATAAAAACTTACATTTTGGAATGAATGTAGGTAAATATAAATTGGATAAGGAATAATAAACCATGAGACACGGTAAAAAAGTAAACCATTTAGGGCGAACAAGCCCCCATAGAAAAGCGATGCTTTCTAATATGGCAGCCTCTCTTATTAGGCATAAGAGAATCAACACCACCTTAGCAAAAGCAAAAGAGCTTAGAAAATATGTAGAACCGCTCATTACAAAATCGAAAGACGACTCAACTCATTCTCGCAGAACGGTATTTGCTTACTTAAGAGATAAAGAAGCTGTTTCTGAATTATTTCGCGATGTGGCACCTAAAGTAGCAAGCCGCCCGGGAGGGTATACCCGAATTATTAAGCTAGGCAATCGCTTAGGAGATAATGCCGATATGTGTTTAATCGAACTAGTTGATTTTAACGAAATTTACACCTCTGGTAAAGCCGAAAAGAAAGCAAAAACAACCAGAAGAAGCAGAAGTACTACAAAGAAAAAAACAACCGCTACCGAAGAAGCAAATAAACAAGTAAGCGATTCCGATTCAAAATCTGAAACAGAACACCCCAAAGACTAGCAAGAGTAAATGTTTATAACTTTGAAAAAAAAAAGGATAAGGCAAACACGCTTTATCCTTTTTTTGTATTGTTAAAATCCTTGCCACTTAATGAAAAAAATATTTAAAAAAAAAGCCGTTCTTCTTCTTCAGGACGGCACTGTTTTTTATGGAAATGCTATAGGTAAAATAGGATTTACAACAGGTGAGATTTGCTTTAATACCGGAATGACCGGTTATCAGGAAATATTTACCGATCCTTCTTACTACGGACAAATTATTGTAACAACCGTTTCGCACATAGGCAATTATGGCGTGTTTGATAATGAGGTAGAATCCTCATCAATAAAAATTGCAGGGCTTGTTTGTAAGAAATTTTCGGCCATTTATTCTCGTCCATTAGGGCAATCAACTATTCAAGATTACTTTGAATCAAATCAGATAGTTGGCATTTCAGATGTTGATACTCGTGCATTGGTACGTCATATTCGCAACAAAGGAGCCATGAATGCCATAATTTCTTCCGAAGAGTTAGATATAGAAAAATTAAAGCAGAAGTTAAGCAAAAGCCCCTCTATGCAAGGCTTAGAGCTATCGTCAAAAGTTTCAGTTACGAAAGCCTACGAATTAGGTAATGAAACTTCTGTACTGAGAGTGGCAGTGCTCGATTTGGGCGTGAAACAAAACATATTAAGAAGTCTGCAGCAAAGAGGCTGCTTTCTAAAAATTTTTCCCATGAATACCCCTTTTAGTGAAATAAAAGAGTGGAACCCAAGCGGAATTATGCTGTCAAACGGGCCTGGCGACCCCTCTGCCATGCCACAAGTGGTAAAAGAAGTTAAAGAAATAATTCTTTCCGATATTCCCACATTCGGAATATGTTTGGGCCATCAAATATTAGCGTTAGCCTGCGGTTTATCTACCTTTAAAATGCATAACGGCCATAGAGGAGTAAACCATCCCATTCAAAATCTTTTAACAGGAAAATGCGAAGTAACCTCTCAAAATCATGGTTTTTGCGTAAGCAAAGAAGACGCACAGAACAACAGCAACGTAGAAATTACTCACATACACCTAAACGATAATACACTAGCCGGATTCAGATTAAAAAGTAAGAAAGTTTTTTCGGTACAGTATCATCCCGAAGCGTCCCCCGGACCAAACGATTCAAAGTATCTCTTTGATCAGTTTATAGAAAATATGCAAAAAGTAAAGCAACTGGCATAAACAAAAAAATATTCATTATGAGTGTAATAGCAAATATTCATGCACGACAAATTTTAGATTCAAGAGGTAACCCCACCATTGAAGTAGATGTAATTAGCGATGCAGGCACATTAGGAAGAGCGGCTGTACCATCGGGTGCATCAACGGGCTCTCACGAGGCTGTAGAATTAAGAGATGGCGACAAAAAGCACTTTATGGGAAAAGGCGTGTTAAAAGCGGTAAACAATGTAAACACCACCATTAACGAAGAATTAAGAGGTCGCTATTTATTAGAACAAAACGAAATAGATAAAACTTTAATAGAGTTAGATGGTACACCAAACAAGGCAAACTTAGGGGCAAATGCCATATTGGGCGTTTCCTTAGCAGTGGCAAAAGCAGCCGCAGAAGAACTCCGCATTCCGCTATATCGTTACGTAGGTGGGGTAAATGCAAATACACTCCCAATTCCTATGATGAACATTTTAAACGGAGGAAGCCATGCCGACAACAGCATCGATTTTCAAGAATTTATGATTATGCCTGTTGGAGCCGAATCCTTCTCTGAATCTCTTAGAATGGGTACCGAGGTGTTTCACCATTTAAAAAACGTATTAAAAGAAAAAAAATATTCCACCAACGTGGGCGATGAAGGAGGCTTTGCCCCCAATTTAAAATCAAACGAAGAGGCCATCGAGTTTGTACTTAAAGCCATAGAAAAAGCGGGATACAAACCCGGAGAAGATATTTATATAGCCTTAGATGCAGCCAGTTCCGAATTCTACGATGCTAAAAATAAAGTGTACCATTTTCACAAATCGGATAATAGAAAATTAAATTCACAAGAAATGGCAAATTATTGGAAAGACTGGACTAAAAAGTATCCCATTCTTTCCATAGAAGACGGGCTTGCCGAAGATGACTGGGAAGGCTGGAAAACCCTAACCGATTTAGTAGGTGAATACACCCAGTTAGTAGGTGATGATATTTTTGTAACCAATGTACAACGACTGGCAAAAGGCATTCAAGATGGAGTAGCCAACTCTATACTAGTAAAAGTAAACCAAATTGGAACCCTAACCGAAACAATCAACGCGGTAGATTTAGCTCACCGAAATAACTACACCTCTGTAATGAGCCACCGGTCGGGAGAAACAGAGGACAGTACCATAGCCGACTTGGCAGTGGCTTTAAATACAGGTCAAATTAAAACAGGTTCGGCCTCCCGATCCGATAGAATGGCAAAATACAATCAGTTACTTCGTATCGAAGAATTATTAGGACCCTCTGCAGTTTTTCCGGGAAGAGATTTTAAATTTATTTTGTAAAGATTTTTGTAGTTAGCGAATTGCTGATTAAATTAGCGGAGTTTCAATAAAGAAAGCAATTAACACAGAAAAAATGGATTCAATTAAACAGAAATTTTTAGAAAAAGCGGCTCCGGTAGCGGCCGAAGTAAAATCAATTATCAAAGAACACGGCAACTTTGTAATGGGAGAATACACCTTGGCACAAGTATATCAAGGAATGAAAGGCATTACAGGTCTTGTAACCGAAACCTCAAAGCTAGATGCCGAAGAAGGAATTCGTTTTAGAGGATATTCAATTCCCGAAATAAGAGAAAAATTTCCGAAGGCACCCAATGGCACAGAACCATTACCAGAAGGAGTGTTTTATCTAATGTTAATTGGTGAAATACCTACCGAAGAAGATGTAAGAACCTTAAGCAATGAATTAGCCAGAAGAAGCATCGTGCCAAAGCATGTGTTCGATGTGTTAGATAGCCTACCGGCTGCAACCCATCCTATGACGCAATTTAGCATTGCTGTTATGGCCATGCAAACCGAATCTCTTTTTGCTGCCGCATATCGTAAAGGCGTTAGTAAAAAAGAATACTGGGACTACACTTACGAAGACAGCATGAATCTGATTGCTCGCCTTCCAAGAATTGCTGCCTACATTTATCGTAGAAAATATAAAAACAACGAACACATAGAGCCAGACCATAAATTAGATTGGGCTGCAAATCTTGCCCACATGATGGGATACGAAGATTTTGACGTGAAAAGATTAATGCGTTTATATATGACCATACATGCCGACCACGAAGGAGGCAATGTATCTGCTCATACAACGCACTTGGTAGGCTCTGCTCTCAGTGACCCCTATCTTTCTTTTGCTGCCGGAATGAATGGCTTAGCCGGCCCTTTACATGGTTTAGCCAACCAAGAAGTAATTATCTGGATTATGAATATGCGGGAAGAACTTGGAGGAGGATTACCTACCAAAGAACAAATTGCTGCATTTATCCAAAAAACACTATCCGAAGGAAAAGTAGTACCCGGTTACGGCCATGCCGTACTTCGAAAAACAGACCCTCGTTTTACCGCACAGCAAAATTTTTATAAAAAATATATTAAAGATCAAGGAAAGTCAAATGATTTGTGCGAAATAGTACAAATGGTTTACGAAGTAGCACCCCCTATTTTAGAAGCTACAGGAAAAATAAAAAACCCATGGCCTAATGTTGATGCACATTCAGGTGCATTGCTCATGCATTTCGATATTAAAGAATTTGAATTTTATACTGTTTTGTTCGGAGTTTCTAGAGCTCTTGGCGTATTGGCTTCTTTGTGTTGGGATAGGGCAATTGGTCATCCCATAGAAAGACCCGGTTCAACCACTACCGAATTAATAAAAAAGAAAATAGGCATTACCGCATAAATAAACACCCTAGTAAAACAACCATAACCCTACATAAAGTAGGGTTTTGTGTTTATAAAATAAAAATAACATACGATTATAATAAACAAGTATTTTTGCAAACTCAATAAAGAAAATATGGCAACTACAGCAGACTTTAAAAACGGAATGTGTTTGAATTTTAACGGTAATTTAGTGATGATTGTGGAGTTTTTACACGTGAAACCGGGTAAAGGTCCCGCATTTGTTAGAACCAAATTAAAAAATCTTAAAACAGGAAGAGTAGTAGAACACACTTTTAATTCGGGAGTAAAAGTAGACCCCGTTCGTATAGAATTGAGAGAATACCAATTTTTATACAAAAGCGAAGAGGGATACAATTTCATGAATAATGAAAATTTTGAGCAAGTGGTGTTAAATGAGCATATCATTAACGCCCCTCAATTTTTAAAAGAAGGAGATACTTGTAACATACTTTTTCATGCAGAAGAAGAAATTCCACTTTCTTGCGAATTACCCCCTTTTGTAATATTAGAAGTTACCTATACCGAGCCCGGAATTAAAGGCGATACAGCCACCAACGCATCTAAAAAAGCAACGCTTGAAACGGGAGCTATTGTGCAAGTGCCACTTTTTATTAATACAGGCGAAAAAATAAAAATTGATACAAGAACCGGAGAGTATTCCGAAAGAGCTAAATAAAGAGTAGAAAAATTAATTCTTACCCAATGAAATTCAGTCCTAAAAAATTAAGCGACATCGCAAAATTATTGAATGCTGAATTTGCCGGAAGCGGAGATTTACTAGTTACCGGATTAAACGAAATACACCGAGTAGAAAATGGCGATATAGTTTTTGTGGATCACCCCAAATACTACGAAAAGGCTCTACAATCGGCTGCTACTTTTGTGCTGATAAATAAAAAAATTGAAGCTCCCGAAGGAAAAGGATTAATTTTTAGCGATGACCCTTTTCGCGATTTTAATTTCTTAATCAATTTTTTTCAGCCCTTTGAATTTTCTGAAAAACAAATACACGAAACGGCCACTATGGGAAGTAACTGTAAAATTCACTCAACAGTTAGTATAGGCAAAAATGTAGTAATTGGCAATAATTGCATAATACACCCCAATGTGGTTTTATATAATAACACCGTACTCGGCAATAATGTTATTATTCATTCCAATACGGTAATTGGAGCCGATGCTTTTTATTACAAAAACAGAGATACGTTTTACGACAAGCTACTAACTTGCGGAAAAGTGGTAATAGAAGATAATGTTGAAATAGGAGCTTGTTGTACTATAGACCGTGGAGTTTCCTCTGATACAAGAATTGGGAAAGGCTCAAAATTAGATAATCATATACAAATTGGGCACGATACCGTAATTGGTGAAAAATGTTTATTTGCTTCTCAAGTAGGGATTGCAGGCTGCGTAAATATTGGTAATCACGTAATTTTGTGGGGACAAGTAGGTATTACCAGCGGTATTACCATTGGAGATAAGGCGGTTGTTTTTGCCCAATCGGGTATCGATAAATCTCTCGAAGGCGGAAAAATATATTTTGGCTCACCTGCACAAGAAGCAAAAAAAGCAATGCGTGAAATGGCTTCTATTAGAAATCTACCCGATTTAATTCAAAAATTAAAAGATATAGAACGCAATACAAATTAAGTGCATTCAAAAAAAAGATTAGACCTGAGCGGATTTAAACTCCGCACCTTGCTTAGCGTAACGCAGGCAATAAACAACAATGCCTCAAAAGAAGAGTTGCTTTCTTTTTTTCCAAAACTGTTAGGAGAAAATTTACACATTGGTAAAATTCTACTCTATACCAATAACAACGGATGGCATTGCGAAATTGCGTACAATGTAAACGAATCTCAAACAGGAATTAACATGGAAGAACACTTGCTGTCTTATACGAATATTAGTATGACTCACAAGTCAAATATAGAGGCACTTAAAAAATTTGATTTACTTATTCCTGTTTATCATAAACAAAAAGCCTTAGCGTATTTATTATTGGGAGATTTAGACGAAGAACGAATAGAGGTAAGCCCTCTTATAAAACATTATACTTTTATACAAACATTGGCCAATATCATTATGGTGGCTATTGAAAATAAAATTTTATACAAAGAAAATCTAGAACAAGTGGCAGTGGGCAGAGAACTTGAATTAGCCTCCAAAGTACAAAAAATGCTTTTCCCTTCTGTTTTGCCTAATACCGAAAATTTTAAATGTGCGGTGCATTATAAGCCGCATCAACTTATTGGGGGCGATTATTACGATGTAATTAGCACGGGTAAAGACGAGTACGTTTTTTGCATTGCCGATGTTTCCGGAAAAGGGATTTCTGCTTCTTTAATCATGTCTAATTTTCAGGCTGCTTTAAGGGTTTTGTTGCCTTATATTCATTCGTTGCCAGAACTGCTGTTTGCCTTAAATAAAGGGGTGTTTGAAAATACAAAAGGAGAAAAATTTATTACTTTATTTATTGCTCGCTATAATACCAAAAGCAGAGAGATGGAATATGTAAATGCAGGTCATATACCGCCTTTGTTGTACGCAAATAATAAAATTTCATTCTTAGAAGAAGGAGGAATTATGTTGGGTGCATTTTATGAACTACCCGAATTAACGTTAGGAAAAGTAAATGTGCCGATTCATTCTTCTTTATTTTGTTATACCGATGGTTTATTGGAGTTAGAAAACGAAAAAGGAGAACCATTCGGAATAGAGAATACTTGTAAATCATTTGCAAAAAACACCGATTTATCGCCTCATCAAATAGTAGATAATGTTTTTGCCGATGCCGAAAATTTTAGAGGAAACAATTCCTATAACGATGATTTAACCCTCTTTGCTTTCCGGTTTTAAATTCTTTTCATGGTAAACCTCTATGGCAACCAGCATCGCTACAAATGCCCAAAAGGGTACAGCAGCCTTATCGATGTCTAAATAATTGTTTAATATTCCATGAGTTAAATATGTGGTTAAAGAGGCGAGTATAACCAAGGTGAGATTTCTTAAATCGCCTTTTGGCAAGCGCTTGTATAATTGCGATCCTTTGTAATAGATAAAAACAACTAAAAGTAGCATTAATGCTAATCCTAAAATGCCTTGTTCTGCAAGCGGACCAATGTATTCGCTATGAGCATTTCCTAAATCACCTGCATTGGTACTGATAATGGTTAAGTCCGAAGAAAGTTGAAAAGGTGCATAAACAAAGGCATATGTGCCTGGCCCCCATCCAAAAACAGGGCGTTCTTCAAACATGCGAAATGCCGAATTCCAACGATTAAGTCGTTCCAAGTTAGAGGCATCGGTAGAAATGTTCGACATGGATTCAACGTGTTTAGATAAATCGTCAGAAGCATCTTGCCTGTTTTTTTCTAATTTCATAATAATAGAGTTCCATGAAACAGCCAACAATAATAGTATAAAAACGAAGGCAGAGGCCAGCATCCAAAATTTTATTTTAAAACGATAAATAATTGCTACTCCTAAAGCGGCAATTAAACTAAGCCACGCAGCACGTGTGTACGAAAAAATGAGTCCTACAATAAAAACAAAAATTAAAAATCCTATAAAAAAACGAATTGTGAAATCATATTTTTTTCTGCCCAAAAGATAAATTAAAAAAGGAAAAATAAGAGCAAGAATAGCCCCATAAGATGTGTGGTCTTTAAAAATGGGTTCCATTACCCAATGGCTTGGTTTTACTTCAAAACGATAAAATGAATGACGGATTACTGTGTAAAAAATAACTGCAGTTAATGGTAAAATATACAACCATAAAAAGCGATAAATATTTATTTCTTTTTTAAAAAGTTGTGTGGCAATAAAGTAAAAGCACACCACAAACCACAAACGAGAAATCAAAAATTTAAATGAAACCAATGGCTGTTCGCTAGTAATAGAGGTTAAAAAAATCCAGCCCAATTGCAGGTAAATAATAATTGTGAGCGGATGAAGAAGTACTCTTTTATCAAATCGTTGCTCAAGCAAAACTTTCAGAAAAAATAAAACCATAACGGCAAACATCAGCGGGTCGGTGGGTACGGAAATACCAATACCTCCAAGTTCTTTTAAATTTTCTAAACCCAAGGAAAGGGGAGTAAAAAAGACAATAAAAAACATTAAATTTTCGAGAGAAAAAAAAGCCCAGTAGAATGCCATTAATACAATGGGAAGTAGCAATAGCCAGTAAAAATCAAAGTATATTGCTATTGCATTAACGAAGGCATATCCTATCCCTAAAGCATAAAACCAGCCGGTTTGCATTTTGCTATGAGGCAAAATTTTTTCCATGAAACAAAGAGTTATTCTTTCGAAACTTCTTTTACTTGTTTAATACTTTCAAATAACACTATAGAAAACAATGTAAGCAAGAATGTGGCTACAGTAGAAACTACTACAATGAGCCAGCGAATGGGGTATGATTTTTTTTCGGCAGGAAATGCATGGTTTACCACAAATTTTGTTTCTAATGTTTTTTCGGCATCAACTTTTGCCTCGTCATATCGGGCTCTTACCACGCTTAGCTGCTTGTATTCATTTACCAATTGCTCGGTTAAGGATATAAAACTAGAACCGTAAAGCGATATTTTTTTTAAGTTCTCTTCAATTTCACCAGCTGCTTGTTTATTGCCTTTTACCAGGGCTGCCCCTAATTGGTCGGAAAGAACTTCGGCCTGCGATTCAAAGCTATAGACTCCCATAGCTCGTATTTTTGTAAGCGAGTCTTCCATTAATTGTATTCGCCATTTTTGGTCTAAATACGCAGCTTTCACAATTTCAAAAGCTTGTTTGGCAAGGTCTTTTCGCATACGGTTCCTAACGCTATCGTGCAATGCCGCAATATCGTTTGCAATTAGGGCAGCGGTATCAGGGCTGTAATCCATTACATCAATTTTTACCGACATAAATTCGGTTCTTTTAAAACGGATATTGCTTTCGTAAGCATTAAACAACTTGGTCATTTTGTATTGGTCATTGGGGTTAATATCCCAATGTTGCATTAAGTTGTATTTTTCGATTATCCGAACTCTTATTTCATCAGAATTTAAGACTTGAAGCATTTGCTCGGCTTGTTCCTCTTCTCCAAAATCTAGAATATCAAATTTACCACTAGTGTTTTCGGAAAGCAACACTTTGGAGATGGAGTTGGTACGGGTAGGGAAAAGTATTACGGTTGATTTGTACTTTTCTCGAATGACTAGCGAAACAATTGCCGAAATGAGGGCGGCAGAGGCCGAAATGATAATAAGTAGTTTTCTCCACTTGTATAGAAATAAAAGTAGATTTCCGGAGCTAAAGCTAAAATCGTTGTTGGGTTGATTATTCATTTTTTAAAGGTGTTTTTAAAGAAAACGTAAAAGTAATAAAAATGCCTTTGCATTAATTACTTCGAAAGAATAGAAAAATCGGAAGGTTTTACAAGTTTTAGGAAAAATGCAGCCAAAAAAGAAATGGAGAATACAAGTAATGCTGCCACGAGAATATTTATTGCAAAATAATGGAGAACCCATAAAGAAATAATAATGTGTAGGGCATAAACTAAAAGTCGAAAACAATATTGTATGTTAAATGAAATTTTAAAAATCCATTTACACAACACCCCTTGTGCCGCTATTACCAATAACAAAGTAATCATACTGGCCCAGGCTGCTCCCACCCCTCCGTACCGAGGTATTAGAATAAAATTTAAACACACGTTTAAGAACATGCCGGTAAGTGCAAGAATGTTTAGTTCTTTCATATTGGCATTTGCGGTTAAAAGAGTGCCATAAATATAACTAGCCGAAATAAACAAAAAACTAAACATTAAGATTTGCAGCGTTTGGGCGGTAGTTTCAGGCTGCTCATTATACATCATCGTACAAATATCTGATGCGTATGCTATTACAAACAATCCGATAGATAAAACGGGTAACATAAGCAGATTAAAGGAAATGTGCAGCAATTCGTGTATGGACTCATTTTGCTTTAGTTGATAAGCAAACATAGGGAGTAGTAAGCCGGCAAAAAGCAAACCCAACATACTACCCGCATCCAGCAGGCGATACGATTGGGCATAAATTCCTGCTACTTCGGCTCCGTTGGGAAGAAGTAAATCTAGCATTACTCCATCTATTCGGTAATAAAAGGTCATGGTTAAAATGAGCAGTGCATAAGGAAATGTTTCTTTTAAATTTTTAGTTAAAAAAATAATTTTAAAATGGGGTAAAACAATTCCTGTTCGTTTTAAAATTAACATTAAACCTAGCAGCAAGGTAATAATGTAGGCTGTGGTTTGAGAGAGAATAAAAGTAAGAATACTCAATTCCGCCTTATGGTTATAAATCAAAAAACTACAAAAAATAATCATCAGTAGTTTATCCAGCACACTCAGTAGGCTATCGGTTTTAAAATACTGCAAGGCCGAAATATTCGAACGTATAAAAAGAATCACCGAGAGTAGAAACTGGTTAATGGCCAGCAATAGTAATATTTTTATGCGATATTCATTATAATTCATAAATAAGGCTGCACCAATGAGTATAAGTATATAAACGAAACCCAGCAGAAATTTTAAACCCATTAATCCTCCAAAATATTCTTTCAGCAAATGGGTGTTTTGTGCAATGTTTCGCTGATTGTAATTGGTAAGCCCAAAATCGAGAAAAATGCTGAATAGGAGCGAAAAATTAAACAACGCAAAATAAGTTCCGTATTCATTAGCTCCTAGTATGTTTTGCACCTGGCGGTCTATTCCCAGTACCCAATAAGGCTTAATAATTAAATTAAGTAACAGAAGCAACAGAATGTTAGATACAAATTTTTGTTTCATATTTTCACTTACAAAACTCTGAAAAAATAAGGAACCAAGAATGGTGTTAAGCAGCTATTTGATTTTTCAATAATTTGCATTACTTTGTAAATTAAAAGCAACGTATTGTGGAAAACAAAATATATTCAAAAGTATATCGTATAGTGCATTGGCTTATTGCACTTAGTATGTTATTTTTATTGCTTACGGTATTTTTGCGACTAGGCTGGATGAATAAAGTGCATATCGCGGATATTATAAAGCAATATCTGTCTACAACCAAACAAACACTATCTGATGAGCAACTCATGGTATTGGCAAAACAAATACGCAAGCCCATGTGGGATTGGCACATTTACATGGGGTATGTATTGGTGGGTTTATATGTAATAAGATTATTGTTGCCAATTTTTGACGAAATGAAATTTAGAAATCCGTTTAATAAAGAATTATCCCTCAAAGTAAAATTTCAGTATGCAGTTTACCTCCTTTTTTATTTATGTGTGGCAGTATCTTTAATAACCGGATTAGTGATAGAACTAGGCTCTAAAGAATTAAAAGAGCCCATGGAAGAAATTCATGCTCTTTCTATTTATTATTTACTGGCTTTTATCGTTATTCATTTTGCCGGGGTATTAATGGCCGAGTTTACAAATCAAAAAGGAATTATTTCTAAAATGGTAAGTGGAAGTAACTAGGAAAACCCATATAAAATATTAATGAATAGGAGAAAATCTATTATCGGATATCTGTTCTTCTGTTTTGCAATAGGTAATCTAGCCGCATCAGAAACAGAAATAAGTACAAAAGTAGAAAGTGTAACGATTTACCATTCCGGAGCACTTGTAGCAAGAACAGGAACGATAGAGTTGAAAACAGGAATCAATGAATTGGTATTTAAAAATATATCGTCAAAAATTATTCTCAACTCAATTAAGGTAAACAACAAAGAAGTAACGATTCTTAATAAATCCATAATTAAAAAACTAACAAAAGAAGAATTTAATCAGTTGCTAGATAAAAAGGAATCTCTCAACAAACAAATGGCATTAATCGAAACGAAATATGGCGAATCTGGTTTTGTTGCCAAAGTAGAGGACCTTGAAAAGATGACCGCATTTTATTCCGACGAAGAGCTAATATTTACAATCGAAATGGATGCAAGTTACAAATACCACAGAGGGCAAGTCAAAAGAAAGTATAGAACCATAAGTGCGCCATCATTTTAATAAAATGTTACCACGTATTTCACGCTTTTTTATACCAAACAGCCATTATTCTCTTTTTGAAAGCCTATAGATTTTATATTGCTTTTTTGTTCAAATTCTTTTTCGCCTAAATGATAGATAGAGGTTAGTGTCATAGGTTGGTTTATTTTTTTATTAAAACCTAATTTGTTCGATAAATGTTGGGCTTTTGGAATATCCAGTTCTTTAAATTCATATTTTCCAATTAGTCTTCCTTTACGCATTAGGGCACTGTCAATTTTAGAAATATCGGTATTAAAAGAGCAGATAATCTGAATATTTAAGCAATCGGAGAGCAGCCCATCGGAAATATTCAATATTGCCGAAACGGGTGATTGGCCTTCATTTTCCCTGTCTATTACAATATTTTCGGCATCTTCGATTACAAAAATAGAATTTGGATTATCGATTAAAGTAGAAACAAGATAAGGGTTGGTTATTTCTCCGGCCATAGTAGGAGGCAGAAATATAATTTCTTTTTTCAGTGTAGCTGCCAAGTATCGAATATATGAAGTTTTTCCGGTTCCGGGTTTACCATGAAGCAATACAATACCTTTGCCGTTTTTTTGCGATAATTTTTTGTATATCGTACGATGAACGTCAACAAAATCATCATTGTAATTATCTTCAATATTCAACTTTGGTTTTGTAATTTCCATAGATTTTGTATCAATTCCATGAGGAGTGTTTACAAGCAATGAAATGAAAGGCTTGTTTTTTTTCTTTCTTTTTTTGAAAGTCCTTATTTTTTCCAAAAGAGATTCTATTTTAGATGGATATGTTTTTTTAAATAGTACGAATACTCTATCTAGGCACATATCAAAATACAGCATTATGTCATCAAACAAAAAGTAATAGAGAGTAGATGTTTTTGGCTCTTTACTTTTTCTAAAATAGTGTTTACTGTAATAATTTTCTTTTATTTCGGATTTATATTCTTCAGTAATGAAGGTTGATAATTTTTCACAGTTTATGTAAATCTCTTCAACAAAATTTGGAATATAATTAAAGTGAGCGGTATAAAGATAAAATGGATTTAGGTGAGAACTAAACGTATCATAATACACATCAGAAATAGACATTCTCTCGGTAGTTTGTTTAAGATTAAATAAAAGATTTTCCGATGAACTAAATAAGTTGTTTTTTGCTTCCATAGTTTTTAATATTTAATGTTTACGGAGGCAAAGAAACTAAGGCAGTATGCCAAAAGATGTCGTACAAAAAAAAACTTTTTTCTACACTAGCGAAAAAAGGCTTTTTGTAAAGAAAAAAACTGGAAAGAAGACTTAATGTAAGTCTGTTTTTTTTCTATTCATTAAAATATAAACAATAGGCAAAATACCAATGGTATTAAAAACAGCAATACAAATAAACCAGGTAAGGTGGTTGTTGCGTCCGGCTTTCCACATAGCGATAATTTTCCAAACCATTTCCCAAATGGTAAGCACTATAACCAAAGGCAATAGCCAGCTAAATAATTCTTCTAAAACGTGCAAATCTTCCATAATAAATGTTTTTTAAAGGGGTAATCAAAACTTTATTAGAGCAATAGAAAACCCGATACCCAAATGTAATAAATTTCTTTTTAAAAAGTAGAGAGAAGCAAAATACAAATCGAAATTTCAAGAAAAAAGAAAAGCCCGCAAAGCGGGCTAAGTTGTCCGACTAGGGCTCGAACCTAGACTCTTCTGGACCAAAACCAGACGTGTTGCCAGTTACACCATCGGACAAATTGGGTGGCAAATGTAGTAAAATAATTAAATCGCCCAAAACTATTTTTAACATAGATTAACAACCTATTTGTGTAATTACAGTAGAATTTCTTAGTTTCGTAAACTGTAAATTTCACAAACATGAACTATAAAAAACTAAATAACCTCACCGGTTGGATTGTGTGGTTAGTTGCTACTCTTGTTTATTTACTTACCATAGAACCAACGGCCAGTTTTTGGGATTGCGGAGAATTTATTGCAACCGCTTTTAAGTTGGAAGTAGGCCACCCTCCTGGAGCTCCTGTATTTATGCTTATTGGAAGAATATTTACGCTTTTTGCAGGCCCGGAATCAGCGGCAGTAATGGTGAATATATTATCGGGTTTATGTAGTTCGTTTACCATCTTATTTTTATTTTGGACCATTACTGCCCTTGCCAAAAAACTGGCTGAAGCCAGCGGAGAACTTACCCGCTCAAAAATAATAGCTGTGCTGGGAAGCGGTGTGGTAGGAGGGTTGGCATACACATTCTCCGACTCGTTTTGGTTTTCTGCAGTAGAGGGCGAGGTTTACGCCATGTCTTCTTTATTCACAGCTCTTGTTTTTTGGGCTATTGTAAAATGGGAGGCTGTTGCCCACGAAAAATACAATGAGCGTTGGCTGGTGCTGATTGCTTTTCTTATGGGCCTTTCCATTGGAGTGCACTTATTAAACTTATTGGCTATTCCAGCTATTACATTTGTATATTATTTTAAAAAATACAATCCAAGTAGAAAAGGAATTTTAATTACATCGGCTGTATCTATACTTATTCTTGGCTTTATTCAATATGGAATAATACCCGGTGCAGTTAAGATGGCTGCATTATTTGAACGCCTGTTTGTAAACTCTTTTGGTATGCCCTTTAACTCGGGCTTGTATGTTTATGCTATAGTTGCTATTGCTGTAATGGCCTATGCCATTTATTACACCCATACCAAACAAAAAGCTTTATTAAATATTGTAGTAATGTGCTTAACCGTTATAATGATAGGCTATTCGGCATTTTCAATTATTCTGATTCGCTCTAGTGCAAATCCGCCAATGGATGAAAATAATCCCGAAAATGTATTTAACTTACTCTCCTACTTAAATCGTGAGCAATACGGTGACAGACCCTTGTTTTTCGGGCAGTACTTCAACACCCCATTAGATAGGCAAGAACCTTACAAAGATGGTTCACCGGTATATTTTCAAGATAAGCAAAGCGGAAAATATATTATTTCTGACGATAAAAAATCCTCCGAACCCAATTACAATAAAGAACTTTCTACGGTTTTTCCCCGTATGTGGAGTTCCCAATCTAACCACATTCAGGAGTATAAAATTTGGAGCGATTTCAAAGGAAAGCCTGTTACTGTGATAGGAAGCAGTGGCAAACCCGAAACCATTTATAAACCCACCTTTGGCGAAAACCTTACATTTTTCTTTAAGTATCAAATAGGCCATATGTACTGGCGTTACTTTATGTGGAATTTTGTTGGTCGCCAAAACGATGAGCAGGGACATGGAGAAATTAACAAAGGAAACTGGGTAAGCGGAATAAAATTCATCGATGCCATTCGATTAGGGCAGCAAGAGAAACTTCCAAAAAGCATTACAGAAAATCCGGCAAACAATACTTTTTTCTTTTTACCCCTTTTATTAGGATTAGCCGGAATGTTTTTTCAGTGGGATAAAAACAAAAAAGATTTTACCATTGTAATGCTCTTATTTTTCTTTACAGGTATTGCTATTGTTATTTATCTTAATCAGTACCCGCTGCAACCTCGTGAGCGAGATTATGCTTTTGCCGGTTCTTTTTATGCTTTTGCCATTTGGATTGGATTGGGTGTGTACGCTTTGTATGATTACATAAAAAGAAAATCGCCCGAAAATGTGGCGGCCATTGTGGCTACATTAGCCTCTTTATTGTTGGTGCCTGGCATTATGGCAAAAGAAGGATGGGACGACCATTCGCGTGCAAAACGCTATACAGCCCGAGATTTTGCAAAAAATTATTTAGCCTCGTGCGATAAAAACGCTATCCTCTTTACCAATGGCGATAACGACACCTTTCCGCTTTGGTACGTGCAAGAAGTAGAAGGTTATAGAACCGATGTAAGGGTTATTAACTTAAGTTTGTTAAATACCGATTGGTATGTTACACAAATGAAACGTAAAGCATACGATTCTGACCCGGTTCCGTTTTCTCTTCCTGAACCAAAATACAGGCAAGGCACTAACGATTATCTTCCCATTTTTGATAAAGGAATACAAGGAAATGTAGATGTTACAGAAATTATCAAGTTTGTTGAAAGCGAAAACCCGAACTCCAAGATTCAAATTTCGAACGAGAAATATGTTGATTTTATTCCCACGAAGAATTTTAAAGTAAAGGTAGATAAAGCAAAATTTGAAAATGCACCATTTTTGCTACCGTCCGACACCTCTGGTATTTTAGATAAAGTAGAATGGAGTATCAGCAAAAATTATATTTTTAAAAACGACCTAATGATTCTTGATTTATTGGCAACCAATAATTGGAATAGACCCGTATATTTTGCCATTACTACCGGAAATGAGGCCTATTTGGGCTTACAAGAGCATTTTCAATTAGAAGGACTTGCTTATAGACTTATTCCGGTTAAAACAGGAAAACAAGACGGGCAAACAGGTAGGGTAAATACCCAAATTATGTACGATAATCTGATGAATAAATTTGAATGGGGTGGGCTTGATAAACACACCTTGTACATGGATGAAAACAACCGGAGAATGTGTATGAATTTTAGAAACAATTTTGCAAGATTAGCCGAAGCCTTAATAACAGAGGGAGATAAAGAAAAAGCAAAACAGGTATTAGACCGTTGCATGGAAGTAATTCCGGAACGCAATGTGCCGTTTGATTATTTTGTACTTCCTATAGCCGAGGCATATTACAAAGTGGGTGAAGGAAAAAGTGCCGATGATATTATTGTTAAAGTAGCCGATGTTTACGAAGATGAATTAAATTATTTAAACTCTTTAAAGCCTCAGCATGCCAAAGCCGTTGAAAACGAAAAACGCCAGGCTATGGCTGTTATACAACGACTAATGTACATTGTAAACGAACAGCATAAAGATGATGAGTTTGGTGCTCAGTTTAAAAAACGTTTTGAATTGGTGAATCAGGAAATTATGAGAAACATGATGGGCGGGTAAATGCCCCCCTTTTCTTTTAATTTTTTAAAATAAGTACAGGTGTTCCTTCCTCTACCAGAGAGTATAGTTCTATCACGTCTTCGTTTTTCATTCTAATGCATCCGTGCGATGCCGGTGTGCCTAACCGCCCTTCTTCCGAAGTGCCATGAATGTATATTAACCGTTTAAAAGAATCTACTCTTCTTCCTTTATTGATTCCACTTTCTTCTCCGTGTAACCATAGTATGCGACTGGTTACATCATCGGTAAGCGAACGGGTAGTATCGCTGTAAATAGGAGCTGTTTTTCCGGTATAAACACGCGATTCAAAACGTCCACCCATCGGAATTCCTTCTCCTATTTTTTTCTTAATGATATGTAGTCCGGGAGGAGTTTGTTCGCTTCCTTCCTTATTGCCAATGCCTTTTGCTGCAGTAGAAACAATGTATTTTTTAATGATTTTGTTGTTTTCTATAAGATAAAGTTTCTGGCGTTTTATGGAAACGTAAATATATTTCTTGAATTGATGATGAGGATATTTAACTTGTACATATTCGCCCAAAAAATCGGCAATGGTTTCTTTGCCTGTAAATATTTTTTCTTCTTCTTTTTCTTCAGGTAAAATTACTTCTTGTTCATATTCTTCAATAGTTTTCACGTTTTTTTTGCCTCTGAATATGCTGCACGAAGACAATAAGAATAACGCGGAAAGAATAAGAATATACTTTTTCATTTAAAAATAATTTACAAATCCGAAGTGCACTTTAGCCGATCGCAATAAAAATGGATTTCCCTTTTCGCTTCCTAATGCATAACTCAAGGAAAAAATGCCGGCTTTGGTTTCAAAGCTAATTCCGGTTCCAATGCTGTATGGAATATCATTATCGAAACTTCGGTATGTATCTTTTTCGTAGTAGGCTAAATCGGAAAATAAATGAAAGTATGAATTTTGTTCCAAAATAAAACGGTATTCTATTGTAGAAACCGTATAGTATGAAGCAAAGATAGATTCTTCATCAAATCCTCTGAAAGTAAGCAATCCGCCAATTCTAAACAATTCGTTTTCAAACAATGTATTATTAAAAATACGAGCCGACTGGTTTCCTAATTTTATAACATTTCTTTTACTTAGCAGAATAAATACCTCTCCGTTAAAATCAATCTGATATAAAATGGATTTTAGAACCAGGGTTTGGTAGGCATTTTCCGGAGTAGTAGAAGTTTTAATAATTTTTTTATTTCCAACCGAAGCATTTCCCGAAAAGCGATACCCTTGGGTTGGATTGTAACGATAGTCTAATTTTTCTACATTTACTCCTAGTCCGTACGATAATAGTTTTACATTGCCAAGCCCTGGAATTTCTGCAGAAACAAAAGATTTAGAAAGCACAGAGGAAGACTTATTGGATACAAAAACTTTTATAAAATTATTTCCGATCATTAAATATTTTAGTGCAAGGTTTGAGTTTACTTCCAGAAAAGAAGTGTCGCGTTTGTAAAGTCTGAAATCAAATTCGGTACCGAAAGGAGTGTTAAATAAAAAAGGATAATTCACTTTTGTTTTTAAATCTTGTGTTCCTGCGTGTATCCGTCTCCAGTTTAAATCAATTAATTCGCCCCTGCCAAAGGAATTAAATAATTGCAGTCGTGTATCGCCCGAAAGGCTTACCTTCCCATTTGCATCGGGCTGTACTCCCAACACTCCATTAAAACGACTGGCTTTTTTCTTATCGATATATAAATAAATCGATGAAAATTTTTCTGAAAATTCAATTGCATAAGGCTGTTTTTCGGTTAAAAAGGGCAATTCTTTAATTCGGTTACTTATTCGTTTTATCTGAGATTCGTTATATAAATTCCCTTCTTTTATTCCTAAGTAATTTTCTAGATAGCGTTTACTTATTCTGGCATTACCTTTTACTATTAAGCTATCTACAAAGTAGAGGTTTCCTTTATTTACGTTTATTTTTCCGGCAATGGTATGGTTTTTAATATTTACACTATCTAAATACACCGAGGCAAACGGGTAACCGTTGTTTTCGTAATAAGAAACTACGTCTTCGAAAAGTCTTTGTATTTGCTTGCTTTGGAAAGGTTTATCCAAGAGTATTTTTTCTTTAAATCCTGCTTTATTTATGGCCTCTTCGGTTACATTATGGTTTTTAAGAAAAGCTATTTTATACCTTTGATTTGGGCTAAAAAATAATTCGGATAATAAGCTGTCTGAGTTTATACTATCTAACGAGGCGGCTAAATAGCCTTGCTGATGTAACATGTTTAATACGTCTAACTTAATTTTTTCTGTTTCCAAAGAGTCGCTAAATAAGAGGTGTTTGGGTAATTTTTTTTGTGTTTTGGTATCTACCGTGCTGGTATAATGCAACTGTAAAGGGGTTTGTTTATTCTTGTTTTGAGCATACAACAAGATACTGTAAAATAAGAAGAGTATTGTATTTAAAAGATATTTCAATGTGTGTATAACTCTTTTAAAATGAAATTAGTTTAATGCCCAATTAATTTCGGGTTTTCCAATCTGTTTTAAATGTTCGTTTGTTTTTGAAAAATGCCTGCAACCAAAAAAACCGTTATAAGCCGAAAAGGGCGATGGATGAGCAGCCCTCAAAATAAAATGTTTTTTAGAATCGATAAGCAGTTCTTTTTGTTGGGCAAATTTTCCCCATAACATAAAAACAATACCATTCAGGTTATCAGAAATGGCAGAAATTACGGCATTGGTAAATGTTTCCCACCCCTTGTTTTGATGCGAGCCGGCCTCATTTTTTCTAACGGTTAGGGTGGCATTTAGTAATAGTACACCTTGCTGAGCCCACAATGTTAAATCTCCGTGTGTAGGTACGGGTACGCCAAGGTCGCTTTCCAATTCTTTAAAAATATTTTTAAGCGAAGGAGGGGGAGCTACACCTCTTTTCACTGAAAAACACAGACCATGAGCCTGCCCTTCGCCATGGTATGGATCCTGACCAATAATTACCGCCCTTACATTAGTAAAAGGAGTTAAATTAAACGCATTAAAAATTTCGTTTCCGGGAGGAAAAACAGTGTATACCTTTTTCTCTTCCAGCAAAAAACTTTTCAGTTGTGCAAAATATTCCGACTCGAATTCAGGTGTTAATAAGTTCTTCCAACTCTCCTCAATGTGTGGTTTTATGGTATAATGAGCCATCTGCTTTTTTTAAGAGTGCAATAAATATGAAGCAAAGAGATACAAATAAATATTTTTTATTTACATTTGTTGCTCTTATTTGTAAAATTAACTTTAATTACTAAATCAATCCACTCAATGAAAAAAGCACTTGCCACACTTTTTGTAATAACGGTAACTACCCTTCTTTTTGCATGTAAAGGTCATGAAAAGTGTCCTGCATACGGAAAAGCAGATGTAAAGGTAGAAACCCCCGCTTAATTCGCAAATGAATAAGCCGTATCTTGCTTCAGAAGATACACTTTCAGAAATCAGAATACAATCGCACTCGGACAATGTTCCGGGTGTTTTTATTTTTAAGCACAGTACACGCTGCTCAATTAGCAGCATGGCTTTGAGGCGATTTCTGGAAGTAATGGAGAATATGCAAACCCCTTACTATATTCTCCTTGTAATTGAGAATAGGATTTTATCCAATGCCGTTTCCGAAACATTTTCGGTTATTCACCAATCACCCCAAGTGCTTTGGATAAAAAATGGAGAATGTATTAAAAATACTTCTCACTTAGAAATTACATCTAGCTGGTTGCTGGAGTGTATAAAAAAGCAACTTCTTGCTTAATATCAGGGTGTAAACTGTAGGCTGCCGGACAGGTTCTGGCCGCATTTTCAAGCAACTTTTTTTCCTTGTCGGAATACGTATCAGAAAAAGTAAATTCTACATGAATTTCCGTAACTCTTCTGGGTTCTGTGCCCATTACCTTAGTAACCCGAACCTTCGCATTCTTTAAAGGGATGTTATTCCTTTCGGCTACAATACCCATAATGGTAAGCATGCAAGAACCAAGCGAGGTTGCCAGCAAATCGGTAGGCGAAAAAGCAGCTCCTTTTCCATTGTTATCGGTAGGTGCATCGGTAATTATTTTCTGAGAAGATTTTACGTGTCGGGCTTCTGTTCTAAGCTCTCCTAAATAGATTATTTCTGATGTATGGCTCATTTTCTATAACTTTTTTGGTAAATTTGTTTGCTAATGTAGCCTTTTTTTTGATGAAAAAAATTACAACAAGTATTCTCTGTTTTTGCTTCTGCTCCCTACTTGTGTTAAACGCACAACAAACCGTTTTTGACGAAGTGAGAGTATTGTACCGCTCCGAGAATGCCGGAGGCTTGTTAATACATACCAATGGTTTTGGATTCAACTATCGAAAGGGAAAAATAGTAAGCGATACAAAAAAAAGGTTTTACGAAATAGATATTGTAACCCTGAAGCACCCCAAAGAAATTAAGAAATTTAATCCCTACAAGGAAGATACACGAGGCTATTTTTATGGTAAAAAAAATGCGGTACTCGTTATACGCCCAAACATTGGATACCACACTACTTTTATTTCCAAACAAACCGCAAAAGGAGTTGCTGTTAGCTTAGCTACGCACGGAGGCTTTTCGTTGGCCTTTGCCAAACCGGTTTATCTCGAAATTAAAAACTGGCCATACGATAGTCATGAAATGGTAGTTGAAAAATACAATGAAGATAAACATTTTGTAGATAATATTTACGGAAGAGCTAATGCAACTAAAGGAATAGAAGAAACCAAAATATACCCAGGCATCTATGGTAAATTTGGTTTAAACTTCGAATATGCACCCGAACAAGATGTGGTTCGTGCAATGGAAGTGGGAATGATGTTCGATGTATATCCGAAAGCCCTTCCCATTATGGCTCAAAAGTATGTGAAACAACAAAATATTTATTTCAATTTATACCTTAATTTCTTATTTGGTTCCCGAAAATATGAGTAGTGAAAAAGTGGAGATGTTTGCTTCATCAACTCCCCAAAAAAACAGAAAACCCGAGTGGCTTCGTGTAAAATTACCCGTAGGAACAGAGTACACCAACGTACGAAATATTGTTACAGAACACAAACTGCACACCATTTGTCAAAGTGGCAATTGCCCCAATATGGGCGAATGTTGGGGGGCAGGTACGGCTACTTTTATGATTTTGGGAAACATTTGTACTCGCTCCTGTGGTTTCTGTGCAGTAGCTACCGGAAAACCCTTGCCGGCCGACTTAAAAGAACCGGAAAGAGTAGCTCATTCGGTTAAATTAATGAAGGTGAAACATTGCGTTATCACTTCAGTAGACCGAGACGATTTGAAAGACGGAGGTTCCGGAATTTGGGCCGAAACCGTTAAAAAAATCAGAGAAGTAAGCCCTCAAACCAAATTAGAAACCCTTATCCCCGATTTTAAAGGCGACTGGAATAATCTTCAGAAAATTATAGATGTAGCTCCCGATATCATCTCTCATAATCTGGAAACGGTACGAAGGCTAACCAAACAAGTTCGAATTCAAGCGAAATACGACAGAAGTTTGGAAGTGTTGGCACGTTTAAAGCAAGGGGGAATGAAAACTAAATCCGGAATAATGCTTGGTTTGGGTGAAACCAAAGAAGAAGTGGAAGAAACGCTGCACGATTTAAGGAATACAGGAGTAGATGTGGTTACCATAGGGCAGTATTTACAACCCACTCCCAACCACCTGCCAGTTGCTGAATTTGTGCATCCTAATACCTTTAAAGCCCACAAAGAATTTGGATTAAAACTTGGGTTTAAATTCGTAGAAAGCGGCCCATTGGTTCGTTCTTCATACCATGCCGAAAAACATATCTTTTAAACCATTGCTTGGCAATTTCCTTCCACTTGTAGGAAAAAAAGAGCCAAATAAAAAAAAGATGAAGCAAAATAACATTTTGTTACGTAAATTTACAGTGGCTTTTAAAAAATAAAAATAAAGTTAATATATTGCACAACCATTATAAATTTGTTATCATGAAAAAAACTACATTATTTATTAGTGCCACGGTGGCAGGAGCTATGGCGGTAGGAATATCTCTTTCGGGTTTATTGAATCCTGAAGCGGTATATACACCCCGCATTGAAGGAAGAAGCGTTCTTACAAAAACTCCGAAATCTATTGAGGAGTTTAATAAAATATTTCGGTACGACCAAGAAACCGGTAAAATAAACGAGGATGCTTTTTATACCGAGTTAAATGCTTTTATGAAAAGCAATGCTTCAAAAGCCAAAGCTTTGGGAATAAACTGGATTGAAATGGGCCCAAGTCAGGTGGGAGGAAGAACCCGTGCTATTTTGGTAGATAAAACAGTTCAAAATAAAATTTGGGCAGGCTCTGTTTCCGGTGGCCTTTTTTACTCCTTAGATAACGGAAACACTTGGCAGTCTTATAATAACTTAATGGTAAATTTATCTATTACTTCTATTTGCCAAACCGCAAATGGCAAAATCTATGTAGGAACAGGTACCACCTTTGAGCAACCCGATGGCAACACAGGCTCCGGAGCATTGGGTGCAGGTATTTTTGAAATTCTCGGAAATGGAAACTATGAGCAAGTAGTGGGGCCGGTGCCTCCTATTACTTCGGGTTCTGATAAATGGACAACTGTAAACTATCTTGCTGCTTCCGGAAATAGATTATTGGCGGCAACCAAGGGAGGTCTTTGGGTTTGCGACCCCGATGGAAACGGAAAATACCCTAGTGCCAACTGGTTTAATCCAGTAAATATTGTACCCGGCAATCCGCTAAAAGTAAACGGTGCATGTACCGGAGTTGAGGTGGCTTCAGACGGAACAGTGTTAGTCGCTTTTTCAGGCAAGGTATATGTTTCACCAAACGGTAACAACGAAACCTTTGGCAACCCTATTACCTTATCGGGAAGCAGAATAAATATTGCCATTGCACCCAGTAATCCCAATGTGATGTATGCTGCCGGTACTACCGGTCCCGGATGCTTGGCAAAAATATACCGTAGTGAAAATAAAGGGGTGGATGGTAGTTGGGAAACGATTGCTACCGGTGGAGGCCCTTTTGACCCCTATACCCTATCTCCTGGCCCTCCGGCTTCACAATGTCAAGGTTGGTACGATATGGCCATTGCAGTTTATCCAAACGACCCCGATAAAATCTTAGTGGGAGGAATTGAATTATTCAAATGGGTTAAAACACAATCGGGCCCTGTAGCCGGACAATGGACTCAAATTTCAGTTTGGCAACCTGAGTCGTTTTCGAATCCATACTACATTCATGCGGATAAGCATAATATTACCTTTAAAGATAACAATACGGTATTCGTAGGTTCTGATGGAGGTATTGCTCGCTCAGTAAACGGAGGAATAAACTGGACGCAAAACAACAAAGGGTATAATGTTACTCAATTTTATAGTGTAGGATATACAGCAGGCCCCGGTATTACCAACGATATAGTAATGGGTGGGACACAAGATAATGGTACCCGCCTGATTGGTGTAAATCCAGGAGCCTCTGATTTAGATTATGAAGTAATGGGAGGCGATGGTTTTACTTGCGATATTGCCAACGTAGCAGGTATTGCATTTGGAACTGTTTACAGCGGTGATGTGCGTAGAATGGATAATTTTGGTTCAGGCGATAATTTCTGGAACAAAGAGTTGGAAACCTTATGTGAAACAGGCGCAGCATGTGCTCCTTTTTATACAACCATTCGTCACTGGGATACCCCTTTTGATCCAAACACCAAAGACTCGGTTTGGTTTAAAGCCACTAAATCTTACACACAAGGCGAGATGCTTAATTACGTAAGTATGATAGGAGGTATTCCGTTAACATATCCTTCTCCATCTGCTTTAAGCCAAGGCGATTCGGTAAAATTACCCGATTTTGTTCAATCTAAATTCGCCTTCAATGTTACTAAAAACGGTTCGGCTATTTATTTAACCCGCGATGCCTTAACGCTCAGCAAAGATGTACCGGCATGGTTTAGGGTTGCCAGCAGTACCAACGGTTTCTCCGGAACTGCACACCAAATGGAGTTTTCCAGAGATGGGAATCACCTTTTTGTTTGCACAAACAATGGGCTTTATCGTATTTCGAATTTAGCCGTAGGTTGGGATTCATTAACCCTCGATAACCGTAGCAACATGTGCGTGGTTACCTGCACCAAAATAGGAACCAGCATGAGTGGAACCATTGCAGGGGTTGCAATAGACCCTAATGACGCAAATAACGTGGTGGCGGTAATAGGAGGCTACGGAGGTACAGCCAAAGTATATCGTTCTACCGATGCACTTTCAGGAGGTAATTTTACAAGCATTACCGGACCAGCTTCCAGCAATGCAGATGGTTATTTACCTCGTGTAGCTATTTACGATGCCGAAATAGATTTAAGCGATAAAAACAGAGTTTTACTAGCTACCGATTATGGAGTGTTTGGAAGCAACAATGCTTTTACTTCTAATGCAGCTAATGTTAAATGGTACGAAGAAAATACCGGTATGGCTCGTGTACCTGTTCATGAAATACGCCAACAGCACTATCCTTGGCAGTTTGCCTACAATTCCGGAACTATTTACATTGGAACACACGGAAGAGGATTTTTTAAATCTACTTCCTTGGTGGGTATAAAAGACAACGATATCAAAGCCGATAATACAGGTGTTTCTCAGCTAAGTGTTTATCCTAATCCTGTTTCGAACAATGGAACGGTATCTTTTAAACTTGAAAAAAACACAGAAACAAGCATTCGCATCTTTGATATTCGCGGACAGTTAATAAAAGAAATAAATTCCGGAAACTTGAGTGTTGGAAAGCAAAATGTTGCTTTTAACGTAAGCGACTTGCCAAACGGAACTTACATTATGCAGCTAAAAACAGCAAACGAAACAAAAACTACAAAATTTGTAGTGATAAAATAAATTTTTCAACTACTTTCAAAAAAGGCTTCCGGTTGCGGAAGCCTTTTTTATTTTTGTAAAAAAACAAAATGATAAGAATAGCAATAAATGGGTTTGGAAGAATTGGCAGGGTGTTAACAAGAGTAATTCAAAAATACCCCGAAATACAGTTGGTTGCCATAAACGATTTGGCCGATGCAAAAACACTGGCTCATTTATTAAAATACGATAGTATACACCGCCTTTTTCCGAATGAAATTTCTTGTAATGAGGAATTGATTTTTATTGGAGGTAATTCGGTGAAAGTATTTAAGGAAAGAGACCCTGCACTACTACCCTGGAAAAGTTTGGGTGTAGATATTGTGGTAGAATCTACCGGTTTTTTTACCGATAAGCAAGGTGCCGGAAAACATATACAAGCAGGAGCCAAAAAAGTAATTATTTCAGCTCCGCCAAAGGATGCCGATATTAAGGCTGTGGTAATGGGTATAAACGATTCTATTTTAGACGGTACCGAAAACATTATTTCGAATGCATCGTGTACAACGAATTGTGCAGCACCTATGGTAAAAGTGTTGGACGAATTATGTGGCATAGAAAACGGATACATTATAACCGTTCATTCATATACCACCGACCAACGATTACAAGATGCTCCACACAAAGATTTAAGAAGAGCCAGAGCGGCTGCCGAATCTATTGTGCCTACCAGTACAGGAGCAGCTAAAGCTATCACAAAAATATTTCCGCATTTAGAAGGAAAACTGGGAGGCTCAGGCATTAGGGTGCCTGTACCCGATGGTTCGCTTACCGATGTTACCTGTACGGTAAAAAATGTAAAAAATATTGAAGAGATAAATAATGCATTTAAAAAAGCCTCTGAAACAACCTTAAAGGGAATTTTACAATATGGTACCGACCCTGTTGTTTCTTCCGATATAATTGGTAACCCCTTTTCATGCGTTTTTGATACAGAACTTACTTCAGTTATTGGCAATATGGTAAAAGTGGTGGGGTGGTACGATAACGAAATGGGTTATAGTAACCGACTTGCCGAGCTGATAAAGAAAATTGCTTAATTGTATTTTTTCAGTTCAAGTTTTTCTCCATCAAATACTGCATAGGTAAAATGCGAAATCCAATCTCCTAAATTAATATACCTACTTTGCTGGTTTAGCGGAATATCTAAAGGTAAGTGCCTATGTCCAAAAATAAAATAATCGGAATGTTCTTTATTTAATTCTTCTCTGCAAAATTTTACAAGCCATTCCTTATCGTTTCCAAGAAAAATAGCGTCTTTTGAAAGATTCATAGCTCGGCTTTTTCCAGAAAAGAAGTGTGCAAGCCAAATTCCAAAATTCGGGTGCAAACGGGCAAATAACCATTGGCAAAAAGCATTGGCAAATACTTTTTTAATGAATTTATATCCATGGTCGCCAGGGCCTAAGCCATCGCCATGCCCAATAAAAAAAGTTTTATTATTCCATACTTTTTTAATGGGATTTCGGTAAAGGGTAGCTCCTAATTCTTGGGGCAGGTAGTTAAAAATCCACATATCGTGATTTCCGGTAAACAAATGTATTTTAATACCTGCATCGCTTAATTCGGCAATTTTTCCCAACACTCTTACATAACCTTTTGGCACTACAGTTTTATATTCAAACCAAAAGTCGAATAAATCTCCCAACAGAAAAATTTCTGAAGCATCGTGTTTTATTTCCTCTAACCATTGAATAAATTTAGTTTCCCGCACCTTGCTTTCTGCTGTGTTGGGTATTCCAAAGTGAAAATCGGAAGCAAAATATATGTGTTTTTTTTTCTGCATTATAATTCAATTTTTCGTAGGGTTTTGAAAGGATTGAGATGGGTTAAATTAAGGGTGAACCGAATTTTTTCGCTGTACTTTAACTGATTGGCAGTAGGCGAAATCAATACGGGAAAATAGATTTCACAAAACGAAGGAAACACCTGATAGGTTATACCAAGGCAATAAACTAATTCAGTAGCGTCATCAATCAAGTTTCCGGATCGGTCGGCATATTCAAAGCCCGCAATACCGGCATCGGCATACAAGGCAACTGGTATTTTTGGAAGTGTTGTTGAAAGGTTTATTGCATTTAGCCAACGGTTAAAAGGGGCAAGAGGAATCAGGTTTTTAAACCCGCCTTCGTAAAGAGTAAATTGTTGAGAGAAAAAACCATTTGCATTGCGGCCGAGGTATAAATCATCGTACATATAATCGGGGCGTTGACTGAAAGTATAATTAAATCGGGTATTAGTGTTGTTGTTATATAAAAAACGACCTACAAAAAAGCGAATATTGAAACCTTTGCTCTTTGATTCTTTATAACGAAAAAAATAGTTGGCTTCTAAATTGGTTTTAAGCATATTCTCATTTTGCTGAATATTTACCGATGCGTGAAAAGGATTAATGGCATCTGAATTTTGCAGAGTAAAACGTAATTCGTTTATATAATAATAATTGGTTTTAAAAATATTGATGAGGGTGCCCTGAGCATCAATGAAAGGAATATCCAGCATTTCTTCGGTTACATTCACGTGCCTTATTAAAAGATGAATGGTGTTTTTATTTCGCGCATCTTGTTTTTTAAATGTTATATCTGCTTCGGGAGCCCATTTAAAATAGTTAAGGGGGGTTGAGTTAAAAGTGTAATGAGAAAAACTGCGTGCATTAACAGCTAACCTTACCGTCCGAAATAAGGCATTAGGAAAAATAGTGTAGGCAGCCGAGGCAAAACCTGTGGGAGTTTGCGAACCAAAGGCCCATAACGGAGCAAGAACATACTCTGTTTTTTTCTGAAGAATGGCATTATTATATAAAGCTATACCAGCCATAAATCCGTTGTGTTTGTTCCATGCAACCAGTGGGGTGTAATAGAGCTGATTCTTGTGCCCGTTATCAATACTGCCAAGCCATTGTAGCCGAATAGGTTCTGTTTTTTTGAATAAGCCTTTGGTTCGAATGGTATTGTTTTTTCTAGAGAATTCCAACATATTTTCTTCTGCATCTATTCTCAGTTGTTTATAATTTCCTTTTGGAAAAGGAACAAATTCTTTTTTTGCAATACTCTCAAAAGTAACAGTGGTATAGATATGTTCTTTATTTATAGCAGATATAGAAAACGGAGTTGAAATTTTTCCGCGATTTTTAATTTTAACAAGAAAGAGAGAGGAATCTTCATCGTGTTTTTTTATTCGGCCTATTTTATAGTCTATTTTATAAGTAGTAGTAAGCAAGTCGTTAAAAAACCAACTTAAGTTTTTGCCGCTTATTTCTTCAAAAACATTTTGTAAGTCTTTTGGATAGGGGTGTTTAAACTTCCATCGTTCAAAATACGTTTGCATACATTGGTCAAAAACGGCATCGCCAAGGTAGGTTTTAAGTTGCCAAAAAGCAGCAGCTGTTTTAGAATATACTATGGCTGCGTAGTTAAAGTGCGTGTAGTTTTGCGATTTTTCTTCAATAGCCTGATCTAAATTTCTGCGAGCCTGAAAGAGATACATGAAATAATATTGAGCCTTATGTGTATAATCCAAATCAAATAGTTTTTTGAGAAAGGGGGAGGAAGAGTCATTTCCTAAAAGAGACGCATTCGGGTATTTGGTTTCAATGTAACGGAGTTCGTTGAGGGAGTTGATTCCTTCATCCATCCATGGGTGGTATCTTTCGTTGCTGCCTAAGATGCCGTAAAACCAGTTGTGCCCTACTTCGTGCATGATTACGGTTTCTAAAGAAAAGGCCGAACCGCTTTTTCCAATTACAGTGATATTCGGGTACTCCATTCCGGCTCCAGCACTTAAAGAGCCATCTACCGCAGTAACTTGCTGGTAAGGGTAGTCGCCATTCCAGAGTGAATAGTAATAAACGGCATCGTGAAGGTATTCTAAACTTTTCATCCACAAATGAGCTTCTTGGTTGGTAAACATGGCCCATGTAGTAACCGTATTTCCGGAATGGGGTAATTTTACTTCGCCTTTTAGAACGTGGAAACGCTTGTCGGCAAACCACGCAAAGTCGTGTACGTTTTTTTGATGGTAATGCAGCATTTTTGTTTCACGGACAGAAGGGGGAAAGGACATATCCTTTGAGTTGAAAATGTTGGTTGAAGCAGTAGCAATTGCTTTTTCGTTTAACCATTGAATTTCTGTTTCTCCGTTGATTAAATCTCCGGTGGCTCCTACTACGTAATTGGCAGGTAATGTAATTTGCACATCATAAGTGCCATATTCAGAATAAAATTCGCCTTGGTCGAGGTAGGGCATGGGATGCCAGCCTTGTCTATCGTAAACAGCAGGTTTTGGATACCATTGAGTAATCTGGTATGATTGGCCCATGTGTCCAAGACGTGAGTATATTCCTTTTGGAATTTTAACATGAAAGGGTGTGGTAATTTTTATTTTCTCGCCTTGTAGCAGAGGTTCTTTTAAATACACAATACAAATGTCAATGTGTTCTTCGCTAAATTCCCATTGTAATTTTTCTCCGTTTATTTTAAAATCAAGTTCGTCAATATATCCTCTTTCATCGTCTTTAGAAAAGTATAAGGCCGTTTCGCCATTATCGGTAAGTTGTTTACAAAGAGCTGTGGCGTTATTTTTATAGGCGTTTGGCCATAAATGAAAGTAGATGTAAGAGAGGGCATCGGGCGAATGGTTGATGTATTCTATGGTTTCAACGCCTTTTAGTTCGTGGCGTATATCATCTAATTCAACCTGTATCTGATAATTTACTTCTTGTTGAAAGTATTCTTTTTCCTGTGCTAAAAGAAATGGGGTAACAAAAAAAAGTGAAAGAAAAGCAAGGTATGAAAATACATTTTTCAAGTTATCCGAAAATTTCTTTTAGTTTGGCTTCTAGTTGTTCGCCTCTCAGATTTTTTCCAATTATTTTTCCTTCTCTGTCAATTAAAAGGGTATGGGGTATTCCAGAAATATCGTATAGAGGTACAACAGGCGAGTTCCAACCTTGCATATCGCTAACATGGTTTTTCCAAATAAGCCCGTCTTGTTTTATGGCTTGCAGCCATTCTTCTTTAGGATTTTGTTGTTGTGGCAACCCATCGAGCGATACACTGAATACATCAAATCCTTTGCTTTGATATGTGTTGTACGCCTTCACCACGTTGGGGTTTTCTGCCCGGCAGGGTTTGCACCAAGATGCCCAGAAATCTAATAATATAACTTTGCCTTTAAGTGAAGAAAGGGTGGTGGTGTTGCCTTCGTAGTTTGGTAATACAATATCCGGAGCTACTGACCCAACGGCAAATTTTTTCATTCGGTTTACCTTTTCATGAAATTTTTTAAAATATTTTGAATCGGGATATTTTTCTGTAAAAGCTTCGTCTACTTTAATAAAATAATCTGCGTATTTATCGGGGTCTAGCTGTTCTACGGCAGCCAAACTTATAAACGAACTTGGATTTTTAGAAATAAGATCTTTTGCATAGGAAACTAATTCTTCGTAAATAGCTTCATATTTTTTTTGCAACACCTCCATTACAGAATCCATTTTGGGGTGATTGATTTGTTGCTGATATTCCATGTTAATGGCTTCGCGTTGTGTGTAATTCGCCTTAACCGTTTGGTTGTAACTTCTCAAAAGTGTAGATTCATCTGATCCTTCTACGGTATAAGTATCCATCAGATTGTTTGCATCGCCAGTAATTACTACCTTATCGTTTGGCTCTAAAATAAGGTTTATAAAATTCTGATTATCTATCTTTATTCTGAAATAACCTTTTTCAGTTACTTCAAAAGCGAATGAAACAAATCCCTTGTCGTTTGTTTTAGCAGAATCGATTGTTCGAACTTGTTCGGGTTCTAACGCTTCGAGCCTTACCGTTTGCCCCTCTTTAATATTAGAAAAGGTGACTTTGATGGTATGGTTAGAAGTGTCGGTGCCACATGAAGTAAATAAAATAAGAAGGGAGCAGATGGATAGAATGATTTTATTCATAGGTTGTTTTTATTTTTCTAAGATTTCTTGGATAAGGTGATTGGCTACTTTAGGGTCGGCTTTGCCTTTAGAAAGTTTCATTACTTCGCCCATAAAGAGGCCAATAATACCTTTTTTTCCGCTTTTGTATTCGGCTACTTTTTCGGGATACATGGCAATGGCTTTGTTTACGAAATCAAGAAGAGCGTCTTGGTTGCTTTCTTGTATCCAGTTATTTTCTTGAGCAATTTGTAGCGGATTTTTTTCGGGTTGCGAAATTAATAAAGGAAATATTTTTTGTGAGGCAATACTGTGGCTTACTTTTCCTTCTTCTACCAGTAGTATGAGTTGCCCAATGGTTTTTGGTTTTATTACAAAGTGTTCGATTTCTATGGCATATTCGTTTAAGTAAGATTTAATACTGCCCATTACCCAGTTGGCGGCCGTTTTAGGATTGGAAACAAAAGTGCACAATTCCTCGAAATATAAGGCGATGGGTTTTGAATCAGTTAAAATGGAGGCATCGTATTCCGATAGCTCAAATTCGTGGATGTATTTCCGAAAAAGCTGATGGGGCAGAGGAGGCATTATTTTTTGTATTTCTGAAATAGTTTTTTCAGAAACAAAAACTGGCAATAAATCGGGTTCCGGAAAATAGCGATAATCGTGTGCCATTTCTTTGGTACGCATAGAAATGGTTTTGCCGCTAGGGGCATCAAATCCGCGGGTTTCCATGGTAATGGTTTCTCCGCTTTCTATGGCTTCTATCTGCCTTTTTATTTCGTATTCTATGGCTCTTTGCACATTCCGAATGGAATTGATGTTTTTAATTTCTGTTCTTTGACCGAATTGTTTGGAGCCTTTTAGCATTACCGAAATATTGGCATCGCATCGCAGGCTTCCTTCTTCCATATTGCCATCGCAAATTTCGAGATAGCGTACTAATTTTCGTATTTCGGTTAGGTAGTTGTAAGCTTCTTCTGGCGACTGAATATCGGGCTCCGAAACAATTTCCAACAGAGGAACACCTGCACGGTTTAGGTCTATTAATGTATCGAATGGGTCTAAATCGTGAATACTTTTACCGGCATCTTCTTCCATGTGAATGCGGGTAATGCCTATTTTTTTTTCTTGTCCGCTTTTGTCTTTTATGGTAATAAATCCGTTTCGGCAAATGGGCGTTTTATCTTGTGTTATTTGATAGCCTTTGGGTAAATCGGCATAGAAGTAATTTTTACGGGCAAAAATATTTTCTTCGGTTAGGGTGCAGTGGGTGGCAAGGCCAAGTTTAATAGCCGATTCTACCACTGTTTTGTTAATGCGGGGCAAGGTGCCCGGATGTCCTAAAGAAATAGGGCTTATATGTGAATTGGGTATTCCTCCGTATTCAGCACTATCGGTTGAATACATTTTGCTTTTAGTTTGCATTTGAGCATGCACTTCGAGACCAATAACCGGCTCGTATTTTTCGTACATTGTAGTGTGTTCCATTTGGGGCTGAAAATTACAAATTTAAAAGGAAATGCAAGTTTTCGTTCATCCTTTTACATTCTTTGTAAGGGTGCATAGATTCACGTTTTCTAACGGGTAGATGTTAGTAAACATTTTTTTTAATTGGAAGGAGTAAAAGGTGGCGTAGTATTTTTGAATTTATGAGATTTTTTGTGAGCTTACTTCTTTCTTTGGCTTTGCTTTTAACGGGGTGTCATTCTTCCAAAAAAGCCGATAGAAAACAAAAACATAAAACCGAAAGAAGTACAGGCAAAACTGTACCGAAAGAGGCAAATAAAGTAATTAAAACAGCCCTTACTTACGAAGGAACCAAATATAAGTATGGGGGAATTACCAAAAAAGGCATCGACTGCAGTGGACTGATGTATGTATCTTTTAAAGAAGCCGGGATAGAATTACCTCGCTCATCGTACGAGCAGAGTAAGAGTTTTAAGGCTATAAAACTGAGCGAGGTGCAAAAGGGCGATTTGGTTTTTTTTGCTACGGGTAATGATAAAAATAAAATTTCGCATGTGGGATTGGTTATAGAAGTATCTAAAGCAAAAGACATTTATTTTATACATGCCACAACACAGCGGGGTGTTTGTAAAGATTGGCTTTCGCAAGAGTATTATAAAGAGCGTTATGTAAAAGCGGTAAGGGTGCTTTAAAAGGTTTGAAATAATTCCTTCACTTTTTCTGCAATTAAATCACGCACCTTTCTAAATTCATTTTCATTCATATTTTTTGGGTCGGGAATTTGCCAGTCAATTCTTTTTTTTGCAGGCAAATGAGGACAGTTGTCGCCACAACCCATTGTAACTACGTAATCGTACGTGTCGAATGGAATATCGGTAATGGATTTCGATTGATGAGTGCTAAGGTCGTATCCAATCTCTTGCATGGCAGCAATGGCTTTCGGATTTATTTTTCCTGAAGGAGAAGAGCCCGCACTAAAGGCCATTATTTTCTCTTTGCCATACATATTGGCAAATGCCTGAGCCATTTGGCTTCGATTAGAATTTTCTATACAAACAAAAACTATTTTTTTCATTTTTTTAATATTTCCATTTCAAGGCAATTTTTACAAGACTAAGCATAATGGGTACTTCAATTAAAACCCCCACCACCGTGGCTAATGCAGCTCCCGATTCTAAGCCAAACAAAGCAATGGCAACGGCTACGGCTAATTCAAAAAAATTGCTGGCACCAATCATTGCAGCAGGAGCACAAATAGGATAAGGTAATTTTAAGAGTTTACCCCCCAGCCAACTAATAAAAAAAATAAAATAGGTTTGAATGGTAAGAGGAATGGCAATAAGCAAAATTAGTATGGGATTATCTAAAATCTGCTGTCCCTGAAATGCAAAAAGAAGTATAAGAGTTAATAGCAAAGCAAATATTGAAAAAGGTTTTAGTTTTGGCAGAAAAGTGTTGGCAAACCATTCTTTTCCTTTTGTTTTAATTAAATAGTTGTTGGTAATAAATCCGGCCAACAGAGGTATTACAACAAATACAAGTACCGAGGTAACGAGTACTTCGTAAGGTATTGTAAAATGGGTAATGCCCAATAATAATTGAACGACAGGAATAAAAGCAATAAGAATAATTAAATCGTTTAAGGCTACCTGTACCAGTGTATAGGAGGGATTACCCGAAGAAAGATAGGACCACACAAACACCATGGCTGTGCAGGGTGCAGCCCCGAGTAGAATGGCTCCGGCAATAAACTCGTTTGCTTGTTCAGGGCTAAGCCAAGCTTTGTAAATGTTGCTAAAAAATAACCACGCAAAAAATGCCATGGTAAAGGGTTTTATAAGCCAGTTGACAATTATGGTAAGGCTTAGTCCTTTAAAATGGCTTCCTGTATTTTTTAAAGAGCCGAAATCAATTTGCACCATCATGGGGTAAATCATTAACCAAATTAAAATAGCCACAGGTATATTTACATGATAGATTTCTAAACGAGATATTGAAAGAATATTTTCTCCTGCTATTTTACCTATAGCTATTCCAAAAGCAATACAGAGCAAAACCCAAAGAGTAAGATATTTTTCAAAAAAACCAATTTGCATTGTTTCTTTTTCCATAAAAATGAATTAGCAGCAATTGCCTCCCGGAGCACAGCATGTTTCCGGTTTTTTTGCAAAAACAGTAATGCTGAAAATACCTAGGTTGGATTTTTTTAGTTCATCAATTTCTTTGTCGGATAAAAAATTAGAAAGAATATCATCGGGGATTATTATTTGTTTTTCGGTTTTTATTTCAATGTTTTTAAAACCTGCATTATCAATAATGGTTAAATACTCTTCTTTTTGTAAGGCTCCGGAAACACATCCGGCATACATCTCGGCAGCATTTTTTAATGGATTGGGTAGTTCGCCTTTTAACACTACATCAGAAATACAGAAATGGGCATTCGGTTTAAGTATTCTATAAATCTCGGAAAAGACTTTTTGTTTATCGGGTACTAAATTTAAAACACAGTTGCTAATTACTACATCGGCAACATTTGATGTAATGGGTATTTTTTCAATATCACCCAAACGAAATTCTACATTATTAAAGTTTAGTTTTTCGGCATTTTCTCTTGCTTTATTTATCATGGTTTCGGTCATATCAATCCCAATAATTTTACCTGTTTCGCCAGTGATTGCCCTGGCCACAAAGCAATCGTTTCCGGCTCCGGAACCTAAGTCAACCACTGTGTCTCCTTTTTTAATACCGGCAAATTGTGTGGGAATTCCGCAACCTAAGGCAAGGTCGGCATCGGGGTTATAGCCTTCCAGTTTAGTGTAATCTTCGCTGAAAATGGAATAATCTACAGTAGAACAGCCGCCCACTCCACAGCAAGAGGATGCATTTTCTGGTTTTGATTGCTGTGCAATTTGGGAGTAAATCTCTTTTACAACTTGTTTTATTTCTTCATTCGTTTTCATAGTATTTAAATTTAAAGTTATATTATGACTTAATAATTAGCAACACTTTTTAATGGGTTTTAATTGACTCAAAAGATGGTTTATTCGTTCCGAAAATTCCTGCCAAACATCAGTATTAATACAGTAACAAACTGTTGTGCCCGAAATGTTTCCCTTAATAATTCCCGCTTCTTTTAGCTCTTTTAAATGTTGCGAAACAGTAGATTGAGAAAGAGGCAACTCATTTACAATATCTCCACAAATGCACGTGTTCTTGGAAAGTAGCAACTCAATGATAGCGATACGAGCAGGGTGCGAAAATGCTTTTGACAATTGGGCTAATCGGTTTTTTTTAACGGTAAAGTATTCGGTTTTTGATATTCCCATAAATAAAATATATATCGCAATATTACGATAAATATTTAATCCAATTAAAACTTAACATTAAGTTAATATAAAATATATTTTAACATAATAGTAAGGTTAAACATTTGCCGAATATTAATACAATATGAAAATAATATTTATTTTACTATTTACCATACCGTTGGTTTTACATTCACAAAACGATTCCTTAACGAAGCAGCCGGTACCTAAGCCGGAAAAGAAAAACTGGTACGAAAGCATAGAAGTGCGGGGTTATGTACAGGTTAGGTATAATAGGTTGTTGGAAACAAATTCTAATTTAGGTTGCGAACAGTGCGATAAAAGTTGGGGAAACAATAATAGTTTATTTATGAGGCGAGCTCGACTTATATTTTATAGTCAGGTAAGCAAGCAGGTGTATTTCTATATTCAACCCGATTTCGCAAGTTCGGTTTCTTCTTCCTCCTTAAACTTTGGTCAGCTCCGTGATGCCTACTTTGATATAGGCTTAGATAAGGAGAATGTATTTCGCTTTAGAATAGGTCAAAGCAAAGTGCCTTATGGTTTCGATAATTTACAATCAAGTCAAAGTAGGTTGCCTTTGGACCGTAGCGATGCGTTAAATAGTGCGGTTTCTAATGAAAGAGATTTGGGTGTGTTCTTTTATTACACGCCTAAAAATGTGCAATTGTTGTTTAAAGAAATTTCAAAGGGAGGGTTAAAGCATTCGGGCAATTACGGATTATTTGGAATAGGTGCTTATAACGGGCAAACCGCTAATAAACCCGAACTTAATAATGAACAACACGTAGTAGCTCGACTAACTTATCCCTTTAAAGTAGGTTCTCAAATAATAGAGTCGGGTATTCAGGCCTACCACGGAAACTTTGTGATACCCGCATCGCAACTAAGCCCGGGTGTAAAATTTAAAAAAGGAGCGAATTATATAGACCAGAGAGCGGCAGCCAGCCTGATGCTCTACCCAAAACCATTCGGAATTCAGGCAGAATACAATGTAGGCTATGGGCCTGAATTTAACAAGCATACCGATTCTATAGAAGTGAAAAGGCTTGAAGGAGGATATGTTACCCTCTCTTGCAAACTAGATATAAAAAATCAAATCATTATTCCTTTTACTCGAATACAATACTATAGTGGGGGCAAAAAACACGAAACAGATGCACGAAGTTATAAGTTAAACGAGTACGAATTTGGAATTGAATGGCAACCGGGTAAAAATTTTGAATTAGTGGCCATGTACACAATCTCCGGCAGAAAATATGAAGATTTTATAAAACAGGATAATTTTCAGGAAGGGCAATTACTAAGGCTTCAGGCACAGGTTAATTTTTAAAAAGTGCTAAAAAACAAATTATTAACATTAACTTAATATAGCCAATAATTCGTCAAACTACTTTTACACGAAATAAAATGAACGAAAAAATGTCTGCATCACAAAAAACCCAGCTATTAAAAAAGCGGTTAAAAACAAGAACTATTGTATTAAATACAATAGCCGAATTTATAGCGAGTACAATATTTTCTTTGTTGTACTTTGTTTTTATAAGCAGGTATCTGGCCGAAGAATACGATATAAATTATATTATGCTTTCGTTTGGTATTGGCTTGGCCTTTTTTGCAGCTATTTATATTCCGTTTCATACATATCGAATACATATTATTCCATTTATAACTTTAATTACAGCACTACGAAAGAGAAAACCTATCATTTTGCTTCATAAAATACCGGCTCAGTTTTTAGGGGCTTTTTTAGGGGTGATACTTTTTAATGTAATCAATGCACATACCACAAGAGTAAACATTGAAAATTTTCAGTTAATCTACTTAAATGATCATTTATTACTGATTGCTATCAACTCATTTGCAGCAGCTCTTTTGTGTTATATGTTTTACATGATTCGCGTTTTGTTTAACTCCCGGCAATTAACCGGAACTATTTACTTAAGTCTTTTTTATGCCGCGTTGTTTGCTCTCACTTCTGTGTTTGCCAATACTTCGTCATTGAACCCATTCGGGTACTTTTTTTACGATTTGTTAGGTCAGCAAACTATAAATAATACTTCATTTATTGAAATTATTGCAACACATGTATTAGCTCCAATAACAGCTGTTGCATTATTGTTTTTTTATGTAAAACCATTGGCATTAAACCAATCAAAATAATATAGTATATGAGCAAATTAAGTTTGGCATCACAAATTATAGGTGATAAAAGGTATCAGTCTTTAATATTATTCGGACTCCAAGAAAAAACTTTTTTGCGTTTGCTGGCCGCCTTTTTAGTAATTGCAGCCATATTTTATCCATACCCACAAATTGCCATGTGGATAGGCTTTATGTTTGCCGGATATTCTGCCATTGCGAATGATTCCATTCAAACTATAGGAACTTTTATTGCATCAAACCCAAAAACAAAATGGTGGAAATTATGGCTGTGGATTGGGGGAATCTTTGTGTTAACAGTTCTGTACAGTTGGATAAAGTATGATGGAGATGTTTCATTTCAACGGCTTTCTTCTAAAGGATTCACTGAGTCGCCTACCTCCTTTCATTTTTTTCAGGTGGTAGCTCCTATTGTGCTTTTATTTATAACGCGTTTGCGAATGCCTGTTTCTACCACTTTTATGTTATTAAGTTGCTTTAGTTCTAGTGCGTCAGGAATAATTGGTGTACTAGAAAAAAGTTTATACGGGTATTTAATAGCGTTTACGGTTGCCATATTATTTTGGTATTTTCTTGCCGGAGCTATTAAACGTTTAACCAGCGGAGAGCCTCATCCTATTTGGATAGTTATCCAATGGATTATTAGTGGTTGGCTTTGGAGTATGTGGATAACACACGATGCGGCTAATATTGCCATATTCTTAAACAGGCAGTTAACACTTAACGATTTTATCTTTTTTGCATCATTTATCTTTTTTGGTTTAGGCCTATTGTTTTATTTACGAGGCGATAAAATTCAGCGAATCGTATCGGAAAAATCGCAAACCAGCGATGTAAGAGGAGCTACGGTTATCGATTTTGTGTATACCATTATTATGTTTGTATTTGCCGAGTGGAGCAAAATACCCATGAGTACTACTTGGATATTTTTAGGATTATTAGGAGGAAGAGAATTAGCCATGCAGCTTTCTAAAATTTCGGAAACCAACAGAACTCTTGCGGGTACTTTATCTATTCTTGGTAAGGATATAATATTTGCTGTTTTAGGATTAATAATTTCCATCGCTCTTGCTATTTCCGTTAATACTACAATACAAACTGAATTAATGCAATACTTCGGTATTTAAAACCTTAAATCATTTAAAATGGAATTCACATTTTTTGATGCACTTGCAATTATCGGCTCGCTCGGTTTATTTATATATGGTATAAAAAAAGCGAGTGAAAGCATACAAAAAGCCATAGGCTTATACCTTACGAAACTTGTAAAAACAATGACCAGAAATCATTTGTCAGGAATTCTTACCGGTTTCTTTTTAACCGCTGCGGTGTTTTCTTCTTCTTCAACCATTGTAATGGTAGTTAGTTTTGTAAACTCCGGCATCATTACATTAACCGAATCGGTAAGTATCATTTTTGGAGCAGGAGTTGGTTCTACCGTAATAACATGGCTTGTTTCTATATTTGGCTTTGAGACTAAAATAACCTACTTATTCATTTTACTTTTAACGATTGGTACTCCATTAATTTTTTCCAGTAAAAACAAATTAAAGTATATAGGTGAATTTGTATTTGGAGTGGCTATAGTGTTTCTTGCGCTCAGTTTGCTAATTCAGTTTGTGCCAATGGTATCTGACGCTACGCTTCTCACTTCATTTACGGAAAGTATTCAACCTTTCGGTTTTGCCGAAAATATTTTCTTTGCTCTCGTTGGAGTGATACTCACCATCATCATGCAATCATCGGTAGCGTCTATTGTGTTTACGCAAGTGCTGTGTTTTAGCGGAATTATCACTTTTGACGTGGCTATTCCGCTTGTATTGGGTCAAAATTTTGGGAGAACAATTAATGCTGAATTAGCAGCTATGTCAGGTAATGTTCATGCAAAAAGAACGGCAAGAATACATTCATTAATAAATATTTTTGGTTTTCTTTGGATGGTTATTCTTATTTCTTTTTTCCCCGTTTTAAATCACTTAGATTTTATAAATGTTCATCTGTTTAATACAGATTCAGTTTTCTCTACCTATGGTGCTCCTATTGGTATTGCAGTTTTCCATTCTATGTATAATATTATAAATTCAGTCATATTAATATGGTTTATTCCCACATTGGTTAGGTTGGCCGAGAATAACATAAAATCAAGAGGCAGAGCTGATGAAATTTTTCATTTAGAACATCTCTCATCAAATATCTCGTTAAGCACAGATCTTTCCATCTTTGAAGCTCAAAAGGAACTCTCAAAGTTTGGAGAATTAACACATAAAATGAATACCCTTTCGAAAGAACTTATTACGGAACAAAATGAAGAAAAAATACAAGAGTTGCTTAAAACCATAGCCCGTTATGAAGAAATTACCGATAAAATGGAGGTAGAGGCAACCGAATTTTTAACTAAAATTTCTCAAGGCGAAATGAGTGAAACTTCTTCCGTTCAAATAAGAGGAATGTTACGCATTATTATCAACTTAGAAAGAATAGGAGATATTTATTATCAACTTTCTAAAACCATTGAAAGAAAAATTCAAAATCAAATTTGGTTCACTCCTCAACAAAGGCAAAACATTTTAGCGATGTTTGATTTAATAGATGAGGCTATGAAGCATATGTGTTTCAATTTATCCAACAGCTATAACGAAGCCAATATTGAAAAAGCAAAAGCGTTAGAGGAAAAAATAAATAATTATAGAACAAAACTTAGACAGGAAAACTTTGAAAATATAGAACAAGGAGAATACAGTTATAAAAATGCCACCGTTTACAGCGAGTTATTTAACTCGTTAGAAAAAGTGGGCGATCATATCATTAACGTATCAGAAGGTGTGGCGGGAGTTCTTTAAATGAATAAAATCTGTAAATTAGTCAGGCCGTTTTGAAAATTTGTCTTTTCTTGTACACTAAGAAATGACATTTTTTCTTAAAAATAATGTAGCTTTTCTATTGGTATTTTGTTTGATAGTTTTCTGAAAAAAACAATTAAAAAACAAAAATTAATAAGGAGGAAAAACTATGAGTACCCTAGTAAAAAAAACAAACGAATTTTTTCCATCATTTATCGGCAATGTATTTGACGATATGTGGAATTTCGACAGATTAGAAAAGACCTCATCTTTTCTGCCTGCCGTAAACATTAGCGAAACCGACAAGAGTTTTAACTTAGAAGTTTCGGCTCCCGGATTTAAAAAGGACGATTTTAAAGTGTCTGTAGAGGAAAATGTACTTAGCGTATCGGGCGAGTATAAAAGCGAAAACGAAGAGAAAAACAAAAACTACACCCGCAAAGAATTTAGAAGCGGTTCTTTTAAACGCCAGTTTACCCTGCCCGATACCATTAATCTAGACGAGATTAACGCTACTTACAACGATGGAATTTTAAAAGTAGAATTACCTAAGGTGGATGCCGCTAAACTGAAACCGATAAAGGAAGTAAGGGTTTCCTAAAAGGGTAGGAACTCACTCTAAAACGCACCTCAATTCAGGTGCGTTTTTTTATTTAGTTTTGTTTAAAACTAAGTAAATGACAAAACAAATTTTAGTAGTAAACGATGATGGAATTACCGCTCCCGGAATTTTAGCCCTAATAAGTGTTGCCTCGAAATTTGGCGAAATAACAGTAGTGGCACCCGACAAACCTCAGTCTGGAATGGGGCATGCTATTTCTGTAAATTCTACCATTCGAATAAACCCCGTAAAAATAGAAGGAACTGCGCAAGCATTTGCTTGCAGTGGCACTCCGGTAGACTGTGTTAAAATGGCGGTAAATATTTTATTTAAAGGCAAAAAGCCCGATTTAATTGTATCGGGTATTAATCATGGAGCCAACCATTCCATTAATGTAATCTATTCAGGCACCATGTCGGCAGCTATGGAAGGAGCTATAGAAAATATACCTTCTATTGGGTTTTCACTTTTAGATTATTCTATTGATGCCGACTTTTCGGCTTCGAAAATATATGCCGAAAAAATAATTAAACACGCTTTACAGCATGGCATACCCGCATATACCTGCCTAAATGTAAATATTCCTAAAATGGAAAGCGAATACATTAAGGGAATAAAAGTTTGCCGACAGGCTATGGCCAATTGGGAAGAAGAATTTGACGAACGTATAGACCCAACCGGGAAACCTTATTATTGGTTAACCGGAAAATTTATTAACTACGATAATGGTGCAGATACCGATGTGTGGGCATTAGAAAATAATTTTGTAAGCATAGTGCCTGTTCAGCCCGATGTTACAGCCCATAACACAATACGTCATTTAAAAACATTTGAAAATGTTTAAAAAAAGCAAGCGTTTTGATACATTATGGATTGGCTTAACGGCAGGATTGTTAGGTCCGGTAGCAGGTTTCTGGTTTTTTTATTTGCTTAAATTCAGAGCAAGAACTCCGGAATATTATACTCATTTATTTTTAAATGTAAAAGAATACCAGTCGCCCATTTTAAGTTTAAGTGTAATTGTAAATGCTGCTATCCTTTGGCTGTTTCTTAATGGCAATAACAATAAAGCAGGAAGGGGTGTTTTATTGGCTACCTTTTTATACGTTCCGGTAATTGTATATTTGTTCTTACAAAGAAATTAAATGCGATACTATATTATTGCCGGAGAGGCATCGGGCGATTTGCATGCAGCTAATCTTTTAAAAGAAATAAAAAAAATAGATTCTTCAGCACATTTTCGTTGTTGGGGCGGAGATTTAATGCAACAACAAGGAGCCGAATTGGTAAAACATTACAAAGACTTAGCTTTTATGGGTTTTACCGAAGTGTTGCTAAATATTAATACAATTTTTAAAAATTTAAGTAATTGCAAAACCGATATTTTGCAGTATGCTCCCGATGTTCTTATTCTTGTAGATTATCCGGGTTTTAATTTACGTATTGCTGAGTTTGCAAAACAAAAAGGTATAAAGGTATTTTATTACATCTCTCCACAAGTGTGGGCATGGAAGCAATCTCGCGTTCACAAAATAAAAAAAGTGGTAGATAAAATGTTTGTTATTCTACCTTTTGAAAAAGAATTTTATGCCCGATTTAACTATCAGGTAGATTTTGTTGGTCACCCATTGTTAGATGCAATTAACCTCTTAGAAAAAAAATCGTTTACAGAATTCTGCTCCGAAAATAATTTATTAGTAGAGAAACCTATTATAGCACTTCTTCCGGGTAGTCGGAAGCAGGAAATAAATGCAATGTTACCCGAAATGTTAACAGCTTGTAAGCATTTTAAAAATTACCAGTTTGTAATTGCGGCAGCCCCCTCTCAGCCGCCCGAACTGTATAATACATTTGTAAACGAAAGCACAAAAGTGCTGTTTGGAAAAACATATGCATTGTTGCAGCAGGCTACTGCCGCCCTTGTAACTTCCGGAACGGCAACTTTAGAAACGGCACTTTTTGAAGTACCTGAAGTGGTTTGTTACAAAGGCAGCAATATTTCATACCAAATCGCAAAGCAATTAATAAAAGTAAAATATATTTCGTTGGTAAATCTCATTTTAGATAAACCTGTTGTGCAAGAATTGATACAAGATGATTTTAACGAAAAGCAAATAGCCAAAGAATTAAAGGAAATTTTACCCGGTATGCCTAAAAGAGAACTTATGAAAAACGATTTTGCTTTACTAAAACAAAAATTAGGAGGCAAAGGAGCCTCCGAAAAAACGGCAAAACTTATGTGGCAATACTTGTCTTGTTAATTTCTGTTTTAATAACTCTTAGGTAAAACAGGCATACAAATTTTTACTCGATGTACTTTTGAAAGATGAGATTCTTCCTTTTTGTTTTTTATTTCTTTGGCTACTTTTTCTCTTTCTCGCAGCAACTGGTAGATGTTGGAATATATACCAACAAGAAAATACAAAATTTCGTTTTTGCTGTCAATTCGGGTAGATACAACGTATATTCCGAAAACGGAAAAATAATCGAACTATCGGTAAACGAGATGGTGTACGTAAATAATATGGGCGGAGGTAAGTTTTCCTTAAAATCATTAGATACCGATTTGGGAATATTTAAAAAACTAACCTTTGTAGGCACAGAATACGAAAATAATTTTAAGCTAAAACTCATTAATCCATCATACGAGTTCAGAGTGTTCGAAGACAACTTAAAAGTATGGCCACATCCATACAATAATCATCTTACCCTAATAAACAATATTTTTTTAGATAATTATGTTGCCGGAGTAGTAGAGGCCGAAGTAGGCAAAAGCCCACCTCCGGAATATTTTAAGTTGCAGGCCATTATTTGCAGAACGTATGCATTAAATAATTTAACACGCCACTCTTCCGATGGCTTTAATTTGTGCGATGAAGTACACTGTCAAGCCTATAATGGAAAACCTAAATCGTTGGCAATAAAAAATGCAGCACTACAAACCAATAACATTGTAATAGTAGATAGCGATATTAATTTAATTACCGCAGCCTTCTTTTCTAATTGTGGCGGACAAACCTGTAATTCCGAAGAGGTGTGGAGATTACCTCTGCCATATCTTAGAGCAGTAAAAGATACTTTTTGTTTAAAAGAAAACAATGCCGTTTGGTCAAAATCTATTGCTTTATCCGAATGGAAAAACTATATTAAAAGTAAACTGCCTTGTTTCGAAACAAGCACGAACGATTCCGCTTTTTTTAATCAACTGAATACAGAAAGAAAATTTCTTTTTGGTACACCGGATTGTAATTTAACTTTACGCCAAATCAGAGAAGATTGGAAATTAAAATCGGCCTTTTTTACGATTACTCTAAATAATGAACATATAGAAATAAAAGGACGAGGTTTTGGTCACGGGGTGGGCCTTTGTCAGGAAGGAGCTATGCGTATGTCTAAACTGGGATACTCTTATCCTTTTATTCTCCACTATTATTACAGTGGTGTACACATGGTAGATTTATCTTTTCTTTCCTTTTTTAAAGAGGAATAATTATACAATTTTCTATAAAAATGCTTCAAATAAATACGTTTTAATATTCGTAAATTCGCAGAATGGTATTTAATGTAAAAGAAATAGCAACCGCCACTATGGTATTATTTGCCGTTATTGATGTAATCGGGTCTTTGCCTGTTATAATTGATTTGCGACAAAAGGTGGGGCACATACAATCCGAGAAAGCCAGTATTGTAGCCTTTTTTATTATGGTTGTATTTTTATTTGTAGGAGAATCTATCCTCTCACTTATTGGTATCGACATCAGTTCGTTTGCCATTGCGGGTTCTCTCATTTTATTTTTTCTTTCGCTCGAAATGATTTTAGGAATAAAACTATATAAAGACGAGGCCCCTACCACAGCCTCTATTGTTCCCATTGCCTTTCCATTATTAGTAGGTACCGGAACACTTACCTCACTCCTTTCAATGAGAGCCGAATACCATATCGAAAGCATTATTATAGCTATCATCATTAATGTAATAGTGGTTTATGTAGTATTAAAATCGGCTGCCCGAATAGAAAAATTTTTAGGTATTGGAGGAATAAACATTTTAAGAAAAGTATTTGGAATTGTGTTGTTAGCTCTCGCAGTAAAATTATTTCGCACCAATTTAGGAATTTAAATGTCTAAAATTACCATATACACCGATGGTGCCGCTAAAGGAAATCCTGGCCCCGGAGGGTATGGAATTGTGCTCATTTCCGGTAAACACCGAAAAGAAGTAGCTCAGGGATATAGGCTTACAACCAATAACCGAATGGAATTATTAAGTGTTATTGTAGGCTTAGAAATGATTAAACTGCCTGAGGCCGAAATTCACATTTTTTCAGATTCTAAATATGTGGTTGATGCCGTAGAAAAAGGATGGGTATTTACTTGGCAAAAAAGCGGTTTCAAAAAGAAAAAAAATGTTGATTTATGGCAGCGTTTTTTAAAAATATACCCCAAACATAAAATAAAATTCAACTGGATTAAAGGGCATGCCGGACACCCAGAAAACGAGCGTTGCGACCAGCTTGCGGTTGGAGCTGCAGAAGGCCACCATTTGCTTACAGATACAGGATACGAAGCAGAAAAACAAAATCAAACACTACGCTGAAAATACATTGCAATTTGTTGGGTTACTTTATAAACGAGGGATATTTCGTAAACTTGTATTTCTTTAATAATCGATAAAAATGAAAAAAAGAGCCTTAATTACAGGTGTAACAGGACAAGATGGTGCTTATTTGGCCGAATTTTTACTTAAGAAAGGATATGAAGTACACGGAATAAAACGCAGAAGTTCCATGTTTAATACCGATAGAGTAGACCATCTATACAAAGATTTTCACGAAGAGGGTGTAAACTTTTATATGCATTATGGCGATATGACAGACTCTACCAATTTAATACGCATAGTGCAAGAAGTACAACCCGATGAGATTTATAATTTGGCCGCCCAATCGCATGTAATGGTTTCCTTTGAAACCCCTGAATATACAGCCAATTCAGATGCAGTAGGAGCACTCAGATTACTAGAAGCAATACGTATTTTAGGCTTAGAAAAGAAAACACGATTTTATCAGGCCTCTACCTCCGAACTATACGGAAAAGTGCAGGCTGTTCCTCAAAACGAGGAAACTCCGTTTTATCCAAGAAGTCCGTATGCTGCTGCAAAACTCTATGCCTTCTGGATTACAAAAAATTACCGCGAAGCATATGGAATATATGCTTGTAACGGAATTTTGTTTAACCACGAAAGCCCCGTTAGAGGCGAAACTTTTGTTACCAGAAAAATTACGCGAGGAGTAGCAAAAATTAAAATGGGATTGCAAAAAAGAATTTATCTTGGAAACCTTGATGCACAGCGAGATTGGGGACATGCAAAAGATTATGTGGAAGGAATGTGGTTGATGCTCCAACAAAACGAACCCGATGATTTTGTGCTTGCAACAGGGATTACAACCTCTGTTCGTGAATTTATTAATATGGCCTTTCTTGAAGTAGGAATAAAATTAGAGTGGAGAGGAAAAGACGAAAATGAAAAAGGATATCATGCCGAAACAGGCGAGGTATTGGTAGAAGTAGACCCCCGTTACTTCAGACCAACCGAAGTGGATTTGTTAATCGGAGATGCTTCTAAAGCCCATTCAAAAATGGGATGGAAAGCAAGTTGCACCATCAGTGAACTGGTAAATGAAATGGTGCGATCCGATTTAAAATTATTTGAACGCGATAAATATTTATTAGATGGCGGGCACAACATTTTAAACTATTATGAATAAAAATGCCAAAATATATGTTGCAGGTCATCGTGGCATGGTGGGTTCAGCCTTAGTTCGTAAACTAACGGCTCAAGGCTATGCAAATATTGTAACCCAAACCTCTGCTGTACTGGATTTAAGAAATCAACAAGCAGTTTTTCATTTTTTTGAAAAAGAAAAACCGGAATATGTTTTTTTGGCGGCAGCCAAAGTGGGAGGAATACAAGCCAACAATACATACCGAGCCGAATTTTTATACGATAATTTAATGATGGAAGCAAACATCATTCACGCTTCTTTTTTAAACAAGGTTACCAAACTTATGTTTTTGGGATCTTCTTGCATTTATCCAAAACTTGCTCCACAGCCCTTAAAAGAAGAGTATTTGCTTACCGGTTTATTAGAGCCAACCAACGAGCCATATGCCATTGCTAAAATAGCAGGCATAAAACTTTGCGAAGCATACCGAAGCCAATATGGTTGTAATTTTATTTCGGTAATGCCTACCAATTTGTATGGCCCCAACGATAATTACGATTTAAATAATTCGCACGTATTACCTGCCTTACTGCGAAAATTTCATACTGCAAAAATTGAAAATAAACCAGAGATAGAAATATGGGGAACCGGTTCCCCCATGCGGGAGTTTTTACATGTTGACGATTTAGCCGATGCCTGCTATTTTTTAATGCAGAACGACAACGATTCTACTTTAATAAATATAGGCTGTGGAGAAGATATTTCTATTAAAGACCTTGCTTTATTGGTTAAAGAAATTGTGGGCTACAATGGAGTATTAACATTTAACACAACCAAGCCTGACGGAACACCCAAAAAATTACTCGATATATCTAAGCTGAAACAATTAGGGTGGAGCCCCCGCATTTCACTTAAAGAGGGCATAGAGGCTGTATATAACGAAGTGAAAGAAACTCCGTTTGCTTAAAAAACATGAGTCTTAAAAGTACAGTATACGTAATATTTTTTTTTACTTCGTTTATCCTTTCGGCTCAACAACAAAATATTCCATTATCCTGGCAATTTACAAGAAATACCGATATGTATTATGAAAAATTACAGGAACATACTTCACTGAAACCGCTTTTGCAAAGCAGAATGTATTTACACAAAAATGATAGCAGTTTCGATGCTTCCCAAACCGATGCTCATCTATTCCGTTATGCTAAAAATACCCAAGGCCACTGGTTTGTAAGAAAAACTTTGTATGAAAATTTATTAAAAATAGATTCGGGAGAATTTTGGCTAACAGCCGACCCACTTTTTCATTTTAGTACGGGTACAGATATTTCAGATACACTAGGGCACAAAATATCTAATAACACCAGAGGATTTATTATAAGAGGAAATATAGGCAGCACCTTTTCTTTTACCTCTTCTTTTTACGAAAACCAATCTTTTTTTCCGAATTACATAAACGATTATATAGAATCGAAGGCAGAATGGTATTTTTCTAAAAATACAAATCAATGGCTTCAAAGACCGGGTTACGGACCGGTGCCCGGACAGGGCAGAACCAAGCCTTTTAAGAAAACAGGGTATGATTATGCTTTTTCCCAAGGGTATATTTCTTATACCCCTGCAAAGTGGATAAACATTCAGCTAGGGCACGATAAGCATTTTGTAGGCGATGGATACCGTTCATTACTTCTTTCAGATGCAGCTTTTAATTACCCATTTTTTAAAACGACTCTATGGGCATATAATAATAAACTAATGTATTCGGTTATTTATAATTCCCTGCTCAATTTAGAACGTACTCCAAATCCTACAACACCCGAAGCAAATTTTAGAAACAAACTGGGTAGTTTTCATTATGCCGCATACCGTTTTAATAAAATTGTTACTATCGGTTTTTTTCAGGGAATCATTTGGCAACGCATGGATTCTTCAAGCACAAAGCCTTTTAATTTTAATTATATAAATCCTATACTATTTGTAAATGCGGCACAATATGGGTTTAATAACAAAAACAATGTACTACTAGGAAATACTATAAAAATAAAGTTGCCTTTTAAAACCATTATATACGGGCAGTTTGCAATTTCGGGCACCAAAAATCAAACGGCATGGCAGACAGGTGTTAAATATTTCGGAATAAAAAAAATGTTTCTACTGGCTGAGTACAACATGGCTGCTGCCGATATATATAAGTCATCTATTCCTTTTCAGCATTACACTCATTACTACGAACCCTTGGCACACCCTTATGGAAGTGGTTTTAATGAGTTTGTATTTATGGCACAGTATAATGTTAAACGATTATTTATTGATTCTAAACTTATTTATGCCTCAAAAGAGGTGTATTATAACGCCCCTTTTACCAGTTATTTAGGCAATAATGCTCAAAGCTGGCAAACCGAATTTTATTCTATCCAATCTACTATGAGCTTTATAGTGAATAGAAGAAATAATCTGCATATTTATTTAGGCTATTGTTACAGGCAAATGCATGAACCCATTATGATGAGCTGGCTTACAACAAATAGTCTAATTGGAATAATAAACAAACAGAACAACATCTTTAGTATTGGAATAAAAACACAACTATTTAATACATACTACGATTTTTAAATAAATTTGATTAAAATTTAATACATTGAAAATTCTTGCACTGCCCATACTCACATCGTTTGTAATTGTGTTGTTTTCTACTCCTGCCTTTATTAGAGTGGCAAAACTAAAGGGCTTGTTCGATATGCCCGATGAAAAGAGAAAGCTGCATAAATCGAAAGTGCCATCAATGGGAGGGATTATGATTTTTGCTGGCACCTTGTTTTCTTATCTTTTGTGGTATCCTTCCATCGAGATAGGAAGTTTAAAGTACATTATCCCATGCATCTTATCGCTTTTTTTTGTGGGAATAAAAGATGACTTATACGGGGCATCTCCTTTAATGAAGTTGATAGCACACGGCATAGTGGCTTTTATAATGGTTTTTTTGGCACAAGTTAAACTAACAAGTATGCATGGCTTGTTTAATATTCGAGAGTTGCCAGAGTGGGGAGGGGTAGCCCTTTCTCTATTTACCTATATTGTAGTTGTAAATGCGTACAATCTTATTGATGGACTAGACGGCCTTGCCGGAGGTGTAGGACTTATTGCTTCGGTGGTATTTGGCACCTGGTTTTTTATGGTTGGAGATTATCCTTATGCGGTACTGGCCTTTTCGTTGGCAGGTTCGTTAGCGGCTTTTTTGATATTTAATTTTTCACCGGCCAAAATTTTTATGGGCGATTCGGGCTCTCTTACCATTGGATTTATACTTTGTGTAATGGCTATAGAATTAATTGAATACGATTCGGTAAAAGTTCCGATTCATTTAATTCATATTTCAAAACCCATTTTAACAATGGCTATTCTCGCATATCCGCTTACCGATACGTTGCGTGTATTTATTTATAGAACGATAAAAGGAGTTTCTCCATTCAGTGCCGACCAAAATCATATTCATCATAAACTGTTGCGTTTGGGTTTATCTCATCAGCAAGCGGTTGGGCTAATTTACCTAATGAATATTGCAGTTGTATGTGCGGCTGTATTTATAAGCGGATTAACTCCAAGCATTACTTTTTTAATTATTGCTGTAATTTCCACTTCTTTGTTTTTATCGCCCTTTTTGTTTAAAGATAAATTGAAATAATTTGCCCGTACACAAATATATTCTTTTTACCTTGCTCGGTATTATTGTTAAATGGACATACTCCCAGTCGGCACTTTTACCCATGCAACATACTATGCAAAGTTGGTACGAGAAAGAGTTATACACTAATGAGCTATTTCACACTTCTGTAAAACCCTATATAAAACACGAAGTAGAACAAGTTTTTCATAGCGATTCGATTGAAAATATATTTTTACCAAAGAACGATGAATTTAAAATAAATGGCTCATTACCTGTACGGCCTATTATTAGCGTAGTGGGCATAAACGAAAAAACCGATTCCCTATCTCGTTTTCTATTCCAACACAATGTGGGTGCAGATACTTATTATGAGTGGAAAAAAATAGCATTTGGACTTACCTTTTTTTCAGAACATTCTGCTTACCCCTCTTATTACGATTCTATTATTAAAAAATCGGAAGTTGTTCCGGGCATTGGCTATGCACACCCAACATCATTAGGGCACGAAGCCAGTTTTTTTTCGGGCTATATTTCCTATTCTCCAAACAAAATTTTTAATCTGCAAATGGGTTCCGGAAAACATTTTATAGGAGAGGGATACCGTTCTGTGCTTTTATCTGATGCAGCATATAATTACCCTTATTTTAAAGCCAGTGCAAGGGTTTGGAAGCTAAAGTATTTTATGTTGTTGAGTAATCTTAAAGACATTCGATTAGCACAAGGAAAAGCAGAGCATTATTTCAACAAATTTGCAGCTACCCATTACGTAAACTGGAATGTGAGTAAATGGTTGAGTGTTGGATTTTTCGAAACCATTGTTTGGCAGGCTCAAGATGGCGATTTTTACCGAGGTTTAGATGTTAACTACATAAACCCTGTTGTTTTTTACAGGCCTATTGAATATTCATTAGGTTCGTCAGATAATGCATTGATAGGAACAAACCTGAAGTTTACTATAAACAAAAAAAATATTTTATATACGCAACTATTGCTCGATGAGTTTTTGCTAAAAGAGGTACGGGCAGGAAAAGGTTGGTGGGCTAATAAATTTGCATGGCAACTAGGGTCTAAATTTTTTGATGTATTCGGAGCAAAAAATCTTTTTTTACAGGGCGAAATCAATTTAGCCCGTCCGTTTACATACGCACACGATACAAAAGTTCCATTCGGATTAGGTGTACAGAATTACGCTCATTTTAATCAACCATTGGCCCATCCATTAGGGGCTAATTTTTTAGAAACGATAGGAATTATACGATACAGATTTAGGCGGGTGCAATCGGAATTTTTAGCCACAGCCTCTTTTTACGGAGCCGATGTAAACGGGAATAATATGGGAGGAAACGTGTACAATCTTTATTCAACAAGGACTAAAAATTATAACAATAAATTATTGCAGGGAAATAAGGTAAAACAATTCAATGCACAGGTATCGGTTTCTTATTTGCTCAATTACGCCTCAAATCTTCAGGTATTTGTTGCTTATTCTAAAAGAAATTATGCTGTGTTAAATCGCAAAGATGAGATAAACCTATTTTCATTTGGTATACGTACTTCTTTAATAAACAGATATTTCGATTTTTGAAGAACCTTTTATTATTTATAATTGTTCTAAATAATAAAAACAATTTCATAAAATTAAAAAAAGTAGTATCATTGTCCGATAAAGGACAAGTTTTATTTATAAATGAAATCAAACTCGCAAACCAAAATTTTTAGTTTAGAGAAAGCGGTAGTTCTTAAATTGAGCGATTATATTGTTTTCTCAAAATTTCGTTTATCCTTGTTGGTTGTTTTTTCTGCTGCTATAGTATATCTATTGGCATCCGAATCTTTCAATTATGCCGATTTTTTATATTTAATAACCGGTGGTTTTTTAGTTACCGCATCTTCCAATGGTTTTAATCAAATAATAGAAAGAGATTTTGATAAGATGATGCAGCGTACTCATCTTAGACCTCTAGTTACCGGAAGAATGAGTTTGCCGGAAGCTTATCTTGTTGCCTCGCTTTTTGGAGTAGTAGGCATTACTATTTTATGGTTTCGCTTAAATCCACTTTGTGGAATTTTGGGTGCCATGGCTCTTTTTTTATATGTTTTACTGTACACTCCTCTGAAAAGAATTTCGCCTATTTCGGTATTTGTAGGAGCTTTTCCGGGTTCTATTCCGCCAATGATTGGTTGGGTGGCTGCAACCGGAAAATTTGGGGTTGAACCGGGTTTGCTTTTTTTAGTTCAGTTTGCTTGGCAATTCCCACACTTTTGGTCTATTGCATGGAAATTAGATGCTGATTATTCTTTAGCCGGCTTTAAAATGTTACCAAGTATTAAAGGGAAAAATAAGGCATCTGCTTTAATTATTTTAATTACTACATTATCGGTTATTCCTGCAGGCTTACTCCCTTTTATTTTTAATATTTCGGGAATCTATTACCTTATTTTTTCAATTATTTTAGGCGCTTTATTAATCTTAAATTCCGTTCTTCTCTTCATTTATCTGAAAGAAAAATATGCTACCCGTTTAATGTTTTTTTCCTTTTTATATTTACCACTTTTATTTATAATAATGTACTTAGATAAACTTTAAAGGATATGAACATAACCACCCACACAGAATATCATTTTTCGGCTGAAGAGATAAAGCAAAAAACATCTAAGCCACTTTTGTGGATTGCCATTGGTAGTATTGTAATGCTTTTTGCGGCCTTTACCAGTGCAGCCATTGTAAGCAAAGCAGCCAGCAAGGTTTGGGTAACCTTTACCATGCCTTCTATGTTTTATGTAAGCACTATGGTTATTGTAATAAGCAGTTTTACTTTTTATTTAGCCGGTAATTCGGCAAAGAAAAATGAAACAGGCAAAACCACTTTATGGGTGCTGTTTACTTTTCTGTTAGGAGTATTGTTCACCATTTTTCAGGTAATGGCATGGGGCGATTTGGTTAATCAAGGTGTATTTTTTGCCGGAAAGCAGAGTGTGGCAGGAAGTTCTTATATGTACGTTTTATCGGGTATGCACTTGCTACATTTATTAGGAGGCTTAATAGCTATGGCAGTTGTGCTTTCTAAATCAGCAGCAAAAAAATATACCTCAGAAAATAATTTAGGTATTCAGTTGGCAGGTATTTACTGGCACTTTTTAGGAGGCCTATGGGTGTACCTGTTTTTATTTTTATTTTTTATATCGTAAACCTTTAAATTAAATAAATAGATATGTCAGCAAACACACATGCAGTAGATGCAAAAACAGCTTGGGGAGGTGGTGGTAAAGCCCCCTTTGGTATGAGCTACGGTAAAATGATGATGTGGTTTTTTCTTGTTTCCGATGCCTTAACATTTGCGGGCTTTTTGGCTTCGTATGGTTTTATGCGTCACCGATTTTACGATATATGGCCTAGTGCCGAAAATGTTTTTACTCATTTCCCTTTTATGCATGGCGACCACCCCTTAATCTACGTGGCTCTAATGACCTTTATCCTTATTATGAGTTCGGTTACTATGGTATTAGCCGTTGAAGCCGGACACCGAATGGACAAAAAAGGAGTAAGCTTTTGGATGGGAATGACCATTATTGGAGGACTAATCTTTGTTGGTTCTCAAGCCTGGGAGTGGTATCATTTTATTCATGGAACAGAATGGGGAGCCATCGAAATGGGAGTGGGTAATTTTACCATGCCCGATGGTAGTGTAAAACAAACTTCGGGGCTTATGGCTCGTTGGGCAAACGAAACGAAAGATATTCTTGCATTACCCTGGAAAGATTTAAGCGGAGAGTATATTAAAGTTTCCGGAACTCAAGTGGCAGAAATTGTAAACAACGGAAAAGAAGTATTTGGAGCCAATATGGTGCGAAACGAATATGGTCACCCTCTTTTTGCCAATTTCTTTTTCTTTATTACAGGGTTTCATGGTACACACGTGTTTAGTGGAGTGGTGCTGAATTTTATTATTTTCTTAAATGTTTTAAAAGGAACCTATCAAAAAAGAGGGCATTACGAAATGGTTGAAAAGGTTGGTTTATATTGGCATTTTGTTGACCTTGTATGGGTTTTTGTATTCACATTCTTTTACTTAGTATAAACAGTTTAAATATATAATTATGATACATTCAGAAAACGAACACTACGAATTTGCCGTTCATCATTCGGAAGAAGATGGTAAAAAAGTGCGTAAAATGATTTGGAATATATTTTGGGTTTTACTGGGCATTACTGCATTAGAAGTAATGTTGGGTATCTTTTGGAAAAGCTGGGGATTAAACTGGGGTTTAATTAAAACTACGTTTATTTTTCTTACTCTTTTAAAAGCCTACTTTATTGTTGCCTATTATATGCACATGCGCGATGAGGTAAAAAGTTTTATCTTCACTGTTATTGTTCCTTATAGTATCTTTGTCATCTACACTGTACTTATTCTTATCAACGAAGCCTTGGCTCTCTTTGATTTTGATGCCTTGTACAGATAGATGAAAAGTGCATGAGAAAAAAAAGCAACGTAAAAAAAATAATAATACTGGGGGCAATACTTTTGTTGCCCTCTTTTGTTTATCTGTTCTTAACGGTTGGTAAACACAATATCTTTAGTTTACCGTACTACGGCCCTAGAGAGGCTATTTCTCGCATTGAAAACGGAAAAGAAAAAACAGATACAATCTATTTTACCATTCCGGAATTTTCGTTTATAAACCAGTATGGTAAAAAAATTACACAAGAAGAAACGAAAGGAAAAATAGTAGTGGCTAATTTTTTCTTTGTGAAATGCCCCACCATTTGCCCTAAAATGGCAACCCATATTTACGATGTGCAAAAAACATTTGAAGGAAACAAGGATATTCTTTTTGTTTCGCACACCGTAAATCCTGAAAATGATTCGGTACCTGTACTTGCCGAATATGCCGAAAAAGTACATGCCGGTAACCAATGGCATTTTCTTACAGGCAACAAGGATGAGATATATAACATTGCCATGAAAGGATATTTTGTAAGTGCTATGCCCGATGAAATAGCTCCAGGTGGTTTTTTACATTCCGAAATGCTTATTTTGCTAGATAAAGAAGGCCATATTAGAGGGTATTTTGACGGTACCAGTACATCGGAAGCAAAAAAATTAAAAGATGCCATTCGTATTTTAATGGCAAGCGAACATATTCCCAAAAAGAAGAAATAAAAAAAATGTTGGGGAGCTTGAAGTATTTTATAATAACTGTATCAATACTAATTCCATTATTGGTTGTAGTTTTATTTTTTTTACCTAAAATTAATTCCTCAAATTCATTTCTTCATTTTCTCCCATTACTTAATGCCTCAATAAACGGAATCACTTCTTTGTTTTTAGTACTGGCTGTGCGGGCTGTAAAAAAAGGAAAAAAGATTTTACATAAAAAACTGATGATTACGGCTTTGGTTTTATCAGTTTGTTTTCTTCTATCCTACGTTTTATATCATTCTACACACGAATCAACCAAGTTTGGGGGAGAAGGAGTAATAAAATACATTTATTATTTTATTTTGCTTACACACATTTTATTATCGGCAGTTATTATCCCTCTCGTTTTAATTACATTTTCTAGGGCACTTGCTGAAAAGTTTGATAAGCATAAAAAAATAGCAAGGATAACTTTTCCACTTTGGCTTTACGTTACCATTTCAGGAGTATTGGTGTACCTGCTTATTTCACCTTATTATTGAATATCCTTTACATTATTTTGCATTCTTTTTTTAGCTCGTTATCATTTGGAAGAATTTTCAATAAAAAAGGTGTCAGTTCGAGTTTTTTCTGAAAGAAAAAGTATCGAGAATACACACCTTTTTTATCGAAAATTTGTATTCTTGATACAAATTCCACTCATTTCAATCGTAAAAATTCACTCGAATGGACAAATTTTTTACATATGCACAACGGGAAATAAAAAAAATCTTTATCTTTAGCCGTACCAAACCCTAAAAATATGATGCAAGTACAAAAAACAGCAAGGGTAAATTTACCCCCCCCCCAATTATCTAAAAATTAGTTTATTATGCTTGCTTATGAGCATATTCTCCTTTTCGGCCATTAGCCAAAACCTACCCAATACCCTGCTCGATACAGGTTTTGTAGGTGTAGGCCCAACAATCCTAGTTGCAATTTTCAAGTAATAGGCCAAAGCCAAATAAGCGGAAACCTTACCGTAGATAGCAGCATTACTATTTCCGATTCGGCAAGAGTAGATAATAATTTGCGGGTAAACGGACATTTATTTGTGGGCAAAAACGCATACATTAGCGATACCACTTTTTCTAATGTGTTAAAAGCAAACCGCATTACCCCAAATGCAGACGATAGCTTACTTTATTTTGGCGACAGTTCCTTGGTAGTAAATACTGTTTCACATTTAATTTACCCCGAAGCCGATTTTGATATTCCGAATCCTATTATCAAAGGTACGGGTATTGGCAGTCCGAATATAACACCCAAGGGCGATTATTCCGTAGCAGTAGGGCATAGAATAAAAATAGATATCGTAGCTAAAAACAGCCTTGCCATAGGCACAGGCGTTTTACCCAACGGACCTTACTTGCAGCAATACATTCCTAACACAATTATGATGGGAACTAATAGTAACTTACCCACCCTTTTTATTTCACCAGCAGGCGGACCAAATACTATAGGAAAAGTGGGTATAGGAACACTTTCTCCGGCAGGCACATTACATGTTGCGAATGGCAATGCCATATTTGAAGAAAAAGTGGGTATTGGTTCTTCAAATCCTGCCTATAAATTGGAAGTATGCGGAACCATTAAAGCAAAAGAAGTTATTATTGAAACCGGACCTTGGTGCGATTTTAAACTTAAACCGGAGTATATACGGATGACATGGCAGGAAAAACTTTCTTATATCAAATCTTTTGGACACCTACCTGAAATTGACCCCGGTAGCGAAATAGAAAATAATGGATTAAAAACGACAAAAAATTTAAGAGGCATGATATGGAATATTGAGGATAATACCATGGATATTATCAGTTTGCAACAAGAAAATGCAGAAAAGAATAAAAAAATTGACATGCTGCAACAAGAAATTGAAGATTTAAAAAAAGCCATTATCCTGTTAAAGAAAAAATAAGAATTAACGGTTGCATAAAAAAATTTAGGTAAAAAAGTATTCTATGAAAAATATAATTGTGTCCATTCTGCTATTATCTAGCTTAATATCCTTAACTGCATGCGGAAAATGTATGGTTTATTACGCCTGTTGCAACACAGGTCATGCTCCCTGGCAGGGAAGGGAAAATGTTTCATGCGGAGGAGACAGGGCAGAAACAAATATTGACGCAGCAGAAATGCAGGCAAGTCAACATGATGATGCTGTGCATGGAGGAATAAGTACAGCGAAAGTGTGTAGTGTATATAAAAAACCGCAATAACAATATTATGAAAAAAACCGCTGTATTCTTGCTACTTTTATCTGTTGTGCTAGTTTTTTATCTGCTTGTCTTAAAAAAACAGTTTATTACGCATGTTGCACAACCAGTCACTTGAAATGGGTTGGAAAAGAGTACAAAGTGCCTCGATTACATGGAGCAGATAGTTATTATCAGAACGCTAAAAATGAAGCTGAGCAACATGGCCGTGATTTGCATGGTGGTGTAAAAACAGCAAACATTTGCAGTGTAAATAAATAATCTTAAAAATAATTTATAAAATGAGAAGATATATTTTATACATAGTGTTTTCATTATTTTTTCTATCTTCATTTGGGCAGTATTCTTTTAATAAGGAGAAGGATAAATATTGGATATACCGTGAACGTCTAAAAAATTTTATGGTGCGTTCCAACGGTACTAATTGCAAAGGGTGTGATATACTTGCCGAAAAAAGAGATAAAATAAATATAAATCCACCTAAACCGGAAACTGTCAGTTGGGCGGATTCTCCATGGATGATTGGCTATTGGATGGGTACGCTGGCAATGGAATATAAATTGTTAATACAATCCGGATTAAGCAGCAATAGCCCTGAAGTAATGCAAACAAAGCCCAATGCCTTGGTTTCGTTTTTAATTTTTGTCTATTGGATTGTGTTGGCTATTGTATTTCTAACCCCTTTAGGCTCTAAAGGCATTGGTATTTTACTTCTCCTTTCGTTCTATCTGCTCATTATACCCTTTATGGTGTTAAGCATATTAGCACTTGTAAAATGGTTAAAATGTAAGGACTGTTATAAAAATAATGGTCTTGCCATACCGGGGCTGTTATTTACGGGAGTAGTGCTATTCTCATTAATATATATGTTCGCAGAAATACTTATTGATTCTTTTTAATTTCCTTATTTAAAAAAGGAAATAAATACATTTCTCTTCGTACTTTTCGACCATGAAAAATATATGCATTGCATTGCTTTTATTAAGTAGAGTTTCTTTCTCACAAGAATTAATAGATTTTAATTATAAACGCGATTTCGATAAAATATTAAAGGAAAGCAAAAACAAAAAAAGTCCCGATTCATACCAAAAACTGCTGCCCCGCTTTTTAAAAGGCGATTCTACTCTTACCGAAAAACAGTTGTTAACCCTGCAAATTGGATTTACCGATAATAAAAAATACTGGCCCTATACCCACCTGAAAAAGGAACGAGAAATTTGGTTGCTGAATGATGAAGAAAAGTTTGAAGAAGCTATTGTTTTGTGCGATTCCATCTTAAATGAGAATCCTTTTAATTTACTTGCCAACAGAGAAAAGTCGTATGCTCTGCAAAAATTAAAACGCGATAGTTTCGAAATCTTTTTTAAGCGTTTTGAAATGCTTGTAAATACCAATCTTTCTACCGGTACCGGATTTAGTATAGATAGTTCCTGGTTTGTATTGGGCCCTGCCGATGGGCAACTGATGATTGTGGCTGTGTTTGCCGCAAAGGTATGTTACATGAATTCACAAACCGACACAAATGGGTACATACACGATGTGCTGGGAATGAAATTAAACGATTTAGACTATTGTGCCAAACTGTACTTCAATGTTCATCATGCTGCCAACCGAATGTTTAGCGAGTCTGATAAAAAGAAAATGAAAACACTCATAAAAGAAGATGCTCGAGAAATAAAAAGAAGTAAGAAAAAAGAAAAGAAGAAAAATAAAAAGCAAACAGCTTTTTTTAAAAACAACGAGATAAAACTAACTCACGCAAGTTTTTTAATTAGTTCCTCAAAAAGTAAGCTCATAACGGGTTCTGCTTTTGCAGCAGCCTGCTGAACTTCTTCATGCGAAACTTCTACTATTTTTCCTTTTATCCCTAAATCGGTAATGATGGAAATGCCAAAAACCGGTATATTCATGTGCTTTGCTATAATTACCTCGGGCGTTGTACTCATGCCCACTGCATCGGCACCTATTGCGTTAACCATAACATATTCTGCAGGAGTTTCGTAGGTAGGGCCTTGCCATCCAAGGTAAATTCCTTTTTTTAAAACAATGTTATTTTTTAACGCAATTTTTTCTGCTTCCCCTATTAGTTTTTTGCAATAAGGTTCGCTCATATCCGGAAACCTGGGGCCAAGTTCATCAATGTTTTTTCCACGTAGTGGATTATCGGGAAACAGATGAATGTGGTCTTCAATAATCATTAAATCACCAATATTAAAAGAGGAGTTAACACCTCCGCTTGCATTAGAAACAAAAAGTTTTTTAATGCCAAGTTTCCCCAGCACACGTATTGGAAAGGTAGTTTGAGCAAGAGAATACCCTTCGTAATAATGAAACCGACCTTGAAGGGCAAGCACACTTTCTCCATGAATACTTCCGAAAATTAAATTTCCAGAATGGCCCTCTACCGTAGAAACAGGAAAGTAAGGTACTTCGGAAAAAGGAATTTTAATTTTAATTTCTATTTTTTCGGCAAATTTTCCAAGTCCGGAGCCAAGTATAATACCTGTTTCAGGATTTATGATGTTTAAATTTTTCAGAAAATTTTCGCACGTTTTTATTTGCGTTAACATATTTTAAAATGTATTCATTAAACTCACTGCCGTCTTTGTCATGAAATTGAACAGAAATGGGTACATAAAAAATAGGAAGGTCTTGCAGGAGAGGAAAAATATCGGGCAGAAGTAAACGCATGGCGTCTTTTTCTGTAGTAATAATGACCTTGTTAGATGAAAACATATCGTTAAACTGTTTTCGAATCCGTTCAATATCGTATTTGCTAAAAACGTGATGGTCCGGATATTCCACATGGTTTATTTCTCGGTAAAACCTTCTTAGGTGAAAAATAAGTTGTTCGGGTTTGGCAATACCCGTAATAAGCAGGCAGCAGGAGCAAGCCTGCACATCACTCGTAGAAAAATTTTTGGCAGATGCGGTAAATGGAACAGCCTCTCCGTACAAAATGTGCGAAAAAAATAAACGCTGATAAGTGGCCGGATGAATATCTACTTTTATTCTTCTTCGGTCTATAGGCGAAAGAACCGTGGGTGTTTTGGTTACAATAATAATATCGGCACGTTTGCTCTCAAAAGCAAATTCTCTTAGGTTGCCCGAAGGAATAACAAAATCTTCTAAATACAATTTACTGTAGTCGGTAAGTAGAATATTTATTTCAGGTTTAACGGAACGGTGCTGGAATGCGTCATCTAACAACACAATACCTAAATCGGGATAGAGTTCTTTTAACTTATTGATGCCGCGTGGTCTTTTCTCGTCAACGGCTACTATTATTTCCGGAAATTTTCTTTTAAACTGCAGAGGTTCATCGCCTACTTGATACACTGTTGAATGATTCTCTACCAACATAAACCCGGAGGTAAACCGTTTATAGCCTCTGCTTAGAATGGCTATCTTATAGTTGTTTTTCAGAAGGTTTACCAAGTATTCGGTGTGTGGTGTTTTTCCGGTTCCTCCGGTGGTTAAATTTCCAACGGATATAACAGAAATATCAAACTCGTGAATGGAAAGAATTCCCCAATCGTATAATTTGTTTCTTAACCAAACACCTACTCCGTAAAGTACAGAAAACGGATAAGCCAGAATTTGTAGCAGTTTCATTAATCGGTTTCTTAGTCGGGTTAAATGTACATATTGTTAAGAAAGAAATCAAAAAAGGTTTTAAAAAAAAAGAGCCGACTTTGTCGGCTCTTTTTATAAGGTAGTAATAGAAATTAGTTTTTGATAATGCGGAATTTATATTCTTCGGTATTGTACGAAACTTTTATAAGGTATATTCCTGAATGGTAATTGGAAGTGTTTATAGTTTCAGTACTTGTATTGTGTATGATTTTATTTAGTACCATTTTTCCGTCAGCAGCAATAATTTGTAGAGAGGCACTTTCAAGTGTTTTGCCAAAATCTATATTTACTACTTCGCTCATCGGATTGGGGTAAACTTTAATATTTTCTAACAAAAATTCATTTATCCCTACACAATCATAAACATAAATAGAGGCAGTTGCGGAGTTTACACAACCATTTGCATCGGTATAAGTATAAGTGATGTTGTGCATACCTAAGTCGGCTAAATTGGCTGCAAAATAATAATTGTTTCCGCCTGTTAATGTACCATTTCCGGAATAAATGCCGCCATTAGGTGAAGCTCCGTTTAAAAGTAAGCTTGGTGCTTGCAAGCAAACAGTGTCGGGGTTTTGTGTGTAAGTAACATTTGGCAAAGGATTTACAACTACTACTACAGTGTCAAAATCGCTAACACAAGAGAAGCCACACAATTTCATAAAATCAATAATGTTAGAACGTAAGTTGTTGGCATTAGGTTGTGGATTATGAAAGTTGGGAGTGGTCATTCCTCCGAACATTACAAGCCCACCGCCCCATGGTTTAGTAGCTAATACAACATAGTTGTTGTTGGTTCCTGTAATTAAGGTATCTAATCCGCTACCTGTAATATGCGAGTGAGAAAAACTGGAGCCGGTAAAATTAATCCCTGTAGTGTAAGGAGAATTAAAAATTGGGTGAGCAGGTTGATAACCCGTAACATTTCCTTGCCCGTTATTATAGTTTAATGTGGTACCGCCAAAACCAAAATTGATATTACTGCACTGGTTGGGTGCCGAGTTTAAAATAAGTCTGCCTCCCGCATTTACCCAAGCTTCAAGTTGGGTTAAGTTATTAGTTAAGAAAGTTCCAAAGGCACATGCCCCATTATCGCTTCCGTCCATAAAAATAAGGCAGGTAGATGGGCTAAGAATATTGTTGAGGTTTACAGTTTCAAAAAAGTCCATATTCCAGTTGCCTGGTCCAAAGATGTCATTCATTGAATTTACATTTCCTTGCTGCCCCCATGGTTCACCAACCTGAGAACGTATGTAATATACATTGGGTCCAAAACCACCGGTATCTACATTTTGAACATAGAAAGTGTCTGTGCTTGTTCCATTGAAATGTAAAGTATCTCCGGTATAAATAATATTTCCACCAATTTGATTATACCAGTTATAAACACCGGGTAAATTGGTTACAGGTAAAATAGTGGAATCGCCAAAACACAAGGTGTCGTTGTTTACAATGGGTTTGGGGGCACATTGCGAAAAAGCGATATTGTAAAGGCCAAGACCAACAACGGCCAAAAATAGTTTGTATAAATTTTTCATAAGTAAAAAGTTTAAGAGGTTTAGTTTTGTTTAGTAATAAAATATCTCGTAGTGTTTGATTCGATATACTTTTTTACATCGTTGCTAAGAAGGATAAATTTGCTTTCATGAATTTCAAATCGCACGCTGGCAGGTAATCCATTTTCTAATTGTTGAAAATCGGCAATGGTTTTTTCAGAGAGCGATTTCGAAAGCTCCGTACTGATTTCTTCTTTTGAAGAAAGGATATTTTGTTCGTTAAAATTGCTTTGAGCCATTAAAGAGAGCGAACAAAACAAGGTAGCAGTGAATAAAATTTTTTTCATACTTTTTTATTTAGGTTTTTGTTAAAGAGCAAATGTATGATGAATATCATATAATACATAATGCGATTACTAAAAAGTGAATAAAATTCAATATCCGTATCTTTGGAAGATTAAGTAAATATAAAATGAAGATTAAAGAAATTATAGAAACCATAGAGGAATTTGCACCTATATCTCTGCAAGAAGGATACGATAATTGTGGTTTAATTATAGGAAACGCTGAAACTGAAGTGAGCGGAGTACTGCTTGCCTTAGATTGTACCGAAGAAGTGCTAGAAGAAGCAATACAAAAAAAAATTAATCTGGTTATAACACACCACCCCATTGTATTTGTAGGACTTAAAAAAATAAACGGCAATAATTACGTGGAGCGGGTAGTTATAAAAGCTATAAAAAATAATATAGCCATCTATGCTGCTCACACTAATACAGATAATGTGCTTAATGGAGTAAACGGATTAATTGCCCAAAAACTTGGGCTTAATATAGAAGGTGTATTGGAGCCCCAAAAAAGTGTTCTACGCAAACTAGTAACTTTTTGCCCCTTAGAACATGCCGAAAAAGTTAGAAACGCACTATTCAATGTAGGAGCAGGTACCATAGGAAACTATGATGAATGTAGTTTTAATACAGAAGGGATTGGAACCTTTAAAGGGAATGAATTTACAACGCCTTTTGTTGGTAAGCCACAAGAAAGACACCACGAACAGGAAACAAGAATAGAGACGGTTTTTCCCCATTTTTTACAGGAGAAAATAATTGCTGCACTTTTAAATTCACACCCCTACGAAGAGGTGGCTTACGATATTTTTAAGATGGAAGATACACACCCTTTTATTGGGAGTGGTTTAATTGGTAAGCCAGAGAAGGAAGTACCCGAACGAGAATTTCTTGAAGCACTGAAACTAAAAATGAATGTAAAAGTGATACGTTATACCTCCTTAAGAAATAAGCCTGTTAAAAGAGTGGCCATTTGTGGAGGCTCCGGCAGCTTTTTACTGACAAAGGCTATAAAAGCAAGAGCCGATGTGTTTATTTCGGCCGATTTTAAATACCATCAGTTTTTCGATGCCGAGGGAAAAATAGTGATAGCCGACATCGGACACTTTGAGAGTGAGCAATTTACCCCAGAAATCTTTTACAAGATTTTAATTGAAAAATTTCCTAAATTTGCCGTCCATTTATCAACAGTAAACACAAACCCAATAAATTACCTTTAAATTATGTCGAAAAAAGAGGGCCAAATTAAAACCATAGAAATTTCGGTTGAAGAGAAATTGCGTGCATTATATGAATTGCAATTAATAGATACGCAAATAGATAAAATAAAAATTGTAAGAGGAGAATTACCCCTAGAAGTTCAGGATTTAGAAGATGAAGTGGCCGGTATGGAAACCCGTTTACATAAATTTGAAGAAGAACTTAAAAGTATTGAATCCGAAATTAGTAATAAACAACAACTCATTAAAGAATCGAAAGCACTTATAAAAAAGTACGAGTCTCAACAGAACAGTGTAAGAAATAACCGAGAATATGATTCTTTAAGCAAAGAAATAGAATTTCAGAATTTAGAAGTTCAGTTGGCCGAAAAAAGAATTAAGGAACACAAGTTTGCCATAGAAAATAAAAAGCAACAAATAGAAGAAGCAAAAGAATTATTTGACGGAAGAAAAAAGGATCTTAAAATAAAGAAAAAAGAGTTAGACGATATTATAGCAGAAACAGAAAAAGAAGAAGCCGATTTGCTTAAAAAATCTAAAAAGCAAAGTGGCTTAATTGAGGAAAGAATTTTAACGGCATACAGCAGAATCAGAAGTAACGCAAAAAACGGATTAGCCGTTGTAACCGTAGAAAGAGATGCATGCGGAGGATGTTTTAATAAAATACCTCCTCAACGCCAGCTAGATATTAAAAGCCATAAAAAAGTAATTGTATGTGAACATTGCGGGCGTATATTAGTAGATTCCGCAATCAACTCCGAAAAAGAGAAAGCATAACAAACTAACTAACATTTAATTTAAGAGCAGATGAAAATTCATCTGCTCTTTTTTTATACCTTTAATTCATGTTTACAAAAGCACAAGTGCCTATGCTCCGCCTTTTGTTACCTTTTGTTACAGGGGTTGTGCTAGCAATTTATGCAAATTATTTTTCTTGGTTTTTACCAGCCTTAAGCCTTCTATTAATCACTGGTTTTCTCATATTACTTAGAGTAAATTCAACCAACGCATTTAAGTATAACTTTTTAAATGGAGTACTTATTCATTTATTATTATTTCTATTTGGCTATTTATATACGTTAAATCGCACTTCATTTAACAATTCAAATTATTTTACAAAAATAGAAATTCACAAACATGGTGTAGTAATAGGCGAAGTATTGGAATCTCCTGTGGTGCGGTCGCATTCTACCAAAGTCATATTAGATGTAAAAGGTGTTAGAAACGCCAGTGAATGGAGCAGTACAACAGGTAAAATGATACTATATCTTAAAACCGATAGTTTTTGCCACAAGATACAAGCAGGCGATTTATTATCATTCCTACCGAAATTCGAAGATGTACCTGCACCTAAGAATCCGAATGAATTTGATTTCCGCCAGTACATGTCTTTTCATTTAATTCAAAAGCAGGCTTTTCTAAAATCAGACGAGTGGATACTGATTAAAAACACTCGTTCCAACCTTTTAACGAGGTATGCCGGTAGTTTGAGAAAAAAACTTATTTCAATGTTTTCGGAATTTAAGATAGAAGGGAAGCAACTAGCCGTAGCATTGGCATTAGTGCTGGGATATAAAGACGAAATAGATGCTCAGTTGAAGAGGTCTTACTCTAGTTCGGGAGCCATGCACGTACTGGCTGTTTCCGGGCTGCATGTTGGAATTATTTTTCTTATCGTTTCCAAATTATTCTTTTTTATTGAAAACAAAAAGTACGGAAAATTCATTCAATTGTTTTTTCTTTTATTGGCTCTATGGTTTTATGCATTGCTTACAGGGTTGTCTCCTTCGGTGTTGCGTGCGGCAACCATGTTTAGTTTTATGGCCATTGCCAAAGCCACCCACCGAAATACCAATTTTTTTAACACACTGGCTTCTTCTGCATTTTTTTTATTACTCATAAATCCATTTATAATAATGGAAGTAGGGTTTCAGCTCTCTTATTTAGCAGTAATAGGCATTGTGGTGTTTTATCCTTGGATATATTCTATTCTTAAAATAAAAAATAAAATCATAGATTATGTGTGGTCTATTACCTCCGTATCGTTGTCGGCACAACTAGTTACCTTTCCCCTAAGTCTTTTATATTTTCATCAGTTTCCAACCTATTTTTTATTTTCCAATTTGGTGGTTATTCCCATGGCATTGCTCATTCTTCCTGCCAGTATTCTTTTATTTTTAATTTCACCCTTTAAGTATATTGCCTCGTATTTAGCCATGGGAATAAACCGTTTACTAATTATCTTAAACCAATTTGTAGAATATGTAGAATCCTTTCCAAACGCTTTAATACAAAATATTTCCTTTTCTGTTTTTGAAACATGGATGCTTTATCTGTTCTTATTTTTCATTATTTGCTTTGGATGGTACAAACGGTATGGCTATTTTTTTTCTGCCCTATGTTGCATTATTTTAAGTTTAGGATATAGGGCACATCTTTCAAACACGTATAAAAACAATTCTAAATTTATTGTTTACAATATTCCGGCATATTCTGCTATCAATCTTATTCAGAATACCAACAATGTTTTAATTACCGATTTAGAATTACACAAAAACAGAGAAAAAATGTTGTTTCATATTCAGAACAACTGGATAAAACATGGTTTAGAAAATGAGAGGGTACTCTATTTAAGTAGTCTTAGCAAACAACATCAGTTATCTAACCTATACAAAACCCTCGGTGCAGGCTTGTATATTAAAGGAAACTTTATAGGTTTTAACGGAAAGAGAATTTACATACACAATAGTGAGTTGTCTAAGGTGTTTCCCGATAAGCCTGTTTTTGTTGATTATTTAGTGATAACGGCCAAAGGGAAAATGGATTTTAATCATCTGAGAAAATACTTTTCTTTCAACAAAATTATTTTCGATTCATCTGTATCATTTAGAAAAGCAGAGTATATAAAGGAAAAAATCAGCAACGAAGATATTCACGAAGTGCAAAAGCATGGATATTTTATGGTAGAAGTTTAATTTATAGGCAAACCTGCTTAATTAGTCTATAAATAAAACCAATTGCAAATAATTTTAGTAATTTGACTGCGTAAAAAAATAAAAATGAAAGAACTATACAATTTAAAAACAATATTTACAATACTTCTTTGTATTTATACTTCGGGAATATTTTCTCAAAATATTTTTCGCGAATACCAAGATGGTAAAATTTGGTTTAAACTTAAAAATGAGCAAGTCATTGTTTTGCCTAAAAATCATAGTGGACAAGATAAAACTTCTTACTTTAATTTGCCTTTAAATACTCTTTCTTTTATTCAAGAACTGAGTTTAAAATACAACATTATTAAGTTGTCTCAACCTTTTGTAACATTAAAAAGTTCGCAGGAATTATTACGCACCTACGAATTGCATTTTTCAGATGTTGGATTGGTAGAAGAAATAATAAAAGAAATTTTAAAATCGGGAAAAGTAGAATATGCCGAAAAAGTGCCGTACAATCAGTTGGTTTGGACGCCCAACGATCCACAGTTTGTGTCCAACCAGTGGGGCTTGGTGCAAATAAGTTCTCAGTTAGCATGGAATATCTCACTTGGAAATGCGGCAATAACCGTGGCAACCGTAGATAATGCCGTTCAAACAAACCATGCCGATTTGCAAAATGCAATGTGGGTAAATCCGGGCGAAATAGCCGGAAATGGAATAGATGATGATGGAAACGGATACATTGACGATATCAATGGATTTGATGTAGCCGACAATGATAACAATCCCAATCCACCTTCTTCGCAATTTAGTCATGGTACACATGTAGCAGGCATAACAGGTGCTTCTACAAATAACGGAGTTGGCGTAGCTTCAATAGGTGCAGGAATAAGCATTATAGGAGTAAAAGCAACAGGAAATAACGACAATTCAAATTCTATTACAAATGGATATGCGGGTATCACGTATGCCGCAGCAGCCGGAGCAAGAGTAATAAACTGTTCGTGGGGAGGTACAGGATTTTCTCAAACTGCCCAAAACATTATTAATAGTGCATGGAACAGTGGTTCTATTATAGTAGCTGCTGCAGGAAATGATAATGTAAGTACCCTGTTTTATCCTGCCGCCTATAATAATGTAATTTCTGTAGCCTCTACTACTACCAATGATGTGAAATCAAGTTTTTCTAACTATGGAGCCTGGGTTGATGTATCTGCTCCCGGAAGCACCATAATGAGCACAACTCCATTCGGAAATTATTCCAACATGTCGGGTACTTCAATGGCTTCTCCAATGGTAGCGGGTTTGTTAGGTTTAATGTTATCGCATTACCCTACCATGGCTAATAACGATGTAATAACCTGCTTGCTTTCTACCTGCAAAAATATAAACACACAAAACCCCAATTACATTGGTTTATTAGGTGCAGGGCGTATAGATGCCTATGCTGCATTACAGTGTGTAGACCAAGCAAAAACAGCTCCGCCCACTGTAGATTTTGTGGCAGATATTACAGAAGCATGTAAAGTGCCGCAACAAGTGAAGTTTACCAACAACTCGTTTAATGCAAATACTTTTTTATGGGACTTTGGGAATGGTAACACCAGTACACAAACCAGCCCTACTCACTTTTACACCCAAAGCGGAACATACAATGTAAAATTAGTGGCTACCGGCAATAACGGAGTAGATTCACTTATTAAAAACATGTATATTGTTATAAGTACTCCTCAATCACCTACGGCTACAGGTGATACGATTTGCGAGAACCAAACAGCCACATTAAACGGAAGTGGAAACGGTACTCTTCGATGGTTTGATGCACCAACCGGAGGAACATTGTTTGGAACCGGAAATACGTACACCACCCCCTCTTTAAGTGTTTCCAAAACATATTATGTGGAAGATTTAATATCAGGAACCACCGCAAATGTAGGTCCGGTAAATAATTCATTTGGAGGCGGAGGATACCATAATAACGGTACTAGTCAATATCTTATATTTGATGTTTTAAAACCCTGTACACTACTAACCGCATGGGTAAATGCAAATAGTTCGGGAAGCAGAACTTTTACTCTCTTAAACAGTTCGGGGGTGGTTTTACAAACAGTAAACGTAAATGTGAGTGCCGGACAAAGTACCGTTAATTTAAATATTCCTCTAACCCCTGGTACAGGCTACAGAATAGGAGGAAACAATATGGATTTATACAGAAATAATGCAGGAGTTAATTACCCCTATACGTTAAATGGGGTACTTAACATTACAGGTTCTAGTGCAGGGGCCGCTTACTATTATTACTTATACAACTGGGAAATAAAAGAAGATGATTGTATAAGTGAAAGAACCCCTGTAGAAGCAACGGTTATTTCTTGCGTTGGTGTAGAAGAATTTATATCGGGTCAAGTTTCCTTGTATCCAAACCCTGCCAAGGAGAATATTACTCTCGAATTTATGTTAGAAGAATCAGGTAACATTCAGTTTAGTTTTTATGATATTAGCGGAAAACAAATCATAAATTCCGAAATAGTTCATGGGATACAGGGAATGAATAAAAAACAATTCAATGTAAAATCATTATCACAGGGATTCTATTTCCTTCACATACAAAAGGATAATCAAAAGAAAACATTTAAAGTAATTATTTCAGAATAACAAGAATTGATATTTATTAATTTGTTTGTGATATGTATTTTTTTGTAATTTAACAGTCAAAATTTAACACTATGAAAAAAATTATTATTCTTTTAGTAGCATTAGCATTTACATCGGTCTCTTTTTCGTCTATTACCGAAAATATTTATAAAGGTGCTGATGCCAACCGGATAGTTCCTACGGCAAAAATTGTAAGAATGAAATCATATTCTCCTGTACCTAATTATGTGGAATACGGCATGCCCATTGCCTTTAATCAAAGTACACTGGAAAAATGGTTGCAATCTTTTTTTGGCGAAGAAGGAAGTAATTACACCATAGAGAAACGTAACGAAGAAACCGACCAAATTGGATTTACGCATATCAATTTTAATCAGCTATACAAAGGGGTGCGTGTTACTAACGCTACCTACAAAGCACATATTAAAGAAGGAAAATTAGTAAGTGTGAATGGAGATTTTTTTCCTGTAAACCCTGCTTCAGAAACACCTGTTATCTCAGAGCAAACAGCACTGCAACATGCACTATCGCATATTGGAGCCCAACTTTATAAGTGGCAAGTTGCCGAAGAGGAGGAGCATTTAAAAGAACACGAAAATAATTCGGCTGCTACTTATTTTCCGAAAGCAGAATTACATATTGTGCATCCCGAAAATAAATTTTTTGAGCCGATTACTAAACTCGCATACAAATTTAATATCTACGCACACCAACCTATGAGCAGACAAGATATTTACGTAGATGCCACCAATGGGAACATTCTTTTATCAATAGACCGTATACATCATGGAAATAGTAACGGTACTGTAGTAACGGCATACAGTGGCACACACCCCATGACAACAGATAGTGTTTCTCCTACACAATTTCGCTTACGCGAAACCACTAGAGGAAACGGAGTTCGCACATTTAATCTTTTAACAGGAACCAACTATGGCAATGCAGTTGATTTTACCGATACCGACAATTATTGGAATAATGTAAATCCACAGAAAGACCAATATGCTGGAGATGCACATTGGGGAGCACAAATGACTTACGATTATTATTTTCAGAATTATAACAGAAACAGTATTGATAACAACGGTTTTCAGTTAAATAGTTATGTACATTACAGCACCAATTACGTAAATGCATTTTGGGATGGACAAAAAATGACGTACGGAGATGGAGATAATTCCTACACACCATTAACTTCGTTAGATATATGCGGACATGAAGTAACCCACGGTTTAACCACTTTTACTGCTGATTTGGTTTACTCTTACGAATCGGGTGCGTTAAATGAATCTTTTAGCGATATTTTTGGAACGGCAGTTGAATGGTTCGGTAAAAATCCGGGACAAGCAAATTGGCTGATTGGCGAAGATATTGGTTCGGCATTTCGCTCCATGTTAAATCCAAAAGTTTATTCCGACCCGCATACTTATTTGGGCCAGTATTGGTACGTAGGGCCAAACGATAATGGAGGTGTTCATACCAACAGCGGTGTACAAAATCATTGGTTTTATCGCTTAAGTGTTGGGGGTTCCGGAACCAATGATAATGGAGATAGTTACAATATTTCAGGAATAGGAATGGCCAAAGCCGGTGCAATAGCTTTTAGAAATTTAACTGTATATCTATCTCAAAATTCTCAGTATGCCGATGCCCGCTTTTACGCTATTAAAGCGGCCGAAGATTTATATGGAGCCTGTTCTTTTGAAGTAGAGCAATGCACAAATGCATGGTATGCCGTAGGGGTAGGAGGAGTTTATCAAGCTATCGTAATTCCTAATTTCGCAGCCAATTCTACCACAAGCTGTACAGTGCCATTTACAGTGTCATTTAACAATACCAGTACCAACGCTTCTACATTTAACTGGAGTTTCGGAGATGGGGGGGGCAGCACACAAATTTCTCCTTCGTATACGTACAACCAAGCCGGAACATATAATGTAAAACTAGTAGCCGATGGTGGAAATTGCGGAATAGATTCAATTACCAAAAATACGTACATTGTAATCAATACCCCTCCGGTTCCAACTTCTGTAGGCGATTCGGTTTGTACCAATCAAACAGCAACCTTAACAGCATCCGGCTCTGGAAATCTTACGTGGTATGATGCTCAAATTGGAGGAAATATGGTAGGAACAGGAACTACATTTACCACACCGGCTTTAACTGCTACCACATACTATTATGTGGATAATGCTACACCAGGCCCTACAGGAAATGTAGGCCCCATTGATAACACTATTGGTGGAGGAAACAACCATAGTAATGGATCATCTCAGTTTTTGATTTTTGATGTGTTGAAACCATGTACTATTGTTTCTGCATGGGCCTTAGCACAAGGCACTTCGGTAAGAACATTTACTCTTTGGGATAATCAGGGGAATGTGATTCAAACATACCCTGTAAATATTCCGGACGGACCCGGTACGGTAACGTTAAATATTCCGCTTACTTCTGGTACGGGTTATCGTTTGGGAGGTACGGGTGGAATGAATTTATACAGAAATAGTTCTGGAACCAACTATCCCTACACCTTAAATGGAGTAGTTAGTATTACAGGTTCCTCTGCCGGTGCTAGTTATTATTATTATTTATACAACTGGGAAGTAAAAGAAGCAGATTGTGTGAGCGAACGCACCCCAACCGAAGCGTTTGTTGAGCCTTGTGCCGGCATTTCTGAAAATGGTGTTGGAAAAATATTGGTGTATCCAAATCCTGCCAATGAGGTGTTAACAATAGAGTTTGATCTTACCCATTCATCTGATGTAGAAATGAAAATGACCGATATTACCGGCAAAGAAGTGTTGAATATTTCTTCAGGAAATTTTGCAAAAGGAAAAAATAGGGTACAAACGGATATTTCTGGTTTGGCAGAAGGAATGTATATTTATAACCTGCGTGTTGATGGGGTTAATTCTGCTTATAGAATTGCAATTAGTAGGTAAACTCTCTCGAACATAAAAAAAGCCAAACCATTCGTTTGGCTTTTTTTATGTTCGATTCAATTCGAGGAAAAAACGAAAATGATACTATAAATATTGATTACTCGTTATTGTGAATGAAAATATTTATTCTTCTAAGAAGATTTCTATAATGACTATATAAGTAAAGCCTTATGATTTTGAATTTACTAAGTATGCTTATTCTAATAGTGCTGATATTTCTGCATTATAAAATCATTTTTCATTTTCAGAAATTGGGTAATAAATTAATATTTCTTTATTACATTCTTTTTTTTGTATTGGGTTTTGGTGTTTTTGCTATTACTTATATCCTTGCATATTCGGGGGCATTACCCAATCACTACAACAGCGAATTTGAAAGTAAACGTATGAATGATTTAGCTCTTTTCTGTGGGCTTGTTTCAATGATATTATGTGTAACCGGTTTCTTTACTCTTTTATTCAAGCATTTGTTTTTTCGCAGTAAAAACAAAATAAAATCAGTCTAATAAACGGGTTAATTATTAGTGCGAGAATTAAAAAAGTTTTAAGAGAGAGTTGAGTTTCAATTTTAGAGATATTTATCCCACTTTTTTAGTTTAATATCATTTACAAAATCTTTTATTTTTTGCTCATCGTCTTTTTTGCAAATCAGTAGTACTTCTTTGGTATCTACAACAATGTAGTTATCCAATCCTTGTATTACACAAAGTTTGTTTTTTGGAATGTTTACAATGCAATTAGCCGATTCGTATAAAAGTATTTTTTTGCTAATGAGGGCATTTTTATTTACATCGTGAGGTAAATGGGTGTAAATGGAACCCCAGGTACCAAGGTCGCTCCATCCAATATCGGCACTAATCACAAAAACATTATCTGCTTTTTCCATTATACCATAGTCAATAGAGATACTTTTACATTCGTGGTAAATAGAGGCTATGGCTTCTTTTTCATTTTCCAAGAAAGAGGGAAGGTGTTCATTAAACTGGTGGGCCAACTCGGGCATATATTTTTCAAATGCCGAAATAACGGTTTGTACATTCCATATAAACATTCCCGAATTCCATACAAAATCTCCGTTTTCTATAAAAACTTTTGCCAGTTCAAGGTTTGGCTTTTCGGTAAATGTTTTTACTTTTTTAATTTCGGAAGAGTACGAAGAGTCTTTATCATCAAATTGAATGTAACCGTATCCGGTATCGGGGCGAGTAGGTGTTATGCCAAAGGTTAGTAAACTTTGGTTTTTATTACAATAATACATCGCCTTTTTTGCTATTTCGCAGAATACGGTTTCCTTTAATATCAGGTGGTCTGAGGGTGCTATTAGTACACAGGCATTTTTATTTAGTAAAGAAATTTTATAGGTTGCATAAGCAATGCAGGGGGCTGTGTTTTTACGCGATGGTTCGAGTAAAATTTGTTCTTCGTTTAGTGTGGGTAGTTGTGTTTTTACCAGCGTTTCGTATTCACTATTGGTTACAATGAAAATATGCTTTTCGGGTACAATATTTTTTAGTCGTTCAAATGTAAGTTGTAGAAGCGTTTTTCCAACACCCAAGAAGTCGATAAATTGTTTTGGATAAGAAGTGCGGCTCATAGGCCAAAAGCGGCTACCAATACCGCCTGCCATAATTACGGCATAGTGCGAAGAGTTATTCATTCTATTCTTTTACGAGAGTTTGCTTAAGGCTTTTCGCAGGTTATTGATGATGTCCTCTACATCTTCCGTGGAAGCTGTTCCAACGGAAAGCCTATACCAAGTAGAATTTTTTGTTGAACCAAAAGCAGAAAAGGGTACTACAGCTAATTTGGCTTCGTTTAAAATATAGGAGGTAATATCTTCTGTGGTTTTAATTTCTTTACCTGTTTCTGTTTTTAAACCAAAGAGATTAAACTGAATGGTAAGATAAATGGCCGCCTGCGGAGCTATTGCATTTACTTTAAAGCCTTCGTTTTTCAGATGAATAAACCCATTATAAAAGGAAGTGAGTCGATTATTTAATTGTGCTTTGAAATTTTCTAAATAAGTATCTACCCATTTATCGTTTTTTAAATACTTTGCGCAAGCTACTTGTTCTGCTTTGGGTGCCCATGCTCCAATATGCCCTAAAATAGATTTCATTTTATCTATTATTTTTTGCGGCCCGAAAGCCCAGCCTACTCTTACACCGGTTGCTGCCAAAGCTTTAGAAATACCATCTATAAAGATGGTAAAATTTTTCATTTCCGGAAAAAGACTTACGGGGTCAACGTGTACCGTTTCGCCATAGGTAAGTGTCCAGTATATTTGGTCGTACATTAAGTAGAGAGGTTTTTTATGCGAGGCTGCCCTTTTTTTATTTTCGTCCATTATTAAGTCGCATATTTTAAAAAGCTGTTCTTTTCCAAAAGTAGTACCGCTTGGGTTTAGAGGAGAACAAAGAGAAATGAGTGTAGCCGAAGAAATGTATGGCTGTAGTTGTTGTGCCGTTGGCATAAAGTTATCTTCTGCTTTTGTTTCAATAAAAATTTGTTTTGCGTGCGATAAATGAGTGTAGTGGTTATTGTTCCAAGAAGGTACCGGAAAAAGAACTACATCATCAGGGTTTAAAAGAGTTTGATACAACGAGTAAATAAGAGGGCGGGCACCTCCTGCAATTAATATTTGATTTTCGTTATATTCTAATGTTTGTCGGGTATGTAAGAAACGAGAAACTACTTCTCTTAATTCTTTGATTCCATCGGCAGGAGGGTAGTTTGTTTCTCCGTTTAAATAGGCATTTGTAATTTCGTTTTGTAGTTCATTGGGTATGGGAAATATTTTGGGATCAAAATCCCCAATGGTCATATTGTAAATTTTTTCTCCTTTGGCAATTTTTTCTTTTACCTCACCGGCTAGTTTTATTATTTCAGAACCAACAAGGTTCTCAGCCATTTCAGATACTCTTAAATTAATAATGGGTTCAATTAACGCGTTTGCCATTGATACAAATTTTATGTTGCGAATTTAATAAAACGAAACGAAGAAGAGAGGTTGAAATTACTTTGAATTATTAACAAGTTTCACTTCTGCCAACGCACTCACGTAATAAAGTCGCCTCGATTTTAATTCCAAGCACTTGTAACGTTTTCTTTGTTTTTCTCCTTTTCTAAAAAATCGTCCTGTATTTAATTCAAAAATAGACCGCTCGGGGATATCATCTAATAGCAACGATTTTCTTCCTTTATCGTATTTTTTTAATACCCTCACTAAATTTATATCGGAGTAGATGGTGGCGGTAGGAGATTGTAATTGATTTTCTAAGGCAGATTCTATATCTTCCGGAAAAATACCTCGTAAAACAAGCTGTCCCAACAGTGTTGCAAAATCGTTTTTCCACTCCTTTCCGTGTGCTTTAATACTATTTCCGTATTTAGACCAGTTTGTGTGGTGGGCAAATTCGTGAGTTAAAATAATAAGAAACGAATAGTGATTTAAGTTGTTGTTGACTGTAATTACAGGAAGTTCATTTCTTTTGTAGGGTGGTCTGAAATCGCCAAGTTTAGAGGCCCTTTCTTTACTTATTACTAATTCAAAATCTTTTTCTACTTCCCGAAACCATCGTAACAATAGGTTTTCACAACCCTCCGGAAGGTAATCCCGAATCAATTCTATTTTCTTTTTGGCGTTTCGCATGAGTTATTTATACAAAAAACTGATAAGTTAAAAATGCCGAAATCCAAGCCAGTGAGCCCATGTATATTACCTGTAAAATGGGCCATTTCCAACTGTTTGTTTCCCGCTTTACAACGGCCAGTGTGGCCATACATTGCATGGCAAACGCATAAAAAATAAGCAAAGACATGCAGGTGGCCAGTGTATATTCTTCGTTGCCTGTAATATTATTTTTTGCAAGTTTCATTTTATTTTTTATGCTCGTTGTTTTTTCTGCATCGCCAATACTGTATAAAGTAGCCATGGTACCTACAAATACTTCTCTGGCGGCAAACGAAGTTACTAAAGCAATACCAATTTTCCAGTTAAAGCCAAGGGGTTTTATTAGGGGTTCTATGCTTTTTCCTAAAATACCGGCATAGGAGGCCTCTAGTTTTTCGCTCTCAATTAGGCTATTTGTTTCATTATCAGTAATATCATGGTTTTTGTATTTTTCTTCAATTTCTTTAAACTTTCCGGGAGGGGCGTATGATGAAAGTACCCATAAAACTATAGAAATGGATACAATAATTCGGCCTGCTTCCCAAACAAACACTTTTACTTTATTAAGCATTTCCATTACTACCGATGTCCATCGGGGCGATCGGTAAATAGGCATTTCCATTATAAAATATGATTTTATATTTTGTTTGATGATATATTTTAATAAAAGCGAGGTAAGTAGAGCTGCTACAAATCCCAATAGATACAAGCCCATCATAAGCACTCCCTGAAGATTGAAAATACCTATTTTGCTATCGGACGGAATGCACAAAGAAATTAATAAAGTATAAACGGGTATTCGTGCAGAGCAGCTAACTAGTGGGATTACGAATATAGTAATAAGTCGGTCTTTTAAATTGCCTATGGTTCTGGCACTCATTATAGAAGGCACGGCACACGCTGTACCGCTGAGTAAGGGTACCACCGAACGTCCATTTAGTCCAAAGGGTCGAAGTAGCTTATCCATTATAAAACTGATACGAGCCATGTAACCGGTGTCTTCTAAAATAGCAATAAGAGCAAACAAAATGGCAATCTGAGGGATAAAAACCAGCACTCCGCTCAGCCCTGCCAATATGCCGTTTAATAATAAATCTTTTGCAGCACCATTGGGGATGGATTCGTTTAGAATGTTACTTAAATAGATAAAACCGTTTTCAATCCATTCCATAGGGTATTGTGCAAATGAAAATACCGCCTGAAAAATTAAAAACATAATACATAGAAAAGATAAATAACCTCCAATAGGATGAGTTAAAATTTTATCGAGTTTTTGAGTAAAAACAGTTTCTCTAAGTTGTTTTGCCGATACTACATTTTCCGAAACAAGAGAATTAATTTTTTCTATCCTTTTATTAGAAAACAATTCTGCTTGCCCTGTACCAAGAAATGATTTATGTGTATAATGAAAATTTTCGAGTACTTTTTTAATATCATCTATTCCTTTACCTATTCTGGCATTTATAGGTATAACGGGTATATCTAACAATCTCGAAAGGCCTTCAATATTAATATGAATGTTGTTTTTTTGAATAATATCCATCATATTCAATACTAAAACAACGGGTTTTTGCAAATCTATTATTTGGGTGCAAAGTAGCAAAGAACGTTTTAGTTGGGTGGCATCGGCAATCACTAAAATAATTTCTTTAGAAGAAGTATTTTTAATGTAATTGACGGCTTCTTTTTCATCTTCCGAACACGGATTTAAACTGTATGTGCCGGGTAAATCGGTTATTTGCACGGTAGCACCCGAGTAAAGATTAAACTTGCCTGTTTTTTTTTCAACCGTTACTCCGGGAAAGTTTCCCACTTTTTGATTAAGTCCTGTGAATGCATTAAATAAAGAAGTTTTTCCGCAGTTAGGATTTCCTACTAATGCTACGCGAATGGTGTGGTTTAAATCGGCTGTTTCGCTCACTCTTCAATATCTATAACAATTTTTCCGGCATCCGCCACTCTTATGGAAATAAATTGCTCCTGAATTCTCACTTCTATCGGATCTTTAAACGGGGCGTAATTTTCCACAAACAATTGTTCACCCGGAATACAACCCATGGCAACCAATTGTTGTTCTAATGCACAATCTAGAATTTCTATAATTTTCCCTGTTTGTCCTTTATGCATATTGGAGAGTGCAGTTTCCATAATTTAGAATGTTTCTAATTAAGGGCAAAAATACGTTTAAAGAATGGTTCCGTAGTAGCTAAAACAGGGTATTTTACTTCATTTTGGTATAAAGTATAGAAAATGAAGAACTTTTAATTAATGGAAGCTAATAGGTAAAAGAATCATGTGTTTTTTTCCTCCCCATTTGGGGCAGTCGTTACATTTGTTTTTCTTACGAAAAATGGCACATGAAACAAGCGAGGCGGTAAGGAACAAAATTCCAATGTACTTCAATATTAACTTGTATTTCATTGTCTAAAATTACGAATAAAAAGCCTAAAGTAAATTATACCTAATTTTATGGCTTCAAAAATTACAAATGAATATAGTTTTTCATTTTGGCAGGTACTTTATAATGATGTACAGGGTTTTTAGTAAACCCGAAAAATTTGGTATTTACAGAGAAAACACATTTAAGGAAATGATTTCTTTGGGAATAGGATCTATGGGTATTGTGGCCATCATTTCCTTATTTATGGGTGCCGTTATCACTATACAAACAGCCTCGAATATAGATAGTCCGTGGATCCCTTCATACACGGTTGGTTTTACCACAAGGCAATCGGTTATATTAGAATTTTCTCCTACTATTATTGCCTTAATTTTAGCCGGAAAAATAGGTTCCAACATAGCATCAGAGATTGGCACCATGCGTGTAACAGAGCAAATAGATGCACTAGAAATTATGGGAATAAATTCGGCTTCTTACCTTACCTTACCAAAAATTATTGCTGCTTTGTTTATTAACCCATTCATTATAATATACAGCATGTTTTTGGGAATGTTTGGTGGTTGGATTGTGGCTGTGAGTACAGGAATAGTTACATCGAATCAATATATTTACGGATTACAATACGATTTTAAACCCTTCGACATTACGTATGCCTTAATTAAAACGGTAGTTTTTGCTTTTGTTATTACTTCTATTCCTGCATATCACGGATATTACACCAGGGGAGGTGCTTTAGAAGTAGGGCGGTCTAGTACGCGGGCCGTTGTTTACAGTAGTATAGCTATTTTAGTAGTGAATTATCTATTAACTCAGTTGCTGCTTATATGATTGAGGTAAAAAATATTTCGAAAGCATTTGGAGAAAAGCAAGTGCTCAAAGATGTTTCTTGTTTGTTTGAAAGAGGTAAAACCAATCTTATTATTGGTGCCAGCGGCTCAGGAAAATCGGTACTCATAAAATGTATTGTGGGTTTACATGAGGTTGATAAGGGTGAAATACTTTACGATAATCGCGACTTTAAATCAATGGATATTGTTAAAAGAAGAGAGATAAGGCGAGAACTGGGTATGCTGTTTCAGGCCAGTGCTTTGTTTGATTCGCTAACGGTTGAGCAAAATGTAATGTTTCCGCTTATTATGTATTCCGGAATGTCTAAATCGGAAATGTTAGATAGAGTTAATTTCTGTCTAAAGCGAGTGAATCTGGTAAATGCCAATCACCTTTATCCTGCCGAGCTAAGTGGAGGTATGCAAAAAAGAGTGGGTATTGCCAGAGCCATCGCTCTAAATCCAAAATACTTATTTTGCGATGAACCCAATTCCGGTCTCGACCCACAAACCTCTATATTAATAGATAATCTGATTCAAGAAATTACACACGAATATGATATAACCACCATTGTGGTAACGCACGATATGAATTCGGTAATGGAAATAGGAGAAAAAATATTTTTTATTTATAAGGGCGAGCTTTGGTGGAAAGGTGATAAGAACTCCATTTTAGAAACCGATAATAAAGAAATAGGCGAGTTTGTGTATGCTTCTCACATCATGAAACTACTCAAGAGTAAGCACTAACATCTATTATTGTTTTATAAATTTTTGGGTTCTTCTTCCGGCCGTGTTATTTCCATACACTGAAAAATAATAAGTGCCGGCTTCTAGATTGCTTATATCTATTTCCATTTGCTGTGAAAGGTTGTGGTTTTGTTTTAATTTATTTGAATGAACTATTCTTCCATTTAGGTCAATTATTTCTACGTTTAGATTTTCTGATTCTACTTCGGTGGTAATTTCTACTTGCATTTTATCCTTTACCGGATTGGGGTAAATCAGTAGTTTCATTCCGTTAAAAAAGGATTGCTTTTCTATGGAATTACTTTCTTCCACTACGGCAAATACGGCCATATTCACATCAAGTGAATTTTGGTACGCTGTATTTGTTTGGTACCAGGTATTCCCGAATTTGGAATAAGCTCCCAAAAAACCGTCTCCATTTTTATCGGCCCAAATTCCAACAGAATCGGCATTTGCGTAGCAATTTGTAAAGTCTAGTTGAATGAAAAAATTACCTGCAATATTTTTTGCGTTTAAAATAGGAATTGTGGTAAAAATTAAGCCTAGCGATGAAGTATCGATAGCTGAAAAGGAAATTTGTGAAACATCTCCGATAATGTTTCCGGGGCCTTCTACTATGGTACCGTTGGGAAGTTCACCTCCGGTAGCACTGTTGGGTAAAATACTTCTAACCGAAACATCTATACTTGAAAGGGAGTTGCCCTCTTTTTTAATTCCAAACCAAATCAACACTTCGGAAACCATATCTAAATTGCCCGAATTAATTTGTTTTTGTGCAATTTGTGTAAAACCAACTTGCCCGTTTATTTTGCTTGTGCCAAAAACATATCCCCCTCCGGAATTTTTATATAGATATACGCTGCCTTGTTTAGCAAAAAAGGCATCTCTGTTTAAGGTATCTATGCCTCCTGTTTTATCGTTAAACGTATTTTTTTTAAACAGAGAGCTTTTTCCTTCAAGGGCAAATTGAGGGTAGGCGTAAGCCAAAAGAAGAATACTGGTAATAAAAAGAGAAATAATATGTTTGCTCATTGCTAAGAGTTAGTTTGTGTAAAAATAAGAAAGCCCCGAAACTTTCGGGGCTTTCTTGTTAAAGAAGTTTAAGAAAAATTATTCAGCAATAATCATTTTCATAGTTAAACGGTGACCGTTTGTAGCCAAAGAGTAGAAATAAATTCCTGGAGCTAAATCCCCTTTGTTGAAATCTACGTTGTAGGTTTTTCCGGCAGCTTTCACACCTTCGTCAAAATAAATTCTTTTTCCTTGGGCATCAATAATTTCAAAAGAAGCCATCATATTTTCTTTTACGCTGTAAGAAATGCGGGTAAAATCAGTTGATGGGTTTGGTACGTTTTGATAAAGCATTGCACCTTTTAAGTTGTAATCTTCGGGCATACCTACTTTGGTTTGAACACATGGCCAAATAGCAGGGATATTCAATGCCCAACTTTGCCAAGCATCATAGAAACGAACCCAATCAAGTTGTCCGGGTAAGTAATATTGGAAAACATAATCCTGAGCATTGGTATAAGTTACAGAAGGGTTATCAGCAGAAAGAACAAATCCTACAGTATCACCTGCTGCGTAGCAAGCTGTCCAGTTAAGAAATACACCCCAGTTGCCAGAGTTTGCTTCGATGTTAGCAGGAGTTTGAAGTGGCATATACACAAAGCCAGCCGCACCATTTGAGTTTGTATCAATTGCGGCAACGGTAGTAGAACCATTACCACCCACTTGGGTTAAAGGAGCCGGACCTGAAAAGACGGGTACCCCACCTTGAGAATACGAAGTTGTGCCATCAATTTTTAATACTTTAGAAACAATAGTAGAGTTTCCTGCACCAGGGTAGTCTTTTACTCCTAACCAAGCCAATATACCTTCAACAGTATATTTTCCGTAGTTAATGTACCCTACAAAAGCACCGTGTGAATTTCCGGGAGTTCCGGTTACCCAATAGGTTCCGTTCACGTAACCATCGGCACCATTAATGCCAAAAATTTGAGCTTGTCCGGCATTCAAAAATTCGTCTAAACCTAGAGTGTCATCAACTGCTTTGTTGTTTTCCATCTTGGCTTTCATTGTTTTTGCAGTGTAGTGCTGCATAGGTGCTTCAATATTTTGTGCAAATAATCCGCAACTTATCAATGAAGCAGCAATAAAGTAGATTTTTTTCATAATTTATTAATTTTAGTTTGACCACAAATTTAAATAAAAAAAAACAATGGTGAGTACTCCATTGTTTTTTTTTATTTATCTCAACACTTTTTATTATAAAAAGAGGATGCTAGGCTTCAGCCTTTTCGTATTCTTCTATAGGTAAACAGCTACAAACTAGATTTCTGTCGCCATAAGCATTATCTACTCTTCTTACACTTGGCCAAAATTTATTTTGTTTAACAAAAGCAACCGGATAAGCAGCTTTTTCGCGTGTATAGCTGTGTGGCCAATTGCTGTTTATAAGGCAATCGGCTGTATGTGGTGAGTTTTTTAATACGTTATCGGTTTTATCGGCTAACCCTTCTGCAATTTCATCTATTTCTTTTCGAATTTGGATAAGGGCAGAAATGAACTTATCTAACTCCGATTTGGGTTCGCTTTCAGTGGGTTCTACCATAATGGTATCGTGTACGGGAAAGGATACCGTAGGGGCGTGATATCCATAATCCATTAGGCGTTTTGCGATATCGCCCACTTCAACTCCAGAAGTACTTTTAAACTGGTGGCAATCTAAAATCATTTCGTGTGCTACTCTTCCGTTTTTATTGGTATAAAGAGTTTTGTAGTGGTTTTGCAAACAAGATTTAATGTAGTTGGCATTTAATATGGCATACTTGGTTGATTGGGTTAGCCCTTCGGCACCTAACATTCTTATATATCCATATGAAATAAGAAGAACGAGTGCACTACCGTAAGGTGCTGCCGAAACAGCCGTAATAGCATTTTCTCCTCCGGTTTTTAGTACCGGGTTGGAAGGTAAAAATGGAGCTAAGTGTTTGGCAACGCAAATAGGGCCAACTCCGGGGCCTCCGCCACCATGAGGAATGGCAAATGTTTTGTGCAAGTTTAAATGACACACATCGGCACCAATATTTGCAGGGCTTGTTAATCCTACTTGTGCATTCATGTTAGCTCCATCCATATACACTTGGCCTCCGTATTTGTGTATTATTTTAGTAATTTCCTTAATACCCTCTTCGTAAACCCCATGTGTTGAGGGGTAGGTAACCATCAGGCAAGATAGGTTATCCTTGTATTGATCGGCTTTGGTCTTTAAATCAGAAATATCAATGTTGCCTTTATCATCACATTTTACTACTACCACTTGCATTCCGGCCATAACAGCACTAGCAGGGTTTGTTCCGTGTGCCGATGAAGGAATGAGCGAAATGGTTCTGTGTGCATCGCCACGACTCAGGTGGTAAGCTCTGATAACCATTAGACCTGCGTATTCTCCCTGTGCTCCCGAGTTAGGTTGAAGAGAGGTGGCATAAAAACCTGTAATTTTTGAAAGGTATTTTTCTAAATTCGAAATAAGTTTTTGGTAACCTGCTGCTTGTTCCTTAGGCACAAAAGGGTGAATGTTTGCCCAGTTGCTCCAGCCTAAGGGAATTAATTCCGATGCGGCATTTAATTTCATGGTGCATGAGCCCAAAGAAATCATAGAATGAACTAAGGAAATGTCTTTGTTTTCAAGACTTTTGATATATCGCATCATTTCCGTTTCAGAATGGTAGGTGTTAAAAACGGGGTGTGTAAGAAATGCCGATTTTCTTTTTAATTCGGAAGGATACAGATGTTTTGGAACAACTTGAACAATGGGTGGTATGGTTATTCCTTTGGTTTCAGAAAGGATAGAAGTAATCCGGTTTAGGTCTTCTGTTGTTGTAGTTTCATCTAGAGTAATGCATACGCTATGGTCGATATTGTATCTGAAATTTATTTTATTTTTCTCGGAAACTGCTTTTAGCTTTTGTGGGTCAAAAGTTCCTGAGGCAAAGTGCAGGGTATCGAAAAAAGTTTTATGAGTGGGGTAAATGCCGACAGAAGACAGAGCCTCGGCTAGTGCAGCAGTATGGTTATGCACAGTTTGGGCAATATTGCAGACTCCTTCTTTCCCATGATATACAGCATACATTCCGGCCATTACGGCAAGCAATACTTGTGCGGTACAAATATTAGAGGTGGCTTTGTCTCTTTTAATATGCTGTTCGCGTGTTTGAAGGGCCATGCGTAATGCACGGTTTCCGGAGGCATCAATAGAAACGCCAATAATTCTTCCGGGAATAGCACGTTTAAATTCATCTTTTACGGAAAGATAGGCTGCATGAGGCCCCCCGTACCCCATAGGAATGCCAAAGCGTTGTGTAGAGCCTAGTACCGCATCGGCTCCCCACTCCCCGGGAGGAGTTAAGATAGCTAAACTAAGTATATCGGCAGCTACAGCTACATAAAGGTGAGAGGCATGTGCTTTTTGAACAAATGAAGAATAATTAAAAACTTCTCCATTGGCAGCAGGATATTGTATAATGGCACCAAAGAATGTGGAGTCGAATTGAATGTTTTCATGATTGCCAATTACGGGTTCTATTCCAAGAGGAAGAGCCCTTGTTTTTATTACATCGATGGTTTGTGGAAAGCATTGTTCTGAAACAAAAAATTTAGTAGCGTTCGATTGCTTAGCTTCTTTTGTTCTGTTATTATAAAACATAATCATAGCTTCCGATGCGGCAGTGGCCTCATCTAATAAGGAAGCGTTAGCAATGGGTAAGCCGGTAAGGTCGCTTACCATAGTTTGAAAATTTAAAAGGGCTTCTAATCGTCCTTGCGATATTTCTGCCTGATAAGGAGTGTAGGCGGTGTACCACCCCGGATTTTCTAAAATATTCCGTTTGATAACATTGGGCAAAATGGTATTGTAATATCCTAAACCGATGTACGATTTGTACGTTTTATTTTTGCTTCCTAACTCTTCAATATGGTTCATGTATTCGTATTCGCTCATTGCTTCGGGCAGCGAAAGCGTTTTTTTTAATCGAATAGAGGAAGGTATGGTTTGATCTATTAATTCATCTAAAGAGTTTACGCCCGTTTTTTCCAACATTTGTTGTAAGTCGTTATATCTCGGACCGATGTGACGTGATGCAAAATTTGTGTTCATAACAATATATTTTTTTAATTGGGAAACAAATATAGAACTATTCTAAGGCAGGCGGTTTTTTTGTTTAAAAATTTCTTAGCCTCATTTCTATTGCTAAATTTGGCGAATATTCATTATGAATGAAACATTTAATTTATATTTTACTATTTCTTAGTAACTTATTTCTGTTGTGCAAGCTCAATGCTCAGGACAAAATACTACTCCTGACCGGAAAAGAAATAACCGGAAAGGTGTTAACAGAAACCGAGTATGAACTAAAGTATGAATACCAAAGAAAAACGGAATTGAGAGAACAATTGATAGAAAAGTACAGGGTTTTTTCTTACACCCAAAATGGTAGAGAGGTAGTAGTTTATAAACAAGATTCAAGCATGGGAAATTATTTACCCGAAGAAGATATGAAACACTTTATATACGGTGAAAAAGATGCCGATTTGGGGTATAAACCCACAGCAAGTGTTATTGGAGGAGTTATTGTAGGCGGAGCTGCCGGTGCTTATATGGGCTACGATGGAGGAATCATTTTAATTGCCACCCCTTTTGTTTACACCGCTTTTCAGCTATTGCCTAAAATTAAAGTAAATGTCAATAGGGTAACTAATAAAGGATATTTGATTAAAGAAAATTATTTGTATGGTTATGAAAGAGTGGCACGCTCCAGAAAAGTGCAGCGTTCTTTATTAAGCAGTGTAATAGGCTTTGGGCTTGGTTTTGCCGTTTCTTCCGTTATTGTAAATAATCAATAATTTTTTATTTTGCTTTTTTCTTTGCTTATCCGTTTAAATGTGTGGGTGGCATTGGGCGCAATGTTTCTGTGTATATTGTATTTTCAAGTCTTTGCATCTTCTCAGAATGAATACGCACCTCTATTTATTTTTTTTTCGGTACTAGCCTTATACAATTTGCAAAGATTGTACATTCTCAGAAAATACCCTTCATTAATTGAGTTTGAAAGATGGAAATGGTATGGTAAAAATAGTAAAGCACTATTGACTGTGGCTCTTGTTGCTTCAATGGCTTGTGCTCTTCTTTTTTTTACATTTACACATATTGTACAATACTTTATTTTATTAATGGTAGCCTTGTCTATATTTTATGTGTATGTGCCTCGTTTGCTCCCCAAAGGTGTAAGATCACTACCGGTGGCTAAAACCATTTCTGTTGCTTTGGCTTGGACAATAGCTTCCGTTGGATTGCCCTATTATTCAAATGCCGAAATAAATCATCATGCAATTATTTACGGAGCAGAGATGTTCTTCTTTATTTTTTCGGTTACACAACCATTTGATATTCGAGATATGGAAGTAGATAAAAGTACTAATACAAACACGCTTCCCAGATTAATTGGAGTGAGTAAAACTAAAATTATTTGTATTATCTCTCTTTCTCTATCTCTTGCATTTGGCCTGATGAGTGAACAAAAGGCATACAGCATAGGAGCTGTTTTCTCGGTCATTTATGCGGCTATTTTTATTTTAAAGGCTACTCAAAATAAAAGCGAATACTACTTTTCTTTTTTTTTAGAGTCTACTTTGATGGCCCGTTTTTTATTCTTTTATATGGCAAAAGGTTTCTTTTAAGTTTTTTACCTTTGGCAAATAGATGAATTTTAATATGGATTATAGAAACGACATAGGATTTGCTTTATCAGCCGATGCTACCGACCCACTTTATAAGTTTAGAAAAGAATTTTTGTTCCCTCAACACAACAGCAAAGAGGTAATTTATTTTACAGGCAATTCTTTGGGTTTGCAGCCTATTTCGGTAAAGCAGGCACTATTCAACGAATTAAACGATTGGGAGAAGTATGGTGTAGAAGGCCATTTCAAAGCAAAAAATCCATGGTTTTCTTACCACGAAATGTTTAAAGAACCACTTACCCATTTGGTAGGGTCGCTACCACACGAGGTAACCGTAATGAACGGATTAACGGTAAACATCCATTTATTGATGGTTTCTTTTTATCAGCCACAAGGTAAACGTACCAAAATACTATGTGAAGCCAAACCCTTCCCGTCTGATTATTACGCCATCGAATCGCAACTTAAATTTCATGGATTAAATACAAAGGAACATTTAATAGAAGTACATCCCAGAGAGGGAGAGCATACCATAAAACACGAAGATATTTTAAGAGCCATAGAAGAAAATAAAAACGAGTTGGCTTTAGTATTTATTGGAGGAGTAAACTATTATACCGGGCAGGTATTTAATATCAAAGAAATTACACAAGCGGCTCATAAGGCGGGTGCCTATGCCGGTTTCGATTTAGCCCATGCTACAGGAAATATTCAATTAAATTTGCACGAATGGAACGTAGATTTTGCTGCATGGTGTTCTTATAAATATTTAAATTCCGGACCAGGAAGTGTATCCGGAATTTTTGTTCATGAAAAATTTGCAAACAACAGAGAATTGCCTCGTTTTGCCGGTTGGTGGGGCTATCCGGCTAATAAACGGTTTTTAATGGAACCCGGATTTACACCTGCCCACGGAGCCGATGGTTGGCAACTGAGCAATGCCGCTGTTTTTGCTATGGCTCCGCACAAAGTAGCGTTAGAGGTGTTTGCAAAAGCAGGGTTTGATGCATTGTGCGAAAAAAGAAACCGTCTTACGGGCTATTTAGAATATATTATTGATACGGTGTGTGCCGAAAATAAAAATGCCAATCTGCAAATCATTACTCCAAGAAACATATCCGAACGTGGTTGTCAGTTATCTGTGTTAACAGGAAACAATGGAAAGAAAATTTTTGATTATTTGAGCGACAACGGTGTAATTGCCGACTGGAGAGAACCCAATGTAATTCGCCTTGCTCCGGTTCCATTATACAACTCCTTTGAAGATGTATTTGTATTTGGCCAACTACTTAACAACGCATTTAAAAATAGATAGAGAATGAAAAATATTACCATTGTTGGCGGAGGTTTAGTGGGAAGTTTACTCGCCATTTTTTTAGCCAAAAAAGGATATAATATAAACGTATATGAGAGAAGACCTGATTTAAGAAAAACAAATATACTGGCAGGCCGTTCTATTAATCTTGTAATATCGCACCGTGGGTGGAATGCTATACAGGCTGCAGGGTTAGAAGAGGAAATAAAAAAAATTACGGTTCCGGTATATGCCCGCATTACACATGATGTGCACGGTAATCAAACCAAACATCCGTATTCTATAGAGAATAAAGCAATATGGTCGGTTTCCCGGGGTGGGCTTAATGCTCAATTACTAGACATAGCAGAAAAATTTCCAAATGTTTCCATACACTTTAACCATAAATGCACAGATGTAGATTTAGACCATGCTTCTGCCACTTTTGAACACACTGAAAATGGTAAAAACATAGATGTTGCAGCAGATTTACTTTTTGGGGCAGACGGGGCTTATTCGCTCGTAAGGCAAAAAATGATGCAAAAAGATCGGTTTAATTTTTCTATCGAATATATTGAACATGGATACAAAGAACTGGTTATTCCCGCCCATGCCGATGGAACACATCAATTAGATAAAAATGGTTTGCACATATGGCCAAGGCGTGAGTTTATGCTGATGGCCTTAGCTAATACCGATGGCAGTTTTACATGTACACTTTTCTTTCCGTACGAAGGGGAACACTCTTTCGACAAAATTAAAAATGAAAACGATTTAATCCATTTTTTTAAAGAAGTGTTCCCCGATGCAATTGATTTAATGCCCACTTTAGTACATGATTTTTTTGAGAATAAAACCTCTTCGTTAGCTATTGTACGCTGTTCTCCTTGGGTGCATAAAGGCAAAGTGGCACTTATAGGCGATGCGGCTCATGCCATTGTTCCTTTTTATGGCGAGGGTATGAATTGTGGATTTGAAGATTGTTTTGTATTTAATTCTTTGCTCGAAAAAATAGACGATACAGACATGGAATCTCTGCTTATGGCCTATCATCAATTAAGAAAACCCAATGGAGATGCTATAGCAGAGTTATCGCTCCGAAATTTTATAGAGATGCGGCATCTGGTAGCAGAACCTTCGTTTATGCTTAGAAAAAAAATAGAAGATAAAATGCAGAAAAAATATCCTCACAAATGGCTTCCGTTATACTCTCAAGTAAAATTCAGTAACATACCATACCACGAGGCATTAAGTACCAGTAAAAAACACGATGAAATAATGGATAAAATATTAACCTTAGAAGGCATTGAGGAGAAATGGAACAGTGCCGAAATTGAAAATAAAATTTTAAATATGTTGTAATGAGAAATTTCTTAAAATATATTTTCTTTCTATTTCTTTTTATCCCCTCACTTCTAATTGCCCAAAATAAGAAAAAACCAACTAAGAAAACGAAACAGGAATACGGGCATGGACAAGGCTACTTAAACAAAAATAAAAAACGAAACGACTTTGATGTTTTTCCCTTAGAAACTAAATATCGATTAGGAGGTTGGTTATTCGGTATAGGCCCAACCTATATGTTGGCTTACCCTGGCGATAAAGATGAAATCGTTTCTAACCTTACCGATACGGCAGGCTCATCTGTTATATTAAGCAATAATTATGATGCATTACCCCGAGGGCGGTTCGGATTAATGGCAGAACTAGGCTGGTTTCATTCTTTCCGAAGGCCTAAAGGTATTGAATACATTGATTTTGGATTAAGCTACAAAATGTTGCGTGGTTCGGAAAAGTTTATTCAGCAAAACTGGATTAATAATGTTATGTTAAGTGAAACAGAAATAAAACAAACTTTTTCCGACCATTTTCTTTCTCTTCATTTTAATGCAGTAAGCCAACGGCATATTAATGGCCGCTTATTTATAACCAATGCATTAGGGGTAAACTTCGATTACACTTTAATACCTAATAGAAGTGGAGGTTTGGCATTACCCAAAAACGGAGGGGTAACTTTTCCTGTACAAATGCCATTGCAGTTACATTATAAATTTGGTTTTGGTATAAGAGCCAAAGAACGATTGTTGATAGTGCCCACTTTAGAAATGCCCGTTTTTAATATACTGGCTTTTACTCATATTGTTTCTACCCATCCTTATTTTAACAGTAGGTACCGCCCTATGCTAATAAGTGTAAGGTTTATGTTTATTAGAAAAACTAAAAATGATTGTCCGCCTGTTTACAACCCTGCCGGTGTAGGGCCCGATGGAAAATCACCAAAGTTGAAAGGGGTAGAGTAGCTTACTTCTTTTTACAAAAAATCAGTTCAAAAACGGATTGAATTCTTTTTCGTGTTTTATAGAAGTTTCCGGTCCGTGGCCACAATAAACCGTGTACTCATCGGGTAAAGCAAACATTTTTTCTTTTATACTTTTTATTAGCGTATCAAAGTCCCCCCCGGGCAAGTCGGTACGACCAATGCTTTCATAAAAAAGGACATCGCCATTTATCACAAATTGTTGGGCATGGCAAACAAAAGCTAAATGGCCGGGTGAATGACCGGGCACAAACAGCAGTTCTAAAATACTGTTCCCAAAAGTAAATTTTTGATTTTCATTCAGGTAATCTTGAGGTTTTTGAGGATTGCTTGCATTGGGTATTCCGTACATTTTGCCAATTTGCTCAACACTCTCTATATTAAAGTTCTCTGCTGGGTGCATTTCGGGCAGTAAGCCGTATTTTTTTAAAATATAATTACAGCCAAGTACGTGGTCTATATGGGCATGGGTAAGCAAAAGGCTAACTGGTTTCAATTGGTTCTTTTCTATAAAATCGCTCAAGGTATACTCCTCTTCGGTGTAGTAACAACCGGGGTCAATAATAACACATTCTTTCGTTTCATCAAATAAAATAAAAGTGTTTTCTTGAAACGGATTGAAGCTGAATTTTTCTACAATAATCATAAGTGGAAATTATACGCTTCAAAAGTACCATTTCCCAATGTAAATTCTTATCTTTACGCGTTGCTTATTAAACGAGTTTTGTAGTGTACTCTTGTTCACGATTCATATTATTAATTGGTTTTGTTTTTGCTCTAACACAGGCTAACAGCCAATTTTATAATGGCTCGCAAACCGAATTTGGTAAAAACCGAGTACAATACGATGGATTTAATTGGCAGTATTTCCGTTTTAAAAAATATGAAACCTATTTTTACGAAGGTGGAAAAGATTTGGCTGAATACACCGCCAGAGTGGCCGATAAGTATATAAGCGAAACCGAAGAGTATTTTGATTTTTTTGTGGAAGATCGTATCCAGTTTGTTATCTATAAAAAACTTTCACAGTTTAAGCAAAGCAATGTAGGCATAGTAGATAATGAACAATATAATATTGGCGGGGTTTCACAAATATTCGGTTCAAAAGTTTTTTTATATTTTGACGGAAGCTATACCAATTTGGAAACCCAAATAAAAGCAGGTATTTCTGAAGTATTCTTGAACCAAATTGTATATGGAAGTAATTGGCGGGAGGTTTTAAAAAATTCTTCGCTCATGGTTTTTCCGGAGTGGTACATGAAAGGTCTTATTTCATACCAATCACGGGGTTGGACACCGGAAGTAGAAAACCGAATTAAAGACGGTATCTCTACCGGAAAGTTTAAAAAGTTCAATAAACTACAAGGCGATGAAGCCATTTTAGCGGGGCATGCCATTTGGCATTACATTGCCGAAACCTATGGTGCCTCTGTTATTCCGAATATTATTTCTATGGCTAGGCTAAGCCGGAATATAGAAAGTGGATTTCTCTTTGTGCTGGGCATGTCTATAAAAAGTTTAAGTAAAGAGTATCAGGCTTATTATGAAGATAAATTTTCGGCACAAGACAGAATTTCTGTTTCAGTACCCGATAGTGAAGTAAAAATTAAAACCCGAAGAAATCGGGTATATATGCACCTTCTCCTCTCTGCCGATGGAGAACACGTGGCTTATGTTACGAATCAGATGGGGCAATACAAGGTGTTTCTGTACAACATCAAAACAAAAAAAAGAAAACTTTTATACAAAGGAGATAAAAGGTTAGATCGGATAAACGATTATTCCTTTCCCGTATTAGGTTGGCATCCATCGGGTAAAACGCTTGCTTTTTTTGCAGAGTATAAAGGAAAAGTATTATTGATGCAATACGATTTAGAATCGCAGTTGCTCGAAACCAAACCCGTCTTTTTGCTAGATAAGGTACTTTCTTTTTCATACTATCCAAATGGCCGGCAAATGGTTCTATCGGCTGTTCATAAAGGGCGGTCTGACCTATACCTCTACAATATTGGTCCTAACACACAAAAAAAACTTACCGATGATCCTTACGATGATTTAAACCCTTCATTTATTGCGAATACGGGCAATATTGTATTTGAATCGAACAGACCCGATGATACCCTTAGGCAAAAAGTAGAAATTAATCTTATGCCCTTGCATTATGATGTTTTTATTTTAGACCCTGCTAACGATAAGGTATTGCAACGCGTAACAAATACTCCTGCTATTTCTGAAAAAATGCCCACCTCAAAAGATTCATTGTTGTATTTTTTGGCTCCATACAACGGAACCATTAATCGCTATTCGGCTTATTTCGATAGTACCATTTCTCACATAGATACCTCCATACATTATAGTTATTTCTATGTAACCAAACCCGTTTCTAACTACCGAAGAAATATAGAAGAATATAACATTGAACCGAAAAATAATAGTTACACCAAAATAACATACAACAAAGGCAAATACAGGCTTTACTTAAATAAAATAGATGATTTCGAATGGTCGAAAGAACAAAGTAAAGGGCAAGATAAAAGTACCGACAAAGTACAGATTAAAGCAGAGTCCTTTATGGTATACCCTGCTTTTACCGATACTGTTTTTGAGAAGGGCGAGGTAGATATTAAAAATTATCGCTTTGAAGAAGAATTAAATGCAGAAGTAAAAGTTAAAAAGAAAGTAGTAACTATTGGCAATGAAAACAACGAGAAGAAAAAAGAGAAGCCTAAAATGGGCATAATAGCTAATGCCTCACAATCCGACACATCGGAAACGGAAGCCTTTAAATTAACCCAACAACGCAAATATTTCCTCTCTTTTTTAAACGATAATTCCGTTACACAACTCAATGGAAATTTTGTAAATGGGCAGTATCAAATGTTTAATGGTGGCCCATATATAAGTCCGGGACTTGGTGCCGTAGTGCGTTTTGGAATAAGTGATGTAATGGAAGACCATAAAATTTATGGAGGAATAAGAATTGGGGGGAATGGAATGGAATATTTTATGGGCTATCAGAATTTAGCCCGCAGACTGGATAAGGAAGTCATTGCAACACGCAGAGAAAACAGACAAACCCGAGGCCTTTCGGTTTACGGGTTTAGAACCAACGAGCTTTTGTATTCATTAAAATACCCGTTTAGCGAGGTATCAAGCATTAGAGCGGTGTTAGGCATACGGCATGATAATGTGGTTCCCAAATCAACCGAACTCAGTATGCTGGCACAACAGCCGTTCAACGATTACTGGGGAGTAGCCAAATTATCATACGTGTTCGATAATTCCCGTTTTCGTATGCTGAATATTTACTACGGAACCAAGTTTAAACTTTTTGCAGAATATTATCAACAAGCAGAAAAAAACAGCGAGGTGTTTACATTTGCCGACAACCCATTAATTGGTTTATACAAAGACCGAATTCACACCATTGTAATGGGAATGGATTTTCGTAGATACCAAAAAATTCATCGAGAACTTATTTGGGTAACTCGTGTGGCTGGAGGAACTTCGTTTGGTTCGCAAAAACTCATTCACTATTTAGGTAGTGTTGACGACTGGATTATACTGGGTAACCGAGACCGATTTAATTATGAACAAAAAATAGATTATTCTCAGAACTACCGTTTTCAAACATTAGCTTCGCCCATGCGAGGGTTTAACCAAAACATTCGAAACGGAAATAATTTTGCCGTTGTAAATTCAGAAATTCGATGGCCAATTTTTAAATATTTTTCTCAGAGACCTATCAAATCAGCATTTATAACGAATTTCCAAATAGCCGCCTTTGGCGATTTGGGATGTGCCTGGAATGGGCTTTCGCCTTATTCCGACCAAAATTCTTTAAATAAAAAAGAAATTATTGATGGCCCCATTACCATTACGCTGTTCGATAACTATGAACCCATTGTAGGCGGATATGGCTTTGGTGTAAGAACCAAATTTTTGGGTTACTTTGTAAAAGCAGATTGGGCTTGGGGTGTGGTAGATAGAGTAATACAAAAGCCAATTTTTTATCTTTCTTTAAGTTTAGATATTTAATTTTTCTAATTATGAGCATACTAACCATAGTAACCCTTTTGTTAATTGGTATAATTGCCGGTATTTTAAGCGGAATGATTGGTATTGGAGGCGGAATAGTTATTGTGCCGGCTTTGGTTTTCTTTGTAGGACTATCACAGCTTACAGCACAAGGAACCAGTCTAGCCATTATGTTGCCACCTGTGGGTTTTATGGCAGTTTACAACTATCACAAAGCCGGAAATTTAGAGTGGAAATACGCCTTACTTATTTCTTTGGCTTTTGTAGTAGGAGGGTATATTGGCTCAAAGCTTTCCATAGATGTGTTCAGCGAATCAATGGTAAAAAAAATATTTGGAATGATATTGCTGCTAGTGGCTTTTAAGTTGGTTTTTATCGATAAATAATTTCTTTGAACTTTATAAAAAAATATACAGAATAGGTTAGAGTCCCTTTTTGAATAAGATTTATTACGTTGAATTTAGGAGAATACATATTAAGTTTTTATTCAATTTTTATTGGAATAGCGGCATCAACGATAATAATAAATTGGGCAAGAATTTTAAAAAATTTTCCACATGAAAAAATTCTCTGGCATCAATATGTTTGGTCTTTGTTATTTTTTTTGATTATTGTTTGGGAGTGGTTTATAAAGAGGGATTATAGTCAAGCTAACTCCCCGGTGCTGCTCTTAATTACTCTTGTAAATCCCATTTTAATCTATTTTATTAGCTACTCAATACTTCCTCAAACAGAAAATGATTATTCATTTGAAAGCCAAAAGTCCAAAATATCTATTTTAACTATTATGTGGACGTTCAATAAATTTATACTAAGCGGAAATAGTTTGTTGGATTTTACATACTCAAAAATTGAATACATTCTAATTATAATAATTTATATTATTCTTTTTTTCGATAAACGAGAGCTTATTTGGAAAATATCATCTGTTGTAGTTTTTCTGTTTTTTATTTCGCTATTTGCGGGGTTTGTTGGGCATATTAATTTAATAGCTTTCCTAGCGATTTGTGTACTTTCTTATTTTCTCCATTTAGTTTTAAATAAAATTATCAGAGTGCTATAGAATGGGGTTTTCTGAAATTTATCTAAACTACATAAATCGTGTTTTTAGAATAAATTTTTTACTTACAAAATATTTTTTTACATTTGTTTATTAGTTCATTATAAAGCTACTATGAGAAAAAAAAGTAACAATAGGCTTATCGCGTTTTTGCTAACGTCAATAGCTTCATTTACTGTTAATGCTCAAAATGTATTGTTTAATCAAGGCAGCATATATGTTGCAAACGGAGGAATTGTTCAAGTAAACGGAAATACACTTAATACAGGAGCAGGTACCACATTAACAAACCATGGCAGTTTTACCGTGGCCAATAGTTTTAATAATGGCGATTTTGAAATAAGCAACAACGCTGTAGTTTCCGGAAATGGTGATTATTTTGTAGAAAATAACTGGATAAATAATGCCACCTTTACCGCAAACCAAAGCGAGGTAACACTTAATGGAAACAATCAGTTAATAACCGGTTCGGTGGTTACCACTTTCCATGATTTAACACTTACCGGAACAGGTGTAAAAACACAAACGATAGATGCCAATATTGATGCAACAGGAACACTTAATTTAAATGACAGAGAGTTGGCAACTGCCACAAACTCTATGTTCGTATTAAACCCTTCAACCACTTCTATTACTAACAATACAACTCCTGGAAACGAAGGTTTTGTAAGCAGCTTGGCTCCGGGTACCCTCTCTCGCGAAACAAACACTAACGCCCCTTACCTATATCCGGTAGGTTCGAGTGTGGCCGTTACCCGTTACAGACCGGTTGAGCTAACTCCTAATGATGCTAATGCGGCAACTTATACGGTACGTTTTATAAATCACAACCCCGATATTGACGGGTTTAGCCGAAATATAAACGATGGCCTTGTTTGTCAGGCAAACGATACTTTTTACCATGCCATACTTAGAACAACCGGAAACTCACCTGCCGATATTCGATTACATTACATTGCAGGTACCGATGGCAATTATGATGGTATGGCACATTGGAGAACCAACAATAACCAGTGGAATGATATGGCCACTACCACCCCCGGAACTGCCGGTATTTTTGCCACCCTTACCCGAAGTACCTGGCAATTTGCAAATCCGGGAGAGCCTTATGTACTAACAGAACAAGCTCCACTAGCTCCTACTATTTCAGGGGACACTATATTGTGCATAGGTTCCACTTCAACCACCTTCACTGCTTCGGGTGGAAATGGAAATTATATTTGGACAGTACCCTCTGGCGTTGTAATTACAGACAGCACTTCTAATAGTATAACTGTAAATTGGAATACAGGCCCAGGCACGGTTTCCGTTATTTCGGCCAGCCAGTCGGGTGGATGTAATTCGGCTCCGGCCTCACTTAATATTAATGTATATACAGGCCCCTCGGCCTACGGATATAGCGATACGAATAGGGTTTTTGCTAACCATCCTATTTTGTTTACCGATACAAGTCAAGGTAATCCTGTTTCTTGGAACTGGGATTTTGGTGACGGCAGTTCTTCTACTGTTCAAAACCCATGGCACACTTTTCCAGGCCCCGGAACTTATCAGGTTATACTTACTGTAGTAGATTCTAATGGATGTTCTGATACAGCTCATGTTTGGATAGAAATTATTGATGGCATATTAATTCCTAATGTATTTTCTCCAAACGGAGATGGTAGTAATGATGTGTTCTTCATATCGGGTGGTGGTTTTGAAGAGTTTGAGATAAAAATATTTAATCGTTGGGGTTCGCAAATGTTTGAGGCAAAGGCTCCTCAAATTGCATGGGACGGAAGAACCAATGCCGGTCTTGAAGTTTCTGCCGGAACTTACTACTTTACGTTAACAGCAAAATCTAAAACCACCGATTACAGTACAACGGGGTATATTACGGTGTTCAAGTAAAATAGAATTAGCAAAAATCGCTTAAAATTTTATCGGCCAAAACAGAGGAAAGTTTAATGTAGCTTTCTTGCGTCCATCCGGCTATGTGAGGAGAGAGGATTACATTATCGTTATTTGCTAATAAACGAAATGCTTCCGGAAGTTCATCGCTGTTTAGATTTTCGAAACTTACTTTTTCGTATTCCAATACATCTAAACATGCTCCTTTTATTTTTCCATTTTTTAGGGCTTCTACTAAGTGATTCGTGTTTACATTCTTACCCCTGGCAGTATTAATAAGGTAAAATGGTTTTGCAAATTGATTGATAAATTCTTGATTTATGTAATAAAGAGTTTCCTCTGTTAAAGGCAGGTGAATGCTTAAAATATCTGTTTTTTCAAAAACTTCCTGAAGTGAACATTCGGTAACATATTCGTTTCCGAAGTTCTTCTTGTATTTATCGTAAGCTAATATGTTGCACTGAAAACCTTTTAGTCTTTGAGCAAAGGCGGCACCCATATAGCCATAACCAATAATGCCAACAGTTTTATCTGAAATTTCAAGGCCTCTATTTTTTTCTCTATTCCAAATTCCTTGTTTTGCTTCAGTATTGGAGCGGCATAGGTGGTTAAATAAAGAAAGTAACATTCCCACTGCATGTTCTGCTACTGCATCTCGGTTGCCTTCGGGCGAGTGGTAACATTTAATTCCCTTTTGTAAAGCATAAGGTATATCAATGTTTTCCATTCCTGCTCCTGAGCGGGCAATAAATTTAAGTCGAGTGGCCTTGTCGATAAAAAAAGTATCTATCTTAAATCGGCTGCGAATAACAATTCCATCAAATTCGTGAATGATTTTTTCTACTTCAGTTTTGGTTTTTTGATATTCGTGCAGGCATACAAAGCCTTTTTCGGTAAGTCTTTGTTCTAGTATAGGGTGAACGCTATCTAAAAAAAGTATTTTCAATGGGGTATGTATAGTAAGTGTCCGGCTAAAAAGTAAATAAATAAACCCGAAACATCGTTCATAGTAGTAATAAAGGGTCCGGTAGCCAATGCCGGATTGATATCGTATTTATCTAGAACTAGAGGAACGAAAGTGCCCAAAATAGTAGCAAATACGATGACAGAAATTAGTGCAATACCAACAGTTAAGCCAAGCTGAAAAGAATCATTTAAAAAGAAATTGTAGGTGAAAATAATGGTAGAGCATACGATACCATTTACTAAGCCTACTAGAAGTTCTTTAAAAAGTTTCGGTAAAATGCCTGTAAATCCTAGAGAGTTGTTTGCTAATCCTTGTACTACAATTGCCGAGGATTGCACTCCTGCATTTCCACCCATGGCGGCAATAAGCGGAATAAAAAGAGCCATTTCCGGGTAGATTTGGATTTCGGATTCGTAGTTCCCGATGATACGAGAGCCTAAAATTCCGCCCAATAATCCGATTAAAAGCCATGGTAAACGCGAACGACTTAAAATCCAAACACTGTCGCTATGCTCTACTTTTTCTGAGATACCCGATGCTAATTGGAAATCTTTTTCTGCTTCCTCTTTTATAACATCTACTACGTCATCAATGGTAATCCGGCCCAGCAACCGACCTAATTTATCTACCACCGGAACGACTACCAAGTCGTATTTTTCCATAATGTTAGATACTTCTTCGGAGCTAGTAGAGGCTTCTACGAAAACAATATCTTTTTTGTAAATATCGCTCACTTTGGCCTCTTCCGGGGTTAGTAGTAGTTTTTTTAGAGAGAGTAAACCTAGCAATTTACCTCTGTCATCAATCACATAGGTGGTATAAAAATCTTCAATTTCTTCGGCTTGTTTTCTTACTTCCTTTATGCATTTTTGTACACTCCAATTGATGTTAACGGCAATAAGTTCTTTTGCCATCAGTCCCCCGGCAGTGTCTTCATCATAATTCAGTAAATCTACAATATCACTGGCTTGTTCGGCATCTTCAATGTGCGAAATTACCTCGTCTTTAACAGAGTCGGGAAGTTCTGAAATAATATCGGCAGCATCGTCCGATTCCATGTTTTCGATAAATTCTTGTGCAATTTCCTTTGAGGTAAATTGTGTAAGAAATTTTTCGCGAACATCTTCTTCCATTTCTACCAATACATCTCCTGCAATTTCTTTGTCGAGAAATTGATAAAATTGAATCGATTCTTCCGAGTCTAACTGGTCTAAAATTTCGGCAAGGTCGGCAGGGTGGAGGGTGCTTATTTTTTCCTGAATAAAAGATTGGTTACCAAGTTTTATTGCACCTCGTAATTCATCTAAAAATTCTTTGGTAAGTTCAAAATTCATGCACCCGCATTTTAAGAGTGCAAAGGTAGTATAATTAGCCTTTTAATCTTATGCTCAAGATTAAGATATCATTTTTGTAATGGAAACAAATTCTTCTACACTAAGTTGTTCGGGGCGTTTATTAAAAATGGGTAACGATGCGATTTCTTGTGGCAGCAGGGTTTTTAAAGAATTACGGAGAGTTTTTCTTCGTTGATTAAAAGCGGTTTTTACTACTTTCTTAAAAAGGATTTCGTTGCAGGGTAGCGTGTGGGTTTGATTTCTGCAAAGGCGGAGAACACCCGACTTTACTTTAGGTGGCGGATAAAACTCATTTTCATTTACGGTAAATAAATATTCGATGTGGTAATAAGCTTGCATTAAAACACTTAAAATGCCATACTCTTTATTGCCTGGTTTAGAGGCTATGCGTTGAGCCACTTCTTTCTGAAACATACCTACTACTTCGGTTACCTGATTTTTATTTTCGTAAACTTTAAAAAGTATTTGCGAAGAGATGTTGTACGGAAAGTTGCCAATAATAGCGATGGGGGTGTTTTTGAAATATAGATTCAGCGACATTTTTAAAAAATCGCCTTCAATGATTCGGTTGGTAATTTCGGGAAAATGGTTTTTAAGATAATGTATAGATTCCTTGTCTATTTCAGCTACCCATGTTTTAAATGTTGTGTTCTTTATTAGAAATTGGGTAAGTACACCCATGCCGGGCCCAATTTCTAATACAGTAGAATAAGAGCCATGTTGGGTAAGTGAATTAGCTATGGTTTTGGCAATTTCTATATTTTTTAAAAAATGCTGACCTAAATGTTTTTTTGGTTTTACCTTGCTCACAATAAAGTTTTAATTAGCCTTATTTAATCTATTATTTCAAGAACGGTTCTGAAGGCAGCAAACTTACCTTTGTATTTTTCGGAATGTTCTTTTTGTAAAGGGTCTGCAAATTTTTCCTGATATTGGTTTAAGTCGTTGATGGAATTACAGGTGTATTGAATAGCGTATGTGATGCCTGTTTCATCGGGTTGTGTAGAGAGTATTTTACAAATTTTATAATGGGTAAAACAACCGGTTTGCATTACATTGGGTATGTGGTGATTTTTCATCCATTGCAGCCAGCTTTCATGCTCGGACTGGTCTATACTAATGGTAACATTGTAGATAATCATTTTTCTAGTAGTTTATCAAAATCATCGGAGGCTGAGTCGCCTCTGAGGGTTCGGAATCTTTTACGTGCTTCAATTACGAAAATACTTCCGGTATAATTGGTAAATAGTTGTTTGTAGTAGTCCATTGCTTTTTCTTTGTCGTTGAGGTGTTTTTCGTAAAGTTCGGCAAGGTAAAAAAGGGCATTATCGGCCCAAATATCGTACGAATAATCTTTTAAAATTTCTGAATAATAGAAAGCGGCTTTTTGAAATTCTTTTTTCTTTAGCATAATTTGAGCTTTCCGGTAAATAATTTCATCGTTTAGGCTATGACTTGGAAAGGCGGTAAGAAGCGTATCGTATTTCAATAAGGCTTCATCGAATTTGTTTTGGTAAATAAGCAAATCGGTTTGTGCAAAAATAAAAAGGGGTAGGGTGTTAGTATCTAGGGTAGTGTTGTCGGTAATTAGTAAAGAGAGTTCAAGGGCATCGTTTGCAATGAGTTTAGAGGTAGAGCCTTTTAGAACATCTAGTTGAGCTTTTGCCCATTTAAAATTTCCGGTGTAGTAAGAAATTTTTGCATTTTTAAACTTTGCATCTTCTCCCCATATGTCGTACTTAAATTCTTTTTCTACCTGAGAGTAAAGAAGAGAGGCTTCCCAAATTTCTCCGGTTAAGAGGTTTACATCGGCCAGTAGAATTTTTGCTTTGGCTTTATCGTGTCCTTTTAGTTGTGGCATAAGCAGAATTTCGTTAATGGTTTGTATTGCTTCGTGGTATTTGTAAAGGTAAAATGCTTGTAGTTGGGCGTAGCCTAGTAACAAGGGAATAGTGGAGTGGCTTTTTCCTAAATCATTAATAGCTGCAATGTAGTTGGTTTCCAGCAGAATCAAATCGTTTGGTGTGTAATTGCCCGATGTAGTAATTTTTAGATGAAGTACGTTTACCAATTCCATGCGTGCATTTAGGTAGTTGAATGAATTTCTACCTTTTTTAATAATGTATTCGTAGCATTCGGTGGCGGCATCGTAGTTTTTGTCGGAGAGGGCCAACATGCCGAGTTCCATTATCCGGAAACCATCTTCGTTTAATTTTTTGTCGAGAGCTTTGGCTTGTAACAGGGCGGCCGTATAGTTTTTTTCTTGTACATAAAACCAAATAAGCAGTTCGGAAAAAATAGTTTTATCAGAATTTTTTTGAATTCTTTTCAGTAGTTCGGATTTTAGTAGTTCTGTTTTTTTTAGGTCGGGATCCGGAGTAAGCTCGTTTTGCAACGCATTTTGTACACTTTGAATGTACGAATCGTGGATAAGGAGTAGGTCTAAGTATTCGCCAATCATTAAATCGAAATTGCCGTTTGCTTTGTAAACAGAGGCTAGTTCCATATTAAAGGGGTAAAAACCTTTCAGTAGTTTACGACCTTTAAGATAGGTGTTGATAGCGTATTCAAACAATTTTTTTCTGGCGAAAGCATTGGCAAGTTCGGTTATTTGTTTTTGGTCTATAGAAAGTTCCTTAATGCTTTTTTCGTACTGTTGTATTGCTTTTGTTTTATTTCCGGCTTCCTCGTAAACCGAGCCTAAGTCAACTAAATACTGTAAGCGAGTAGGAAATCTTTTGAATTGTTTTTCGGTAAGTTTTTCGGCTTTTTTAAACTCTCCCAGTTTAATGTAGCAAATTAGCAGGTTATCATAATAATATTCAATTCCGCTTTTATTGTACAATTTTTCTAAATAGAAGGAGGCCTTTTCATATTCGCCCTCTTGCATATGCTGCATGGCCAACTCGGCATCGTTGTTATTTTGAGAAAAAGTTAAAACAGGGTATAATCCGAATAGAAAGAGGATTGCGGATAGTATGATTTTTTTTAAGTACATTGAGCTTATGGTCGCATATTTTGTGCCGTTTTTATGCTGTCTACAATGTGCAGTACTTTTGGGTGCAATGTGTCAAATTTTAAAAAGTAAGTTTGAATCGTATTCACGTTTTGGTCAATAGTGTTGCAAATGGTTAGTACGGCATTTTGTTCGGTGGTAAAGTATGTTGACACTTTTTCTTCCGGTATGCTGTTATTTTCTAAATCTTGTTTTAGGTTGTTTAATTGGGAGCGGGTGTATTCAATATCTTTTAAAAATTTAGAGTAGTTTCCAATAAAATTTCGGTACACTTTTTTTTTCGGAAAAGCGTAATCGGAAAGCATCATGGCCATACTCAAGGAAAAAGTGTCTTTATAGTTTTCGGTAATAAAATCCATATTTTTTTGCATTTCTGCTTTAACAGTTCTAACCTTGGCGGTGTCGGTAGAGGTGAGTTGTTGTTCGGCTATATTTAGGAGGTTGTGCAAACTATCTAATGCACTAATTTCTTTTTGGTATTTTCCGCTTTGGCAGGAGAATAAAAGAGTTGAAATAATGAAGGTAAATAGGATTAAATATTTCATTTTAATTTAATTTATTAGTTCGAAGCCTGTGTATGGTACAAGGTGCGAGGGAATTTTAATGCCGTTAGGAGTTTGGTTGTTTTCCAGCAGAGCGGCAACAATTCGGGGTAATGCCAATGCACTACCGTTAAGGGTGTGTGCCAATTGAGTTTTTCCGGTTTTATCTTTGAATCGTAATTTTAATCGGTTAGCCTGAAAGGTTTCGAAATTAGAAATAGAACTTACTTCGAGCCATTTTTTTTGTGCAGCGGAAAATACTTCCATGTCGTATGTTAAGGCCGAGGTAAAGCCCATGTCGCCTCCACAAAGTTTTAATGTTCTAAAGGGTAGTTCTAATTTCGTTAACAAGTTTTTTACATGTTCTACCATTTCTTGTAAAATAGTATAAGAATTTTCGGGATTTGTGATTTGTACAATTTCTACTTTATCGAATTGGTGTAGGCGGTTTAGTCCTCTAACATCTTTTCCGTATGATCCAGCTTCTCTTCTAAAACAAGGAGTGTAGCCAACTTTTTTAATGGGTAGTTCGTTTTCTTTGAGAATTACATCGCGGTAAATGTTGGTAATGGGTACTTCGGCTGTTGGAATCAGGTAAAAATTATCAGTGGCAGCATGGTACATCTGCCCTTCTTTATCGGGTAACTGCCCGGTACCGTAACCGGAAGCTTCATTGACCATTAAAGGAGGTATTACTTCGGAGTAACCGGCTTTGATGGCTTCGTCTAAGAAAAAACTAATTAATGCTCTTTGCAACTTTGCTCCTCTTCCGGTATAAACAGGAAATCCGGCTCCGGTAATTTTATTTCCCAATTCAAAATCGATAAGATTGTATTTAGAGGCCAAATCCCAGTGGGCAAGTGCTTCTTCGGGTAGTTGAGGAACATTCCCTGAGGTAAAAACTACTTCGTTATCATCGGCTGTTTTTCCTTTAGGAACCGAATGGTGTGGGGTGTTTGGTAGGGTGTATAAAAGAGATTTTATTTCTTCTTCTAGTTCTGTAATCTTTGTTTTCAGCTCTTGCGTATTGTTTTTTAAAAGGCTGGTTCTTTCTTTGTTTTTATTGGCTTCTTGGGTTTTATTTTCCTTTATTAACAGGCCTATTTGTTTGGCCAACAAGTTGGCCTCTGCAAGCAAATTATCCATTTCGGTTTGCAGGTTTTTTCTTTTACTGTCTAGTTCAAGTACTTTGTTTAATAATGGAGCAGCTTCAATATTTCTTTTGGAGAGCCTTTCTATGGCGTCATTAGTATTTTCTCTCAGGTACAAAAGGGTTAACATATAGATATTTTAAGGAGTACAAATTTAATAGAATATGGCGAAGTGTGTAAAAAAAAACTCCTGCCATACAAGTTATAGCAGGAGTATAAAAATATTAAAAACGATGATTAAGCCTGAGCCGTTACAACCGAAACATAAGAACGGTTATCCTTTTTTTTCTTAAAAAGAACTTTTCCGTCAGACAATGCAAAGAGGGTATGGTCTTTACCTAAACCTACATTTTCGCCCGGATGGTGCTTTGTGCCACGTTGACGAACGATAATATTTCCGGCTTTTACTTCCTGTCCGCCAAATATTTTAATACCTAAGCGTTTACTTTCCGATTCGCGTCCGTTTTTACTACTTCCGGCTCCTTTTTTGTGTGCCATAATTTATAATTTACTTAAAGATTATTCTTCTGTTGCTTTTTTTGTACTACGCTTTGCCTTGGGAGCTGCTGCCACTTCTTCGTTTGAGATATTCTCGGTAGCAGCCGCTTTTGTTTTCTTGCTACCGCTTTCCGAAATAGCTTCAATTTGTATTTTAGTTAAATACTGGCGGTGTCCGTTTCTTACTTTGTAGCCTTTTCTTCTTTTTTTTCTAAAAACAATTACTTTGTCTCCTTTAAGGTGTTCTACAATTTTAGCCGAAACCGAGGCGCCTTCCAATGCCGGGGTACCTACTTTTATTTTTCCTTTGTCATCAATTAAAAGAACTTGATTAAACTCAACTTTAGAACCCTCTTCACCTTCCAAGCGGTGCACAAAAAGTTGTTGATTTTTTTCAACTTTAAATTGTTGCCCGGCTATGTCAACGATTGCGTACATAATGTGTTGTATAAATATTAAATGGGTTGCGAAGTTACAAAAGATTTTTATTGTTGCAAGTATTATGTAATAAAATTGTAAATATTACTTTCGCCTCATGATGTTAAGATTCATTGTGTTTATGCTTACTGTGTTAATTTGTAGGCAATTATATTCTCAGGAAAAACAACTGATACTATATGATAGTCTTTCTTCCCAAATTGTGGTAAAAATAAAATCGGGCAAAAAAATAAAATATTCATTAAAAGGAGAAAATAAAGAAATTAGAACAAAGGTTTGTACGATTGAAGAAAATTTTATGATTACCCGAAGAGACACGGTATATTTCGAAAGTATGAATACACTATCGGTTAGAAAATTCGATTTTGCTAAGGTAATATTATTTGCCTATTGTGTGGGTTCTTCTTCTTATTTTTTTATTAAATTCCCCTCTATAGAGGCATTTAATAAAGCGGGCACTTTTACAAAGGTGTGGGGGGTAAGTGGCTTATTAACCAATATTCCGGCATCTATTTACCTTGCTGCAAATCCGTACAGCTACAAGGTGTATTATTTAAGTAAAAAAGGTACTTGTATAAGAGTCGTAGAACATTAATAAAGGTCTTTTACTTCTTATTTACCATATAAACTGCAAACAGAATAAGAGCAATAAATAATAAGTGAAGCAGATTCAGGCTTTCCCCATCAAGCCAACCCCAAAAAATGGCCGTTATGGGAATTAAGTAGGTAACCGATGAGGCAAAAACAGCCGAGGTGTGTTTAATTAAGAAGTTAAATACAAGTACAGCGAGCGAGGTGCCTATGGTAGAGAGTATAAAAATGTAACCTAACGCAGAAGCGGCATGTGGGTTGCTTTGGGTTACGGCAATAAAATCGGTTGTAAAAAGATAAATGCCAATGGGAATTCCAATATAAAAAAAAGCCATAGAAGTGACTACCATAGCATCGGTTTGCTGAAGATGGGTTTTAATTGTATTTACACTAATGGCGTAGCACAAAGTGGCGGCAATTACCAGTAAGCCATAAAGAAGGTTGTTTCCAAAATGCTCAATCCCTCCGGCCCATATTAGGCCAATTGCACCCATTAAACCAAGTATAACCCCAATTACTTTAGCAAATGTAACGTGCGTTTTAAAAAATAAGGCTCCAATAAGAATGGTAAATAAAGGGGTGAGAGAGTTTAGCATTCCGGATAAAGAGCTGCTTATGCCCGTTTGAGCAGAAGTAAATAAAAAGGCAGGAATGCCATTTCCGAATAAACCCACTATCACGAAAAAAGGAATTTTCTTTTTATCTACAGTACGAAGATATTTTATAAAAAAAGGAAACAGAGAAATAAAAGCGATAAAAATTCTTAGCGAAGCTACTTGGTAGGCAGAATAAACCTCCATACCCCGTTTCATTAAAATAAAAGAACTGCCCCAAATAATCGCAAGCACAAACAGTATAAAAAGTTGCCATTTTTTGTTTGATAGCACAATAAATAGAATTATAGCAGATTTAACTTTTTTTAAAGAATTACCCGGTGCAAGATTAAACCAAAAATTATTAATTTTGGTCTGTGTTACAAGAAACATTGTATATAGAGGGAATGAGTTGTGGGCATTGCGTACAACAAGTAAAGAATATTATAGAAAAACAAACCGGAGTGATACAGGCTGAGGTTAATTTAACAGAGAAACAAGCCTCTGTGAAATTTGACGAAAAAGCAACCTCACTTGACATCATAAAATCAGCCATAAACCAATCGGAATTATTTAAAACCAAATAAGTATGAAAGTAAAAATTGTTGCTATCTTCATCGCGTCTGCTCTTTTATTTAGTTTATCATGCAGCACCGAGCAAGAGGCTGAAACCCAAAAAACAGAAGTAGCTCCGGAGAATAGGGCAACATTACATCTTGCAGTAGAAGGAATGGTATGTGCCAGTGGATGTGCCAAAGGAATAGAAAAGGAACTGAATACTGTAAATGGTATTGTAAGTTGTGAAGTAGATTTTGATTCAGAAAGTGCAACCGTTGTTTACGATAAATCGAAGCTTGAAGAACGTGATATTATTGCACTGATAGGAGATATAAACGAGGGACAATACACCGCCACCGTAGCCTCCGAAAATGCCATGCCTGCCAGTGAATCAGATACGGCCAAAATAGTAAGTTCGGCAAATACAACAGAAAAAATGGGTGGATTTGACGGCACAAAACCCAAAACAGAATTTATTTTACCACTTTTATTAAGTTATATTCTGAATAATATTGCAAGGTGATTTTTATAATGATTAACATTGAAGCGGCTTTTGCCGCTTTTTTTATTTTAAGAAATGAAAACATATCAAATTTATTTATCCGGAAACTGGGTTTCAAGTTCACAAAAAATTGAAATTAAAAATCCATACGATTCACAGAATATTGCACATACTTATTTGGCCTCAGTAGAGCAGGTTGAGGAAGCTATTGATAAGGCTCAACAAATAGAGGAAGAGTGTTCGTTTATACCCGCTTATTTGCGGTACAATGCATTAATGTTTATTTCAAACGAAATCAATAAGAAAGCCGACTATCTGGCAAAAATAATTTCGGCCGAAAGTGCAAAGCCTTACAAATATGCAATTTCTGAAGTGCAACGGGCTGCATTTACCTTTTTAATAGCAGCCGAAGAATGCAAACGATTACCCAAAGAATATCTGTCCATGGATTGGCAACCCGGATTAGATAACAAGGAGGCTTGGGTAAAATATTTTCCGGTGGGTGTTGTTTCTGGCATTACTCCATTTAATTTTCCACTGAATTTGCTTGCTCATAAAGTGGCTCCAGCCATTGCAACAGGCTGCCCTATTATTATTAAACCCGATTTACGTACCCCAATTTCTGCTTTGGAATTAGCCGATATTATTCACCAAACCGAATTACCCAAAGCCATGTTTTCGGTATTACCAACAACACATGATGTGGCTGCCCCTTTAATCACAGACAATCGAATTAAATTATTAAGTTTTACGGGTTCGCCAAAGGCTGGATGGCCCATGAAAGCAATAGCCGGAAAGAAAAAAGTAGTATTAGAGCTGGGTGGTAATGCCGGAGTAATTATTAGCCCATCAGCTCACTTAAATACCGCATTATCGAAGTGTGTAAACGGAGCCTTTGCTTATTCCGGTCAGGTTTGTATACACACACAACGTATTTATGTACACGAAACCCTATTTGATACATTTACGGAACAGTTTGTTGAAAAAGTTAAATTATTAAAACAAGGAAGGCCAGAGAATTCCGAAACGGAAATTTCGTGTATGATAGACGAAGCGAATGCCGTAAGAGTAGAAGAATGGATTAACGAGGCTGTTTTGCAAGGGGCTAAGTTGCTATGTGGAGGTAAGCGTAGGGGTAACTTTGTGGAACCAACTGTGCTTACCGATACCCATTCATCAATGAAAGTAAGTAGTTGCGAAGTATTTGGTCCGGTTGTGATAATAGAAAAATATTCTTCATTTATGCAGGCGGTAAGCGAGGTAAATTATTCCTCTTTTGGCTTGCAGGCAGGCCTTTTTACCGATTCGCAGAGCGAAATAGATATTGCTTTTAATCGGTTAAAAGTTGGCGGAGTCATAATAAATGATGTACCAACATTTCGTGCCGACCACATGCCCTACGGAGGAATTAAAGATTCGGGGTTTGGAAGAGAAGGTGTAAAATATGCTATGAATGATATGCTAGAGGCTAAGATACTTGTAAGAACAATAGAACAATAGATTTATATTTTTTTGTAACAAGAACGCATTAGGGCTGGAAATTATTTGATAATTCTTTTTATTACCACATACTTACCGGTTCTGCTTTGAACCTGTTCGAAATCGGAATTACATTTATCCCATAAACCTTCCCTTATCTCCATCTCTACCGTAATTCCTTTATTTAGAAAGGGTTTTAGTTCATCAGATTTCACAGAACTTTCGCACAGTTTTATAAAATAGTCTTGCATGGAGCATCGCAAATAATATTCCTTATAAGGTTGTATCTTACCTATTTTATTTTCAAAAGCTATTTCTATCAGTTCGCAGGCGGTGTAAGGGTTATTCGGATCTTTCTCCCGTAAAGGTATATTCTCCTTTTTTTGCACTTTACATGAAGTGGTAAGTAAAACAAGGCTATAAAATACCAGAAACAGAAAAGATTTTTCCATATTAAATGGCTTCAAATGTAATAATGTAATGAGTGCCTTTTTTATTAAGGTTTCTTTTAATGTGGCCGTTTAATTGTTCCGTAAGGCTCGCAATGAGCTGAAACCCTAGTGTGTGGCTGTTAGAAATAGAAATGGTTTTCGGAAATCCTTTTCCGTTATCACCAATAAGCATGGTGTATTGATTATGCGGAACCTTATTGATACGAATGTATATTTTCCCTCTAGAGTTTCCTGTAATTCCATACTTAAGTGTATTGGTTATTATTTCGTTTATAATGAGTCCAAGTGGAATGGCTGTATTTATATTAAAATTTTCAGTAACCTTAACATCTAAGGTAATATTGTTCTTTTCTCCTTTTACGTTATGAATAAGTTTGGTTACTAACTCTAAGAGATACTGATGATAATTGATTTTAGAAAAATTTTCTGATTTGTAAAGCATTTCGTGTACCTTACACATAGATTCTATGCGTGCTTTACTTTGATTTAGAATGTTGGTTACGAAAACATCGTTTACACTGTTGGCCTGCAAGTTTAATAAGCTACTAATAATTTGTAAATTGTTTTTTACTCTGTGGTGTATTTCTTTTAACAGAGTTTCTTTTTCTTCAATATTTTTAAAAATGGTTTGCTCGGCTTTCTTCTTCTCGGTTAAATCTCGCCAAATGGTATTAATAAGTATTTTGCCTTTAAACTTGAAAGAAGATAACCATACCTCTACCGGAAAATCTTCTCCGTTGGCTCTGGTGTGTATCCATTCAAAATGATGACTGCCGTTTTGTATGGCAAGTGCCATCATTTCCTGTGCTTTTTCATAAGAGCATCTGCCATCGGGTTGTTTTTCGGGCGATAATTCTGAAGGGTGGGTATTAAGTAATTCTTCTTTATTTTTATATCCAAGCATTTTTACCACCGCCTTGTTACATTCTACAAAGGTGTGGTCTTCTATAACTAAAATGGCATCGTCCGACATTTCAAACAAGGAGCGGTATTTCGACTCGTTATCTTTGGCAACATTTTTAAATTTTTTAAGTTCTGTGATTTGTTTTTTTAGTTTCTTCATCAGTAAATCTTTATCGGAAATCTGTTTTTTGGTTTTTAAAACAGAGGGTATAGAAGATGAAGTATGAACTTGTTTTTTCAGACGAAAAAAGATTTGTAATGTTCATGTAAAAGTAAGAAAATTAAATAGTTGTGCAAAAAAAATAATTCCTTGTATATAGTGCAAATAATGAAATTAAATTCTTGAATTAACCCATTAAGCGAGCTATTTTTTCTGCAGCTTTTTTCCAGCTGTAGGTGGAAAGAACAAATGCACGACCGTTATTTGAAATGGTGTTGTAAACCGATGTGTTTTCGAGAAGGAGTAATATTTTTTCGGCAAATTCTTGGGTAGTTTGGGCTATAAGTATTTCTTTGTTTTGTTGGGCACCTAGCGCATTATTTGCTAAATCGGAAGTAATGCAAGGAATACCCACGGCCATGGCTTCTAATAATTTATTTTGCAATCCGCTGCCCAATTGCATGGGGGCAACAAAAATTTCAGATGCATTGTAATAATCGGCCATATTTTCTACCCAACCTGTAATTTCAACCAATGGCGATTGTAGTTTTTTAATTTCTGCCGTAGGATTAGCTCCGGCAATAGCCACTTTTACATTGGGTTTTATTTTCCAAACCAAGGGCATTATTTCTTTTACCAAATACTTTGCCGCATCGATATTAGGAGGGTATGACATGTTTCCGGAAAAAATAAGGTGATATTTTTTTTCACTTTTTTCTTTTGGAGTAAAATGTTCGGCATCTACTCCGTTTTCTATTATATGTATTTTATAATTCTCGGGGTGTACTATCAGGTTTCTGTCTTGTTCGGATATAATCATTCGGTTTTCGAAAAATCCAAAAATATCATGCTCGTATAGTTTCAGCCTGCGGGTTTCTATTCTCAATAATGGTTTCAGATAAAAGGGGGCTTTGTTTACTCTTCTTTCCATGCCTCTTGATAGGGCATCCATATAATCTATGGTTTTGGGTATGCTGAGATCTTTCACATATTCACTCATTCTTACTAATTGACAAAAGATGTGGTCGGGTTTTATTTGGTTTAAGCGTTCTTCTATTTTGTTTTTTGCAAAAGGAAAGTAAAAATAGGCTACCTGTAAGGGGAGTCTACTGAAAAATAAATTTCTTATTAAATTGAACAGAATGGCCGCTTTTGAAATTTTTATGATAAAAATTTCTTTGCAATATAAATTTAGAATGTTCGGGGCATCTGCATGAACGGCTTTGTCGGATAAGGCACACAAATAAATATCATACTGCACTGACAATTCTTTAATTTGATGAAAAGCTCTTAGTTTATCGCCTTTTTCGAGTGGATAGGGAACACGAGAAAGTAGAAAAAAAATTTTTTTTCGTTTATTCATCTTCTTTTAATTTATTGATGAATGAGAGAAAATCGTGCATTACTTTTCTGTTGCCATATTGTTCCACAGCCAACTTTTGTGCTTCTAAACTTATGTTAATTGCTTTTTCTGGATTTAAAATGCAATATTTAATACAATTTACAAACTCATTTTCCGAATGGGCAATAAATATATTTTTCTGATGTGTGTAAGGTATACCTTCGGCTGCTTTTGGAGTAGCAATAATAATTTTTCCTGCAGCCATTGCTTCTATAATTTTAATGCGTACTCCGCTTCCGTTAAACAGAGGAACTGGCATTATAAAAAAGGGTTCTATAAATTTTTCTGCATTTTCAACCTCGCCATGGCAAACAATATTTTTCCCTTCCCATTCCTTTTTATTCATACCTTTTCCGGCAATATGAAATTCAATTTTCGGATCAAAATCAATGATTTTACTCCATACGTTTTTTATAAACCATTTTAACCCAATTGTGTTTGGTTCCCATTCAAAAGAGCCAATAAAAAAAAGTTTTTTGGAAAGAGCTGCCATTTTAGGTAGAGAATCGTTTATCGAAAATGGAATGTACGACACCCTTTTATTTTTTGAAATATTTTTAATTTGAAAGGCGTTTTCTGGGCTTATGCAGGCTATTCCGGTTACTTCAGTAAGGATATTTATTTCGTATTTTTTTAATTGTTTGGCAAGAAGTTGAAGATATAATTTTTTAAAAAAAATTTTTTCGTTCTTAGCATGGGTTTCCCACAATTCGTACTCTATATTGTGAGCTCTGTAAACTACGGGGCATGTGGTGTTTTTTAGGATGGTAGGCAAATAGGGTGTGGCGTATAAACTGTCTAAAATAATGGCATCGAACTTATTTTGTTGTAAGGATTGGTTTACTAGTTGGTGCATTTTTTTGCTATCAAAACGAGTAATATTGTACGATTTATTTTGAACGAATGCAGAAAGAGCTTGGAAAAAATTGGGTTTTGTATTGATAAATACCGATGTTGTTTTTTCTTTTAAGGTAGGCGGAAAAGAAGAAATATTAAACGGATGCTTATACGTGGCAATACATAGTAATTGCACCTCATTTCCCTGCTGTACAAGGCTATTAGCGAGAGCTGCCATGGCCCTGCAGCCACCATCTTTTTCCGGAAAAGGGGGTTTAGATGTTATTTGTAGAAGGTTCATTTCTTTTTCGCCAGTTTTTGGGGTTTATTAGACGGGCCACTTTTTTTAGGCTTTCTATATAGTTATCAATGCTAAATAAACCGGAATCGCTGGCCGCTTTCCATGTAAAGAAAATGCCCATGGGCAAAAATACTATTGTAGCCATCCACATGCCTTGCCACGAGGGCAATACTACTTCCTTGGTCATTTTTTCTCCGCTAATTGAAAGTATGTGAAAGAAAATAAAAAAGATTACAGACATTACTACGGGCATTCCCAAACCACCTTTTCTAATAATAGCACCTAATGGAGCACCGATAAAGAATAAAATTAGACAAGCAATTGAAAGTGTAAATTTTCGATGCCATTCTATTTCGTGTTGAATGTAGTAATTAAACATTCCGGCTTTTTCTTCTATGTAAAGATTGGTTCGGTTGGCTGCTGTACGGGCCAACGAAATGGCATTGGAATAAATTCTTCCTTTATCGAAAAAAGAGAGGGTATCAATGTATTTATCGAATGCAAGGTTGTTAAACTTGCATTGAGTGGAATTTTTGGTAATGTTCTCAGCTTGGCTGGTGTCTTTGGGTAAATAATCTTCTAAGTAAGAAGGATTAAAATAAACCATACTTTCTTTTAAACCTATTAAATGCATTATTTTTTTACGTTCAAATTGTTTGTTAATAGTATCCATAGCATCGCTCAGTTGAGTGATGTTTAGCATTTGGTAGTTATCTTTAAAAAGATCTTCATCGGTACGCGACATCTTAAACTCGGAAAGGTCTAGCACTATTTGTGTGTTTTTAAAGTATCTTCTGTAAAATGGAAAAGTGGGTTTAGAAGGGTCTTTATCCATTTGTTCTACGTAGGAACTACCATTGTGCAAAGTCATTACGGCATATAATTTATCGGGGGTAATTTGCATCATACCCGAATCGGCAATGGTAACTATACGGTTTCCGTTTCTTTCTCTGTGGTCGTAAAGCATTAAACCGTATAACACTTCGTTGTTTCCTTTTTTTCTTTTTTCTTTAATACGAATTGAAAAACCTTCTATTTCATTATAAAATCTGCCGGGTTTAATATCAACGGCCGGTTTTTTTTCGCGAATATCGTAGAAGAGTGAATTCATTTTAAGATTAGCTACAGGCAAAACGTAGTTAGAAAACAAGAAGGCAGAAATAGATAGAAAAAATACAAATACAATAAGTGGTTGCATCACTTTCATAAGAGAAACCCCTGCGGCCTTAAAGGCAACCAGTTCGTACTGTTCGCCAAGATTACCCATTGTCATTAGAGAAGATAAAAGAATGGCTAAAGGCAAGGCCATTGGTACAAAATGAGCCGAGGCGTAAATAAACAATTCTATGATGTAGTGCGTTTCAATTCCTTTTCCTACCATATCGTCTATATACAACCATAGCCATTGCATAATAAGTACAAACAAGGCAATAAAGAAGGTAAGAATAAACGGACCTAAAAAAGACTTTAATATAAATTTTGAAGTGGTATTCAACTCAACAGTATTTGTTCGCAAAGATACATATTCATGAATATTGCTAATTAACGCAATTCTGTGGGTTTGATTACTTTTGTGCGAAAATTATTTTTTAGATGATAAACGGAAAAAAAGTTATTGTGGTATTGCCTGCGTACAATGCAGAACTTACGCTTGAAAAAACGTATAGCGAAATTCCATTTGATATTGTTGATGATGTGGTTTTAGTAGATGACCGTAGTAAGGACAATACCGTAGAAGTGGGAAAGAAATTAGGAATCAAAAACATTATACAGCACGAGGTAAATAGGGGATATGGGGGAAATCAAAAAACTTGTTACACTAAAGCATTAGAACTTGGAGCAGATATAGTCATTATGCTTCATCCCGATTATCAGTACACCCCTAAGTTAATTCATTCGATGGCTTCTCTTATTTCCAATAATCTTTTTCATGTTGTGTTGGGTTCTAGAATATTAGGAAATGGAGCATTAAAAGGGGGGATGCCTTTGTATAAATATTTTTTTAACAGGGTGCTTACTTTCACTCAAAATATTTTGGTAAACCAAAAATTATCAGAGTACCATACGGGGTATCGCGCATTTTCTAAAGAAGTATTGCTGAAGATTAAATATAATCGGAATTCCGATGATTTTGTTTTTGATAACCAAATGCTTTCGCAAATTATTTATGCCGGTTATGATATTGCTGAAGTAACCTGCCCCACAAAATATTTCAAAGAGGCTTCTTCTATAAATTTTAAACGGAGCATGGTATACGGAATGGGAGTACTTTTTACTTCCTGTTCACACAGGCTTTGTAAATGGGGGGTTTTAAAAATGGACAGATACGAACTTAATTTTTAGTTTCTTTTTTTGTAAAAAGTAAAACCATTTTTTTCGTACAATTTTTCGAGTTGTGGGTAGTAGTTTTCGTATTCTTTGGAGCGATTTATTTTTACTACACAATATACCGGAATGTTTGTGTCTCCGTTTAATGCCCAATCTTCAGAATAATGAGGAGGGTTTAAACCCGGTTTTTTTTGTGCATAAAACAAATGAGCATAGCTTTTAAATCCCAGAGGTAGAATAAAACATTCCTCGTTTCTTTTGCTTTTGTAAAACTCAATGGCTGCTCCTTGCGAGTATGGTTCTACTTTAGGAGCAATGAGCAACATGGCAAGAGAGGTAGAAAGCAAAGAGGCAAAAAACAAGAGAAGAACCGCTTTTGATATTTTTCTTTTACGATAGTACAAAAAGAAAAATATACCAATACATAATAGCACTCCTCCAACACTTTCAATGCCGCTCCAGTTTACGCTTGTTTTAAAGGCTTCTTTTCCAAACTCATCCGAAGGAATATTTTGTGCCATTAAAAAAGGTTTGAGTATTTCTATAAAAGGAACAGCAGTTAAAATAAGCGAAAGGCTTAGCCCAATCAACGCAATCAAAAAAACAGTCGTAGAAAATATTTTTTTTTCGGAGTAAAACAATTTATAAAGAGAGATAGCGGCAAAAAAGGTTAAGGGAAAATAGCATAAAGAAGAGTAGTGAACAATTTTAGTTTTAACGATAGAAAATAGAATTAAGACCACCCAAAACAACAACAGCATAAAATAATGAAATGATTGTTGAAGCAGCGTAATGGTATAATCTTTTTTTAGATAAGGAATAGCAAAAATAGAAGCCGGAAAACAGCCTGCTAAAAGAACAATAAAATGATAATAAAAGGGACCTCCGTGTCCGGCATCTTGAGTATTAAACAAGCGAATTTGGTAAAGAATAAATTCAGAAATAATTCCGTAGTTACCATTCAATAATAATGCAAAGAACCAAATACCACCAATACTCAAAACAACTGCAAAATACAGAAATAGGTGTTTTAGTGGTGGTACATTTTTAAATCGGTTAAATAGTAAGTAGATGCTGTAACATAATCCAACAATTAATATGGCAACCGGCCCTTTGGTTAATACCGCAAACCCTAAAAATAAGGACGAGGCCACAATTTGTAATAGTTGGCTAGGGTGTTTGTTTAGATACAAATACAAATGCCAGATGCTTAAAAAAATAAATAAATTAAACCAAGGGTCAATTATTCCGGATTTAAAATAGAAGAATGGCAGCAGCGAGCCTATGTAGGCTAATACCCAAATAAGACCAAAATTTACATTAAATAATTTTTTACCTATTCGAAATAGAGCAAGTACGGTAAATGCTCCGCAAAGCGCATTTGGAAATCGTGCTGCGAATTCGTTTACACCAAAAACTTTCATGGAAAGAGCTTGAAGCCAAAAAAAGAAAGGAGGTTTTTCCCAAAAGGGCATATAATCAATTTGAACAATAGCATAATTTCCGCTAGCCAACATTTCTCGGGAGGCTTCGGCAAAATTGATTTCATCCCAGTCAAACAAATGCACATTTCCTAAGAAAGGCACAAAAAGGAATATCGCAAATACAAATAATAGGTATTCTATTTTATTTTCAACCCATTTCATTTGCCTGCATTTTTTTCAACGGGGAAGATTTTTTTTAGAAGCATCCAATGGTAACATATCGGGTATACAACAAGAGCAGAACAAACCCCAATGGTACTACCTACCACTACATCTACTAAAAAGTGTTGAGATAAATACATTCTGGAATAAGCCGCCAATAATGCGTACAGTAAAAGAAAGAGTTGCAATTTAGCTTTACTTCCCGATAAAACAAGACAGGTAGCCAAACAAAAAGCTCCTGCTGTGTGGCCAGATGGAAAACTAAAATACCCGTGAATATCTACTCCCGGAACAATGTATAAATTAGACAGGTCGTTAAAAAAAACACTGGGCCTTAATTGTTCATGGTAAATCACTTTTTTTAAAATTTGGGTTATAGCCGATGATATGCCAAAAGATACCAAAATAAAGAGGCTTCTTTCTTTGTTGAAAGCGAAAAATAGAATTCCAATAAAAAGAATTAAAAAGCCATCGGCTAAATGAGTAAAATATTTAAAAAAGAAATCGAAAAAGGCAGAATGAAAGCGATTAATAAATAAGTGAATAGAGGCTTTGTCAAAAAAAAGCAAAAGGCATAAAGAAAATGCTAAAATAATGATATAGGGGATAAAGAAAATGGCATTTTTTCTGAGTAAACTCCTCATTCGTAGAAGCGAAAAAAATTAAGAGCCTAGCACCTGAAGCAATTTTGAAATTTGAGCATTCCAAAGTTGTACTGCATCTTCCATTTCATTTTCTTCGGCAAAATCGGTAATGATTAAGGATACATCTTTCGTTAGTTCGTCAATTTGAATTTTCATCTCAAAAAATGCATCGTTGTCAATATCATCTTCCCATTTAAAGCGAATAAATGCCCCTTGTTTTTTTGAAATGATGTGAGCTGTAGCGCGGGTGTCATCATCCCAAATAAACTCCATTTCATCTCCTCTGGAGTTAATATCGTCTGCAAACCACTCGGAAAGGCCGCTTATAGTACTTAAGTAATTGTATAGAAGTTTAGGAGAAGCGTTTACCTGATATTCCAGTTCGTATATTTTTTTATTCGCCATGAGTTAAGGTTAAGAACTAAACAGAAAATACTGTATTCAAATATTGCTGCAAAATACACTTAAAAGATTAAATATCAAAAAATATTTTAAAAAATAACAAAAAACCTATATTTGCAGCCTAAAATTGGCGAGGTAGCTCAGGTGGTTAGAGCGCAGGATTCATAACCCTGAGGTCGGGGGTTCAAATCCCCCCCTCGCTACAAAGTGTTTTTGGTGGTTTAGTCTTTTCCCAATTCTATTTTTTCGCCTAAAAATTTGGGTTCTTTTCCGGTAATTAAATCAATAAATACTTTAATGCGGGCAAAGTATTCTCGTAGGTTGGTTTTAAATCCGTAATAGGCATCAACATCTCTGGCATTAAATCCGATGGCTTCGATATGGTGTTTTCTTGCTAAAAAAACAGCCCGTTCGTTGTGAAATTTTTGAGAAACAATAATGAACTCCTTTTGTCCGAAAATTTCTTTGCAACGCACCACAGAATCGAGGGTTCTGAAACCGGCATAATCTAAGTAAATTACGGAGTCGGGTATACCTAATTTAATGAGCTCTTTTTTCATGGTGTTGGGTTCATTGTATTGCATGGTGCTATTATCGCCACTTACTATAATGTAGGTTACTTTACGGGTTTTGTAAAGCAATGCGGCCGCCTGTATTCTGTAAAAAAAGTATAAATTTTTTTCTCCATTGCTTCGGTATTTTGAGGTTCCCAATACTAATGCAGCTTTATGGCTTGGAACGGTATTTAAATCGGAATATAACAAGTTTTTTGTTTGATTAGTGATGCTTAGGTTGGCCCAAAGGCTTAACAGAATAAATGATAGAGCAGAGGTTATAAAATGCCATTTTTTTCTTTTAACGAAATAAAATATTTTTTTTAAATACCTCATTGAATTACTTTTTCTTATCGTAGCTTCTAAATTGAAAATACTTTTTTAGTGTAAATAGGGTACAACTCTGTTTCTGCGTTAAATCCCTCATAAAATCGTGCCACATTTTGAATTTCAGAGCCTTCAAAGTCTAGTAGAATATGGTGGGTTGCATTTTTTTTACACAATTCGTTAATTAAAAGAAACATGGCTTTTTGTTTTTTTCCTTCCGGGCTGGTGGCCGGTGCAATATATATGATTCTATTTTTTTCTTTTAATAAGTGTGCAAACGCAAGCATCTGGCCCTGTACGGAATGAACGCTCCATGTTTCGCCCATATTGTTTTTTGCGGTGGTGTTTATTATTTTTTCCAATAAAAGATTTGTTTTTTTAGAATGTTCAATCGGATTGTTTTCTTTGTAAAACAGAGCATATTCAGTAGCAGAATGAACATTTATTTTAATTTGTAAATAATTTTTATCTGCTTGTTTTATATTTCTTTTGGTGTTTTCTGTAAAACGGGAAAATAATTCTTGGTAGGGTTTATTGAGATTTAATATGCAATTTTTTCTGGTTTTTATAGACTTTATACTTTGTGCCGCAAGGCATTTATAATTAAGTTGAGTGGAAATATACACGAATTTTTTGGGTATATTTTTTAAAAAAGTTTGAATTAAATCGTTGTCAATATTGTTGGCTGTAAAAATACCAAGTTGTTGTGTAAAATAAGGCTGATAGATATATGGTAAGCCAAATTTAAAAGCGTAAGGTAAGGGCATTACGGCTTCGTAATGGTTTAATACTAATCCTCCCCAATTTTTGCAAACTATATTTAGATAATAGGTGTAGGCATAGGGTAGGCTGCATTGGGAAGAAGCGATACACCGGTTCCATTTTTTTATATCAATTTTTTCTTTGTTAAGGTATTGTATCAATGGTAAAAAGTTAAGTTAAATTGGGAGGTTTAAATGATGTTTACTTCCTTTTCAAGTTCAATATGAAATGTGTCTTTTACAGAGGCAATGATGCGGTTGGCTAATTCAAGAATGTCTTTTCCACTGGCATTGCCGTAGTTCACTAATACAAGAGCTTGTTTTGTATGTACTCCGCAGTTTTTTATTGTTTTTCCTTTCCACCCACATTTTTCTATAAGCCACCCGGCTGCCAGTTTGCAATGGGTAGAGTTTACTGTATAAATGGGAATATCGGGATAATGTTCTTTCAACTCTTTTGCTATTTTTATAGGCACTACAGGGTTTTTAAAGAAACTTCCGGCATTTCCTATTTCGATAGGGTTGGGCAATTTGCTTTTTCTAATTCGGCAAACGGCATCGGATATTGCCCGAATACTTAGTTCTTTAATGCCCATTTTGTCTAATTCCTCTTCAATCGATCCGTATGTAACGGTATAATTTGGTTTTTTATTCAGCTTAAAAACCACATGTGTAATTATAAATTGATTTTTATAAGAGGTTTTAAAAACGCTGCTTCGATAATCGAATTTGCACGAAGAATTATCAAATACTTGTGTTTGCCCACTGCTCAAATGAATAGTTTCTACTTCATGTATTAAATCCTTAACTTCTACACCATAGGCACCTATATTTTGCATTGGGCTAGCTCCCACGCAGCCAGGAATGAGCGAAAGATTTTCTAATCCTGCGTAGTTATTTTCGATGCAGTACAAAACAAAACGATGCCAGTTTTCTCCGGCCGATGCTTTAATAAAATAATGTTCTAGTGTTTCTTGTATTAGGCGAATGCCTTTTAATTGGTTCTTTAAAACAATACCATCAAAATGGTCGGTTAAAAGAATATTACTGCCACCGCCAAGAATTAATTGTGGTATATTTTGAAATTTTTTTTCATGAATAAATTCGTAAATATTTTCGGTGCTTTCCAACTCGGTAAAATACATAGCGTTGGCATCGATATTAAAAGTATTATAGGGTTTTAAGGAAATGTTTTCTTTAATTTTCATATGCGAATTTACGATTCCGTATCATATAATTGTTTTTGCAATAAAATTACAGTTTCAATAGTTTTCTGATTCTATTTGGCCATATAATACTATTTTAGCGTTATGAAAAAAAAGCATGTGGTGGTATCGGTTACCAATCATTTGGTTGCAGATCAGCGTGTTCACAGGACATGTACAACCTTGCATTCTATGGGTTTTAAGGTTACGTTGGTAGGAAGAAAATGGCCTTCGGATTTTTTGCTTCAACCGCGTTCGTATACTACCAAAAGATTTTTATTGCCAATAAACAAAGGCTTTTTATTTTATGCTTTTTATAATATTCGTTTATTTTTTTATTTGCTTTTTACAAATGCCGATGTGCTGCTTTCTAATGATTTAGATACGTTGCCTGCCAACTTTCTTGTATCTCGGATAAAACGAATACCCTTAGTATATGATAGTCATGAATATTTTACGGAAGTTCCGGAATTAATGAATCGACCCGGTGTAAAAAGGTGTTGGGAAAAAATAGAAAGCCTCATTTTGCCTCGTATTATAAATGCATTTACAGTGAGTGATTCCATAGCGGAAGCATACAAAAGAAAATATAATATAGCGTTTGAAGTAATACGAAATGTGCCTGAATATGTTCAGAATATCATTCCTGAAGTAATTTATGACGAAAACATTATACTCTATCAGGGAGCATTAAATGTAGGTAGGGGACTCGAAAAATTAATTGAAGCAATGTACTTTGTTGAGAATGCAACATTGCAGATTATTGGCGATGGCGATATTACGAATGAGTTGAAAGAACTCGTTGTTAAAAAAAAGCTAAATCATAAAGTTGTATTTATCGGAAAAGTTTCTTTTGAGAATTTACGAGATTACACCCGTAAGGCCACGATAGGTGTTTCGTTAGAAGAAGACATGGGGTTAAACTATCGCTTTGCACTTCCTAATAAATTATTTGATTACATACATGCCGGACTACCGGTATTGGTATCGCCTTTGCCCGAGATGAAAAAAATGGTAGAACAATATAATATAGGAATTGTTTTAAGTAAACATACCGAAACAGAAATAGCATCAGCTTTAAATCAAATGCTTAGTCATAAAAAAGAACTGAATCAATGGAAAGCAAATGCAAAGGCCGCAGCCCAAAATCTTTGCTGGCAAAAAGAAGAAATAAAGTTAAAAACTATTTTTGCAACCTTTGTCTGATATGCATATCCACTTAATATCCTTTGATGTGCCTTTTCCTCCCAATTATGGAGGAGTAATCGATATATATTATAAATTAAAAAAACTAAAAGAAAACAATGTAAGCGTAACACTTCATTGCTTTGAATATGGTAGAGGAGAGCAGAACGAATTAAACGAGTTATGCAAAGAAGTTTTTTACTATAAAAGAAAGTCGGGATTGCTTTACCAGTTTTCGTTTTTACCCTATATTGTTATAACCAGAAGCAATAATCAATTATTGAAAAATGTATTAAAAGACTCTTCTCCTATATTTTTTGAAGGAATACACTGTTGTTATTTATTAAACCATAAAGCTCTGCAACAAAGAAAAAAGATAGTACGCATGCATAATGTAGAGAGTGATTACTATCTAGGCTTAGCACGTTCAGAGAAAAACCTTTTCAAAAAAATATTTTTTAAACTAGAAGCTTTCAAATTAAAATGGTTTGAGCAAAAGCTTCAATACGCAAACCTTGTGTTTGCTATATCACTTAACGATAAGAATTATTTTTTATCTTTTCATAATAACGTACAAATTCTTCCTCCGTTTCATCCTTTTAATTACGTAATCAGCACACCCGGAAAAAGTACCTTTTGTTTATACCACGGAAACTTGGCTGTTTCAGAAAACAATGAGGCCGCCCTATATTTAACCGAGAAAATTTTTAACGATTTGGAGGCAACACTAATTATTGCAGGGAATGCCCCCTCTAGTGAGTTAAAAAATGCCGTAAAAAAATATAAAAACATTCAATTGCTCCCCGATGTTGGTACCGAAGACATTTGGAAATTGGTTAGCAATGCACACATTAATGTACTTCCAACTTTTCAGAACACAGGAGTAAAACTTAAGCTACTGGTTGCACTATATACCGGCAGATTTTGCTTGGTAAATAATCCAATGGTTGAGAACACAGGCTTGGAGAGAAATTGCGAAATAGCCAATAGCTCTGAAAAAATGAAACAAAAAATAATCGAATTGCTCAGCCAACATTTTTCAGAAATGGATATTAAACAAAGAAGTCAGAATTTAGAAAATAATTATTCTTCAGATATGGCAATTTCACAAGTTATCAATGCCTTACAATAGGAAACTCTGTTTTTTATGATTTGAGTATAAAAATTTTGTAACTTGCACCGTTATTTCGAAAAAAGCATGAAGGTTAAAGAAAAAAAAATATATTATTCTGTACTTGTTTTTTTATTTTCAGCCAATAGCCTTTTTGCTTCAAATCAAACTATAGACAGTTTATTGCAGGTTTTACCCCAAGCCAAATCTGATAAAGATAAAATAGAAGTTATATTACAACTTGCTTCAGAAACAGTGAATACCAAGAGTGAAGATGCTTTAAGGTATTCCAATGATGCACTAAAATTAGCTCAAAAAATAGAAAACAAATTTTTAATTGGCCGAAGCTACCAAAAAATAGGAGAGTGCTATTTAAACAAAGCAGATTATCAAAATGCCCAAAATAATTTATACCGTTCCATAACCATTTATAAGCAACTTAACGAAGATCAATTTCTGGCAGAAACTTATACCACAGTAGGCAATTGTTTTTATTTTAAAGGTGATTACTTAGAGGCCATCAATTGGTTTATTAAATGCAAAGAAATTTCAGAGAAAATAAAAAACAATAAACTAATTCTCGATTGTATGATAAACATAGGGCTAATATACAACGATATTGGTCAATATGAAAAAGCAATGGTGAATTTTGAAGAAGCCGTTAAAATTGCCAAAGCAAAAAAAGATAATAAACACATAGCGGTAATATACAACAGCATAGGTTTAATAAAAGATAAAAACGGAAAATTAAGAGATGCCTTAAGCTACTATAAAGATGCTTTGCAAAATTGTCCTGAAAACGAATTCAAATTAAGAGCACAACTATTTAACAACATTGGAGGAATAATGAACCGTTTTAATGCTCGCGATACAGCCGAAAAATATTTAACAGAAGCTTTACTGATTAGGCAAAAAATTGGAGACAAATTTGGTATGGCACAAACCAATATTACTCTTTCTCGCCTGATGTACGACTGGAAAAAATTTCCTAAAGCAAAGGAATACGCATTAAAAGGAATTAGCAGTGCCGAACCATTAGGAATGAAAGAAATTGTACTCGATGCCAGTCAAATTCTTTCCAATGTGTATTTGTTAGAGAACAACTACCAAAAAGCATTCGAGTACTATAAAAGATATATATCATTAAAAGATTCTTTGTATAACACTTCCAGTACATATATTTCTCAATTAGAAGAAAAATACGAGAGTGAAAGAAAAGAAAGTCAAATAAAACAACTAGAATTAAATAACCAGTTACAGCAATCGGAAATAAGTAGAAAACAAAGCATGATTTACTTTTCAGGAGGAATCCTTGCTGTAATTGCTATTTTAACCTTTGTGCTTTACAGTAGATATCAACTAAAAAACAAAGCAAACAATTTGCTTACATTACAAAAACAAGAAATAGAAGCTAAAAACAAAGAAATAGTAGATAGCATTAACTATGCCCAGAAAATACAGCAGGCATTGTTAACAAACAAAGAGGTTTTTACCGAATCATTTAAAGATAGTTTTATTTTTTTTAAACCTAGGGATATTGTAAGCGGTGATTTTTACTGGGCACACAAAACAAATGATAATTTTTATTTTGCAGTAGCCGATTGTACAGGGCACGGGGTTCCCGGAGCATTTATGAGCTTATTAGGCATTAATTACATCAATCAAATTGTAAATGAAATGAAAATACAAATGCCCAATGAGGCACTTAATGTATTGCGAGAAAAGATTGTCGTATCACTCAAATCGTCCGATCCGGATTACCAGGGGGCCGATGGAATGGACATTTCCTTAGGAAGAATAGACGTTAAGTCTAAAAAATTATACTATGCCTCGGCAAATCATAAAAATTATATTGCTAAAAACGGAGAAATACTCACTCTGCAGTACGATAATATACCGGTAGGAAATTATTTTGGCCACGAAAAACCTTTTAATTTATACACGGTCGATTTAGCCGAAGGAGACACTTTGTATTTTTCTACCGATGGGTATGCCGACCAGTTTGGCGGAGAAACAGGAAAAAAGTTTAAAACCAGAAACCTAAAAAAAATGTTATCGGAATTATCTTATTTGCCAATGATAGAACAATTTTCGGCCATTCAAGAAAACTTCGAAAAATGGAAAGGCGAATACGAGCAGTTAGATGATATCTGCATCATTGGTGTTAAAATTTAATTCCTATACTATTAGTTTTCCCGCTTCGCAGCGCAATGTACGCGAAGGAAATTTCTCCATTATCGAATAATCGTGCGTAGCCATGATTACCGCTTTACCTTCATTACTAATTTTGAATAAAAGTTTCATAATCTCTTCCGATGTTTCCGGGTCAAGATTTCCGGTAGGTTCATCGGCCAAAATTAATTCCGGGTTATTAAGCAAAGCTCGTGCAATAGCAATACGTTGTTGCTCACCACCCGAAAGTTCGTGTGGCATCTTATAGGCTTTTGTTCCAAGCCCTACGCTTTCTAATACTTCTATAGCCCTATGTTTTATTTTAGCTTTATCTTTCCACCCCGTGGCTTTCAATACGAAAAATAAATTCTCTTCAACCGAACGGTCGGTTAGTAATTGAAAATCCTGAAAAACAATGCCTATTTTTCTTCTTAGATAAGGGATATTTTTTCTTTTCAATTTAAAAAGTTCAAACCCACAAACACTACCATTTCCCTCTTTTAAGGACAATTCTCCATATAAAGTTTTTAAAAAAGAACTTTTTCCGCTTCCTGTTTTTCCAATAAGATAGATAAACTCTCCTTTCTTTATCTCAATGTTTACTTCATAAAGAATAAGATTTGTATCTTGGAAAATTCTTACATCGCTGAGAGAAATAATAGTATCGGACATATTATAGAGGGGGTGAAGGTTTTTCTGCCAACGATAAAGTTTCGTATTTCAGCAGAGAGGGACAACCTTTGTTTAAAATAATTTCAACATTTTTTCGTTGATAACTTAAACCCTCTTTTTAAAGGTAGTCTTTAATACTGTATAATTTTACCCCTTACCATAGTAAAGCGATTATTCTTGCATAAACTCTTTTTTATATCGTATCTATTTCTTTCAGGAATACTTTATTCCCAACAAACGGCTGTTTACTTTAGTGCTGATAAGGATTACCGAAATGCCCTCGAATTATTTGATAAAGAAAAATACAGTGCCGCACAAAAAAAGTTTAACGAGGTAATTGAAAAAATAAATGATAAGTATTCCGAAGTGAGAATAAATGCTGAGTATTATTCCGCAATATGTGCATTAGAGCTTTTTAATGCCGATGCAGAACTGGCACTAAAAAAATTCATAGAAATTTATCCGGAAAGTCCTAAAGCAAATCTTGCCAATTTCCAGTTAGGCAAATTTTATTTTAGAAAAAAAATATGGGATAATGTGCTTTTTTGGTTCAATAAAGTAGATACTTACGAACTGACGACCTCCGAAAATATAGAGTTTAAATTTAAGCAAGGCTATGCCTATTTTATGAAAGAAACCTACGCTACGGCATCTAAGCTTTTTTACGATGTAAAAGATACCGAAAGCGAATATGCTCCAGCAGCAACTTATTATTACGCCCATATTTCTTACATCAACGGAAACTACGAAACGGCATACCAGCACTTAAAAAAATTAGAGTCGGACGAACAGTTTTCTCGCATTGTGCCATACTATATGGCACAGATATTATTTCTTCAAAATAAATACGAAGAGTTGATATTGGTAGCCAAACCACTTATGGATACAGCCAATCCAAAACGCTCAGGAGATATCGCCAAGTTAATTGCCCAATCATACTACCAGCTGAATAAATTTGATGAAGCAATACCCTATCTTATCAGATACAAGCAAACAGCCACAAAAATAAATCGTGATGACTATTATGTGGCTGGTTTTTGTTACTATAAAACCGGAAAATATACCGATGCCATTCCCCAGTTTAAAGCTGTAACAAACGGAAATGATAGTCTTGCCCAAATTGCTTACTACCATTTAGGAGAATGTTTTTTGAAAGAAGGAAATAAAAAGTACGCACAAGATGCCTTTCGTAGTGCATCGAAAATGAATTTTAACGAAGTGATAAAAGAAGATGCCTTGTTTACCTACGCAAAACTTTCGTACGAAATAAGTTTTCACCCGTTTAACGATGCCATACTCGCTTTCGAAGAATACATCAATACCTATCCAAACTCCAAAAAATTAGACCAAGCCTATGAATATCTGGTGGGTGTTTATTTTACAACCAAAAATTACAAAGCCGCATTAGAATCCTTAGAACGTATTAAAAACAGAGGAGTAAAACTAAACGATGCTTATCAGAAAATTTCGTACTACCGCGGCATTGAACTTTTTAACGATTCAAAATTCACAGAAGCCATTGAACATTTTAATAAATCTCTTGTCGTAAAAACAGATAAAAACATTGCTGCCGCTACAGTGTATTGGAAAGCCGAAGCCTATTTTCGTTTAAATGAATTCAATAAATCTACTCAGGGGTTTAAAGATTTTCTTTTCGAGCCAGGAGCCGTTAATTTCGAACATTATCATGTTGCCAATTATGCATTAGGCTATAATTATTTTAAAACGAAACAATGGACAGACGCCATTACATGGTTTAGAAAATATACTCAGAACGATAAGTTAGCTAAATCGGCCAAATTGAATGATGCATACAACCGAATAGGCGATTGCTATTTTATTACCAAACAATATCATATAGCCATAGAATACTACGATAAAGCCATATTTGTGGGCTTACTAGATGTTGATTATGCCCTATTTCAGAGTGCAATGGCAAACGGAGTTGAAAAAAACAACAAAGAAAAATCGAATTTGCTTCTCACTCTTATAAAAAGTTATCCGAACTCCAATTACACGGACGATGCCTATTACGAGTTAGGTGAAGCCTACCAAATGATGAACCAGCAAGAAAAAGCATTCGAGGCCTTTAAAAAGGTAATAGATGCATTCCCTTCTTCCAGCTACGTTTCAAAAGCGTACAATAAAATTGGATTGATTTACTATAACAAACAGCAAGATGAACTTGCATTAAACGCTTTTAAAAAGGTAGTAAGTGACTATCCTGGCACCACTGAAGCCAAAGAAGCACTTGAAAAAATTAAAAAAATATATATTGATAACGAAGATATTGCCGGATACGAAAACTATATTAAATCGGTGCCCTTTGCAAACGAATCAAAATCATCGCTCGATTCGGCATTATACGAAGTGGCCGAAAAAAATTATTTTGCCGGAAACTGCGAGAAAGCTGTAAAAGGATTTGCTTCGTACCTCGAAAAATATCCAAAAGGCAACTTTTCTTTAAATGCACACTATTATAAAGCCGACTGCGAATACAAAGCAGGTTATCTAAATGAAGCACTTATTGGATTTAATCATGTTATTACATTTCCTAAAAATAAATTCACCGATTTAGCGGTGCTTAATGCGGCTACCATTTACCACAAAAATAATCAGCTGCAACAAGCACTTACATTATTTAATAACTTAGAAAAAACAGCCGAATTACCCGACCATATCTTTAAGGCACAACTTGCCTCTATGCGAATACATTTTGCCCTTAACAACTATCAGGAAACGATAAACTATTGTTCTATTATTAGTAGTAAAGATAAAATAGAGGAACCAATAAAACAAGAAGCTCATTTACTCTATGCCAAATCATCGCAGGCGTTAAATAATGATGCAAAAGCACTGGAACAGTTTAGGTATATAGAAAATGCCAACAGTAAATTTGGAGCCGAAGCAAAATACCACATTGCAAATATTCTTTATGCAAAAGGCGAATACAAAAACTCTGAAAAAACAATATTTGAACTGGTAAATAAATTTTCATCATACGAGTATTGGGTTGCCAAAGGATTTATATTACTATCGGATAATTACGTTGCAATGAACGAAATATATCAGGCAAAACAAACCCTAAAGATGGTTATTGAAAACCATAAAGGAACCGATGAATTAGTAGATGTGGCCAAAGAAAAATTGCGAATCATTGAAGAAAATGAAGCAGGAAAGACAGGCCGAAAATCAAACGAAAATGAAGGCAATGGATTTGAAATAAAATACAACGAAACAAAATAATTGAATGAAAAAAAATAAAATTTCATACTTGTTTTTGTTACTTATAGGCTTATGCTACAGTAAAAATGCATTTCTTCAAAATGTAAACGACACCTTTATTGTAGTAAAACCTTACGAGCCTGTTATTTCTGATGCCTTTAAAATAAAAGATAATCCTTCTATCAGCGATACCGGAAAAATTATTCCTTCTTTAAATTATTTATTCCTAAATACAAGAGCCATTGTGCCCTTCAGTATAATATCTATTGAGCCAGCAAAGATAAAAGGAGAACCTTTGGTAAAACTTTATCACAGTTACATAAAGGCCGGAATAGGAAACAACACCACTCCACTGGCAGAAATATATTACAATTCTGTACGGAATAAATCATACTCCTTTGGAATAAATGCCAAACATTTTTCTTCGAATGGAATAAGCAATATTGATTACAGCAGTTTCAGCGAAAATAAACTAAACCTCTACGGAAAAAAATTCTTAAAAAGACATACCCTCTATGGCGATGGATTTTACAGCAGAAATGTAGTACACTATTACGGTATGGACTCCTTGGTTTCGCCCGAAATTATTGACAAATCCGGATTGAAACAAAACTACAGTTCATTCGGAGGAAAAGTCGGATTGCTTAGTAATCTTGCGGACTCATCGGTTTACCGCTACGATATAAAATCGAACTACAAATACATCTACGATTTATACAATACCGGAGAACATTATGCCAAAATAGATGCCGATATAGGCCGCTATTTCGACTTCGATTATTACCACCTAAAAACCACCATCGATTACAATAAATATTCGAGTGCTACAGATACTCTCTCAAATTCTATCATCAGCTTTCAGCCAGGAATAACCAGTATGTCGCGTAAATGGCGATTAAATGTAGGCTTAAATATAACAGCAGAATTAACTAATGTAGCTAAATTCAGATTTTATCCCAATGCCGAATTTCGATACAATCTAATCTCAGAAATTGTAATTCCCTACTTAGGAATTACAGGAAATTTAAAAAGAACCAATTTCGATTATTTTGTACAACAAAATCCTTTTGTTCGTTCCTCACTAAACCTGATTAATGAAAATACACGTTATCATGGTTATTTTGGTATCAGAGGAAATTTCAGTTCAAAAGTTTCTTTTAATGTGGCAGCCAATTACAGTCAAATAGCCGGAATGGCCCTGTTTGTAAAAGATTACTCCGAAATACTTCGTAACAAATTCGATTTAGTATACGATACCGTTGATGTTACAAACCTAAGAACCGAAATATCTTTTCAAAATAGAGAAAAACTAAGGTTTTTAATTACAACCGACTACAATATGTTTGCTACCAGAAATCAAAAAGAAGTTTGGCACAGACCCAATTTTAAAGCCAACCTTTCTTCCATTTACGATTTGGCAGATAAAATAATTGTTAGACTAGATATTTTCGGAATAGACAAACAATATGCCCGTACTTTTGAAAGAGTGGAAACTACTACCGGATTTGAAATGGTTCAGAATGCTGTTCGGATTGAAGGTTGGATAGATGCAAACATCGGTATTGAATACCGTTACACGAAACGCATTTCAGCCTTTGTCAACTTTAATAACCTCCTGTCAAAAGGCTATCAACGTTGGCAAGATTACACCACCATGCGATTTAATTTGTTGGGTGGCCTAACTTACTCATTCTAGCGTTAAAAAACAATAGTTTTCTTGTTGATTAATTGTTAATAAACGCCCTTATTTTACAAGGGTTTTAATGCTGTTTCCAAGTCTATTTTTATTACCTTTGTGTTCACTTAAAAAAAAGTAATTCACGAACTAATTATGAGCGATACAAAAGGAAATTCCTATTCAGCAGAAAGTATTCAGGTATTAGAAGGTTTAGAGGCAGTACGCAAACGCCCGGCCATGTATATTGGCGATATCGGTATAAAGGGCTTACACCACCTGGTTTATGAGGTGGTAGATAACTCTATAGATGAAGCTCTGGCAGGGCATTGTAAAAATATTGACGTACGTATTTTAGAAGATGATTCCATTTATGTAAAAGATGACGGACGTGGAATTCCTGTAGATATACATGCCAAAGAAGGTCGTTCGGCATTAGAGGTAGTTATGACAGTTCTTCATGCAGGAGGAAAATTCGACAAAGATTCCTATAAAGTATCAGGTGGGTTACACGGTGTGGGGGTTTCGTGTGTAAATGCACTTTCTAAAAATTTAAAAGCAGAAGTACACCGAAATGGAAAAGTATATTGCCAGGAATACGAAAAAGGCAAACCAATGTACAGCGTTAAAGAAGTTGGAAATTCCGATTACAGAGGCACCGTTATTACTTTTAAACCGGACGATACTATCTTTATTACTACCACCTATAACTACGAAACGCTTTCTGCTCGCTTAAGAGAATTAGCTTACCTTAATAAAAACATCCGATTAACCATTACCGATGAAAGAGAAAAAAATGAAGATGGTTCATTCCGTTCCGACTCTTTCTATTCAGAAGGCGGCTTAAGAGAATTTGTAGAGTTTTTAGATATGAGCAGAGAAAGACTCATAGAAGAACCCATATACATGGAAAGCGAAAAGCAGGCCATTCCGGTAGAAGTTTCTATGCTTTACAATACTTCTTACACTGAAAATATACATTCCTACGTAAACAATATCAATACGCACGAGGGAGGTACACACTTAGCAGGTTTCAGAAGAGGGCTAACCCGTACTCTTAAAAAATATGCCGAAGATTCGGGAATGCTTCAAAAACTAAAATTCGATATCAGTGGCGATGATTTTAGAGAAGGGTTAACTGCTGTAATTTCAGTAAAAGTTCAAGAACCACAATTTGAAGGACAAACGAAAACCAAATTAGGAAATAATGAAGTGATGGGTGCCGTAGATCAGGTAGTAGGAGAAATGCTTACCAATTACCTGGAAGAACATCCCAAAGAGGCACGTCAAATCGTAAACAAAGTTATTTTAGCAGCTCAAGCTCGTCATGCCGCCCGTAAAGCTCGCGAATTAGTTCAACGAAAAGGAGTGTTAGGAGGTGTTGGATTACCCGGAAAATTAGCCGATTGTTCAGAAAAAGACCCCTCCGCTTGCGAGATTTTTTTAGTCGAAGGAGACTCGGCAGGAGGTACAGCCAAGCAAGGTCGTGACAGAAATTTCCAAGCAATTATGCCCTTGCGTGGCAAAATTCTGAATGTAGAAAAAGCCATGCATCACAAAATATATGAAAACGAAGAGATAAAAAATATTTATACAGCATTGGGAGTTCGTGTGGGCACAGCCGAAGATGAAAGAGCACTTGACATTTCGAAGTTACGCTATCATAAAATTGTAATTATGTGTGATGCTGACGTTGATGGAAGCCACATCTCTACATTAATTATGACCTTCTTTTTCCGCTTCATGAAAGAACTGATTGAAAATGGGTACTTATACATCGCTACTCCACCGCTTTATTTGGTTAAAAAAGGAAATCAAAACCGCTATTGCTGGAGCGATGCAGAACGAGATACGGCCATCAACGACTTTAAAGGTTCAGGAAAAGAAAGCAATGTGGGAGTGCAACGCTATAAAGGATTGGGAGAGATGAATGCCGAACAACTTTGGGAAACTACGATGAATCCGAATAGCCGCACACTTCGTCAGGTAACCATAGACAGTGCGGCAGAAGCCGATAGAATATTTTCGATGTTAATGGGTGATGATGTTCCCCCTCGCAGAGAATTTATTGAAAAGAATGCTAAATATGCAAAAGTGGATGCTTAAACAGATTGCTTAAAAAAGAAAAGCCCGATAATCATTTATCGGGCTTTTCTTTTAGAACTAAAACATGATTAACGATTTCCTATTTTTTTGTTGTTAATAATGGGAGCTGTTTGTTGAATAGGCTCAGCATCTCTTGTTTCTACTTTAGTTTTAGGCAATGGCCCCATTGCAGGAGCAAAGCGTTCTTCAGCGTAATTGGCTTTTGTGCCATCATTTAAAACCTCATTGGCTCGGTTGGCAGTAACGAACCATGTAAATGGAACAGTGGAATTTCCGCCATCTAATTCGCGAACAATAAACCCGTCTTTTGTTTTATCTGAAACAAAAACTCCTTTGCAATCTCCTTCTAACTGAATAAAGACACGCAAAGGGTGTTTTTCATTTACTTCTATATTTTTAGAAAAAACGGGATCTAATGAAATCTTTGCATAACCATTTTGTAACTGTCCGGTTCCAAAATCTTGAAAAAAGTTCTCAGGTGCCTCAGGGCAACTCAAAAGTACAAGTTTATCGTTCAAGTCTTTTACAATCGTATTTACTGTACCATTTCCGGAAATTTTTCTTGCTACTCCACCATCTCGGGTACCAACGTATGCCCAACTGGTAGATACCCCTCCATTCATTACTTCAAAATACCCTCCGGCAGAACCCACTCCCCCAGCTTGATTTCCCAATGGATTTACATCATTTTGTTGAGTGGAATATCCTACTACGCCCCAGTTTAATCCGGTTGCTCCAACACCAGCACCACCAGCAGGTGTGTATATTGTGGCTATGTTATTTCCAACGGCTATTAAGCCAACCCCCGAAAGAACTGTTCTTCCATAAGCAAATAAACCCAAAGCTGTTCCATTAAAGGCTCCACCACTTCCCCCAACCAAATAGGTTGAAGCGGAATTGTTTCCATTTACCAACAAGCCTGTACCACTTGCATTAACATTAGTGCCTCGTATAGAAAAAGAGGTAGCACCACTATTTCGTGCAAATAAGCCATTTCCGTTACCTTGATGGAAAGCAGTAAGTGCTACTCCTGTGTTAGCTGCATTTTGGTTGTAAAAATATCCTGCCGATGAAGTTCCAGCACCGGTAGAGTTTCCATAAACCCCCATAGCGGTATTCGTGTTCCAATCGGTAAACCCTAATAATGCCACATTGGCTCCGGTTGCTCCGGAACCTACTACTTCAAAACCTCCTGAGCCAACATAATTAAATGTGGTTCTGCCACCTCCTTCAATTCTAGCTCTTTCTGTATTGTTGGTTCTCCAAACCCAGTCTTGGTTATCATTGGTGCCAATCCAATTAGTGGCAGGAGTAGTGCCTGTGTTTCCCACAGTTAACCAAGAGCCTCCTAAAGTGGTAATTGGTCCTCCGGATCCTGCTGTTCCATCAAGTGTTATTGTTCCATTAGAGTTATATGTAATGGTAGAAAGTGTCCATGTCGGTCCAGTAGGACCTGTTAAACCTGTGGGCCCAGTTATTCCTGCAACTCCGGTAGTTCCGGTAACACCAGTTGCTCCCGTAGGGCCAGTAATTCCTGCTATACCTGTAGGTCCGGTGGCTCCGGTTGTTCCATTAGCTCCTGTTATACCCGTAACTCCGGTTACACCATTCGCACCTGTTGGTCCAGTTACACCGGCAATGCCTTGTGGTCCCGTAGGTCCTGTAGAACCATTAGCTCCCGTAGCTCCCGTAACACCATTCGCACCTGTTGGTCCTGTTACACCGGCAATACCTTGTAGCCCTGTAGGCCCTGTAGCACCAATAGCTCCCGTAACACCGTTGATACCCGTTGGTCCTGTTACACCGGCAATACCTTGTGGTCCTGTAGGTCCTGTTGTTCCTGGTAATCCACCTGTACAAAGGTTTGTCCATACCGGAGCTCCCGGTGTTCCTGAATTAAAAAAGAAACAACCTACATTGGTATCATATACCAATAACCCTGTGGCAGGGCTTGGTATAGCATTTATTTGAATAGTTGATAAACGAGGTACGAGTACACCTTTATCATTAGCTGTAACATCTAAAACAGCACTACCATCGGGAGTATTGGTTCCGATGCCTACGTTGTTTTGAGCAGAGATAATGGTTGCAAGTAGAATAAGTAAGAAAAAAAATACATTTCTCATAATTGTATTATTTACAGAACAAAGCTAAACAAAAATGCAACTCAAAAAGTCGCATTTTTAATAAACAGATAAGGATATTCTTAGTTTTTTGGAGTAATGGTATTCACAGGAGTTTCTCTGTTTTCAAGATACTCTTCTTGCTTTATTGTCGTTTCTTTATTATTGGTTTGTTTTATAGGTACTGGCAATTCACTCAGTTTTCTTGGTTGATTTTGAATAAGCTCTTCTGTATTATTAGTAGTTATTGCTGTATTTGAGTTGGGAAGTTGAACAGTTATAGCACTGGAGGAAATAGCAGTATTTGAATTCTGGCTAAAGCAAAATGAAGAGCCACTAACTGATAGCACAAAGAAGAATATAAATGGATATTTCATAAAATACTTTTATTCAGTTATCACAACAATATTCATCATGCCTTGCCCGACAAAACCAGTTGGTTGGCATAAATTTACAGTGCCTGTAGGAACTCCAACAGCACCCACATTCGCTCCACGAATATCAAATGTTACAGAAATTGGGCCGACTAAAGTAGCTGTGTGACTAATAGACCAAGGTTCTTGAGAAAAATATGATTGTTCATCTTGAACTGTGACCCTTTGAAAGGAATTTGTTAATACACCTGCTTGATAAACCATATATTGAACCATTGCTTGGTCTTGTGCATTGTTTGACTTACTGGCAGTACCAAATGCAGTAAGAAATACTTTATATGTTTTTCCCGCAGGAACATTAACAGTATGAGACAAACCAGTCAAGATTAATGGAGAAAAAACTCCCGCTGCAGTTTGTTGAATATTAGCTGTGGTAGTGTATTGAAATGTTTGAATATATCCTGCAAAATTTGACCAAATGGGGGCAACATTTGCTCCTTGAGAAACAAGAATCTGACCTGAACTCCCTGGTAAGTTGGCTGGCTCAAAAGATCCTGTTAAATGCATGTTGCCAACTATATGTAACATATCTGTTGGAGCAATTGTATTAATACCAACTTGACCGTTATCTGTAATAATGCTACAAACTCCGGCAGTTCCATTTGATTTAATAACTTGATTATTGGTACCACAACCTACCGGCCCGGTTGCACCAGTAGTTCCTGTAACTCCAGCAATACCTTGAGGCCCTGTAGCTCCAGTAACTCCATTGGCACCGGTAGCACCCGTAACACCATTTGCTCCTGTAGGTCCTGTAACACCTGCAATACCTTGAGGCCCTGTAGCTCCAGTAACTCCATTGGCACCGGTAGCACCCGTAACACCATTAGCACCTGTAGGCCCGGTAACACCTGCAATTCCTTGTGGTCCTGTAGCTCCGGTAACTCCATTGGCACCAGTAGCACCAGTAACACCATTAGCTCCTGTGGGGCCTGTAACTCCTGCAATACCTTGTGGCCCCGTTGGTCCGGTGGCTCCAGGAATTCCTCCTGTACATAGGTTTGTCCAAACAGGAACACCGGGTGTTCCTGAATTAAAAAAGAAACACCCCACATTGGTGTCATACACCAATAATCCTGTAGCAGGATTAGGTATTGCATTTATTTGAATTGTTGATAAACGGGGCACAAGTACACCTTTGTCATTTGCTGTAACATCAAGTGCAGCACTTGCATCAGGAGAGTTTGTTCCAACACCTACATTGTTTTGGGCATTAGCAATGCTCGTAACAAACAACAATCCCATAATTAGTATGGAGTTTTTTACATAGGTTAATATTCTCATAATAAGTAATTAAGTACATCAAAAGTACAATACAAAATTCAAAATGTCAACCCTTTGATTTATTTTTATAAACAAAAAGCCCCGACTTCGGGGCTTTTTGTTTATAAAAAAGGGTATAGTTCTAAGAGGATAGTATTAATTGATGAGCGAAACATGGCCCATCATAGAGTGCGTTTTGTTATTGATGTCTTTAAACTGGAGTTTCCAGATG
>CAJPFH010000004.1 GCA_905339165.1 Flavobacteriales bacterium
ACAAAATCTCGATTCGCTAAACAACAAACAGAACAATAAAATTGACAGTTTAGAAAATGCACTAAACAACCTTGCACAACAGGTACAACAAATGCAAAATTGCATTAACCAACTTTGCGGAAATAATAATATGAATAACAATAAACAGAACAACGGTAGCAATTCGAATAATCCACAAAACAATGAATTGGGCAACACTATAAACGTGGAATTAAGCCATGGCGATGCCATTGTGTTGGAACAAAACGTACCTAATCCTTTTGCCGAAAACACAAGCATAAACTATTACATTCCGGAAAATAATAACTACGCCCAACTTATTTTTACCGATATGCACGGGCGTATCATCAAAACCGTAGATATTAAACAAAGCGGAAAAGGGCAATTAAGAGTATATGCCGCCAACTTATCTCAAGGTATTTACCAATACAGCATTGTGGTAGATGGGAAAATAATAGATACCAAAAAAATGCTGGTGGAGAAATAAAAATCATTTTCTAATAAACGTAGCAGGGATGGCTTTAACCATCCCTGCTACGTTTTACATAAATTTAAAACTTCAGCGTTTCATTTTAAAACGAAAAACCGAACTTCACCATTTCAAATTATTTGTTTAGTGTGAAAAGAAAAATAATCCGTAACATCATTGTGTTGGCCACTATCTCGCTCGGAGGGGTTATTGCAACCCAAATCTACTGGGTTACAAAGGCTTTTAACTTGCAAGAAAAACAATTTAACGATCAAGTTCAACTGGCTCTAAACGATGTGGTAAAAAATATTCTTTCTATAAACCACGATACCTATTCTATTTCAAATCCTGTAAAACAGATTTCATCGAACTATTTTATTGCTCAGATTAACGATACACTACACCCTTACTTGTTGGAATCCTTATTGAATCAGGAATTTGAAAAGAGAAATCTAAAAACAGACTATGAATACGTAATTTACGATTGCTTTACCGATTCTATTGTTTTTGGCAATTACATACCGCTGGGTTCAGAAGAGAAAAATTCTCTGGCAGCCACTTCCGATACCATGGAATGGAATAATGACGGGCATTATTTCGGAGTTTATTTTCCAAAAAAAACAAGTTATATTGTAAGTGGTATGGGCATTTGGGTATTCTCTTCTGCCTTAATTCTGCTTATCATTTCGTTCTTCAGTTATACCATAGCTGTTATTTTAAAACAAAAACGGCTTTCTGAAATAAAGAACGATTTTATAAATAATATGACCCATGAACTGAAAACCCCTATTTCTACCATATCCCTGTCTAGCGATGTACTTATTTCGGAAAATTTGCAGAACCATCCGGAGCGACTGAAAATGTACGCTCAAATTATTAAAGAAGAAAACGAAAGACTAAAAAAACAGGTAGACCGTGTATTGCAAATGGCTATGTTGGAAAAGGAAGAAATACAACTACAAAACGAAAGACTAAACATACACGAACTCATACAACGTAGTGTAAACAGTATGGAACCACTTATTAAAAAAGCCAATGGCATAATTTCCCTAAACTTGAATGCAAAAAATTATTTTGTCTTGGGAGACAAGGTGCACATAACCAACATCATTTTTAATTTACTCGACAATGCTTTTAAATACAGCATGAGCCAACCCGATATTGCCATAACCACAGAAAATAAAAATTCCGATTTGCTCATTCACATCAGCGATAAGGGAATAGGAATACCATTGCTTCATCAAAAAAATATTTTTGAAAAATTTTATAGAGTTCCCTCAGGCGACATACACAATGTAAAAGGATTCGGCTTAGGGTTAAATTACGTTAAAACAATGATAGAATTACACAACGGAAATATAAAACTAAAAAGTAAAGAAGGAAAAGGAAGTACATTTACCATCACATTACCCAACATCAATGAATAAAACTGATAGAATAAAAATTTTACTGGTTGAAGATGATACTAACCTAGGCTTTGTAGTACAAGACAACCTGAAAAAAGCCGGATACGAGGTAAAGCTTTGTATAGAGGGGCAAATGGGCTTACAAACATTCTTAAACGAAGCGTTTGATCTTTGTTTACTGGATGTAATGATGCCTAAAAAAGATGGTTTTAGCCTGGCCGAAGATATTCGTAAACAAAATGCCGAAATACCTATAATTTTTCTTACAGCTAAAAGCATGAATGAAGATAAAATAAAAGGGTTTAAAATTGGAGCAGACGATTACATAACAAAACCATTTAATTTTGATGAACTGGTTTTAAGAATAGAAGCCATCTTAAAACGAACTCGGAACAAAACTAACGCAAATGCAAAAGGCGATAAAGACCTCTTTACCATAGGCAAATACGATTTCGATTTTCGTAACCAAATACTAACCATTAACAACAACAAAAAGTTACTTACTAAAAAGGAAGCCGATTTGTTAAAGCTTTTGTGCATACATAAAAACCAAGTGCTTGCAAGAGATATTATTTTAAACAGTATTTGGGGAAATGACGATTATTTTAGTGGAAGAAGCATGGATGTTTTTATTACAAAACTTAGAAAGTATCTTTCTGAAGATTCTCGTATTAAAATAATAAATATACATGGCGTTGGATTTAAACTATTGCTCGAAGAATGAAATTTCTTGAACAACTAGCACAACATATACATGCCAATCACCCAAATCCTAAAGGTGTTTGTATCGTTTCGCCCAACAAAAGAGCCGGAGTTTTTTTAAGAAAACATCTCTCCGATTTATACAAAAAACCGGTATTCTCACCCACTATTCTAGGTATCGAAGATTTTTTTGTTCAATTATCGGAACTACACATTGCCGATACATTCGAACAACTATTTATTTTCTACAAAGTACACCTCGATATAGAAAAAAATAATGCCGAAACCATTGATTTATTTGCTTCATGGGCCACTACACTGCTCAACGATTTCAACGAATTAGACCAATACCTTATTGATTCCCATCATTTTTTTACCTCGCTTAATGCCGATAGAGCTATGGAGGTATGGAGCCCGGAACAAGAAGAACTAACACCCTTTCAAAAACAATATCTTAAATTTTGGGAAAAATTACCTTTTTATTACGCCCAATTCAAAGAAGAATTAACTCAACAAAAAAAAGCATACACCGGTATGGCCTTTCGTATGGTGGCCGAAAATATTGAAAACGAAGAATGGAGAAACCAAAAACTAAATGCTTACGAAAAAATTTATTTTGCCGGATTTAATGCCCTTACCTCCTCCGAAGAAAAGGTGCTGAACACCTTACTAGAAACAGAAAAGGCTCATGTTTTTTGGGATGCCGACCTCTACTACCTTAATGATGTACACCACGAGGCCGGAACCTTTTTGCGGAAACATATTTTAAAATACAAGCCCAATAGAAGCACCGTTTTTTACGGTAACTTAGAATCCGATAAAAAAGAAATTAATATTTACGGAATTACAGGAAACATTTCGCAAACTAAATTGGCCGCTTCATTAATCAACACCATTAAACCTAACGAATACAATGATACCGCATTGGTATTGGCCAATGAATCACTGCTTATTCCACTGCTCGATAGCTTACCGGAAAATATTAATAAGGTAAATATTACTATGGGCTACCCGCTCAAGAATACAAGTACGGCCTCTTTTTTTCAAGCCCTTATTCGCTTACACCTGAATAAACAAAAATTTTCGGCTCATCAAAAAAACAGAGGCTTCTACTATAAAGATTTGTTGGCCTTACTTAAACACCTTTATTTTACAAAACTCTACCCTAATGAAAAAATAGAAACTGAAAAGTACATTCTGGAAAACAACAAAGTATTCTTTCACTCTTCCGACTGGAGCAAAGCCAATCCGCACACCTCACAACCCCACTTTTTAGAACCGGCAGAAACACCCCTCGATTTTATAAAAATGTGCCTACACGTTATCGAAAATGTAAAAAAACATTTTTCTGAAAATGCCCTAGAAAATGAACATCTCTTTTATTTTTTAAACCTATTTCATAAACTATCTGCACTAATACAATCCTATCATTTTATTGAAACACTAAATGTTTTCCAACAGTTCTATACCCAATTTTTACAAACGGAAACACTTCCTTTTTTTGGAGAACCACTGGAGGGCGTTCAAATAATGGGAGTTCTTGAAACCAGAACTCTCGACTTTCAAAACATAATTGTGCTCTCTTTAAACGAAGGAAATTTACCTGCTTCAAAACAAATAAACAGCATTATTCCATTTGCTATAAAAAGAAATTTTGGGTTGCCTGTTTACAAAGAAAAAGATGCTATTTTTTCATTTCATTTTTACCGTCTGCTGCAAAGAACTAAAAACATTCATCTTATATACAATTCCGATCAATTATCTTTTGCCGGTGCAGAAAAAAGCCGCTTTATTACACAATTAGAACAAGAACTTCCGGCAAAAAACAATTCTGTTAAAATAAAAAAGCACATTGTAAATATTCCCTTTTCTATAGGCCTCTATAACAACCAGCCCATACAAAACAATGAATTTGCACTTAGCCGAATGAAAGAAATTTTTACATCGGGCATATCGGCAACTCACATTAACACATACATAAATTGCAAACAAGATTTTTACAATAAATACATCTTAGGTTTGAGCGAAGAAAACGCAGTGGAAGAAAACATTGAATACCACACCATGGGTACCATACTACACAAAACACTAGAAAAACTCTACCTGCCCTATGTTGGAAAAGAAATAAGCAGTGATGACCTAACTCAAATGCAAAAAAAAATAGAAAAAAACTTGCAGGAAATCATAGAAGAAAACTTTTCAAAAGAATATTTCCTCTCCGGAAAAAATTTTCTGGCTCTTGAAATCTGTAGAAAATATCTTCAAAAATTAATAGGAATTACCCAAAACGATTTTTCTACCAATAAAAAGAAAATGGCCATTATTGCCTTAGAACAAAAGCTTACTTTTGAAATCCATTTGAATACACTCCCTTTTCCCATCTTATTTAAAGGCACCATAGATAAAATTGAATCTGATAAAACTACCACGTACATTATAGATTACAAATCAGGAAAAGTAGAAGGCAAAGATTTAACTTTCGAAAATATTGAAGAATTGTTTACAAAACAACAAAAATCAAAAGCACTTCAACTCTTTTTTTACAGCTGGCTTTATTACAAACAAAATCCATATTCGAACACAAAAGCAGCTATAATAAGTCTACGCAACCCTTCTAATTTGCTGATGCTAAACAACAACACACCCATTACTCCCGATAAATTTAACGAGTTTGAGTTCTATTTAGCTCAACTTATTCGTGAATTAATTGATATAAATACAACCTTTACCCACAACCCCGAATCAAATTATTGTATTATGTGCTAAAAAAAAGTCGCCCTCAGGCAGAATAGAGGGCGACTTTGCATAAATCCAAAAGTAGGAGAAGGAAAAGTTAAAAATTACCTATCTGATTAACTAATATTGAGTCTCCTGCACAATAAGACGCCCTTGTGATTATCAGGGTTGCTTTTACTTTCAAAAAAACAATAAAACCTAAGTAGGAAACTACAATTCAGCAACTTACAAACAAACCATTAGAGTTAGTAAAATTTAAAATTGCAATTTATTCTAAGAAAAAGTAACTTTATCGTTAATTAAAATTCATTTTCTATGAAAAAAATAATACTCACTGTTACGTCTTTCTTTGCTTTGATGCTTGTAAATGCCCAACAAATACAACGCTGCCATACTACGGAATATATGCAGCAGTTGTTTGAAGCCGACCCCCAATACAAAGCTAATCACGCAGCTTTAGAAGAATCTATCCAAGAATGGATAGAAAATAACAGCCAACAACCCGAAGCAGCCGACATTATCATTCCGGTGGTAGTTCATGTAGTGTGGCGAACAGGAGCCGAAAATATTCCTGATGCACAAGTTATCTCTCAAATAAACAAACTCAGTAAAGATTTTCAACGTCTCAACTCCGATACCACCAAAACACCTGCACACTTCAAATCGATTGCAACCGACTCAAAAATATCATTTTGCTTAGCCACCCGAGACCCCAACGGAAACTGGACAAACGGTATTGTTCGAAAAGAAACTACCAAAACTTCTTTTTCTATGGATAACGGAGTAAAATTTAATGCCAGTGGAGGAAGCAACGCGTGGGACAGAAACAAATACCTGAATATTTGGGTATGCAACCTAAGCGGAGGAATTTTAGGATACGCACAATTTCCTGGCGGACAAGCCAATACCGATGGGGTAGTAATAGGATATAAATATTTTGGCGATAAAGCCGATGGCAGTTTTTCTCTTACCTACCCCTACAACGAAGGGAGAACTACCACCCACGAAGTAGGCCATTGGTTTAATCTGTTTCACATTTGGGGAGATGACAGTGGAGCATGCAATGGCTCAGATAATGTTAACGATACCCCCAACCAAGCCGATGAAACTTTTGGTTGCCCCTCCGGCAATCAGGTATCCTGCACCAACGGACCTAATGGCGATAACTACCAAAACTATATGGATTACAGTGATGACCGTTGTATGAACATGTTTACCACCGGGCAAAAAACCCGTATGTGGGCTACTATTAACACTTCGAGAGTTAGTTTAAAAACTTCTAATGGATGTCAGCCTACCTCGATTGAGCGTTATAAACTTTCTAATCAACTTCAAATTTGGCCTAATCCGGCAAAAGAGAACATAAATATACAAATTCAACTTCCGGAAAACGCAGAAATCTCTTTTACCCTCTTCAACGTATTGGGTGAGGTGGTTTATCAAAATACTACTAAAAACACAGTATTTGTCAATCATCAAATAAGTACCGAAAAAATTAACAGTGGCATTTATTTCTTAGAAGTTTCTGCCAAAGGACAAAAAGCCACTCAAAAAATTGTAATTTCAAAATAATGAATACCTCCCAATAGTAAAAACCCTGTAGTTTATAAGCTACAGAGTTTTTTAATAGAACAAATACGCTAACTTTGTGTTTCTCTTACTATACAGAAACCCGCACTATGCCAATATTTACAAAAGATGCCACTTTAAACAACATTGCAGAGAAGGTGTACAAAAATCAACGTCTCAGTTTCGATGAAGGCGTGTACCTATTTAAACAATCAGAGTTGGGATTTGTAGGTTCCTTAGCTAACTACATTCGCGAACAAAAACACGGTAACTACGCCTACTTTAATAAAAACTTTCATATCGAACCCACCAATATTTGTGTGTTCGATTGTACATTCTGTTCCTATTCAAGAGCTATCAGAGAACGTTCTACCTACGATGCATGGGAAATGAGCGAACAGGATATCTACGATAAAATTAAAAGCTACGAAGGGAAAAATGTAACTGAAGTGCACATTGTAGGCGGAGTACATCCCAAAATGGGCTTGCATTATTTTGCCGCTCTTATAAAAAATATTAAAACCATTCGACCCGATATACACATTAAAGCATTTACAGCCGTAGAATTAGAGTATATGTGTCGAAAGGCTGGTGTAAGCTACGAAGAAGGATTAACTCTTTTAAAAAAAGCCGGACAAAACTCTTTACCCGGTGGTGGTGCGGAAATTTTTAATGAAGAAATACGTTCTCAAATTTGCAAAGACAAATGCAGTTCCGAAGAATGGCTTCAAATACACGAAACAGCTCACCGTTTGAATATGCCCAGCAATGCCACCATTTTGTATGGGCATATAGAAAGCTATGAACACCGCGTAGAACACATGGAACGACTTAGAAATCTACAAGACAGAACAAAAGGCTTTAATGCTTTTATTCCACTGAAATTTCGAAATGCAGGAAACGATATGGCTCACGTTCCCGAATGTTCGGTTATTGAAGACTTGAGAAATTACGCCATTTCAAGAATCTTTTTAGACAATTTTTCGCACATAAAAGCCTACTGGCCCATGATTGGCAGAAATATAGCACAACTATCGCTTGCTTTTGGTGTAGATGATATTGATGGTACCGTTGATGATTCTACTAAGATATACACCATGGCAGGCGCTGAAGAGCAAACTCCCGTAATGACAACCGAACAAATTGTAGAATTAATAAAACAAGTAGGCAGAAACCCGGTTGAAAGAGATAGTGTCTATAATATAATAAAGGATTACAGCATGGAAACTTGCCCTGCTTAGCCCACCATGGTATAACCCTGAGGATATTTATATTTATTGCTGATTACCCTTTTGCCCACCGCAAAGGCAATCGTTAATGCACCTACTCTTCCCACAAACATACTTAGGGTAATAATTATTTTACCCACTACACTTAATTCACTGGTTATACCCATCGAAAGACCTACGGTAGAATAAGACGAAACAACCTCAAAAAACAAGGCAAAAAAACCGTATCTCGGATTAAGAAGTATATTGGTTTCCGAGATACACAAAAGAAGAGTAGATACCAATATACCCGAAATAAAAAACAATAACACCGCAAAAGCCCTTAAAATTAGCTCGTTTGAAATAGTACGCTTAAACAATGATACATTCTTATCATCGCGGATAGAAGAAATTACCGCAGCAAAAATTAATGCAAAAGTTGAAGTTTTAATCCCCCCCCCTGTTGAACCCGAAGAAGCTCCAATAAACATAAGAAAAACCATAATAAATAAAGCCGGAGTACTTACATAAACCAAGTCTATGGTATTAAATCCGGCCGTACGGGTAGTTACCGATTGAAAAAAGGAATGAACCAAGGATTGGAAAAAGGTCTTATCGTAAAGTGTGTTGTTGGCTTCCAGTAAATAAAACAAAACTGTACCTGCTATAACTAATGCTACCGAAAAGTAAAAAGCGATTTTAGTACCAAATTGCCATTGTTTCCAAGGGTTTCTAATTCTATCCAATATATTTCTGAAACTAAATAAATCAATTAAAGTAAGTATTCCCAAAGAACCAAAAAAAATAACCAAAGCGATTATTATTTGCAAAGCAGAATTATCTCGCACCGTAGTATTATACAAGCCATCGGTGAAAATAGAAAAGCCGGCATTATTAAAGGCCGAAACAGCATGAAAAACGGAATAAAAAACTTTGTCGCCAAAATTTTTAAACGGAACAGCATCCGACCACGAAAAATAAATAAGAACCGTTGCCATCAGCTCTATTGTAAATACCCATAGCAATACTCTGCCCAGCATTGATTTTGAACTGAACATAGAAGATTTATTTACAAAATTTTCTACAACCGAATGATGTTTTAATGTTACTCCCACTTTTGAAGCCAGTGCAATAAAAGACCCAAAAGAAATTATATTTATTCCGCCTACTACAATAAGCATCATAATTACAAATTGCCCCTTTGCGGTAAAAAAAGTAGCTGTATCAACTACAATTAATCCCGTTACACAGGTGGCGCTGGTTGAAGTAAACAGAGCATCTAAAAAATTCATAGAGCCGTGCATAGTCGTCATTTCTGGCATCATAAGCAATACGGCTCCTAAGAGGGAAATAAATATAAATGTAAAAATAAAAACAGCAGAAGGGTCAAGCTGAAATTTAGGCAGCACATTGCTACGAACCACCACTTCGGTAAGAATTACCAACAAAAAATAAAACTGCACAAACAAGGCATAGTATCCAGAAATGTTTACCACACCAATTCGCTCAAACAATGAAATAAGCAAAAGATTTCCTGTTAACGAATGGCTAATACCCTCTGCAATAAGTAAACCCATAATCAACGCTTCGAACCAGGTGCGTTTTATGAAATTAAGAGGTTCAAAATCGTAAATAAACTGAATAAAATAATTAATGACATAAACTAAAAATCCGGCTTGTATGATATTAATTAATAGCTTCTTTGTTTCGGGGGTTTGAGGGTAACCATAATAGATAGCCAAAGTAATTATAGATACTATTGAAACGAAGAGTATAACCGCTTTTCTAATCCAATCTACTTTTTCTTTGCTATCGTAGATTGCTAGATTTACTTTTTCTCTAAACGACTGGAGTGTCATCGGTATTGTATATTAACCTTGAAGTTTCTTTAAATAATTCATCTTTATTTACGGGCACAACTCCTGCTTTTTCACAAACCAAGCCTCCTGCAATGTTCGATAGTTCAGCCATAAAATCGGCCTTTACATTCATTGCCACACAAAGTGCCGCAACACTTATTACAGTATCTCCTGCACCCGATACATCGGCAATTTGCCTTGAATGTGCTTTGATATGCTTAAACGAGTTAGAAGTGTAAAGCAATACCCCGTTTTCCGAAAGAGTAAGCATAATGGTTTCTGCATTTAGCTTCTGATTTAATTCTTTTACGGCATGTTGAATAGCAGGTAGATCGTTTTTGGGAATATTTACATTCATTCCTTCATTCAACTCTTTAAGGTTAGGCTTAAAAAGTGTTACCTTTTTATAGCTAAAAAAATTATTTTTCTTGGGGTCTACTACCACCGGAATTTTATGATTGTTTGCTATTTCTACTACTTTCTGAATAAAGGATTCGCATAATAATCCTTTGTCGTAATCTTCGAAAATAATTACATCACATTGTTTTTTTTCTATTTTCACTTGAATATACTTCACTAAATCGTTTAATATATTTTGATTTACCGGCTCGCAACTTTCACTATCTACCCTAAGCATTTGATGGTTGCTGGCCACAATGCGTGTTTTAGTAGTGGTATTGCGTGTTTCGTCTTTGATTATTCCATCGGTATAAATGCCGGCTTTTTTTAAAGAAGCAAGTAAGAGGTTTCCCTCTTCATCATTCCCCAACACGGCACACATCGAAACTTGTGCACCGAGCGATTTTAAGTTGACGGCTACATTGGCTGCCCCACCCGGCCTGTTTTCTTTTTTTTGCACATTTACAACCGGCACAGGGGCTTCGGGCGAAATGCGGTAGGCGGTGCCTATAATGTACGAATCTAGCATTATATCGCCAATTACCATGGCTTTTACATTGGCAAATTGGGTAAACAATTGTGGTAATTCTTCTTTGTTCAAGTTTATTCTAATTTTTCTAAAGCCACCTTCATTCGTGTCATAGCTGTTTTAAGCAGTTCGTTCGAAGTTGCATACGAAATTCGTATGCAATGGGTATCGCCAAAAGCTTCGCCTGTAACAATAGCTACATTGGCATCATTGAGCAAGTACATAGCTAAGTCGAATGAATTATTAATTACGTAATTTTTATACTTTTTTCCGAAAAAATATTGTACATCGGGAAATACGTAAAACGCCCCCTGCGGTTTATTGAGCTTTAACCCTTTTATTTGCGAAAGCATATCTAGCACCAAATCTCTTCTTTCTAAAAAAGCATTTTTCATTGGTTCCGTAATAAGCGGATCGGCTAAAATAGCAGCTTTTGCTGCTTTTTGAGAAATGCTGCATGTACCCGAAGTAAACTGTCCCTGAATTTTTGTGCAGGCATCAGCAAGCCACTTGGGTGCTCCTATGTACCCAATTCTCCAGCCCGTCATAGCAAAACCTTTCGACACTCCGTTTACGGTAACCGTTCTGTTAAACATTCCTTTTATGGAAGCAAAACTGGTATGTTTTCCTGTAAAATTAATGTGTTCGTATATTTCATCAGAAACCACAATGATATTCGGAAATTCGGCAAACACATGAGCTAGGGCTTCCAGTTCATGTGCGTTATAGTATGATCCGCTAGGATTACAGGGAGAACTAAAGATAAAAAGTTTTGTATTCGGTGTAATAGCCGCCCTGAGTTGCTCCGGAGTAATTTTAAAATCGTTATCTATAGAAGAGGGTATAGCGATGGGAGTACCTTCCGATAGCTTTATCATTTCGTAATAGCTAACCCAATAGGGGGCGGGCAACAACACCTCATCGCCTTTTCCAATCAGAGCAAGAATTACATTAATAATAGATTGTTTGGCTCCGGTAGATACCACTATTTCATCGGGTTTATATTCCAAATGGTTATCTCGTTTAAACTTGGTGCAAATAGCCTGCCTTAAGTCTAAAAAACCGGGTACGGGAGTATAATGTGTAAAATTATTACGAATGGCTTCAAAAGCGGCTTCTTTAATAAACTCGGGAGTATCAAAATCAGGTTCCCCTATGCTTAAGCTTATTACATCTATTCCCTGTTCCTGCAGTTCTCTGCTTTTGCGAGCCATAGCGAGTGTTTGCGACTCTACTAGGTTCTCCATGCGTTTGGCTAAGCTGTGCATTTTATACTGGTAGTTTTGTATAGTTTAAGGCAAATCTAAATAATTTTGTACATTGCCCGTTAAATAGATTACAAACTTACAACCATGAATGAGTTTTTAGAGATTTTAAAATACGTTTTACCTTCTACAGTAGTATTTGCCGCAACTTTTCTTGTATTAAAAAAATTTTTAGATAATGAATACCGGAAATTAATGGTAGAAATTAAAAAAAATAGTCAGCAAACTATTTTACCTATCCGTTTGCAGGCATACGAACGTGTAGTACTATTGCTAGAACGCACTACATTGCAAAGTTTAGTAATGCGTACTTACCAACCCGGCATGAGTGCCCGCCTTTTACAAAGTGAAATGGTAAAAGCTATTCGGCAGGAGTACGACCATAATGTTACCCAGCAATTATATATTTCGATAAATGCTTGGAATACCGTAAAAGCTGTGAAAGAAGAATTAATTAAACTCATAAATAATGTGGCCATTAAAATAGGCTCCGAAGCCGATGGAATGGAGTTAAGTAAACAACTATTAAATATTATCTCTCAATCGGAAAATAATCCATCGGAAATGGCCATTACCCTGCTTAAAAAAGAGATTAAGCATCTTTTTTAAAACTACAGTATTTCTATTCATCACAAAACACAATCTATCTCATAAGTTCTATGCCTTTGGCATGGTATTTACGTATATTTGTAACTTACAAAGCCCTTATGGTAAACAAGCTACTCTATCTTGTCTTTTTTTGTATCCCTTTTATTTCGGAGGCAAAAGTTTCTCATGAAATATGGAACCAACTTTTAAAGAAACATGTATCAGAGAAAGGCAATGTAAACTATCAGGGATTTAAAACGGATAGAGAGCTGCTTGATAAGTACCTTTTTCAACTTGCGAAAAAAGCCCCCGATCAAACGTATTCATTAAACGAAGAGTTAGCCTATTGGATTAACGCTTATAATGCCTTTACCATACAGCTGGTGTTAAAATATTACCCTATGGCAAGCATTACCAATATTGATAAACCTTGGGATATTCCTTTCATAAAAATAGAAAACAAAACCTACACACTAAACGAAATAGAACATCAGATAATTCGAAAAAAATTTAACGAGCCACGTATTCATTTTGCATTGGTATGTGCTGCTACCTCTTGCCCTAAACTACGAAACGAAGCCTACGAAGCCGAAAAAATAGAAATACAACTCCTCTCCCAAACAACAGATTTTATAAACGATACCACAAAAAATACTCTTAACAAAAACAAAACTATTCTTTCTGAACTATTCAGTTGGTATAAGGAAGACTTTACTAAAAAAGGCACACTGGCAGATTTCATTAATCAATATTCAAAAATAAAAATAGAGCCTAAAACAAAAATTTCTTTTTCACAGTATAACTGGAAACTAAACGAGTAAAACATGGAAAAAACATACTACCATCCAGATGACTTAAAAAAATTCGGAAATATCAGCGAATTTGAACCCAAACTTGCCGAAAAATTTTTTGATTACTACCGCCATGTGTTTAAGGATGGGGCCTTGAGCGAAAAAGAAAAAGCCCTTATTGCATTAGCCGTTGCCCATGCCGTTCAATGCCCCTACTGTATTGATGCATATACACAAGAAAGTGTAACCAAAGGATTTAGCGAGGCACAATTAATGGAAGCTGTGCATGTAGCCGCTGCTATAAGAGGCGGAGCCAGTTTGGTACACGGAGTACAAATGATGAATAAAGCGAAAAAAATAATGATGTAATGAACGCATCAGAAAAGGCATTACAGCAAACTGAAGCTATTTCTAGCCTTTCAGATTATGTTTTACTAGAAATTCAAAATAAAAAGATTCCCTCTTTTTTTGAGGTACTGAAAAAAAATGGCAACCCTCCTCCTATATCAACCCATATTGATGTTTTTCAGGTAAATTTAGGTTATCTGTGCAATCAAACCTGCAAACATTGCCATGTAGAGGCAGGTCCTTCTCGTAAAGAAATTATGAGTAAAGAAACCATGCAGGTTTGCTTGGACATTATAAAAGAAAACGCCTTTCGCTGTGTTGATATTACAGGTGGAGCACCTGAAATGAATCCCCACTTTAGATGGTTTGTAGAAGAAATAAGAAAAACCAAAATAAAAGAACTAATAGTACGCTGCAATCTTACCATCATACTAGCGAATGCTAATTACCATGATTTACCAGAATTCTTTAAAAACAATTCTGTTCACATTGTGAGCTCACTGCCTTTTTATAACGCACTGCGCACCGACCGACAAAGAGGAAACGGAGTTTTTGAAAAATCCATTCAGGCACTGCAAATGCTTAACAAAATAGGGTATGGAATAGAAAAGCATTTAATATTGGATTTGGTGTATAACCCAAACGGAGCCTTTCTGTCGGCCAATCAAAAAAAACTTGAGGAAGAATACAAAACAGAATTGTTTAAAACCTACAATATCTCTTTCCATCATCTCATTGCCATTCACAATATGCCCATCAACCGATTTCTTGAATATCTTATAAACTCCGGAAATTACGAAGATTACATGAGTATGCTTGTTTCATCTTATAATCCGGAAACATTAAACGGACTTATGTGCAAAAACACAATTTCTGTAGCATGGAATGGTAATTTGTACGACTGCGATTTTAATCAAATGTTGCAATTACCACTAACCGTAGCAGGCCAAACCCTCTTCAATTTCAACATTAACCATTTGAAACATCGCCAAATTGCCACCGGAAAACATTGCTTCGGATGTACTGCCGGTTCTGGTTCAAGTTGCCAAGGTAGCCTAACCGAATGAACTATTTTTTATACATATTTTTTGCAATAACGGTACTGCCCACAACAACCTTTTCACAAGAGTATAAGAACTTTACCGATATGGCCAACCGGGTAGTAAGCCATACTATTCCACTAATAAAGCCGGAAAAAGTAAAAGACAAAACAAGCCAAATTTATTTTTTAGATGCCCGTGAAAAAAAGGAATTTTTTATTTCTCACATAGAAAATGCACAATGTATTGGATATGATTTCCCCGATTTTTCGGCCCTCAATAAAATACCTACCAATGCCATTATTGTAGTGTACTGCTCGGTTGGATACCGCAGCGAAAAAATGGCCGAAAAAATAAAAGCCATGGGTTATAAAAATGTATTTAATCTTTATGGAGGAATATTTCATTGGGCTAATTTGAATTTCCCCCTTGTAGATGCCAAAAATAAACCCACCGTTAAGGTGCATGGTTATTCACAAAACTGGGGAAAATGGCTGCTTACCAAAAATGCAGTATATGAATAATCAAAACCTACTCATTGTTTTTGCAAAAAACCTTGAGATTAGTAGCGTTAAAACACGAATAGCAAAAACCACCGGAAATGAGGTTGCTCTTAAAATATATAATTCGCTGCTTCGGCACACCCTTGAACAATGCAAACCTCTTAGAAATTGTACATTACATATATACTACACAAATCATACAACCCATACTAGTGAAAGTGATTTTATGAAGAAGAAAATGGTACAACAAGGTAATTCGCTGGGCGAACGCATGAAAAATGCATTTGAAAAATCGTTTCAGCATGGATTTAAAAAAATTGTACTTATAGGAAGCGATTGCCCTGAAATAAAAACACAACATATAGAAAAAGCATTTCATTTTTTAGCAACATACCCAACCGTTATAGGCCCGGCTACCGATGGAGGATATTATCTTTTAGGCTTAAACACATTTTACCCGGAACTCTTTACCAATATGCCCTGGAGCACTCATTCTCTTACACAAAAAACAAAACAACTTCTTGAAGAAAAAAAAATACCTTTTTTTCTGTTGGAAGAATTAAGCGATGTGGACACCGAAGAAGATGCAAAACGTTTTAATCTATTGTAAATTTGTTTCCAGATGAGAAATAACCAACACATCGTTATAATCGGCAACGGCATCAGCGGAACTACAGCAGCTAGAGAAATAAGGAAAAAAAGTGATTACCGCATTACGATTGTTTCTAATGAAACGCCCTATTTTTTTTCTCGTCCGGCCCTTATGTATGTTTACATGGGTCAAATGAAACTTGAGCATACCCAACCTTACGAAAATGATTTTTGGAAAAAAAATAAGATTGAGCTGTTATTTGACGAGGTGCTAAAAGTAAATACCTCAGAAAAAAAACTGACTCTTAAAAACTCTACTTTACATTTTGATATTCTCATTTTAGCTTGTGGTTCTAAACCTGTCTTTTACCAATGGAAAGGCCAAAATTTAAAAGGAATACAAGGTTTCTACTCAGTACACGATTTAAAAAAACTGGAAGAAAACACCCAAAAATGTAAAAAAGCCATTCTTATTGGTGGCGGGTTAATAGCTGTAGAAATGGCCGAAATGTTGTGCAGCCGAAATATACAAACCACCCTTTTGGTACGCGAAAAATATTACTGGCAAGAAAATCTTCCGCCACAAGAAGCAAAAATGGTAGAAAACGAAATAGGCCAACATGGAATAGCCATTCGCAGTGAAACACAGGCAGAAGAATTTCTTGGAGAAAATGGAAAAATCATTGCCATTAAAACAAATCAAAATGAGATAATACCTTGTGATTTTGTAGGAGTATGCACCGGAGTTATTCCGAATATTGATTTTTTAAGAACTTCAGCCATTGAGATAGATAAAGGAATTTTGGTTAATGAATTCTTAGAAACTAACTGCTCAAATATATACGCTATAGGAGATTGTGCACAGCAAAAATCACCTTCCCCACCACGCAAAGATATTGAGCAAGTTTGGTATACCGGAAAAATAATGGGCGAAACTGTAGCAAAAACAATTTGCAAAGAAAAAACTATTTATCGTCCGGGCATTTGGTTTAATTCGGCAAAATTCTTCGGTTTAGAGTTTCAGGTTTATGGACAGGTAAGTGGCATTCAAAAAAATGAATACGATAGTTTTTATTGGGAAAATACAACCCAACATAAAGCCTTACGCATTGCATACCATAAACAAAGCAAAACCATTATAGGAATCCATTCGCTGGGCATACGCTTAAAACAAGATGTTTGCGAAGAATGGATTAAAAACAAGATGTCAATAAATCAGGTTATAGAACAGTTGCACAAGGCTAATTTTAATCCCGAATTTTATACAAAATACGAAAAAGAAATATCCCATTTGTTTGCTACTTCTATTCATTATTCTGCATGAAACTACTTCGAATAATAGGATTAATACTATTTTTTTCAGGCTTATTACTGTTTTCGATATTGCCTCTTTTTAAAAGAACCTTTTACCTTACACCTTGTGCACTCGAACATGTTTTGAGCGAACAAGAAAAAGAAAACCTGTTAGCCGAACTCATTCCTTTAACTCATATCAAACATCAACAATTATTCTCTTTTGCAAATAAAATAATCCGAACACACCAACAAAAAAATGCATGGCTAAAAAAACAAAAACAGTGGAATAAAGTAATGTGGGGCAGTTCTCAGGAATTTGCTTACAAATTACTGAGAGTTTCGGCAAAACATGATTCTTTTAAAACCCGATGGAGTATCTTTTTTATTATACTCGTTGCCTGTCCTCTTGGAGGGTTACTATACATTTTAAGTTCCGATAAAAAAAACCAAAGTAATTATTACACATTCTTTCTTCCTATTACTTCGGTAAAATGGATAGCCTATATACTAACGGCTTGGCTACTGGCATTCTATATTTTATTATACTGGTTTCCTGCCTACATAATAAACTGGGTAGTATTAGTTGACCCTATTAGCAAATTTCTAAGCGGCAATGAGGCCGGCCCATGGTTCTTGTATGGTTTTTTGTATAGTGTAGTAATGTGTGTAATGGGAATAAAAATGTTTCTGAAATATAAAAATAATGCTTACCAAATTATAAGAACAATTTCTGTTTTATTTTTTCAATTGGCATTTGCTTTTTTAATTCCTGAAATCTTGGTGCGCTTAAACAAGCCCTATATGGATTTAAAAAACATCTGGCCGCTCGATTATGATTTCTTTTTTGAGTGGAACATCTTGGCACTAATAGAAAACGGAAAATTGGGCATTTTTATGCTCCTATGGGGAATTTTGCTTGTTATAATTGCCGTGCCGGTGTTTACCTATTTCTTCGGAAAAAGATGGTACTGCTCTTGGGTGTGTGGATGCGGAGGGTTAGCAGAAACCTTAGGAGACCCTTTTCGACACCTCTCAAACAAAAGCATTAAAGCATGGAAGATGGAGAGATGGATTATTTATCCGACATTTCTATTTTCTATTATAATGACAGTTCTTACCCTTTACACTTTTTTTAGTAAACAAAGCGAATTGTTAGGACTGAACACATACGAAATTCAAAGAGTATACGGTTTTCTAATAGGCTCTGTATTTGCCGGAGTAATAGGAACCGGTTTATACCCTGTTTTTGGAAACCGCGTATGGTGTCGTTTTGGTTGCCCACTAGCAGCTTATATGGGAATTATTCAACGATTTAAATCGCGTTTTAGAATTACCGCCAACGGAAGTCAATGTATTTCTTGTGGAAACTGCTCTACCTACTGCGAAATGGGAATTGATGTACGATGGTATGCACAAAGAGGGCAGTCTATTGTTCGGGCATCTTGTGTAGGTTGTGGAATTTGTGCCAATGTTTGTCCTCGCGGTGTTCTAAAACTGGAGAATTCTGATGAGCATACTCGTTACAACAAAAATCCATTCATCATTCAAAAACAAGAAGCACATTTTGTAAAACACACATGAAAATGCACCCTAGAAGAATAAATATATTAGTTATCATTCCCGCTTACAACGAAGAAAAAGCTATTGTAAACGTAATTAACGAAATTCCAAAAGAGTGGGTACAACAAGTGGTAGTAGTAAATAATGCATCCACCGATAACACCGAGTTAAATGCAAAACAAGCCGGTGCCATTGTGCTGAACGAAGAGAAAAAAGGCTACGGCTATGCCTGTTTGAAAGGAATTGAATACGCCCGACAACTTATACCCAACCCCGATATTATTGTGTTTATTGATGGAGATTACTCAGATTATCCTCAACAAATACCCGACTTAATTCTGCCTATAACTGAAAAAAACTTTGATTTGGTAATAGGTTCCAGGGTGCTCGGAAAAAAAGAAAAAGGTTCTCTTACCCCACAGCAAATTTTTGGTAATGCACTTGCTACTTTGCTAATTCGCTTTTTTTATCAAGTACATTTTACCGATTTAGGGCCATTTAGGGCCATTTCATTTAACAAGCTCATTGCACTTAATATGCAGGATAAAACATACGGTTGGACCATTGAAATGCAAATAAAAGCGGCCAAAATGAAACTAAAATGTTGCGAAATACCTGTAAATTATCGCAAACGTATTGGAATTTCAAAAGTTTCCGGAACACTGAAAGGCAGCATATTGGCCGGATACAAAATTATTTTTACTATCATCAAATATCTTTTTATCTGATGCATTATCTGTTCTTAATCGTATTTGTTTTGTACGGAATAAGTATATTTTTCATACTATTATTTTCATTAACACAGTTAAAACTTATTCTCATTTATCTCTTAAAAAAAAGCCCCAAAGAAATAAAACACACAAAGCACTCTTTTCCAATGGTTACTATTCAATTACCCGTTTATAATGAAAAATATGTAGTAGAAAGATTACTGAATTGCATAGAAGAAATAAATTATCCTTTGGATAAATTACAAGTTCAATTACTCGATGACTCCAACGATGATTCTTTAGAGATTGCCTCAAAAAAAGTTCCGAAAATGCAAAGCAAAGGCTACCCGATAGAGCACATTAAACGAACCGAAAGAAACGGATATAAAGCCGGAGCATTAAAAGAGGGACTAATTACTGCCAAAGGCGAATTTATTGCCATTTTCGATGCCGATTTTTTACCACACAAAAATTTCCTGCTAGATACCCTCCCATATTTTATTAACGAAAAGGTAGGACTGGTACAAACAGCGTGGAAATACACAAACGAAAAATATTCTCTATTAACTTTTTTGCAATCCTTTGGGCTAAATGCACATTTTACAATAGAACAAACTGCTAGAAATATAGCCAATCACTTTATTAATTTTAACGGCACAGCCGGAATATGGAGAAAACAATGTATACTCGATGCTGGAAATTGGCAATCCGACACACTCACCGAAGATTTAGACTTAAGCTATCGAGCTCAACTAAAAAAATGGAAATTCGTATATGCAGGTAATATTGAATGTTTATCAGAACTACCCGTTACCATTACAGCATTAAAGAATCAACAATTTCGCTGGAGCAAAGGAGCCGCCCAATGTGCCAAAAAAAATTTAATGTCGGTTTGGAAATCTAATTCATGTTCATTGACCACAAAATTTATGGCCACCTTTCATTTGCTGAATAGTTGTATTTTTCCGGCAATCTTATGCATTGCCCTTTTAACTTTCCCCCTTTTTTACATAAAACAAACTACTCATTCGTTCGATTTATTTTTTCGCATTTCTCCTTTTTTCTCCTTCAGCATTGGTGCTGTATTGTTTTTTTATGCAGTAACTTTTTTTAACAACCAAAAAATAAACTTCCAACATCTGATACTTTTTCCTTTTTATTTCTTATCGTTTTTAAGTATTTCTATGGCTTTATCTATTCATAACTCCTTAGCTGTTTTTGAAGGACTGGCAGGAATAAAAAGTGAATTTATACGCACGCCAAAATTTAATTTACAAAACCATACACACAAGTTTTCAGAGAATAAGTATACAACAGAAAAATGGTCGGTGCTTACATGGGTGGAATTAGTCTGTGCATTTTATTTTCTCTTTAGCGCTTATTACTGTTACCATGTGAACGGATATGGAGCTATCCCGTTTATGAGTATGATTAGCCTTGGGTTGATTTATCTTTTTTTGGCCGCTATGTTTCCTGCTTTTAAACACAGAAATTAATGAAATCAAACATTTTGATATTCGCTCTCATGGCTTTATCGGCAATGGTTTACATAAACATTGCTTATGGGGTAGAACGAAACCAATTTGTTTTTTTTATTGGCCATATCGTATCGCTTTTTGCTGCTTACTGGCTATTGTATAAAAAATTGTATTCTCTCTCTTTAACAGAAATAATAACCGCTGGAGTATTTTTTCGTTTGCTTTTTTTAATTTCTATTCCTTCTCTCAGCGATGACTATTTTCGTTTTATTTGGGATGGACAATTAATATCTTATGGATTAAACCCTTACTTAGAAAAGCCCCTACAAGCCATTCAACACTTTAGCGAAAATCCATTTTTTAACGAATTACTGGAAAACATGAATTCGCCAAACTATTTTACAGTTTATCCTCCTCTCCACCAGTTTTTGTTTTTTATCGCTGCAACGTGTGGTGCAGAAAATATTCTATACAACCTCATAACTATGCGATTACTTATTTTACTAGCCGAAATAGGCAGTGCCATTATGCTCATTAAACTTAAAATTTCTAAAAACCTTTTTTATCTTTTTTTCTTAAACCCTCTACTTATTATTGAATTGTGCGGAAACCTGCATTTCGAAGCTGTTATGATTTTTTTTCTGCTCACTTCATTCTACTTTTTGAAAAAAGAAAATCATTTTTTTTCGGCTTTTTTTCTAGGATTAGCCATAAGCATTAAATTAATTCCCTTTATCTTTCTCCCGTTTATTGCCATGCACCTTAGATTAAAAAAAGGAATTATTTATATACTCACTTCTGTAAGTATTGTAGTAATACTGTTCCTGCCATTTTTATCTAAGCAACTACTACTGCATGTTGGAAGTTCCCTACAACTTTATTTTTTAGCCTTTGAATTTAATGCCAGTATTTACTACATCATAAGAGAGCTGGGATACCTTGTATATGGTTATAACATTATATCGATAGCCGGAAAAATACTACCCCTGATAACCATCTGTGCTATGCTTATTTTACTTTTTAAGCAGTATAAGGTTCGTACAGAACAAAAGCTTTTTGCATCATTTCTCTTCGCCTTATTCACATATTACCTATTATCATCGGTAGTGCACCCCTGGTATGTTTCTACTTTGGTTTTACTGGGAGTGTTATCGAACTATGTATTTCCTGTGGTTTGGAGCGGACTTGCTTTTCTATCATACCATGCCTACGGAAATATTTTTTATTATGAAAACAAATGGCTGATAAGTGCAGAATATCTGCTTTTGACTATTTTTTTTATCTATGAATGGAGAAAAAAAGGAAAAGAGCACTTGCTTAACGCAATACCGTAACCGACCCTTTACGATGATGATAAATTCCGTTTTTAGTTCCTAAATAAAGTGTGTAAACATATACTCCGCCTTCTACTACCACCCCATTCAATGTTCCGTCCCATCCTTGTTCTATATCATTAGTTTCAAAAACTTTTTGTCCCCAGCGGTTGTATATCATCATGTTGTATTTAGAATAATCGCTGAAAATAATACTGGGTTTAAAAACCGGATTATAATCACCACCTGGCACAAAAGCATTAGGTATATAAAAAATAGGTGATAACAGCACACACACCATATTGGAACGACTAAATGCCGAGGGAAAATTTCCAACATACACTGTATCGTTTTCCACAGCTTCTACCACATAGCATATTCTTCCCTGCCCTTTCAAATATTCAGAAATGTCATCGGTAAAATGATGCACATTGGCACTAATCGTTGCTATGGGATTGGTTTCTACATAGCTATCTACTCCCCTGTAAATATTATATGCTTTTACCGAAGCATTCCACTTTTCGTATTCACTCCATGTAATAGAAATTTTTTCATCGGAAATATCGCCATACACTTCCAGCAAAATTGTTTTTCCAATGTTTAAAACCATTTGCTCTACCCCACAAACATCTACAGCCGATATTTTATAGAAGTATGATTGATATTTTGTGTTTACATCGGTGTCGGAAAATGAAACAGACAAAGAAGTGTTTGAGCCGGCCTGAATGGTTTGAATCATATTATAAGGGCCATTCTCGTTCAATGCTTTCCATAATTTGTATTCCTTAATATCTGCTGAAGTATCTACCAAGGCCGTAATTTTTGTTTCAAAAGAATCTGCCACCGTAGCATAATATAAATAGAGATACTGAGGCATATTGGGAAACTGCGGAACGATTTGCTGAACATTCGACATAGAAGTGTATGCTCCCAAACCGTTATTATCTACCGCTTTTACAAAATACTGATATGTACTCCCATCATTCGCTCCCAAGCGTGTATAAAAAGTATCGGAAAGAGTGGTTAGCAATGTATAGGGGGCTGCATTCTCGCTTTCAAAAATTTGATAGTAAGTAAGGCCTAATTTAAAACCGCTGTATTTATTCCAGTTGAGCTTAATACTTTTTTCGCAGTCATCGTCTTTTAATTGAAGATAAACGGTTTGGTGAATATCAAATTGGTTGTTTACATAGTTGCGACAAGAATCAAATGCGGCAATACAATACTTTTCGCTTTGCGAGCTAGCATTGGAAAGAGCATATTGATAATAAGTGTTATTTATTCCAAAAACTGTATCTACAATCTGAAACATCCCTCCTCCTAGTGGCCTGATGATATAATACCCTTCGGTATCGGGTGAAGGACTAGGTTTCCAACCCATGTGAGCCAAGCCGGTGGCCGGATTTACTGCAATACTATCGAACAGCTGATAATTAGGTGGAAGTACATCTTTAAACAAAACGGTATCAAGGGTAGATCGGGAAACACAACCTAACGCATCCGATAACTCGATGTAATAAGCTACTTGTTCACCACATAAATACCTAACATGTGTGTAGGTTTCTGTTCCGTAGGGAGTATTGGCCAATAGGGTGTACGGGCTTCCAAGCGGAAGTGAATTTTGAACATCATATAACGGAGAAGTGCTTGGTAAATTAGGGATGTGTAAAGGATTCCATGTTAGTTGAGCCTGAGTGCCAAAAAAAAGGTTGGTATTTAAACGAATAGCAGCCAGTGTATCAGAGGGGTCGGAATAATCGGTACCGCTTAAACCGGAGCGGCTTTTCAGATAATAATAAGCAGGTTGATTATACACATTCACGGTAGTGTGGCTATATGTACTGGTAGCATAAATAAAAATACTATCTATTACGGCAAAAGGACCCAAAGGATTGTTGGAGTAATACACATGGTAACTATTGAAAGTGCCAAAAGGGTCTACCGGAATTTGCCATGTTAAATCAACCGTTCCGTTATTATTTACAGAAACACAGCGTAATTCAGGGGCATCTATGATAATATTTGCGGTGCTAATACCCGAAAAAACGAAATAAAAAACAAGTGAAAATATGAGGGTTATTTTTTGCATGTATTTCTGTAGAAACCACAAAGTTATGATATTTTTAGGGTTTCGGTATAAACAAGACGCAAATTAACGTACACCGTTGCTTTACCTCTTTCCTGCCACTAACTCGGAAAGGTTTTCTACAGAGAGATAACGCTGCGATACTCGAAGTATTTCATCGGGATTTACATTTTTTATTGCTTCGGCAAAATTCGGATAATAGGTATCGGGCAAATTGTTTATATACATGTTTTTAAAACGGTCGGCTAAAGCAAAGGGGCCGTCCATATCACGAAGTAAATCGCCCAACATATAACTTTTTACAACATTCAGTTCTTTTTCAGGCACTTTCCGGTTGCATAATTTTTCAATCTCAATGTAAATTTCTTTAAGTGCATCAGCACAAACATCAGATCCCACTTCGGTTGAAATAATAAAATAGCCATGGTGTTTATAGGTGGCTAAAGCCGAGCCTATTCCGTAGGTATAGCCTTTATCTTCACGAATGTTACTCATTAAACGAGAACCAAAATAACCTCCCAATAAAGTATTGGCTACCATCAAAGGGAAATAATCGGGGTGTTTGCGATTAAATAATGGAGTACCTATTAAAATGGCATTTTGAAGAGCCTCTTTTTTAGGAAGGTAGCTTTTTTGAGGTTTGTAATTCGGCACATTAAAAACATCGGATGATATTTCTTTTAGCAAGGCAGAAATTTTTATTTTTCCGAGTGTATTGTCTATCACCTCTACTAAATGGTTATTTACAGCACCGGAAACCAACACAGTAAATGGTTTTTCTTTTATGGCATCATTGTAAAATTGTTTTATGTCGTTTAATTGAATGGCATCGTAATCGGCATAATTTGTTTCACCTCCGTAAGGGTGATCTTTTCCAAAAAGCAGGGAAGGAAATTGATTGCGAGCCATTCCCGATACTTTTTCCATATTTACCAAAAAACGCTGTTTTTGCTTTTTCCGGTACACCTCAAAATCTGTTTCGTAAAATCCGGGCGATTCTATTAATTCTGCCACCATTTGCAAAATCTCTTTCGCATACTTATTGAGGTTATAAATGGTAAAGCAGCAAAAATCTTTCATTACTTCCATTTCAGTGTAAGAACCGTAAAAATCAAGCCATTCGGCTACCTGCTGCGAAGATTTTTGGATACTTCCTTGTTTTAACAGTTGGTAAGCAAAAAAAGCTTGTAACTTGTTGGTTTCATATATAGTGCCGGCATGGAATATTACCGAGATACGACTTATATCGGAAACAGGGGCATTATAATACCATACATTGGCTCCGTTGGAAAGGATGTATTTTTCAGGCATTAAAAAGTCGGGAATAGAAACTGAATTAACGGGAGGGGCAATCTTTCTATTTATCATTTATTATGCTTTTTTAGAGTGGTACACAAGAGTAGAAGCCTTTGTTGGAATAAAAATTTCTGCTGCTCTTTGTTGAATATCTTGAGTTGTAACAGTTAAGTACAGGTCTGTTTCGGTATTTATTAAATTGGCATTCCCCAACAATTCGCTGTAAGCAAGTGTCATAGCCTTGTTAAGCACATTAACATGCGAAAATAGAATACCTGAAACCACTTTATTTTTTACCTTAGTTAACTCGTTGGCATCTATTCCGTTTTCAGCAATTTTTTGAAGTTCATTCCAAATTTCTTTTTCGCCTTCCTCGGGTTTTACGCCTGCCGAAAACCTGCCATTGATAATAAACAATCCATTATCTATATCGCCCGAAACGTAGGCTGATATTTCGGAAAAAAGTTGTTTTTCTTTTACCAAATTTTCAAAAAATCGGGAAGATTCGCCTCTCGAAAGCACATCGGAAAGTAAATCGAAGGCTTGGTAGTTTGGGTGTGTGCGATTACACATATGAAAAGTAATGTAAATGGCATCAGCAGGTATATCTCGTTCTACTTCCAGCCTGCGAGCTTCAGTTTGTGTTGGTTCGGGCAAAAGGTGTCTTGTTTTTATTTCGCCTTTAGGAATGGAGCCGAACCATTTTTCGGCTAATGCAAACACTTTCTTTGGTTGAATATTTCCGGCAACGCATAATATGGCATTATTGGGGCGGTAATGTGTAAAGAAGAAATCTTTTACATCTTGCATAGCGGCATTTTCTATATGCGAAATTTCTTTACCGATAGTAGCCCACCGGTAGGGGTGTACCTTGTACGCCAAGGGCCGAAGCAATAGCCACGCATCGCCATAAGGTTGATTTAGGTAGCGTTGCTTAAACTCTTCTACAACCACATTTCTTTGTACTTCGAGGCTTTTGGGTGTAAAAGCCAAACTAAGCATACGGTCGGATTCCAGCCAAAGAGCCGTTTCAATATTTTCAAGCGGAAGTGTTTCGTAATAGTTGGTAATATCGTTACTGGTAAAGGCATTATTCTCACCTCCGGCTTGCTGAAGTTCTTCATCGAAATGGGGTACATTTACGCTTCCACCAAACATCAGGTGTTCAAAAAGGTGTGCGAAACCTGTTTTTTCCGGACTTTCATCGCGTGCTCCCACATCGTAAAGCAAGTTTACCGCTACTATGGGCGAGGTATTATCGAAATGAGAGATTACTTTGAGCCCGTTGCTTAAAGTATGTTTATTAAATGCTATCATTTAAAAATTAAATTTTTCGGTTTGAATGTTTTCTTTGACTCTTTGAAATTCGGCAATAATTTCTTCCATAATTTGTGCTACAGGTTTTATATCGTTTATCATAGCCGAAACTTGCCCTATTTCGAGTTCTCCTTCTTCCAAATCGCCTTCGAACATGCCTTTTTTGGCTCTACCTCTACCTAATAGGTTTTTTAATTCTTCTAGAGAGGCTCTATTTTCATACAGTTGCTGCACCCTGTTATAAAAGGCGTTCTTAATTAAGCGAACCGGGGTAATTTCTTTCAACGTAAGGTGGGTTTCGCCTTCTTTGGTTTGTAACACAGTATTTTTAAAATGCTCGTGTGCCGAAGATTCTTCAGAGGCTACAAACCTGCTACCCATCTGCACTCCGTCTGCCCCTAAAACCATAGCAGCCAGCATGGCATTTCCAGAGGCTATTCCACCCGCAGCAATAAGAGGTACCGAAATTTCTTTTTTAACTGCCGGAATAAGACACATCGTAGTCGTTTCATCTCTCCCATTATGCCCACCTGCTTCGAACCCTTCGGCTACAATGGCGTCTACACCTGCTTCCTGAGCTTTTAGTGCAAATTTTGTACTTGAAACAACATGTACCACTTTTATTCCGTTAGCATGCAAAAACTGTGTGTATGTTTTGGGGTTGCCGGCTGAAGTAAATACGATTTTAACCCCTTCTTCGATAATAATTTCGAGCAAATCGTTTATTTGTGGATAAAGCATGGGGAGGTTTACGCCAAAAGGCTTGTTTGTTGCGACCTTACATTTTTTTACCTGCTCTCTAAAGATATCGGGATACATAGACCCGGACCCAATTAAACCCAAGCCACCCGCATTGGAAACAGCCGAAGCCAGCCTCCAGCCACTACACCATATCATTCCTCCTTGTATTACAGGGTATTTTATAGAAAAAAGATGATTTATTTTATTCATATTGTTATTGATTTAAATCGGCTAAAATTAACAATATATCCCTTAGTAAATAGAGCGTATGCAGTTCGTACTAATAGTATTTTTCTTTTTCCTCTATTTAAAAAAATTGGGACATAGGTGTTTACGCTTAAAGAATAAGCCACTTTTTTTATATATTTGCGTTTTGCAAAATAGAACATGTTAAAAAAAATACTTTTTCTTTTCACCATTATTCTCTTTAGTGTGGCTTCTTACAGCCAGTATTACTGGGATTTTGGTTTAATGTTGGGAGGGGCAAATTATTTAGGAGAAATAGGAGGGAAAGAAAAAACACGCAGAGATTTTATTTTAGACATGAAAATTCCTTCTACACGGCTAGATTTTGGAGCCTTTGTACGATATAAATTTTCACCCTCACTTTCGGCAAAATTAACGTTACAAAGAGTGAGTATTCATGGAGCTGACAGAATGTCTACGAATCCGCACCGAAGAGGAAGAAACATTGAATTTAAAAACAATATTATAGAGCTTGGTGTAATTGGAGAATATTACCTTTACACGGTAAACGATGTGGGTAGAACTGGCCGGTACAGAAACGATTTCAGAAGTTATATTTGGGGCGGTGTAGCTATGTATTACCACAATCCAAAAGGATTATACAATGGACAATGGTATGATTTGCGCCCTTTAATGACAGAGGGTCAGGCAAAGCCCTACCCTAAATTTGGAGTAGCCATTCCTTTGGGAGTTGGTTTTTATTATACGGTAGACCGTAAACACAAAATTGGTTGGGAACTGGGTTGGAGAACCACTTTTACCGATTACTTAGACGATGCAAGTACTACCTTTCCTACCACACCTCCTTCTGACCCCATTGCGGCTGCACTTTCTAATCCAAGCAACCAAGCTATTATTAACCAAATACGGCAGGAAAACGACATTCCTGCCGATAAAGGCCCTACTTTATACACCTACAGGCCCGGAGCAAAACGAGGAGACCCCGAGCATAAAGATGCTTACTTGGTTACGTCCATTAACTACAGTTACGCCATTCGCAGTAAAAGTAAATTCTACAGAGCCAAGTATAGCTTTATTCACGGGCGTAAAAAGAAAAGAAGAAAAGCCAGAGCTAAGTTCTAATGCATTTATTCTCTCTACTTGTTGTTTGAGTACCTACTTTGCCTCTAAAAAAATTGCGTTATTTTTCTAAGTGGCTTTAAGTATAAGGTAAAGAAATAAGGTTTTAGTCCGTTAACAACCCATGCCTTGCGGTCTTCGGTATTGGCTTTTATTCTGTTGAAAACACTTTTATTACTCTTTCCTCCCATTCTCATTTTTACAATTACCTTGTTGAGATATGATACACCAATTTTACATTTATGTATAAACCGCAGCATAAGTTCATAGTCGGCTGCACTTGTAAAACGAGTATCAAAAAACCCATACTTATTGTAAATTTCCCTTCGAACGAAAAAGGTAGGATGTGGGGGCATCCATCCATATAAAAAAGAATTTTCTTTGTATGGCCCCGAAACCCAATGACGCACAATTTTATTTATGTTTTCTTTGGCTACGTACTGCAAATTAGCATAAATGGCATCTGCTTTCGATTTCGCAAAAGTTTCTACTACTTCCGAAATTACGTACTCACTGGTGTATAAGTCATCGGCATGAAGTATTCCAATTATATCGCCTGTTGCTAATTCTATTCCTTTGTTGAGGGCAAAATAAATTCCGGCATCTTTTTCCGATACAAAGTGTGTAATTTTCGATTGGTATTTTTCAATAATGCTTTTAGTAGCATCGGTTGAATAACCATCTATAATAATGTATTCAATGTTATTGTATTGCTGTGAAAGCACAGATTTTACAGCTACTTCAATTGTTTCCGCAGAGTTATAGCAAACGGTAATTATGGAAACTTTCGGGTTCAATTATTTTCTGGAGATAACACAATTTTCTAAAACCAACATATCCATTTCGGTTCGGAGATAACAATCTAAGGCTTCTTTCGGAGTGTTTACAATGGGTTCATTTTCGTTGAAAGAAGTATTCAGCAAAATAGGTGTTTTGGTTTTTTGACGAAATTTTTCAATTAAATCGTAATATCTATCGCCTTTCTCAACCGTTTGCAGGCGGCCTGTTCCATCTACATGGGTAACGGCCGGAATTTCTGATTGCTTTTCTTTTTTTATGGGAAACACTTTTTCCATAAAGGGCACCTTATCTGTTTTTTCGAAATACTCCGAAACATATTCTTCTAAGATAGAAGGAGCAAAAGGTCTGAAACTTTCTCTGCGTTTAATTTTTGAGTTCAGCAGCTCCTTTGCATCTTTTCTTCTTGGGTCAACAATGATAGAACGATGTCCTAAGGCTCTTGGGCCAAATTCGGCTCTTCCCTGAAACCACCCGATTACTTTTCCATTTACTAAAGCATCGGAAACCACATTCAACAATTCTTCATCGTTGTATTTAGTGTACTCTATTTGTTGCGATTTTAAACAATCTTCTACTTCTTCATTACTCGATTTTGCTCCTGTATAGGCATTATAAATAGCCGGTAAACGTTCGTTTTCCAGAACGTGATTGTACAACCACAGAGCCGAACCTAAAGCGGTTCCGGCATCATGCCCGGCAGAAGGGATATACACATTTTTGAAAGTTGTTTTTTCTAAGATTTTTCCATTTGCAACCGAGTTTTGTGCTACGCCTCCGGCAATGCATATATTTTCTAATCCGGTATTTTTTTGGAGATGATTTAAAATATGAAAAATTAATTCTTCGGTAATCCGCTGAACGGAAGCGGCAATATTTTTATGTTTTTGTGTTAGTTCTTCTCCGCTTTTTCTGGCAGGTCCCAGCAATTTTTCCAATTCTTCAGAAAAAATAGGTCCGATGTGTGGGTCGCCATTTTCCCAGGTCATGGCCACCCCTTCTTTTACGTGTTTAAAGTACTTGGTATTCAACTCAAATAAACCGTTTTCTTTAAACAGCACTATTTTCTTTAACTCATTAAGGAATTCTGGCCTTCCGTATGGAGCCAAGCCCATTACTTTGTATTCATCGCCATAGTGTGGAAAACCTAAGTATTGAGTGAGCGTAGTATAAAATATGCCGGCCGAATGTGGATAGATAACCGAATCTAATACTTCTATCTTTTTTCCTTTTCCGGTGGCTATCATTGTAGAGGTAAAATCCCCGAATCCATCAATTGATAAAATAGCGGCTTCGTTAAAGGGTGAAGCAAAAAACGCACTGGCTAAATGGCTTCTATGGTGTTCAATGTTTTTTACTTCTGCATTTATTTTTTCTTCTGCAACATTGAAAATCTTAGCTAGTTCCGCTTTCACACTTACTGTTTTTTTAGAGTTTGCCAAACGGTCTTTCAATGCTTTGAATGAAATTAAATTTTTAGCTGCATGAATAATTTTTTTATGCAAATTGGCTGATGGGTTACGAGATATTGTAATGTAATGAACCTGTGTAATGTCAATTCCGGCTTCACGTAAACAAAATTTAATCGCTTCCGATGGGAATCCTGCCCAATGTTTTATTCGCCTAAAACGTTCTTCTTCGGAAGCTGCTATCAGCATTCCATCTTTTAAGATGCATGCCGAAGAATCGCCATGATATGCATTGATTCCTAAAATGTACATGATCCAAATAATTGATTATACTTTTTCTTGCTTTCCGATTTTTCCAAATATGCTTGGGCGAAATTAAGGGAATTCTCACAAAGAGTATCAAATTCCTCTTGATTGAGTGCTGCCAAGTGATGTATTGTATTTATAAAATCTATTGATTGATTAAGAGAAGAAGAATACACTCCATTTTTCTCTTGATGTGCTTGCCATGGCGTTTTATCTGAGACTACTACCGGGCGGCCATTGGCCAGCGAATTAAAAATAGCATGACCAAAATTTTCTCCGGTGCTAGGTAAAAAAAACACATGGTTAGTTTGATAGTGTTTCTCTATTTCTGATGGTGGAAGTGCATTTAAAAATTGAATCTGGATGTTCTTAGGCATATTTTTTATTTTCATTTCACATTCTTTCCAGTATGTGGCATTGTACACGGGGCCAATTAATGTATAGTGTATTTTGCATTGAACTTTAGAGAGGACTTCTAGTGCATACAAAATATTTTTTTCCGGAGCAATTCGTGCCACAGTGAGCAAATTAAGTTTCCCGCTTTCCTTCTTTAGGCTGTTTACTTTTTCAAGCAGAACTGAAGGAATATTCGGAGCAAAGTAAACAGAGTTTGTTTTAAATTTTTTACGAATGTCTGTTTCTTCTTGTTCTGAAGTGGCATGAAATGTAGTGTTTTTAAACACTTTCAGTATATGAATAATAAAGAAAAATATATTTTTCTTAAGAGGCTTTACGCTCAGAGAGCCTTCCGATAACATTCCTCTGGGAGCTAATACAGTTTTTATTTTCGTTTTATTTTTTAATAGAAGTGCAGGAATAATGGTAAAATAAAGCGAATACATACTATTTAAATAGACCACATCGGGCTTAACTTCCTTTACCCTCTTTTTAATGGAAGCGAAGTTTCTATTTTTTTGAGAAAGATAAATAATCCTTACGTTTTGTTCGGATTGTAACCAGGTATCTGCCTCTATGCCCACATAGGGTGTATCTGATAAATACTCTTTGTTTCCTGTAACAATATTAATCGAATATTCATTTTTTAAAGTGGCAACCAATGTAAGCAAAGACTGAACAGGCCCTCCTGCTTTGTACCCGGGAGCATACCATTCGGTAAACAGAAGAATCTTTTTCATTGATAAGTTTTTGGCTTAGATAAAAAATAAACTACATGGGAAAGAGGCCAATTACCTTCAATATGCCTTCGGTTTAATACTTTATTATTGTATGAAAAATAGCGAGTATAATTATCACTGCTAAAAACATATTGGTGCGATTGTAAAGCAAGGGTGAGGGCGGCATTATCTATATCTTTTAACCCACCATAAGTCCATGCAAAATATTGGCAAGGGGCATTTAATTTTTGCTCAATATATTGTTTTGATAAAATGATTTGGCGGTTTAATTCATCGCCATCGAGGCTTACCAACTTAAAATGATTATAGGTATGATTGCCGATAATAAAACCTTGCACATGCAGGCTTTTAATCATTTCCCATGTCATTGGATTTTTATGAGGTGTATGTACCATTTCATTCAAAAAATAATTTTTGTATTCTTCGTCTGCATCAATAAACGCTGGATTTATAAAAAATGCCGCATTGGTTTTAAATTCTTTTAAAACCGGGGCTATTTTAGTATAACATTCTTCGAATCCGTCATCGAAGGTAAAAGCAATCAGTTTTTGGTTTTTATGCGTTTTTTCTTTTATAGCCTTTACAGCCTCTTCAATTTTAATAAAATCGGCTTGTTTAGAGAGAGAGTTCAATAATTCGAAGAAAACTTCTTTCGGTATATTTTCTTTACTTATGTAATGGCTGTTTAAAATATGAATACCATTGGTTATTTTTTTAAAATAACCCAGTAGCGAAAGTGCTCTATTTCTAAGAAAATGCCTCATACTAATACCTATGAAATTCGGTTGCGGTAATAATCCAGTTTTCTTTTTGTAACAAATGTGTATATTTTTTATTTAGGGCGTACACAAAAAAGTTGATTTGGTGTGGTAAGGAGTAGAATCCTAGTTTACTAATAATCGTATTTGCAGGATGATTATACGAGAAATTGTACAGTATAATATTGGGTTTGAATTGCAAAATAATTTCATTTCGCAATTCAGAGAAGAACTCTTTTGTAATACTCTCGGAAAATATTTCCATTATTTGTACTTCTTTTAGTTTTGCCCTATTTCCCAAACGAACAATACACCAACCCATTGCTGTCTTTACAATTCTGTAATCGTACAACGGAAATGTAAAATATCGCCATTGAATAAAATTTGCACTGCGATTTGGCACTAATACATCTTTTACGGAAAGTGGAGAAATTGTATTTTTCAGTTCATTAAAAAGTTGTACTTGTTCTTTATTGATGACACTAATCGGACGAGGTAAAAATGTTTTTTTTAATGAAAATATATTCCATAAAGTAGAAAACTTTTTTGTAAAATAGACTTTGTTTTCAATGTGATTAATCGGAACAAATCGTAATTTCTGAAAAGGGGCATAACTCGCCTTGTTTGGAAAGTTGAGTACCAAATCGATTCCATCAGATTCTGCTTTTGCAAGAATCTTTTTTGTGAGCAAACCAAACAAACCTCTTTTCTGATAATTCGGGTGTACCATGGTTTGATATGATATAAGACAGTTTAAACTTTTGTTGTTTAATATAAATTGATAACATCCAAAAGTAATTTCAGCAACGATTTTATCATCATTCGTTTTCGCCACCAAACAAAATGCATTACCAAATGGACTACCAAAATATTTCCATTTTATCCACTCCAAACTATCTTGCTTTCTATTATGAATAATAGAGGCTGTTTTAAGCAAAGTAACTAATACATCATCATTGCTATTTTGGTTTATAAATTCAAATTGAAATTCTTCTTTCATCTTTCAATACCACTGCTAATGTCTAAATATACTTTTTTATACTGTGAAGCGATTTTACTTGGAGTGTATCTTTCTGCATTTTTATATCCCTTCTGCTCAAGGTGTTTTCTTAAATTTTCATCTTCAAGTAGCTTTACCACTGCGACTCTAATTTCCTCTATCTTAGTTGGATTTACCAATAAGGCAGCATTACCTGCCACTTTGGGCATAGAAGAAACATTAGAAGTAATAACCGGCCTACCTACCGCATTGGCTTCTATAATGGGAAGTCCAAACCCTTCGTAAAGCGAAACAAATTCTACAATATCGCATAGCTCATACTCCTTGTATATTTCTTGGGGAGTAATATTTACCTTGTTAAGATAATTTATTTTACTTTCTTTTAGAATACTCTGAATCTTTTCTGAAATCTTCCCTATAATTACCAATTCCACATTCAACCCTTTTAAAGCTTCGATTACCCTCGGCAAATTTTTATTTGATTTTGTTCCAATATGTAAAATTCTTGGCTTTTCGGACAAAGACTCTTTAGGCGAAAAGTTGAAATAAGGTGGATAGCAATTAGGTATTACTTTAATTTTAGAATCACTCATTCCAAAAAAGCGAATAAGATTATTTTTTGTGTGCTCCGATACGGTAGTTACACAACGTACATTCAGCGAAGGTAATTTGTAAATTATTAAACCATAGAGCCACTTTTTTATACCTTTCAAATCAAACTCGTAATGATTCGTATCGTGAAAGGTTAAAATAGTTTTTCGGGTTGGTAAAAAGAAAGCGTAATAACCAACTCCTCCTGTAATATGTATTACATCGCATTTTATTTTTCGAATAGCTAGAATATTTTGTAAAAAAGTAGAATGCGTTTTATCGTAAAAGATTTCTGTTTCACAATCAACCAGACTCTTTCTTATTGATGAAAAAAGCATTTCAAAACTTTGTCGACCAAACTTTTTCGATCGGTGTATGTATAAAATTTTCATACCCCTTGCAAATTTCTATGTTGATAAATATTAGCAATAGCAATAACCATGGCAAATGCAAACCAATAAGAGTACCCATCGAAATAATTAAATGTATTATTTCCTAAAAACAATACAGATGGAATAAGATAAATTACAAACGGGATAATCAAGAGAGCAAATTGTATATCTTTTATTTTCAGTAACACATTGAGTGAATAAATAAGAACAAAAAAACGCAGTAGTAGCAAAACAACCCCTCCTATCACTCCTATCTCTAATACTACACGTTCGCCTTCCTCTTCAAAAGGCACATCTGTTCGATGATTCACTAAAACCGAACCTGTTCCCTGGTAAGTAGTACCTATTCCAAAACCCAACAATCCGGCTTGTTCGGAATATTTGAAAATGGTAACACGGTCTAATAATCGGCTTTTGGCACTATAATTTTTTATTCCTTTTTCAGCAACCGCTTCTACAAACTCAACTCGTTTAAAGAAAGCATCTACTGCTGTTTTCATGGTGTTTGAGTAATTATATAATAGAAAGGATAAACATAATCCAACAATTGCAGTAACTAAAATACTTTTTCTCATAGCTCTTATTTGAAAAAATATAAAAATGCAAATGATTACAATAAATGCCAGCGAAACAAAGAGAGGAAGTCGCGAGCCTGTCATAAACATATTTAATATAGCAAACACTAGTAAGGTTACATAAAACCAACTGTTTCGGCCGGCATTGATTAAATAGAATATATAAGAAGTAAAGGTTGATATAATGAAAAGAAGGTAAACATTATAAATTTTTACAAAACTAAAAATAGATAAGGATCTTGTAAATTCGGCTACCTTATTAATTTTTTGATCTTCGTTAGGTAAATAGTTTAGAATATGGTCGGTGGGTAAAAAGTATTGTACTATTCCAATAATAAAGATGGGAATGGATATATATGCTAAGAATTTAATAAGTGATTCTATTCTGCCTATAGAGTTGAAATAATACGGCACTACCAGAGTAAGAGGTATAAAAAATAAATAATTAATAATGCCAAATACTTTAACCAACATAGAAGTTGGAAAAGCCGAATAGAAAAAATGAAGTGTGCACCATACAAAAAGAATGGCTATAATTACCTGATAGAAATACTTGATACGAGGAACAAAAAAATGGGTATAAAGAAAAAATACTCCGTATACCAGTAGGAATAAAATATATTTTATGGTAAAGATGGGAGTACTCCATTGAGGAAAAACCCATTTTCGAAATACACCATCAATTACTATCCAAATAAGAGCAAACGGAAGTAACCAATTAAAAATATACTGAAGATTTATTTTCATTTTATATGAAACTCAAAAATACTATAAAACATGTAAAATACAGGTAAATTATTGCTTATGAGTACCTCCTGAAATATAAAGTGGTTTACCAACACTTTTATACATCGCTTTTAAAAAGTTGAACCCAAACCAATACATTGCTTTAGGAAGGAGATAAAAATTTTTCAGCAACTTTTTATGCAAAATAAACCTTCTTATGGTTAGCCAAGCGTACTCCGGCCATACAAACCAAGGCAAATTTTTAAACATAAAATACCAGGCTCCAAACATATGATGCGGGGCATGTATAATACCTTGTCCGGTTTTCCAAGAGCGGATACCCCCTTTAGGATTGCCAATGTGTAAAAGCACCGCTTCGGGGTCGTAAATTAATTTTCCATACTTATGGGTTAATCGCATGCAAAAATCAGATTCTTCTCGGTAGGCTCCTTTTTCGTAATTTTCATCCATGCCCCCTACCTCTATAGCCCATTCTTTTCGTACCGAAAGGTTTCCGGCTCCTCCATCAGAAATACGCGTGGGTTTGTTGTAGTTTCTGGGAGTGTATATCCAACCCAAATAAGGGTGCGAAGCTCTTGGGGGCAACTTTTTGTTCCACTTTCTATCGGTATTTAGAATGGCTCCGGAAACTCCGGAAATGCTTTTATCTTCGTAGTGGCGTACGTGATTTTTTAAAAAATCGGGGTTTTCTATCATTACATCATCATCTAAAAAAAGTACAATGGGAGCCTTTGCTTCCAACAAACCAACATTTCTAGCTTTAGAAGCTGATTTAAAAGCTTTGTGCAGGTGTTTTGTTTGGGGAAAATGAATGGAACAGAAATCGTTTACATCGGTTTGGTCTATAATTAACACTTCGTATTCGCGAACCGATTGTTGTTGCAAATCGTTCAGGGTATTTTGTAAATCACTGTACCTATTTATTGTAGGAATGACTATGCTTATAAGCGGGGGATTCATTCTTTAGAATTCAACGGTAGGATAAATTTCGGCATTGTAAAGAGTAATTCCGAATTGTTGCACCACATTTAAAATGGCATTTATTTGTGGTTCGGTTAGCGTTTGCTTCCAATAAGCCAATTGTTTTACTGCACTCTCTTTGGTGCTAACGGGAGAACCATTTTTAGTAGTGGTGCTGGGTTTGTAAAATTTTTGTTGAATGGCCTCGGTAAAGGGAAGTTCTATGCGTTCAAAAATTTTTTCGGGATACAATAATAAATTTTCGTAAGTGATAGAAACCCATCGGGCATGGTGGTTTTGTGTAAGCGGAATAATATTATCTAGGCACCAAATAGCGGCTAATTTTTCTTCTTTAGTATGTATGGGTTTTAAGATGGAGTAATAGTTTTCTATAAAACCATCGGGTTTTAATTCTTCCTCGGTAAAATAGGCATCCACATCGTTCCATGCTCCGAATCGCATTTGCGAAGCTACTACGGCACAAGGATGGCGTAGCAGATGAATGGTTTTCTTAAATGCAAATTGTTTAGTAAGCCAGGGGAGTAAACGGTTCGCTCTGCAAAATTTAATAATTAAATAATCGGCATTTTGCAGTTGTTGTATTGTGGTTCGTTGTAAAATACCACGGGTAAGAGAATGGCCTGTTACTATCTTTTTAAACTCTTCTAAAATTTTTTCATCGGTATTATTTTCAGGAATATACTGCCTCCATTTAAAATTTAGTTTTTTAATGGGCGGATAAAAATCGAGATGCAAAGGTTCCCATATAATGGCCGATTTTTTATCGGTATTCAGCAGTTCGGCAAACCAGGTAGAGCCTCCGCGGGGCATTCCGCTAATTACAATAGTATTCTGTGTATCGTAAAAGAAAGTTCCATTGTACTTTTTTATCAATCGGTTTTTATTGATAAACTGTATCTTGTTTTTTACTTTATCGAGGAATGACATAGGTAAAACTTAATTAGTGGGTTATCCATTTTTTTGTTTCCGTTTTATTGGTTGGAAGAAACAGAACGTCAATTAAATTTTCTTTCACCTCTGTTTTTATAAATTTTCCTTTTTTTATGCGGTCTTCTACGTAGGCTTCGTAGCCCATAGGGGCAAGAATTTTCCAAATGTCTAAAAGTGTGTATCCGAATTTTCTTAGAAAGAATGCATTAAACTCTCCGTAAATTACGGGTTTATATTTTTCTATAAATGTGGCTCCTCCTTTTATTAGAAAATATTCGGCTCCTTCAATATCTACTTTTATAAAATCGCAGCGATTTAATTTGTTTATGTAATCGTCAAGCATTTTTATTTCAATGGTTTCTTTGGTGTGTTCTTTATCATAATTCGTATCATTGAAAGAAAGTACGGCATTACTCGACTTTCCTTTTTCTGTTTTCACAATTTCAATATTTCCGTTGTAATCGCCTAATGCAAATTTATTCAACACCACATATTTTTCCACTTCATTTTTTTCAACGGCTTTCTGCAAACTGTAATAATTTTCTTTTACCGGTTCAAAGGCATGAATACAACCGTTTAAATCGGCCATTCTTTTTGCAATGGGTATGGTGTAGTAGCCTATATTGGCTCCTATATCGAGTACCACACTGTTTGGAGTAAGATTTTTTATAATTAGATGAATCACTTCATCATCTCGCATTCCTGTCCAAAAGGGTATGCTGTGTGTGTTGGAACGAATATCAATAAATAATTTCGACTTATTTTTTAGCTGTATAAAAAAATCAGGTTTTAGCCAATTATTCTTTTTTATAAACAGTTTTTGAATGAATTTTCCTATCCTGTATTTTCCTCTAAAATGAGGAGATTTTCGAAAAAGCCTGGCTATTATTTTTACTATTTTTTCTTTCAATTTGTTGTTGCTTTTAGGTTGTTCAAAATAAACTCTATTCGTTTAATTTGTTTTGCGTAGGTATTTTCTTGGGCTAAGTTAATTCTTTGTTCTTGTTTTTCGGCAGCATTGCAGAGAGGCAGTTGTTGTATGGTTGATTTCAGTAATGCAGGAAGCATTTCGTTGTTCTTTGCCAGCACCATTATATCGTTTGAGGAGTTTTGGTATAATGCAAAATAACTGGAAATTACCGTTTTTCCTGTGCTTAAATATTCCAATATTTTATGACTGTTAGAAACTTCGATTGGATATTCTTTTTGATTGTAACAAATCCAAAAAGCATCAAAAAAAGGAAATATATTGACTAGCTCTTCTTTCGATAACTCGCCCGTTAAATAAGTATTTGGAAGATTCTTTAATTCATTTATTTCATTTTCATAATTTGTTCTGCCTAAATTCGATTTGGCATAAGGACCTACAAAAACAAACTGCACCTCGGGATTTTCTTTTACTGTTTTTAACAGATGGGGGTAATCGATTAGTTTCATTTGAAGGTTACCCACATAACCCACTGTTACACTATTTTGTTTGATAAATGCCGGTTTTAAAACATTTTTCTGCTTTTTAAAAAAGAATTCATCTACACCATGGTTCACAAAATATTTGGGCGTTTGGGTTTCTATGCTATTTAATATTTCGTTTGATACCGATAATACGACATGTGCACTATCGGCAATTCTGCTTACAAAAGGTTTTGCTTTAAGAATATAATCTACCGGATGAAAAATGCGTATGCCGGCATTAAATGCTTTTAAACTTTGGAACTTCGATTGATCGAAACTCCACACTACATCAATTGGTTTGCCTATTGTTTTTAATATCTTTTGAATAATTTTTTTATTCTGAAAATCTACAAGAAATGCAGGCAGTTTAAAAATTCCGCGTGCTACCTTTTGTGTATGTAATAAGTATAGATTTTCTGCTATTTCTGATTTTTTGACAAAGGTATTTTGTGCAGGGTGAGGTACGGTATGCAAAAAATAAACGGTATTGTTTTTACTTAGTTCTTTTGCGTACAAGTGCTTCGATAGTTGATTAGTTCCCCAATCTTCGGGCGAAAGTATAAGAATGTTTTTGTTTTTAAATTGAAACAAACCGATATTACGTTTTAGGTTTAATGGTATTGTAAATGCCTCTAAATGGCTTCAAAAAAGGGTATTTATCGAAATATGATTTTTTTTCTGTTTTAAAATCGAAATGCGACCTGGGTGGTAAGGCCATGTATTTTTCAAACTCTGCCTCACTCAGGTTTAATTTCCGCAGCACAAAATTTTTATCCTCTTTCAACTGCTGTGTATCGTAAATAGGCTGCTTTAATTCTTCCAAGGCTTCTTCTCTGCTTATCTGGCCCGAGCAAATCAAGGTAGATAAATGTGCTTTTCGTTTATCTACCTTAAATTTTTCGGGCAAAATATAGCCTTGGTAAAAACGTGTCCACACCGATTCGTAGTGCTTTCCTCCATAATCTTTCCAGTTTAGTTCTTTTGCCAAAAGGGCCTTTACTTCCGTTTTATTATAATGTATATAGTTGAGCAGTTGCACTGATTCTACCTGCATGGCCAAACGGTATAATCGTTTTTTAGCCATGGTAAGCAAGGGAAATGTGTTGAGGGGAATGGTTCCGAAATGTTTTTGAATATCGATGATATTTTCTGCATCTTGTTTATTAAACACCCAAGCCTTCGGCAAAATGCCTTCGGTAACGATATTGTATCCGCTTAAAAAATAATTGATTTTATTCTCGGCAGCCAAACGATATAAAGTAGCGACTATGGCATGGTCGGTAATTACTTCAATATCTATAACCGATGCCTTTAAATAGGCCAATTGCAAATCTTTAAATTCTTCCCAATTGATAACGTAAGTGTATAAATCAAATTCTAATATTTTTACAATATTATCTATATTTTTAACGGCTAATTCGGAGTTCCATCCGTTATCGAAATGCACTACCAGTGGCCTCAATCCTTCTTTTTTAGCCAGGTACGCTAAATACGAACTATCTACTCCTCCGCTTAGTCCTAATACACAATCGTATTTTTTGTTGGCTCCGTCTTTCTTTATTTGAGCTATTTTACTATTAAAAAAATCGATTCCTTCCTGCCCTTTTTTTACATACTTCTTTTCTTTTTCAAAGTACTCGTAATAATAATGGCAAACCCCCTTTTCATCAAATGTAATATTGGGGTCGGCCAGGTTATCCATTACCGTTTTGGTGCATTGCTGAAATGTAGAGTGAGTCATAACGGTATTATCTAAAAGATATTAAATTAAGGTAATTCATTCTGTATGGACAGATTTGTTGTTTTCGGTTTTTGATTTAAAATAAATGAATACAAATAATACCAAAGAGGTGAGGGGCGACTGGGCCAACCCCACCACAAAACGACTAAAAGTATAAACATCTTCAAAATGCCCGGTAATTAAACCCAGTAAAGTAATGAAACCTGAAACCACAAGGAGTAAAGCGTAAACCCACAACACCAATTTATTGTACTCTTTGTGTTTAAAATACAAGTGAATAAGCCCCATTGTAAAAGCCATAAACAAAAGAGAGAAAGCTCCTGTTAACACCCATTTTAAAAGAAGCAAATGCGAGGTGCTTATTTCATATAAAAAATTCGGGGGCTTTGAATATACCGCATTATAAGGGAAAGGGTAATTATGTATTACGGTATTTAACACCAAAAAAACCGCTTCCCTAAAATAGCCTACCAGGAAAATAAGCAGAAAAAAAAGAGTGGTAAAAATATTTTTTGCCAATGCAGATTCAGTTTGGTTGATGTTTCAGTGCAAATCGGTTTACCCAAATCATCCAAAGAATAAAAATAAAGGCATATACCAACACTGTAAATGTGTATTTATGATTAAATTCTAAACTCTCGGGCTTGTATTGTACCACCAAGGCCAATGCCACTAATCGAAAAATATTTAATAAGTGTATGGCCAGCAAACCCAAGGGAATAAACAGAAGTTTATCTTTTATCTTTCCGGAAAAAATGATGATAAACCCTGCAAACAGAGCAAATAGTTCCATGCCATTGCAGGGAGCCCCTATCAATACCCCATGGGTGCCGTCTATCCCTACGGCATCGGCATAAGTATACACCGAATACCCGAATGCTTCTAATATAAATGCTGTAGATTTTACCAAATGTTGTATAAGAAATTTATCCATAAAACCGTTTCGCAGCAATAGGTAATCATAAATAAAAAACCACAATAGATATGCAGCAACAGCTTTAAGAATAAAATGAATCAACAGGGCATCGGTAATAAGTGTTTTTTTAAAAAACGGCATACTTGGTTATTCTCTTATTTGCTCCCAAAGTTACCAAAATATTAGGCGTTTAATATGCCAAATCAAAGATTATGCGAATAAAAAACTATTTTTGTGTGCAATTGAAGAACGAGCACGAACGATTAAAATGAATCAGCCCAATCATCAGAAAAACATAATAGAAGGTTTTGACTTTATTGCTTTAGGTGCCCGAATGTTAAAGTTTTGGTACCTCTTTGTTATTTCCTTGGGCATTGGTTGGCTTTTTTCTTACTACACGCTTAGGTACAGTGTACCTGTTTACAAAACCTATTGCAAAGTGTTGCTGAAAGACGAATATTCTTCTTGGGGGCAAGAATATTTCATTAAGGGTATGGAACTGGTGAGTGCCCGCAACCGCATTTCGAACGAAGTGGGAATTATCAGTTCCTACAATTTAATGAGGGCGGTTTTAAACCATGTAGATTTTAAGGTTTTTTACTACGACATTGGCCGGATTAAAGCTACCGAACTTTACAAAAATTCTCCTTTTACAGTAGAAATAGACACCTCCTTTAAAGAGTACAGAGCCGCCTACTATTACCTGAAATTTTTGAACGAAAAGGAATTTGTTTTATCGAATAAAGAAAATGAATTTAATAACAAAGACAAGCATCGCTTCGGTGAATCTTTTACCCTAAACGGCATTACCGTAACCGTACAAATAACACCCTATTACAAGAAAGGCGAAAGCGAAGAAAAATTATTCTCATTTAGTATAAACGACCTCAATTCGATGGCGAAGGTTTACCAAAATAGGGTAATGATTGAAACCGACCCACCTGAATCGTCTATTCTAAAATTTACCTTAAACGGTACTGAAATAGCGAAAGAATCTGATTTTTTAAATGCCCTGATGCAGGAGTTTATTCGGGTGGGCCTGAAAGAAAATAACGAAATAGCCTCCAATACCATCACCTTTGTAGATATGCAACTGAGCGAAGTGGCCGACACCCTTTTTGATACCGAAGGGAAAATGGAAAACTTTAAAGAAAAAATAAATGCACAAAAATTGGAACTCAATAGCAAAGGCCTTATCCCTACTTCTACCGATTTAGAACAAGAATTTTTAAAAGTACAATTCGATTATAACTACTATTCTCAAACCCTAAACAACCTTAAAAATAACCGTATCGACCAAATTATAATTCCTTCGGTCATTGATATAAACGTGCAAGACCCTATCTACACCTCTATACTTCAACTTTCCAGACTGTACACCCAAAAAACCAGCCTCGAAAAACAAATCAGCGATAGCAGCATGGCCTACAAAATACTGATAGAAGAACTGCAAATTACCAAAGATATCCTTTACGCCAACATTTCCTCTCGCCTCGAAAAAAAGAAATTTGAACTGGAACAACTTACCGAGCAGCTTGTAAACATTGATGGAAAACTTTCACAACTGCCCTCGGCCGAAGCCAAATTTATTCGCATAGAAAGACTCTTTAAATTAAACAGCGATTTTTATAATTACCTGCTGCAAAAAAGAAGCGAAGCTGCACTAGCTCAGGCATCGAATGTGCCTAAGGCTAAAATTTTAGAACCTTCCAGCGATTATACCGTTTCGTATGTGGGGCCCTTTCCTAAAAATATTTACACCTTTAATTTGGCGGTTGCCTTTTTAATTCCTTTTCTACTTGTTTTTTTTATTTTTCTGTTCAATAATAAGATTTTTGAAAAAGCCGATATCTCTTCTGTTACTAAAATACCTATTATCGGAACCATTGGACATACCCCCGATGCCGACAACTTAGTATTGGCAAACAAACCCAAGTCGGTGGTAGCCGAATCGTTCCGAAACATTCGCACCAACATCAATTACATTACCAAACAAAAAGAATCGTTTTGCATACTCATTACTTCTTCCATTAGTGGCGAAGGAAAAACATTCTGCTCTATGAATTTGGCTTTAGCCTATTCCCTTTCCGGAAAAAAAACCTTGTTGGTAGGAGCCGATCTTCGCAAACCTAAAATTTATAACGACTTTAAACTTAAAAATACAGTAGGGCTTTCTACTTTCCTAATTGGAAAAGCAAGTTTCGAAAACATCCTTCAGCAAACTGCACACAGCCATTTGCAAATTGTATCTTCCGGACCGGTTCCTCCCAATCCTTCGGAATTAATTGAGACTGAAAAAATGGCCGAATTTATTTCTCTTGCAAAAAAAGAATTTGAGGTGTTAATTATAGATACCCCGCCCGTAGGTTTGGTTACCGATGGAGTAATTTTATCGCAATACTCAGATGTAAACCTGTATATTGTAAGGCAACGATACACCCGCAAAAGCAATTTAGAACTGATTAACGAATTTTACGAAAACAAAAAAATTGAACACATTGGCATTGTGGTAAACGATTTAAAAGAACAACGCATAGGCTATGGCTACGGATATGGGTACGGGTACGGATATGGTTACGGATATGGATACGGAGGAGGCTATTACACCGATGAAGAAAAAAAGAAAAAACCCATTGAATTGCTGATAAAAAAAATTAGAAAAAGCTAAACTCTTTAGTTATTCTATTACTATACTTTGCAAGGTAAAAAATTGATGTTTCCAAGATGATTTTAGACCATATCCATAACAGTAACAAATATTACAGCCTGCACCCCTTATTTAAGAAAGGGTTTGATTTTATAAACTCTTTTGATGTGAATAACTATAAAGAAGGCCGAAACGAGATTTTGGGCGATGATGTATTTGCTCTGGTCTTTAACCTGAATACTTTTGAACCCAACAAAAAACTAGAAATACATAATACCTACATTGATATTCAGTTTTTGGTAAAAGGCACCGACCAAATGGGCTGGAAGGAACGCTCCCTATGCTCGAAACCCGAAGGAGACTTTAGTGTAGAAAAAGATGTACAGTTTTTTACCGATACACCAAAAAATACTTTTGATGTGGAAGAAAATCACTTTGTTATTTTTTATCCCACCGATGCACATGCCCCGCTTATGCAAAATATACCCTGCCTTAAAATTGTAATTAAAGTAAAAATAACTGAATTATAAAAAATGTATTCTCCATTAAAAATAATAGCCGAAAGTGCCTTTAATCATAACGGAAATTTCGAATATTTAAAAGAATTAGCCCTCTCTTCAAAAAATTCAGGTGCCGATTATTTTACCGTTCAGGTAATGAATGTAGACGCATTTTGTGTAAAAGAATACGAAAAATACACCCTGTACAAAAACACGGAGTTTTCTTCTGCTCAGTGGATAGAATTATTCGGTTTTTGCAAACAAAACAACATTAATGTTATACCCTGTACTCTAGAGGAAGCTTCTTTTAAATTATGTTACGATTACGGATTTCGATTCATTAAAATACATGCCACAGACATTACAAACGAGCCTTTTTTAAAACTGATTGCTAAATACGATGATGTAAAAGTGATTTTGGAAACACAATGTGCCACGCTTTTTGAAATTCATTTTGCCATAGAAATACTAGGAGCTAACAAAATAGAAGCTCTGTTCTCCGGCTTTAGTAACTACCCTACCGAAGTAGAAGATTTAAACCTAAACGTTTTAGATTTTTTTAAATCAAAATTCGATTTTAAACTAGGTTATGCCGACCACTCGCTTGATACGGCTAATATTCCCCTCATGCTATTGGCAAAAGGCTGTACTTATCTCGAAAAACATATTACACTTAGCCGAAATAATAGAAATTTCGACTATCAAGTTTCATTGTACCCACAAGAGTTTAGTTCAATGGTATCTACTATTCGGCATTACGAATTAGCGTTGGGTAACGGAATAAAACACCCTACCCAAAACGAGCATAAATTCAGAAACATTATGTACAAAAAAGTAGTTTCGGGCAACACTTTAAAAAGAGCCGATAAAGGAAGCTTCTTTATAGAAAATGAAATTCTAAAATTTGATAAAAACAAGGTGGTAGTAGCCTTAATTGCACGGCTAAAATCTAAAAGATTAAAAGAAAAAGTGCTAAAACCTTTTCATACAAACGAGCTCATTGTTGACTTATACAGCAAGCTCTCTCTATCCAACAAATTTAAAACCATTTTAGCCACCTCTGATTTGGTTGAAGATAAAGCACTGCTTGACTTATTCCAAAAAAAAGGATTTTATACTTATGCGGGAGATGCCATTTCTGTAATAGACCGAATGCTGCACTTAGCCTATAAAGAAAAAGCCTCAGCCATTTTCAGAGTAACGGGTGATAACCCCTTTACCGATGTTGCATTAATGAACGAAATGGTAGATTTGCTCAACCAAAATAACCTCGATTATGTAAAAGTAAACAATGTACACTTTGGCGTTGGAGCCGAACTCTTTTCTACAAAATACCTTTGGCAATTGTATCTTAAACTTGAAACCACCGAATTTTCAGAATACCTAACTTGGTACGTATTAAACGACCAAGAAGTTAAAATGGGTTCTATTGATTTAGTGGTTGAAAACAACACAGGTTTGGTAAATCTAAGTGTAGATTTGCAAGAAGATTACGACCGATGTGTACGCCTTCTGAAAAAAATCAATAAAACTGATTTTTCTCAAATTTCACTTTCCGATATTTATGCCAACACAAAAGAATTAGAAAAAGTAGATGAAACGAAAGAAATTAAATTACCACTAGGCCACACCATTAAACTAAAAGATTATTTGCAGCAGTTTAATGACAAAAAATATATTATCAGAAAACCATATATTATAAAATGACCTACATTATAGGAGAAATAGGCCAAAACCACAACGGTTCGGTAGATTTAGCAAAACTACTGGTAGAAGTGGCTTCACGCCCTGTTCGTGAAGAATTGTTTGGAATAGACCTAAAACCCATGGATGCCGTAAAACTTACTAAACGAGATTTAAACGAAGAACTCTCGGCATCGCAAATGGCTGCACCATACAACAGTCCGCACTCTTTTGGAAAAACCTACGGAGAACACCGTGCCTTTTTAGAACTGAATGAGGAACAACACTTTGAAATATATCTACACGCCAAAGCACAAGGGTTAGACTTTGTAGAAACCCTATGTGCCAAAGGCTGCCTTAGCATTTTTAAATACTTTATCCCCGATAAACTAAAAGTAGCCAGCCGAGATTTAACAAATTTACCCCTGCTTACAGCTCTTGCCGAAACCAAGGTTCCCATTATTTTATCTACCGGAATGGCTGGAAAAAAAGAACTAGACGAAGCGTTAGAAATCATCTCAAAATACCACTCTCACATTTCTATTTTGCACTGTGTTTCGCAATACCCTACTCACCCTCTCAACACCAACCTGCTTACCATAACCTATTTGCAAAAAAATTATCCGCAGTACACCATAGGCTATTCCGACCATACCATAGGCATTGCTGCTCCGGTAGCTGCGGTTGCCATGGGAGCCAAAATCATTGAAAAACATATTACCCTCGACCGTAAAATGAAAGGTACCGACCAGGCCGGTTCTCTTGGAATAGACGGCATACACCGAATGGTACGCGATATACGCGTAATGGAAATGTCATTGGGAAAAGAAGAATTATTTATTGACGAAGCCGTAAAAAATGCCAAAGTAAAATTGGAACGCTCCATTGCTACTCTCCGTAAAATGAGTGCAGGAGAAACCATTACCGAAAAAGACATACACCTGCTCTCTCCGGGAGATGGCTATAAATGGAACGAAAAAGAATCCCTCATTGGGAAAAAACTACGTTGCGATTTGCCCGCCAATGAAATTATTTACAAAAAAGATATTCAATGATTACTTCTCAAGCCATTCAGAAATATCTTTCAGAAAATTTTGCAAACACCTTGTTTAAACTTGATTTAGAAATTATTGAAACCCTAAATACCGAGAAGATTAATCACCTGCTAAACTCTGACTACAAAAGATACTACACCACCGAATTCGATTTTTCAAAAATTAAATATTTCAGAGGTTTGCTCGCTACTTTTTTTTACAGAATTTCAAGGGAATTATATCTCAACCATAAAGAAAATGAAGCACTAGAATACTCTTCATTGGGTGCATTGTTAACCTCCATAGAACTTTACTATTCGGCCGAAATTGGCGAAGCCTTTAAAATAAACCATGGTGCGGGTACTGTAGTAGGAGCCCGAAGTAAAATTGGAAACCATGTATTACTGCACCAAAATGTTACCTTGGGCGAAAAAAACGGAAGACCTACGTTAAAGGATAATGTTATTGTTTATCCGGGTGCCGTTATTGTTGGAGAAATTACAGTGGGTGAACATTCCATCATTGGAGCCAATACTTTTTTAGATAAAAACTTACCCCCTCATTCAATTTTTACAAAATGATAATGCCCAAACTAATACTTACCGATATTGATGGAGTGTGGACCGATGGAGGAATGTTCTACGACCAAACCGGCAACGAATGGAAAAAATTCAACACCTCCGATAGTGCCGGCATTTTATTTTGCAAAAAGTTATCTATTCCGATTGGAATTATAACCGGTGAAGATACCAACATTGTACAACGCAGAGCCGAAAAATTAAATGTAGAATATTTATTTCAAGGAGTAAAAGATAAATTGGCTGTAGCCAACGATTTGTGTACACAGCTAAACATTACCCTTGCTGAAGTGGCGTACATTGGCGATGATTTGGGTGACCTAAAATTATTGCAAGCCGTAGGGTTTAGTGCTTGCCCAAACAATGCTCCCGAATACGTAAAAAAACACGTACACTGTGTAACCAACGCAAAAGGAGGAGAGGGAGCATTTCGCGAATTTGTAGAAGAAATATTAAAAAGAAATCATTTACTGAATGATGTACTAAAAGAGTTTTTCTAAAGTTGAATCATCGTCTTTTCATACTGTTTCCGGAACTACACCTAAGTGAAATAAATGCATTGGCAGAAAAATACAAGTGTTCTGAAATTATCAATTTTACCAACAACACTAGGGAGCAACAATATTCTATCCCCACCTTACAAGTTCATCAAATAGAAAATGTTGAACAAATTATACAACAAACCATAAACGAATACACCCAATTTGTAGCCACCTTTTCTCAAACCACTTTATCTAAAAATAAAACCATACGCCATTTAAAAATAAACAAACTCCCTGTTTACTGGCTCACACCTTTCTCTGTCAAGCATCCTTATAATCATTGGGCTTACAATGTTTTTCTGCTCAAAAATTATCTTTCTTTTCATACCCAACCAAATGAAAAGTATTTTGTTGCACTCCCCAACCAACTTAAGTACATTGCCCCGTTTATAAACGAATTACTTAAAATCTACTCTTTCGAAATTATTTTTTCTATTAATGGAAAACAAAAAAATTACGAGCAAACTATTTTTCACTTCTTCAAAAATCACCTTAAAAATATTTGGCGTATTGGGCAAATAAAACCAAATAAGGAAATTGAAAATAAAAATCAAACCATTCTATTTCTCAATACGCCACAAGAATTTTCTTACTTAAAAAAGGTGGAGTCGGTTGCCCAACCTTATTTTAATAATGTAGGATTAAATACCGTACACTTTTGCTATTTAGATTGGATAAAAAGCAAAACCATACATTCTGGTTTTTACAAGGCCAAACCAAGTTTTTTGCTACTACTAAAAATAGCCTATTCCTCTCTTTGCATTAAATATAAGCTAAAAAAATTTCGATGTACTATTGAAGTAAATAAAGTACAATTTAATACAGAAATTATATTGAAAGAAATTGAATCTATACTAATAGAAAAATCGCATTACCTCTACTCTTACCAGTGGCTAATCAATTATTTTAAACAAAGCCCCCAATTAAAAGCCGTATTTTACGAAGACGAGTTTTATATTTTCGGACGCATTATTTCGGCTGCCAAAAAACAAAGTGCAGCAACACACTTTACTTGTTATGGCATTCAGCATGGTATGTTCTCCGATTTTCACACCGTTTACAACATTTCCGATAAAGAAATAAAACCCGATGCCCAAAATAATGAGAATGGCTTACCTCTTCCCGATTTTTTTATTACTTGGGGAAATTACTTTACTTCTCATTTTTTAAAACATAACTCCCTACCCCATGGTTTTGTAAAAGAACTGGGAAACCCCATTTACCTTTTCAAGCACTCAAAAAACAAATACGCAGAAAACGGCCACACAAAAAAATCTTTTACCTTTTTGTATTGCCTTACCTCCGAAATTCTTTTCGAAAAAGAATTACCTATCGTAAATAATATACTGCAAAAATACCAAGGGGCAACCCTCATTATTCGCTGCCACCCCCAATTTGTTTTTAATGTTTCTGCACACCATTTTCATTCTTCAGTAAGTATTAAAAATTCAGAAAACGTATCTTTAACAGATGATTTTAATCTATCGGATATAATACTTTGCAGTGCCCACTCTACCGTATTTTTAGATGCTTTGGCATACAACAAAAAGGTAATTCGGCTTAAAACCAATATTACCGATAGCTCTATGAATTACCAAAGCACCGATTGTTTAACCTTACACGCCAACAACGAAGTGCCTTTTTTAGAAAAAAAACAAGAAGAAACCATCGCAAAAAACCCATTTCTACAAAATGAAACTACACAGTGGACTCGGTTTATAAATGAAATGAAAAACCATGCTTAAGAAATTATTTTCGCACTCTTTACTTTATTTTGTTGGGCATCAAATTCCTAAGCTAGTAAATTAATTACTCTTACCTTCATATTAAAAGATTCTTCAGATTTTAGGTAATATTTTTAATCCTTTCAAGATAATTTAAAAATGATATTATTGCCCTCTATGTTTATCCCATTAGGATTATCCACTCTGAAGTTATTCCCATACATACAAGCGTCACCTCCAAAGTGTTTAAATAACCATTCAAACATATAAAATAACTATTTTTGCTAGAACAAAATGGGAAAGTATTTATAACTACATTCTGCTTTAATAAAAATAAATTTGATTACGAATATCAATAGTATGAGTAGAAAAAGATTGGAAAAAATGATTTGTTCAAAATACTTTTTTAAGAAAATATGAATAATCAAAGAATTAGAGTTGTGTTTCTAACAGACTCATTAAGCCTTCCTAGAGATATACCTGAAAAAGTTTCTTATGAAGAAACATTTGTTTATCTGCTTAAAAAAGAATATCCTAATATAGAATTTATTCAATTTGCCTATGGAGGTGCAACCATATCTGATTTAAGGAATCAAGCTGATTATTTAAAAAGCTTCTCCCCTAATGTACTAATTCTTCAAGCAGGAATAGTAGATTGTGCTCCAAGAACCACCACAAGATTTGAATCTGATTTTATTTCTAGAATTCCTTTATTGTCAAAATTAATTTTTCGAATGTTAAGAAATAATGCCTCCTCTATTAGGAAAATAAGGAGAATTACATACACAAATCCACGTTCTTTTGAAGAAAATCTTAAAAAAATAAATTCTATGTTTAATGGTTCAAGAGTGTATGCAATAGGCATTTTACCTGCAAGTTTAAACTATGAAAGGAAGGTTCCTGGAATTACAAGTAATATTCTACTTTTTAACGAAAAATTAAAATCCGTATTTAGAAATAATTTCATTGACACTTCTGATTTTGACGAAAGTTACGTGATGTCTGATTTTTTTCATCTTAATAAAAAAGGCCACCTGTCAATCTACAAAAAATTGAACTCTATTATAAATGTTAACTCACAAATTTATAGTGGCAAAATATCTACTGAATAAATACAATGAACTTATATAATTAACTAAACCTTTTACCAAGTGAAATATTATGCATCGTTGATTTTTGAAATATTTCAGAACGATTAAGTATAAATGCAACTACTGGTTCATGCTAAAAAAAATTGTTTCTCAAAGTTTCTTATATGCAGTTGGCCCTCAAATACCAAAGTTTGTCAACTTATTAGTATTACCTATAATTACTCAATACTTAACTCCGTTAGATTATGGAGTGTATGGTACTCTATTGGCTTATATGGGTCTTATGCAAGGTTTAAAATCATTGGGGTTTGATGTATTATTAGTAAATACTTTCTTTAAACGAAAAAACTGGAAAAGTTATTGGAGTAGGTATATAGGAGGCTTATATACTTATAACCTTTTTTTTGCTATTCCTTATACCCTGTTACTCTATTTTTTTATTCCAAAGGAAGCTAGAGAAAATTTATGGTTACTCATAGCCATTATTGTTATTCCTATCTTATTATTCGATGTTACAAGGATGGTAGGAGGCAGATATTTTCAACTAAATCAAAAACCAAGATACATTGCTTTAGTATCTGCAACAGTGGGCGTTGTAACCATTTTTATCAACCTATACACCATTGCATACCTGAAAATAGGCTATTGGGGGTGGTTTATTTCTTTAGCAGCAGGTTCCTTTCTCTCCTTTTGTTTTTACGCTGTTCCTCTATACCTAAAAGAAAAATTAATTCCCATTTTAAGCACCAATAAAAATTTTTGGAAAAAGAGCTTAAAAGTAGGTTTACCTACAATACCTCATAATTACTCTACCTATCTACTGAATAGTTCAGACCGACTAATGATGGACCAACTGAAAACTCCCATACAACAAATAGGAATATATAATATGGCATACGTTTTTGGAGGTTATTTAGAAATGTTTGGAACAGCAGTTGGAATGGCCGTTGGGCCTTATTATACCAAGCTACATTCGCAAAAAAATGAAGTAGCCGATAATGCAGTTAAATCGTTGACATTCTTTTTGCAAATTAGTTTTATAGTTCTTTGTGTGCTTATTTCACTATGGGTAAAAGAAATATTTTACCTATTGATTAAAAATAGTGAATTACAACAGGCAAGCAGCATCGCCATTATAATTATTATGGGTTATGCTTACCGCCCTATGTATTGGGCTGCTGGCACTAAAATTTTATTTTACGAACACACCAATAAATTATGGAGAATCTCCTTTATTGCAGGAGTATTAAATGTAGTTCTCAATTTTATTTTTATACCCATTTATGGCATTTACGCAGCAGCTATCACTACACTAATTAGCTTAATGTACCTTGGAGTTTCTCCTTATTTTATTAAAGAATTTAAAGAAAAAAACACCGAAAAGTTTTACCCTGTTTTGTGGATGGGAGCCATTGCTGTTTTAACACTACTCCTTTATGCTGCTAAAGATATTCATATTGGCGTAAAAGCCATTTTTACCTTAATCATTTTAGCCGCTTATCTTGTGTATCTGATAAAAAACAAAAAAACTCTTAATGCCATTAATGTTTAACAACCCTCTGAAAAATTTAACATTAGCAATAAACACTCTTTATTTTTTCAACTTCCAATCTCTTCTTTCTATTTTGTAGCAACTTAGGTTAAGTTATTTGGTTTTTAAGTAAAAAAACCGATTAGAACATATTTACACTTACCTTGTTATGTTATGCAACTAAATTATCTATATTTGCGTAGATATATATCACAAAATACGTGCTTATGAAAAAGCTTTACATTGCCATCCTGCTTTCCTCATCGTTTACCGCATTTGCTCAAACAGGGCCGGGTGGTGTAGGAAATTCGAGCAACAACATTATTTGGTTAGATGCCAATAAGCTTACAGGCTTAAACCATGGCGACCTTGTAACCACATGGACCGATGTTTCCGGAAACGGCAACGATTTTATCCAGGCTACAGCCGGTTACAAACCTACGTATAGAACCAGCAGTACCTTTTTGTCTAATGTGCCTCATCTTCAGTTTCAATCTAAATACATGGAATTAGGCCCCACAGCAGCCTTAAATTCAAGCCAAATCAGTAGTATTGTAGTTTGTGCCCCGCGTACCTCAAACCCTACTTGTGCCATCATGCGTTCTTCCTATTCTTCCGGAGCAGGTGCAGGTTCTAACCAATATTGGGGGCATTATTTCAATGGCTCAGGTACCCCTTCTCATGTTTCACACACTAGAAATTCGGCAGGAATAGGTATTGCTTCTACGGGAACTCCTTATTCTACAGCAAAAAAAATAATGGGTTTTAATTGGAATGGAGTTACCGGTAATTTCAGAGGGTATGAAAACAACAATTTGTTAACCAATGTAAACACCGCCACATCAACACCTAGCGGACACTTGCTTACTCGTTTAGGCTCTAACACCACCGGAGGCCCGGGCTTATTGTTAGATGGCTTTATTGCAGAGGTTATTGTATTTAACACTCAACTTAACTCTGCTCAAAACAATATTATTCAAAACTACCTTTCCAGAAAATATAACATAGCCATTGCTAACGATTACTTTGCTTACGATGCTACACACGGATACCTGATAGGTGTGGGGCAAGAAGCCGATGGAGCGAGTACTTCTGCCAAAGGAGATGGTATACTTACCTTAGATGCCGGCACCTTAAACAATGGCGATTATGTGATAGTAGGTCATAACAACACCAGTTTAACCAACCTTTCGGGAAACGTACCCACCCAAAACCCTGTAATTACACGTATCACCCGTACCTGGCGGGCTGATATAACCGGCAGCCCTGGTGCCGTAGATTTAACCTTTGAACTAAATACCACAGGACTGGATCCCAACACCAATTACTATCTGCTACTCGATGCCGATGGAGATTTTTCTTCTGGTGCCACCTCAATTGCACACAGCAGCTACAATGGCATTACCAATATCGTTAGCTTTAGTGGAGTAACTATTCCCGATGGCTCGTACATAAGCATTGCAGCCGAAAATAAATACATAATTACAAAAGCCAGCGGTAATTGGACTAATCCCGCTACTTGGAATTGTAATTGTGTTCCTGGCTATGGGCAAAGTGCCCGAATTTTAAGCGGACATACCGTTAATCTCAACTCTATTAACTGCTACGTTGACTCTTTAATTATTGATGCCGGTGGCACATTAAACTCAGTGGTTAATTCTTACTTTTTGAACATGCAAGGTAATTTATACGTAAATGGCAGCGTAAACGGAACCATTAGTTTAAACTGTATAGGCGTAAACGACCCACAGGTACTAAACAATAATTCTGGAACACCTATCGATTTGTATTACTTCTATGGCTCTAATACCAGCTTAGTTACTTTTAACAACGGAGACTTTAACATACATAGCAGAGCTAGAAATAACAATGGTTTTATAGAAGCTTCGCCTTCTGCCAATGTTACCTTTGTTTCAAATGCTTCTTATACTTGTATTATACAACCCATTACCACAGGATTTGGCTTTTTAGGCGATTTTGTAATGCAACGCTACATTGCGGCCTCTATAGACGATTGGTCTGATATGGCTTCTCCGGTTCAGTTTACTACCATAGCTGACTGGGATGATGAATTATACATGAGCGGTGTTTTTGGAAATGACGGAAACGCAGGGCCTTTCAAATCAGTTTGGCAATTCGATAATCCTTCTCAGCAATTTGTAGCCGTTACCTCTACGGCAACCCCCATAAACCCGGGGTATGGAATAGAAATGTGGCTGGCCGATACCATGGGAGCTTGGTATGGTGGCACATTCGACTCGAGAGGAACCCCCAATTCTGGCAACTTATCTATCCCCTCGGGTAATTTAGGCTCTACTCCCGGAGATTGGAATTTACTCGGAAACCCTTACCAATCATGGATTAAGTGGAATACAGTTACCAAAAGCAATTTAAAAAATGAGGTTTGGTTTTATGACCATAACATAAGCAACTACACCTTAGTTTCCGGCAGTAATGTGCTCATTCCTGCCTCGCAAGGTTTTTGGGCAGAAAATACTGGAAGCACAGCTAGCGCTACTTTTACCGAAAATTCTAAAAATACGGTAAGTTCTTCCAGTTTCTTTTACCGAACAGGTGGATTACTCTCCGATTCAGGTGAATTTGTTTTGAAACTGAAAGGCTTAAATGCTCCCTATGCTCACCATGCCTACTTTAGATTAAACGAAAACGCCACAGAATCCTATAATCCGGAATTAGATGCCCGGTTTTTGAAAAGTAAAAATAAACAGGCACACAACATCACCATCAAAACAAAGGATCATAAAGTAGTTTCTTTGAAAACGGTAAATCCTAATCAAGAAATTACCGTGGCTCCTTTAGAAATAAAGGTTTCTGAGAACGGTATTTACCAAGTAGATGCATTACATCTAGACTATGTGCAAGACCATTTTAACTGCATATTGCTTAAAAACAAAACTACCGGTGAAACTATTGATATTAAAGCTACTCCTTATTTTACTTTTGAAGTAACCGATATAAATAAAACTTATCCTTTCGAACTGATTTTTAGTAATTCTTTGAATGCTTGTAGAACTACTTCGGTAACAGATAACAGCTCGGTAACTTTTACTCCGATAGAAAACAACATTGTAGTTAAAACAGACTTTGCAGATGATGAAAATGTATATATCTCTGTTTCCAATATATTAGGACAAGAAATAGTACCCGCTAAGGCAGTAAATACTTCGGCAAAATACCACACTATTACAACTGAAGGATTAAGCGGAATATATATCATCACCGTAAAATCGTCTTTAGGGTTGCATAGCCAAAAGATTATCCTATACTAATGCTTAAAACTGATAGAACATTTTTTTAGTAATATTGCAACCTTGTTTAGTGCTTAATGAAAATAAAATCGCTGCTTAAAATAATTATACCGCTGTTTTTTGTCCTTTTATCGGCAAAAGCTATAGCTCTAGGACCTCCAGGGCCTCCCGGAGGAGGAGGTGGCGGAGGAGGAACTCCTCCTTGTTGGCCTCCCCCATGTGTTCCCATAGATGGAGGAATAGGCTTCCTTCTTGCTGCCGGAGCACTATACGGAGCAAAAAAAATATATCAAAAATCTAAAAAAGCCGAATAAAACCATTCGGCTTTTTCTTTTACCTTTTTTACTTTTTATACATTTGTACCATTACCTGTCACCAATAAAAAACATACAGCATGTCAACCAAAAAATCAACGGTATTCAAGCTAATTAATTCAGAAGCGAAACGCCAAAAAAATGGAGCAGAATTAATTGCCTCTGAAAACTACGTAAGTAAAAATGTACTAAAGGCAATGGGCTCTGTTTTAACCAATAAATATGCCGAAGGGCTTCCCGGAAAACGTTACTACGGAGGATGCGAAGTAGTAGACGAAATAGAAAACTTAGCCATAGAGAATGCCAAAAAACTTTTCAATGCTGCCTGGGTAAATGTACAACCTCACTCAGGGGCACAAGCCAATGCCGCTGTAATGCTGGCTGTTCTTAAACCGGGCGATGCCATTTTAGGTTTCGACCTTTCTCATGGAGGCCACCTTACACACGGCTCTCCGGTAAATTTTTCGGGCAAATTGTATCAGGCACATTTCTATGGCGTAAATAAAAAAACAGAAACCGTTGATTATGACCAGCTGGAATCAACCGCCAAAAAAGTAAAACCCAAACTCATCATCTGCGGAGCCTCTGCCTACAGCCGAGATTGGGACTATAAAAAACTTAGAAAAATTGCCGATGCCGTAGGGGCTCTTCTGTTGGCTGATATTTCGCACCCGGCAGGATTAATTGCCCGCGGATTATTAAACGACCCTCTACCCCACTGCCATATTGTAACCTCTACCACCCATAAAACACTAAGAGGTCCAAGAGGAGGCATTATAATGATGGGCAAAGATTTTGAAAACCCATGGGGATTAAAAACACCCAAAGGCGAAACACGCATGATGTCATCAGTACTCGACTCGGCTGTTTTTCCGGGAACACAAGGAGGCCCCTTAGAACACGTTATAGCCGCCAAGGCTGTAGCCTTTGAAGAGGCTCTTTCCGACCAATATCTGAAATACTGTGTGCAGGTGGTTAAAAATGCAGCCCACATGGCCCAAGAATTTAAAAAACTGGGGTACCATATTGTTTCTAACGGAACCGATAACCACTGTTTTTTACTCGATTTACGTTCTAAAAACATTACCGGAAAAGAAGCCGATGCCGCATTAATTAAAGCCGATATTACGGTAAACAAAAATATGGTTCCGTACGATGATAAATCGCCTATGGTTACTTCCGGTATTCGAATTGGTACTGCTGCCATTACCACCCGTGGACTGAAAGAAAAAGAAATTAGCAAACTGGTAAAACTGGTAGATGCCGCCCTAATGAACAGAAACAACGATAAAAAACTTTCCGCTTTAAAAAAAGAGGTAAATAAGTTAATGACAGCCTATCCTGTTTATGCCGAAGTGTAAAAACAAAGTGCATACTTTCATTGTTTCCTCTCTTAATTCGTTTTAAACTTACCTTATGAACAGCATCATTCCGGTTGCAGAAAACAACGATTTTACCATTTACAATATTCCTTTCGGAGTTTATTCACATCAATCTGAAAAACGTATGGCAACCCGCATAGGAGATAAGGTAATTGATTTGTTTGCATTGGCAGAACTTGGGGTTTTTAACGGAATAATTTCCAACAAAAATTTATTCAAATCCGATTTTTTAAACCCTCTGATTGAACTCGGAAAGCCCACCACCAAAAAAATACGAGAAAAAATTCAACATTTTTTTTCCGATGAATCGAACCAAGAAAAAATAAACTCAGCCACACAAAAGATTACATACCCAATTGAAGAAGTAATCCTTCACCTACCCATAAAAGTGGGCGATTATACCGATTTCTACTCCAGCATAGAACATGCTACCAATGTAGGTACCATGTTTCGCGACCCCAACAATGCTCTCTTACCCAACTGGAAACATCTTCCGATAGGATACCATGGCAGAGCCTCCTCTATTATTGTATCGGGCACACCCATACACCGCCCCAAAGGGCAAACCAAACCCAACGCTGATGCACCTCCTGTTTTCGGCCCCTGTAAACTACTCGATTTTGAACTGGAAATGGCTTTCATTACCTTCAACGGTAAACCGCTTGGGCAGCATATTACCACACAAGAAGCCGATGAATATATTTTTGGAATGGTAATATTTAACGATTGGTCGGCACGAGATATTCAAACTTGGGAATATGTGCCCCTTGGCCCCTTTTTATCTAAAAATTTTGCCTCCTCTGTTTCGCCATGGGTGGTTACCACAGAAGCCTTAGAACCTTTTAGAGTAGAAGGACCCGAACAAAATCCAACTCCTCTACCCTACCTTCAATACAGTGGTAAAAAAAATATTGATATTCAATTAGAGGTTTTCATTCAACCAGAAAATGCCAACCCTACCAGAGTATCTGTTTCTAACTACAAATACATGTACTGGAACATGAATCAGCAACTGGCTCACCACACCATTAATGGCTGCAACATCAATGCAGGAGATATGATGGCCTCCGGTACCATTAGCGGCCCTATTCCCAATTCATACGGCTCTATGCTGGAACTTACCTGGCGAGGCTCTAAACCCATTAAAATGGAAGATGGCAGCGAACGTAAATTTATAAACGACTTTGATACCGTAAGCATGAAAGCATACTGCATAAAGGATTCCATTAGAGTAGGATTTGGCGAGGTATATTCAAAGGTGCTACCTGCTTTATAATTTTTGCTTTTCTCTTTAATCCATCGCATTTCTCTATTTCATTCCAACTGTAAAAAACAGTATGATTTCGATGTATAAAAAGGTGTAATTTTGCTCACACTCTTATGCCCCATACTGCCAAAAATATAAATATAGAAGTAGAAAAACAGGAAATACTTCGCAGATACAAATGTTTACTTCGTGCTGCACAAAAATCTAAAACTACAAAGGACAAACAGCTTATACGAAAAGCCTTTGATATTGCTTTAGACGCCCATAAAGATATGAGGCGAAAAACGGGAGAACCCTACATTTACCACCCTATAGCCGTTGCCCACATTGCCGCAGAAGAAATTGGGTTAGGCACCACCTCTATAGTCTGTGCCTTACTGCACGATACTGTAGAAGACACCGATATTACACTGCACGATATCGAAAGAATGTTCGGTAAAAAAGTGGCCAAAATTATTGATGGACTCACTAAAATTTCGGAGATGGTAGACCAAAGTGCTTCTATACAAGCCGAAAATTTTAGAAAAATACTTCTAACACTAGCCGATGATGTTCGCGTTATTCTGATAAAACTGGCCGATCGACTGCACAATATGCGCACGCTGGAATCGATGCATCGAAACAAACAATTAAAAATTGCATCGGAAACCATTTACTTATATGCCCCACTGGCACATCGGCTTGGTTTATACACCATCAAATCAGAATTAGAAGATTTATCGCTTAAATACACTGACCCCGAGGTGTACGAAGAAATTACCCAAAAACTAAAAAAAACACAAAGTGTACGCACCCGATTTATTAACTCGTTCATGGCCCCCATTCAACGAGCGTTAGACCAACACCATTTTAAATACGAAATAAAAGGAAGACCTAAATCTATTTTCTCTATTTACAATAAAATGAAAAGTAAAAATGTACCCTTTGAAGAAGTGTACGATGTATTTGCTATTCGTGTTGTACTAGATTCGCCTTCCGAACTGGAAAAATCGGACTGTTGGAGAGCTTACTCCTTAGTTACCGATTTTTACCAGCCTAACCCCGACCGCTTACGCGACTGGATTTCTACCCCAAAAGGAAACGGCTACGAATCCTTACACACCACCGTTATGAGCCCCACCGGCAAATGGGTTGAAGTACAAATACGTTCCAAAAGAATGGACGAAATTGCCGAAAAAGGTTTTGCAGCACACTGGAAATACAAAGAAGGCTCGGAAGAAAGCCGCTTCGATGCATGGCTGAATAAAATCAGAGATATTTTAGAAAATCCCGAATCTGATGCCCTCGATTTTATTGATGATTTTAAGCTAAACCTTTTTGCCGATGAAATTTTTATTTTTACCCCAAAAGGCGATTTAAAAAATTTACCCAAAGGCTCCACTGCTCTCGATTTTGCATTTGATATTCACACCCAAGTGGGCTATCACTGCATTGGAGCGAAAGTAAATAACAAACTGATTCCTCTTAGCGAACCCCTAAAAAGTGGCGATCAGGTTGAAATCATTACCACTAAAAAACAAAAACCAAAAGAAGATTGGTTAAACTATGTAATTACCAGTAAGGCTAAAGTGGCAATAAAAAATGCACTCAACGAAGAAAAAAAGAAAATAGCCCTCGAAGGAAAAGAAATCATTCAACGAAAATTTGAACACCTGAAATGGCCCTTTACAAACGCCAACCATACAGTAATTGCCAAATACTATTCATTAAAAGACCCCTTGGAACTATTTTACCGTGTTGCCATTAACAAAATAGAGGCTTCGCATTTCGGGCATCTTTTTACACTAGAAAAAAATAAACTGATTCCCACCTCGCAAATCGTTTCAAAAACCACTTCACAGACAAATACTGAAACCTACGTTGATTTAAAATCGAGAAAAGACGAAACGCTTGTAATTGGTGAAACCATGGACACTTTCGAATACAAACTTTCGCCTTGTTGCAATCCTATTCCGGGCGATGAAGTATTTGGTTTTATAACCATTTCCGATGGCATCAAAATTCATAAAACCAATTGCCCCAATGCCGTTCAGTTAATGTCAAACTATGCTTACCGTATTGTAAAAGCCCGCTGGACCAACCAGGAAAGCATTGCCTTTTTAGCCGGTATAAAAGTTACCGGTATAGATAAAGTGGGCATTGTAAATGAAATAACCCAAATCATATCCAGCGAACTGAATGTAAATATGCGATCTATAAGTTTCGACAGTATTGACGGTATTTTTGAAGGAAAAATAATGGTCTTTGTGCACGATACAAACCATCTTACACAACTCTGTACCAAACTAAAAATGGTTGATGGAGTAATCCATGTAACAAGGTTTGACTCTAATTAATCCTTATTGATTACCTTTACCCTGAATTTTGAATAGATACCAATGAATACCTCTTCTGAACTACAAGAGAAAGTAAAAGAAATTTTTTCCGTGTATTTAGAACAACACAAACACCGAAAAACTCCGGAACGATACGCTATACTTAACGAAATATACGCACATGACGGACATTTCGATATTGAATCTCTCTACATTTCAATGAAAAACAAAAAATACGAAGTAAGCAGAGCTACCATTTACAATACCATTGAACTTTTACAAACCTGTAATTTAATAAGAAAACATCAGTTCGGAAACGGCATTGCTCAGTTTGAACGCTCGTACGAATTTAAACAACACGACCACTTAGTTTGTAACCACTGCCAAAAAATTATTGAGTTTTGCGATCCCAGGGTGCAACATATTAAAACATCTATTAGCGAAATGCTCGATTTTAAAGTAATACATCACTCTCTAATCTTTTATGGAATTTGCAAAGAGTGTAAAAAAGAAATGGCAAAAAACAATTTAAAAAAAACAAAAAGTAGCCTTCGGGTTTAGTGTATGAATTTTTCTTTTACCCAAAATAAAAGTGCACACGTTACCGTTTTCTTTCTACAAGGGAGATTAATGGAAAAACACCACGCAACCGCATTAATCAATGAAATAGAAAACGCACTCGCAAACGGCTGTAATAAATTTATTTTAAACTTAGAAAAATTAGAATATTTAAACAGTACCGGACTAGGCGTGTTAATTTCATTGTACACTAAAATACGAAACCATTCGGGCGAACTTATTCTCAGCAACATTTCAGAACCTGTAAAAAAATTAATCCTTATTTCAAAATTAAACTCGGTGTTTACCATAATAGAAAATACCGATGATGCAAAAAAATATTTTCAAACCAAACCAATAAGCTAATTAATGAAAGCAGATGTTTTATTAGGCCTCCAGTGGGGAGACGAAGGAAAAGGAAAAGTGGTAGATGTACTTACCCCTCAATACGATATTATTGCTCGCTTTCAGGGAGGACCCAACGCAGGACATACATTGGAATTTGATGGAATCAAACATGTACTGCATACCATTCCTTCAGGAATTTTTCATTCCAATACCATTAACATTGTTGGAAATGGAGTGGTGATAGACCCTGTAGTATTTAAAAAAGAAATAGATGCCTTAAAAAAGTTGGGAGTTGATGTTCAATCACGCTTACTTATTTCTAAACGAGCCCATGTAATATTGCCTACCCACCGCTTACTCGATAAAGCTTCGGAAGAAGCAAAAGGAAAAGAAAAAATAGGCTCCACACAAAAAGGAATTGGCCCAACTTATATGGACAAAACAGGCCGTAATGGAATTCGCGTTGGCGATTTATTAAGTCCCGATTTCGAAATAAAATATAAACAACTAGTAAAAAAACATGCCGAGTTGCTTAAATTCTTCGAATTTTCTTATACTCTTTCCGAATACGAAGCCGATTTTTTTGCAGGTGTTGAACTACTTAAAACACTTACCATTATTGAAAGCGAGCATTATATAAACCAAGCGATGCAAAGCGGAAAAAAAATATTGGCCGAAGGAGCACAAGGCACACTACTCGATATCGATTTTGGCTCTTACCCTTTTGTAACATCATCGAATACCATTACGGCAGGAGCCTGCACAGGACTCGGAATTGCCCCAAACAAAATTGGACGAGTGATAGGTATTTTTAAAGCCTACTGCACACGCGTTGGGAGTGGCCCATTTCCTACCGAATTGCACGATGAAACCGGTGAAAAAATACGCAAAGCAGGAAACGAATTCGGCTCTACCACCGGTAGGCCTCGCAGATGCGGCTGGCTTGATTTGCCCGCTCTTAAATATTCGGTAATGATAAATGGAGTTACTGAATTAATGATGATGAAAGCTGATGTACTTTGTAACTTCGATCCCATTTTAGTTTGTACTCATTACCTCTACAATGGAGAAAAAATAGATTACCTTCCCTACAATATCTCGCCCGAACTGCTTAAACCCGTTTATACCGAATTAAAAGGCTGGAAAAATGATTTGTGTGGATTACAATCTATAAACGATATTCCTTCTGAACTGGAGGATTACATAGAATTTATTGAAAAAGAAACCAAAATACCCATACGAATCGTATCGGTGGGCCCAGACCGTACCCAAACTTTAGAGCGAAACGCTGTAACCGTTTAAACACTGTAAGGCCTATGAATAAAGCCTTCTTAATTGCTTTGCTTTCGTTTGTGCCTCTGCTTTTAGCAAGCCAAAATAAGCCCGCAAAAATTGAAATAATCAATGCCGATGCACTAGAATTTGACGAAACACTAGGGAAAGGAGCCAAGCGTTTAATCGGCAATGTACAACTTAAACACGATGATGCCACCATGTACTGCGATAGTGCTTATTTTTTTACCAACAACAGCATTGATGCGTTCGGAAACGTAAGAGTAGTACAAGGAGACTCACTTCAACTTTATGGCGATTCCTTAAAATACAACGGCAATACCAAAATAGCCAAACTACGCGGAAATATTAGACTTAACAGCCCCGAAATGAGTCTTAGCAGTAATTTTTTAGACTACGATCGTAAAAAAAACTTTGCCTATTACTACGGTGGAGGAACACTGATAAACAAAAAAGAAAACAATACCCTTACTAGTAAGCAGGGATACTATTACCCGGGGTCTCGGTCTTTCTTTTTTAAAGACAATGTAAAACTTACCAATCCTGAATACGTGATGACCAGCGATACTCTCCAGTATAACGAGTTGAGTGAAATTGTTTTATTTCATGGACCTACCACTATTAAAGCACAAGATAATTTTATTTACTGCGAAAACGGTTGGTATAATACCCGAAGAGACGAATCGAAATACTTTAAAAATGCCTATATTATAACCGGCACACAACGTATTGAAGGAGATACCCTTTTTTATAACAGGAAAAAAGGCATTGGTGAACTTACCTGCAATGTACTCATCAACGATACAGCCGAAAAACTTCAAATTTTTTCAGACAAAGCATATATCTATGAAAAAAATGACAGCGCACTTATAACACAAAATGCATTATTAGTACAACTATTTTCAGAAGATTCGCTCTTTTTGCATGCCGATACGTTTATTATTCAAACTATTAAAGACACTACACACACGTTAGAAATAGAATCAGATTCTATTTCAATTATAGAGAATTCACAAAATGAAAAAGCAGATTCTACACAAACTAAAAAGGAAGATAAAAGAATTTTATACGCTTTTCATTCCGTAAAATTTTACAAACAGGATATGCAAGGCAAATGCGATTCTCTGGTTTATTCCTTTTTAGACAGTGCTATCAGCATGTACAAAGAACCTATTATTTGGAATGAAGAAAACCAGCTTACAGCTGATTTTATTAAAATAAGAACCTATGATACCATTGTACATTCTTTATATATGGTAAATAATGCCTTTATTATTTCGGAAGTAGACTCCGCACGTTACAACCAAATAAAAGGCAAAGACATGAAAGGTTCTTTTGTAAATAATAAACTTCACCGCATTTTGGTAGAAGGAAACGGGCAAAGTATTTATTATGGTAAAGACGATAACAATAAATTTATTGGCGTAAATGTGGCCGAAAGCACTAATATACTTATAGCTGTGGGAGAAGAAAAAATAGAACACATTACTTACATTGGTTCTCCACAGGCTACCCTATACCCACTAAACGAACTGAACAGCGAAGAATTATTACTAAAAGATTTTAAGTGGTACGCCAATATTAGGCCTCGCAGTATGTTCGATTTGTTTGTGAAATAGAAAACTTATTTCTTTTTAAAATTCAGGGAAACTGAATTAACACAATACCTCAAGCCTGTAGGCTTAGGCCCATCTTCAAAAACATGCCCTAAATGACCTCCGCATACTGAACAACAAATTTCGGTACGGGCATACCCCAAATGGTAATCAACAGACGTGGTTATGGCACCCTGAACGGCATCGTAAAAACTGGGCCAGCCACTGCCCGAATCATATTTTGTAACAGATAAGAAAAGTATCTGTCCACAACCTGTACAGGTGTATTCTCCTTTTTCATTATATGTATAATATTTTCCTGTAAATGCAGGTTCGGTGCCTTTTAAACGCAGCACTCTGTACTGTTCGGCACTTAGTTTTTTCTTCCAATTCTCTTCGCTCATAAATGTTGCAATTTTATTTACTTCTTTAAAGATGCTTACCCATTGAACGAATAAACAGAATAAAATTATCAATTCTTTATTTATACCCTTAATCCGGCAACACAAATATCATCTACCTGCTCGAGGTTTCCTTTCCATTTTTCAAAGGCATTTCTAATCATGTCATTCTGCTTATCCATGTCGTATTCTTGAATTGAAAGAATTAATTCTCTAAACTTATGTAGTTTGTATTTTTTTCCTTTCTCACCGCCAAATTGATCGGCAAAACCATCAGAAAACAGATATAAAGAATCGCCTTCATATAACTCTGTTGTGTGGGTGGTAAATGGAATTGGATTCTCTTCCTTACAAATTGCCTGAATATGCGCCTTAAATTCAATAAACTCGAAATGATTATTTTTAAAATATTTGGTATTTTCAGATAACCTTTCTGATTCCCTCTGTAAATAATGCAAAGAATTATCCACAGACAAGGGGCGAACAAGCCAAAGTGGATTATTTGCACCCGCCCATTTTAGATTTATTTTACCCGGTTCCAACACTTCTAAGTTACATAATGAAATATCCATTCCATCTTTCACTTCCTCTTCACTTTTCTCAAATGTTTCTGCCACCAACTCTCTTACTTTATCCAAAATTTTTCCGGGATCATAAATATGAAACTCATTAATTGCTCGTTTTAAAGCATTAGAACAAACTACACTTACAAGGGCTCCTGGCACACCATGTCCTGTGCAATCGGCTACCGCAAAGAAAATATTATTCCCTTTTTCCTGAGCCCAATAGAAATCACCGCTTACAATATCCTTAGGCTGGTAAAATATAAATCCTTTTTTTAAAACTGCATTTAAATATTGTGAGGAGGGAAATATTGCATCTTGAAGCCTTTTAGCATATAAAATAGAATCGAGTAATTCTCTATTTTTTTCTTCTACTATCGACTTTTGAAACTCTATTAATTTATTTTGTTCTTCTACTTTTTCTTTTTGAGATAAGATGATTTTATTCTTTTTACTCTTTACAAAGAAAGCATTTACTACAAAAATTAATAGAAATACAAATAACAAACAAATGGCAGCAATAGAGTACGTAATTAAACGTTGCTGTTTTAATTGTAATAAATTTTGTTTTGATTGCTCTATTTTTATAATTCTGTCTTTATTTAGTAAAGAAATATTTTTTTGTTGATTATCGTTTAGCATATCTTTCTGTCGTATTTCAACAATTTTTTTCTGTAATTCAAGTTCATTGAATTTATTTTGTTGTTGCAGCAGGAGAATATCATGCTGGCTTTTATAAAGAGAATACTTTTGTCTCTCTCTTTCGGCCATTGCCATCATCTCTTTTTTTTCAATTTCATAGTTCAACTGACTTTGAAAAAGTTTTATATTATTCTCCTTATTATAAATGCTATCCTTGTATGCTATAGCAATAGCATAATTACTAAATGCGCTTTCGAAATTGCCCTGAGCCGAATCTATTGTTGTAAGATACCGATAGCATTCTGATAATTCTTTTTTTAGGTCAAGTTCAATCCCAATTTTTATCGCTTTTTCAACAACTTCGCTCGCTGCATCGTATTCTTGCATCTCAATTTTTAGTCTTCCGATGGTTTTATATAAAGACGCCATACCGGACTTATCGGAAATAGCCTCTTTGATTTCTAAACTTTTTAAATAGTATTCATTTGCCTTTTCTAATTGGTTGGTAGAAAAATAAATGGTACCTATATTTTGTAATGACATGGATACCCCTTGTTTATTCTCTTTATCCTCTCTAATACGTAATGCTGCTTCATGAAATTCCAATGCCTTATCGTAATTCTTATCAACAAAATAAATTATTCCTATATTGTTATAACAGGAAGCTATACCTAAGGCATCTCCTAATTCTTCTTTTATTTTAATGCTCTTGTTATAATAATCTAATGCCTCATTGTTTTTTCCCTGCAAACGAAAAATGTTTCCGATATTATTATATAAAGCCGATAAACCTTTTTTATAATTATTTTTTTCAAAATATTTCATTGCTTCAAAATACATACTCAATGCCTCGGGGTAATTGGCCTGAGTCTGATAAATGGTTCCAATATTATTATGTGTGGTGGCTAAGCCTTTTTCGTAATTAATTTGTTTGGCAATTTTAATATTCTCCTTATAGGTTTTAATGGCATTAATATAATCACCATTTCTGGTGTATATATTGGCAATGATATTATACGAATTAAAGGTTCCAATTTTAAATTTATTTTTTTCTGATATTTCTAACGCTTTATGAACGTAAACTTTAGCACTATCATAATCCCCATGTTTAATAAATAGGTTGGCTTTGTTTTGATATATGTTAATTTGCAACGTATCTGCTTTTCCATATTCATTCTTTACTATTTTAGTTTGAGAAAATAGTTGAGAAGAAAATAATACGAATATAAATAAATAGATACTGTATCTGATTCTGCACATGATGTGCGAAAATAACAATAGAATTCAGTTTAATCAACCCCGATAACTACTTATATTATTAAACTGTTCATTTTATTTGATTGGCAACTAGTTCTATCGCCTCTTCAAATGAATGTGGTTTAAAGCCTAAGTAATCTATGGCTTTTTGAATATGGAAACCTGTTTTTGGAGGTCTTTTGGCGGGTTGCTTTAATCCTTCCGATGAAATTGGTTTTACGAGCGAAGCATCGTAATTAAAATAGTTGGCAATACGAATTACCATTTCGTAAATGCTCATAAAATCTTTTCCAGAAATATGAAAAATTCCACCGGCATTTTTATCGGCTATGCGAATACATGCATCGGCCAAATCTTCGGCTAAAGTGGGAGTTCTGTACTGGTCGTTTACGATATTTAATTCTTTGTTATTTTTTAAATTTTCTATGGCCCAAAGCACAATATTGGTTCTGCTTATTTTTTCGGCTGTACCAAAAACAATGATGGTTCGGGCTATAGCCCAGTTTAGTTTACTTTGCATAACAATTTTTTCCGATTGCAGTTTGGTATTTGCGTACCAACTTAAGGGGTTCGGGATATCTTCTTCTTTGTATGGCCCCGATTTTCCATCGAAAATAAAATCGGTAGAGAGATGAATAAAATGAGGAGAATGCTCCTTAATCGATTCGGCTGATTTTATTAAATTCTCGGTGCCCTTTACATTGATTTCGAAACATTCCTTTTGGTTTATTTCACAAGCATCTACATTTGTCATTGCAGCAGTATGAATAATGGTATGTGGTAAATATTTGCTAATTACCCTATGTGTATTATCTTCAGAGGTAATGTCTAATGCTTCGTAAATATATCCGCTGGTTTCAGATATTCTGTTTTCGCCTTTAGAACTGGCGATGAGAGTAATATCTTTTCTGTGTCTGAGCGCATGAATAAGTTTTTGCCCAAGCAAACCATTGCTTCCGGTAACTAGTATTGTTTTTTTATATGGCTCTAAAATCAAGATTTTCTAAATAAGAGATTGCGTTTTCTAATTCTTTTTGGGCACCAAATATAATAAGAGTATCCAAAGGTTCAATAATAAAATCAGCCGATAAGCCGGTAATGATATTCTTGTTTCGGATAACCCCTATAATCTCAATATTAATAATATCTGTAGTGTTATTAAAAATGCTACCGATGGTTTGTCCAGCTATTAAAGAACTTTTATGAACAAAATACGTGTCGTTTAATTCATGAATGGCGGCCAAATCGGCAATTTTTAATCCATCACTCGTATTTGTTTCATTAAAAAATCCGTACCTTCTTTTACGAATAATATCGGATTTAATTCGTACTAGAGGCTCGGCTACACCAAAGTATTTTAATACATGCGAAGTGATTTCTAATGATGCTTCAAACTCCTGCGATATAACCACATTGGCTCCTTTCTGGTATAGTGGTTCTATTTGTGATATGTATTCGGAGCGAACAATGATATATAAATCGGGATTTAGCTTTCGGCTTATTTCTAAGGTTTTATAAGTGGCTTCGGAATCTGAAATGGCAATTACCATCATGTTGGCGTTTTTAATTCCTAAAGAAGTAAGATTTGCAATACTGGTGCTGTCTCCAAAATAGATAGCCTCCCCCTTTGCTTTGTAGTTCTTTACCGTTACCGGATTTATTTCAATGATTTTATATGATATTTTAAGCGACTTGAATATTCTGGATAGATTGATTCCATTGATACCAAAGCCTACTATTATTACTTCATTGTTTACATGGGTTGCTTCGGAATACCCATTGGCCTGAAACTTTTTTACCGTTGCTAGTTTTTCTCCGGCATAAAAAAGAAAGGGGGAAACCAACATACTAAAAACTGTAGCCGATAAAAAAAACTGGTAATTCTCTTCGCTAATTAAAAATGTTGGTTTAGCCATATTCAGCAGCATAAAAGAAAATTCTCCAATTTGCGAAATGGTAATTCCGGTTCTGAAAGCAATATTGGTTGGCTGTTTAAACACAAGCAATATTGAAAAGACAATGATTGCTTTAAAAGCAATGATAGATAACGTAAGAACAGAAACAGACAAAATATTTTGTTTTACAAAATCTAGATTTAGTAACATTCCCACGGAAATAAAGAAAATGGATAAAAAAACATTTTTAAGAGGTTTAACATCTGATTCTATTTGGTAATGATAAATTGATTCGGCCAAAATGGTACCCGCAATGAAAGAACCCATAGCTAATGAAAAGCCGGCTTTGTAGGTAAGTAAAGCCAATCCAAAGCAAAGTCCAAGACTAAATGTCATAAACAACTCGTTTACTCGGGCACTAAAAACTACATCAATAATTTTTGGAAGCACATACTTGGCAAGTGCAAAAACCAATACCATAAGCCCTATAGCGTACGAGAATTTAATCATAATAGGTAACACCTCAAATTGTGAGGCTTTACCAAGCATAGGTATAATAATTAAAAAAGGAACTATACAAATATCCTGAAACAGTAATATTCCTATCATAATTTTACCCGATGGGCTTCTCAATTGCTGTTTATCCTGTAAGGTTTTTAAAACAATAGCCGTACTACTCATACTTATTACCGTAGCAAGTAAAAAAGCCTGTTGGGGAGTAAAAGATAAAAATATGGCCAGTAAAAAAATACCAGCCATTGTAATGAATATTTGAAGTGTTCCAAGTACTAATACTTCGAATTTCATTTGCTTTATACGTTCTATTGAAAACTCTAATCCAATGTTAAACATAAGCAGCATCACACCTACTTCGGCCATCAATTCCAATTCGTGCTCTAACTTTACTAAGGCAAAACCGGTTGGGCCAATTAACATGCCGGTAAATAAAAAACCTATTAAACTGGATAAACGGAAGCGGGCAAATAATAGCACCACTAAAGTTGCGACTAGAATTATGGTAATAAAATCGTTGAAAATGCCCATTCAAATAAGTTGATAGTGCAAAGTAACTAAAAAAGAAAAAGCCTTATTAGAACTCCCAAATACTTGGCTTGCGAAAACGGAAACGACTACGTACCTGTAAAATAAAGGCCATAATGAGGTATAATACTATAGGAGAACCAAAAGTTAGAAAAGATAAATAGATAAAATATATTCGAATACTTCCGGAATTAATACCCAATTTATTTCCCCACCAAGAGCATACTCCAAAGGCTTGCTTCTCAAAAAAGGATTGTATATTTTCTACCAGTTTCTTCATTTTTAACCTACAAGATGTACAAATTTATTCTTTTTAATTCTTTATTTCAACAACTCAAGTCCAATTCCACAGTTTATACACTTAAAATAATTGCAATATTCGTTTTTCAGTTGTATAAGAGCCTGTGTATCTGCAGCCGATTCTAGTTTGATTCCTTCTGTCTCCCACTTTATTATGATGGAGTTTTTTTCCGGATTAATTTCTTCTAACCATGTCAATGCCTTTTCTTCTATGCTCTTGTTGTTCTTATACCTTCCGTATGCAAATAAAAAGGGTATAACAGTGTTTATAAAAATAATTTGTACAGACGAAACTCCTAAACTTCCGGTATTCCTTTCAGATTGCTTTTCAAAGGTGTAATGCTTTTTCCAAAATTCTGAAGTGCTTACATTAAATAATTTTTGCAGTTGAGACGCATTCTCTTCCTCTATTATCTTTGAAAAAAGGAGGGAATGGGTATGGCATAATACAGCAAATTGTGCCAGTTTTAATGTGGGAAAACTATTGGGCCGAATGCGTGCAAACTTCCATATACCCGGAGGTAATGAGTGCAAGTGGTATTTCTTTTTAAGATGTAAGTATTCTTTTTTAAGAGTATGTTGATACTCGTTTGTAGATTCACTACTTTCCAGTAATCCGGCCTGCCCGAAGAGTAAAGCCTCTATCTGTAATAAGTTGTTTTTGTGTTTAGAAATAATTTTTTGCGGAAGCGAAAGTGCCAGTATTTCAAAAGGTTCTGCATTTACTTTCATTCCAAAATATTTGGCTAATGATACATAAAAGGCTTCATTCCAATCGTTATTTAATTTCTTAACCAAGCCAAACACGTTGTTTATTTTATTTTCCAAACGTTCTATGGCTAATCGAGAAAGCCAGTTTTGTGTATATAAAGAAGGAATCGCAGCAATTTGTCCGCTACAGGGAATCCATTTTTTAGATTGTAATAAAGCGTGGTATTTTTTTAAAAGGATTGGCTGAATTAAATTTTTTAATTCAAGAGTAGGAATTTTTGTTCCATTTTTTAAAATAATATCTTCGTTGTGCTCGTACACTACGTGTAAAACTACATTATTGTATGCCTCATCTTTACTGTGGTTGTGTAAATTCCAATCTGATGAACAAACATGAATTTCGATATTCCCTGCCCAAATGGTGTTATCTAGTTTAATACGAGCATTAAAAAAATCGGGGCCTGAATCTGTATTTTGTAAACCGCACGAAATAATTTCCAGTAATTGCTTATCAGCAGTGAGTAGTTTGTTGCTTTTAAACAAGCGGTATTTCCATATAAAATGTAAAAAATCTTCGCTTATCTTTTGCTTCATTCAATAAGGTGGTGTAACTTTAACATATTATTCATTTGTTGTTGCATACGATGGGCTTCACTTCCTGCATCGGCAGCAAAATTTTTGCTTGACGAGGCATAAATAATGCTTCTGGAGGCATTTACAATGAGGCCGCATTTAGGGTTCATTCCATACTTTGTAATTTCCTCTAAACTTCCGCCCTGAACACCAACTCCCGGCACAAGCAGGAAATGATTGGGAATTATTTCTCTTATCTCTTTTATTAATTCGGGGCGAGTAGCTCCAACTACAAACATCATATTTTCTTCGGTACCCCAACGACTGGAACGAATGAGCACTTTTTCATAAAGTTTCTTATTATCAATAGCGGTAGGTAAAAACTGAAAATCCATTGCCCCTTGATTAGAAGTAATCGCCAAAATAATACTATATTTTCCACTATACTTCAAATATGGTTCTATGGCATCTCTTCCCATGTATGGTGAGATGGTAATGGCATCGAAACCCATTTTTTTAAAAAATGCTTCAGCATATTTTTCTGATGTATTTCCAATATCTCCTCTTTTGGCATCGGCAATGGTAAAAACATTTTTAGGAATATACTCCATGGTTTTTTGCAAGGATTCCCAGCCTTTACTTCCTTCGCTTTCGTAAAATGCTAAATTAGGTTTATAAGCTATGGCATACGGTATGGTTGCATCTATTATGGCTTTGTTAAAAGTAAAAATGGGATCAGACCCATTTTTTAAATGCTCAGGGATTTTAGAAATATCCGTATCTAAACCCACGCACAAAAAAGATTTTTTTTCTTTTATAAGATTAAAAATTTCATCGGTTGTCATATCTACATATTAAATGGATTCGGTGCCTTCTTTTAATTTCTCTGCATTTTCGGCCATTCTTAGTGCTTCAATAATATTTCCAATATCTCCATTTATAATCGCTTCCAAATTATATAATGTTAGGCCTATTCTATGGTCTGTTACTCTTCCCTGCGGATAGTTATAGGTTCTAATCTTAGCCGAACGGTCGCCCGAAGAAACCAACGTTTTTCTTTGCTGAGCTCTTTCTTGATGTGCTTTATTTAATTCCATTTCGTAGATGCGGGAACGCAAAACGGTAAGAGCTTTTTCAAAATTTTTGATTTGAGAACGTCCATCTTGACATTCTACAACGATACCGGTGGGTAAATGAGTTAAACGTACAGCCGACTCGGTTTTGTTTACGTGCTGCCCCCCTGCTCCGGAAGCACGGAAAACATCTTTTTTAATTTCATTCATATTGAGCTGCACATCTACCTCTTCGGCTTCGGGCAATACTACAACAGTGGCAGCCGAAGTATGAACTCTTCCCTGAGCTTCGGTGTCGGGTACACGCTGAACGCGGTGTACACCCGATTCGTATTTCAAAATTCCATATACATCGGCACCTGAAACTTGAATTTGAACTTCCTTGAACCCTCCGGCAGTACCTGCATTTGATTGTATTACCTCCATGTTCCACCCTTGGGTTTCTATAAATTTACTATACATTCTAAACAAATCTCCGGCAAAAATACTGGCTTCATCTCCTCCTGTACCGGCTCGTATTTCCATTATTACATTCTTTGAGTCTTCAGGGTCTTTGGGAATTAATAAATAGCGTATTTCCTCTTCCATTTTTTCTTTCAGAGGTTCCAGTTCATCTAATTCGGCTTTTGCCATTTCTCGAAATGATTCGTCTTTCTCGGTTTTAAGTACTTCTTTAGAAGATTCTATGTCGTTTAATATCTTTTTATACTTTCTAAGAACTTGTAATATATCGTTTAGGTCTTTGTATTCTTTATTTAGTTTTACGTACCGTTGCATATCGGAAATAACAGCGGGATCAACAATGAGGTTACCCACCTCTTCGAAACGATATTGCAGAGCGTCTAATTTTTTTAATATATCCAACATAATTCTTTACTGATAAATAAATTCTCCGTGGGGTGTTTTTATGGTTACTTTTTTATGGTCTGCATTTTCGCAATAGCCTATAATCTGTGCATCTACATGAAACGAGTTGGCAATATCAATAATAGACTGTGCGTATTTCTCGTTAATATAAATTTCCATTCTATGCCCCATATTAAATACCTTATACATCTCTTTCCAATGGGTATTTGATTGTTGCTGAATCAAACTGAAAAGTGGAGGTATTTTGAATAAATTGTTTTTTACTACATGTAGGTTTTCTATAAAATGCAGCACTTTCGTTTGAGCTCCTCCACTACAGTGTACAATTCCGCCAATTTCATTTCTAAACTCTTTTAGAATATTTTTAATAATAGGAGCATAGGTGCGTGTGGGTGATAACACAAGTTCTCCAAGAGTTAGTTTAGTTTGAGAATGTATATCGGTAAGAAAGTAATCTCCTGAATAAACAAGATTTTGGGGTATGGTATTATCAAAAGTTTCGGGATATTTTTCGGCTACTTTTTTATTAAAAACATCGTGTCTTGCAGAGGTTAGACCATTACTACCTATACCACTGTTATACTTGCTTTCATAGGTAGATTTTCCAAAAGACGCGAATCCTACAATGACACTTCCTGCCGAAATTTTTTCGTTTGTTATCACCTCACTTCGTTTCATTCTGCAGGTTACTGTTGAATCAACAATAATGGTTCTTACTAAATCTCCTACATCGGCCGTTTCGCCTCCGGTGGAATAAATTCCTATTCCTAAATCCCTAAGTTGTTGTAATGCCTCTTCCGTTCCATTTATAATGGCAGCAATGACTTCTCCGGGAATTAAATTTTTATTTCTGCCAATGGTAGAGGATAACAAGATATTATTTGTGGCGCCAACACATAATAAATCATCTAAATTCATTACAATAGCATCTTGAGCTATTCCTTTCCAAACCTCTATATCTCCGGTTTCTTTCCAGTGTGCATAAGCCAATGATGATTTAGTGCCAGCACCATCGGCATGCATTATCACACAATGTTCATCGCTTCCGCTTATGTAATCGGGAATAATTTTGCAGAATGCTTTTGGGTAAAGCCCTTTGTCAATGTTTCTGATGGCCTGATGAACGTCTTCTTTGGAGGCAGAAACACCTCTGGAATGGTATCTTTCGTTAGAATTCATAACCTCTTTAAATAAAAAAACATTCCGGCAAAAGCACGGAATGTTTTTTTATAATATAATGACGCTATTTCTGTTCGCCTTCTTGAGAAGGACGTGTAGAAACATAGTCTGTTCTTAAAATTGAAAACTCAGTACGTCTGTTCAACTGGTGTGCTTGTTCAAATAGTTCTTTGTTATTTTTAAATGAATTGATAAAAGCTTCTGTAAGAACTGTGCCTTTTTTAAGTTCCGGACCAAAATCTCGGTCTAGGGTTCTAGGTACTTGTTTTCCGTATCCTTTTGGCTTCATACGGTCGGCTTCAATTCCTCTTTCGATAAGATAATTAACCGCAGATTCTGCACGTTTTTGTGATAGTTTATTGTTGTATGCATCTTTACCTCTAGAGTCGGTATTGGCTCGTAATTCAATAACAATATTAGGATTGTCTATCATTACATTGTATAAAAAGTTTAACGAATCTTTAGCCTGATCGGTTAGATAGAATTCGTTGTAAGGATAAACAATTTCGGGTAATACAATAGGTTTAATGATTGGCTGCAGTTCATATTCATGAACGAATATTTTTGAATCGGTATGGCCTATTGTGGTTTCTTTTCCTTTTGCATTCAAATACTTATTTTTTGAAACCACTAAGGAATATGATGTATTTTCTTTGATGTAATCTTCATTTCCATTTTTTTCGAATTCAAACTCACCATCGCTGTTCGTTTTCACTTCTGCACTGGTTCCGTCTGTTCCAACAAGTTTAATTACTGCATCTGCCAACGGTTTTTTAGTTTCAATATCTTTAACCGTTCCTTTTAAAGCGAAACGAAGAGGCCTGATGTAAAATTCCCAAATATCATCAGCACCTTTTCCTCCTTCACGATTCGAGGTAAAGAATCCTTTATTTTCATTTCCTTCGAATATGATGGCAAAATCGTTTGCATTAGAATTTATTGGTGATTGTAGATTTTCTACTTCGCCCCATTGGTTTTCGCCTAATTTTTTAGCAGAAAAAATATCTAACCCTCCCATTCCTGGGTGTCCATTAGAAGAAAAATAAAGTGTTCCGTCATCTTTTATAAATGGGAACATTTCATCTCCGGGGGTATTTATTTTTGCTCCTAAGTTAATGGGTTGCGACCATCCTTTTGCTTTTTTATCTGCTACCACATACCATAAATCTTTACCACCAAACCCTCCGGGCATATCTGATGCAAAGACTAATGTATTATCATCAGGTGTAATTGTTGGATGCCCTACGGCAAAAGAATCAGCCGCAATAGGAATTAATTCGGCCTCGCTCCATTTTTGTCCGGCTCGTTTGGCTGTCATTATTTGGCAACCAAACTTTCCTACCTTGTCAAATTTACAGCGAGTAAAAAATAATTGATTGGCTTTAGAGTTAATGGCAGAGGCTCCTTCCTCAAATTCTGAATTGATTTCAATTCCAAGTAAGGTAGGTTCGCTCCATTTTCCGTTTTTATCGCGTTTGGTAACGTATAAATCAGCAAAACTTTGACCTGTTACATCGGATGGTGCTGCTCCTGTAGAACCAGGTCTTGTAGAGGTAAAATAAATTTCTTGACTTTTTTTATCGGAAAAAGCAGGAGAGAAATCATATTGTTCGGAATTGATAATTGGCATGTGAGTAACCTCGAATCGAGTGGGTTTGTCTTTCCATTGTTGAGCTTGTGTACAAGCCTTAACCCCTTCTTCACCTCTAGTATCGGAAGGATTCGCTGCTTTATATTTGTTAAAAAAGACAATGGCTTCATCGTATTTTCCTGCCAATTTTTTACAGTTTGCAATGTGTAATAATGCAACTGGATCGGGGTATTGTGCTTTGGTTGCTTTATCGTACCATACTTCAGCTTGTCCACATTGGTCGCTTAAACGATATGCCTCCGCAATTTTAAAAAGTATTTCGGCTTTGATAGCAGCCTTACGTTCTTTTGTATAGGCTTTTTTATACATATCTATGCACTTAAAGTATTTTTCACCGACAAAAGCAACATCGGCTTCTTTTTTATAATTTTTTTGGGCTATTGTGATTCCAAAAGAAAAAATCAATACTGTTAGTGAAAAAGGCTTTAGTAATTTCATAAATGGTGTTTTTAGAGAGGGTGCTAAAATAAATATTTAATTTGTATTTAACAAAAGCTATTTTGCTTCGATATTTTATTATTTTTTGTAGACTAACTATTTAACTCTGCAAATAAACAAAAATATTTTAAAAACACTTATAAAACTTTATTTAAATTTCTAGTTGGTAAAAAGCAGTTCTCTGAACTTTGGCAGGGGCCAATAGGCGTCATCTACAATGAGTTCTAACTTATCCACATGGTAACGTATGGTTTCAAAAAATGGAAAAACTTTATCTCGATATGCCAAAGCCATCTCTTTTTGTGAACTTAATTTATTTGCTTTTTTTCGCTCTTCGGTCATTTGGTCTACACTTTTCTTAATTACTTCGATATGCACTGCTATCTTTTTAACCATATCTAACTGAATTACCGACATTTTATTAAAATCGGAGGGGCTTAATACCTCTTTTAATCCTTTTATGTTATTTACTATTTCTGACTGATATTTTAAGGCTACGGGTAAAATATGGTTTAGCACTAAATCGCCCATAACGCGGGATTCTATTTGTATTTTCTTGGTATATCCTTCTAGCCGTATTTCGTGGCGGGCGTGCATTTCTCTTTCATTAAAAACATTCATTCTTTTAAATAACTCAATCGATTCTTTATGGATATAAACCTCAAGTGCTCTGGGAGTATCTTTTATGTTAGATAATCCTCTTTTTTTGGCCTCAGCCACCCATTCTTCTCCATATCCATTTCCTTCGAATCGTATTTTTTTAGAATCAACGATGCATTTTCTGAGAATTTGAAAAATAGCCTCATCTTTATCGACTCCTTTACCTATGAGTTCATCTACTTGTTTCTTAAATTTGGCTAGTTGGTCTGCCATTGCTGTGTTTAGAGCAATCATGGGTGCAGCTGTATTGGCAGAAGAACCTACTGCCCTGAATTCAAATTTATTACCTGTAAAGGCAAAAGGAGAGGTGCGGTTGCGGTCTGTATTATCTAATAAAATTTCGGGTATACGCCCAATGCCTAGTTTTAATGCGGTTTTTTCATCGGGCGACATTTTTCCGGATTTTACTTTCTTTTCAAGTTCATCGAGCACGGCCGTGAGTTGCGAACCGATAAAAACCGACATGATAGCGGGAGGAGCTTCGTTGGCTCCCAAGCGGTGATCGTTACCGGCACTGGCTATGGTAGCTCTCAGTAAATCGGCATTATTATGAAAGGCTACAATAGAGTTTACAAAGAAGGTTAAAAACTGTAGATTATTTTTAGGAGTTTTACCCGGAGCTAATAGATTTTTTCCGGTATTGGTACTTAAACTCCAATTGCAATGTTTACCGCTTCCATTTACTTTAGCAAAGGGCTTTTCGTGAAACAAAATTCTGAAATTATGCTTTTTAGCCACCTTTTTCATCAATTCCATTAGAAGTTGGTTGTGGTCTACCGCTAAATTACATTCCTCAAATATCGGGGCACATTCGTATTGATTAGGAGCTACCTCATTGTGCCTTGTTTTAACAGGAATACCCAACATGTGGGCTTCTATTTCGTACTCTCTCATAAAGGCTGCAACTCTGTCGGGTATAGAGCCAAAATAGTGGTCTTCCAATTGCTGACCCTTGGCGGGTGCGTGCCCAAAGAGGGCTCTTCCGGTAAGAGCTAAATCAGGACGTGCATTGTAAAGAGCACTATCTACTAAAAAGTACTCTTGTTCCCATCCTAAGGTAGTGGTAACTTTTGTAACATTTTTATCGAAATATTGGCAAACCTCTGTAGCATTTTTATCTAATACGTGCAGTGCTTTTAAAAGAGGGGTTTTATAATCTAAGGCCTCGCCAGTATAGGATACAAATATGGTAGGAATACAAAGGGTTTTGCCCATTAAAAAAGCGGGAGAAGAAGGATCCCATGCGGTATATCCTCTGGCTTCGAATGTGTTTCTGATTCCTCCGCTTGGAAAGCTCGAAGCATCGGGCTCTTGCTGTACTAAGCTGCCTCCTCCAAAGCGTTCAATAGCTCTTCCGCTTTCTGTGGGTTCAAAAAAGGCATCGTGCTTTTCGGCTGTTTCTCCTGTTAATGGTTGAAACCAATGTGTGTAATGTGTGGCTCCCCTCTCGCTGGCCCATGCTTTCATGGAGGCAGCTACCTGATCGGCTATTTTTCGGTCGATGTTGGTACTTTTTTCAATTGCTTCTATTACGCTGTTGTAAGCTTCTTCGCTCATGTACTCGCGCATAGCTTCTTTTCCAAATACATTGGATGCAAAATATCCAGAAACTCTACCTTCCGGAAATAAAACTTCTTTAGGCTGGCGGTTCATTACTTCTTCCAGCGCCTTAAAACGTATTGTTACCATATTTTTATTTTTTTACAAATGTATACCCAAAAAATAGGGGGGCATTATACTTTTTATTAAATTATTTCAACAATTCAATAAAAATATGGGGGGGGGCACTCTAAAAAAGTAAAAAAACATAGATTAAATAATACAGAAACAGTATGGCTCCTTTTATGCGATTTAGCTTCAAGCCAAAAAACATAAGGGGAAAAAGTAGAAAAGATACGCCTAACATAAAATATATATCTGTGAAAAAAGAACTTTTTGAGATAGGAATGTCTTTGATTACCGCAGTAGTGCCTAATATAAAAAGGATGTTAAAAAGGTTTGAGCCAACTAAATTCCCTATGGCAATATCGGATTGCTTTCTGAAAGCGGCTACGCAAGAAGTAATTAATTCGGGCACACTGGTACCAAAAGCTACAAGAGTAAGACCTATGATTCTTTCGCTTATTCCGTATCCTTTAGCAATGCCTACGGCTCCCTTGAGCAGAAACTCTGAACCAAACACCAACCCTACACAGCCTATAATTACAAAAAATATTGCTTTTAAAAAGGCTGTTCCTTTGGCCGATTCTATTATTTCTTCAGCCTCCTGATTACTTTCTGTTGCATTGTTTTTTTTCGATTGTACAATAATATAAACAGAAAAAGAGATTATGAAAAGAACAAAAACTACACCTTCCCAAAATTCTATTATTTCATTTAAAGAAAAAAGGTAGAGTAAAATGGATGCAATGAACATGGCTGGCCAGTCTAAACGCAGAGTAGCCAGTTGAATGCGAATAGGGAAAATTAAAGCGGTTAAACCAAGTATTATTGAGATATTAGCGATGTTAGACCCCACCACATTGCCTACCGAAATTTCGGGATGCCCTTCTAATGCGGCTTTTATACTAACAAAGAGTTCGGGGGCAGAGGTGCCGGCAGATACAATGGTCATACCTATCACTAAGGTAGAAACTTTGTATTTAATGGCTACTCCAACGGCACCTTTTACAAGAGCTTCGCCACTGAATATAAGCAAAACAAGACCTGCAACAAGCAGAAGCCAATCTAACATGTTAGTCTTTTAAATCTTTAGTAATATCAATATCATCGAGTGGATTAGATGTATTGTTTCTTATTTCTTTTTGAATATCGCTGGTAGCATTTTTAAATTCACGAATACCCTTACCCAGCCCACGTGCCAACTCCGGAATTTTTTTTGCTCCAAAAAAAATAATAATAAAAAGAAGTATTACAAAGAGTTCGCCTCCTCCAAGATTAAAGAAAAGTAATACGGTGTGATTCATACTTTTTTTTGGGACAAAGCTAAGTAATTTTGTAGTTTTTGTATTCGCCTACTTTCCACCCTGTTTTCTTTTCTATCCAATGAAGAATTTTAAGTTTTAAGGGTAGTTTTATTTGAGTAGGGTCGAAACTAAACTTCCAATTTATTTTATTTACTCTTTCCTGCATTACGTTGGGATGAGTTTCTTCAAATCTTTTTAAAATATCTATGGCCGTATAATCAAACTCATCGGCCATTTTAATGTTCTTTTTTACCCATTCATCATTATGCCACATTTTATGAAAGTGTTCTTGTTTGGCTTGCTGATATTTAGGATGTTTTACCCATCCATAATGATAAATGTATGCCTCTATGGGTTTTACTTTTAGCTTTTGGTTATTTTTTCTAAATCCTTGGGCATCTTTGTACGAGCGTATTTGCTTATTGTTTTTTATTATTCTTATTTCTTTTCTGTACCACTTTCTGCTATCTCCCACATAATCGTACGAGCCGTAGAAATGCAGGTATTTAAACAGCAAACCCTCTACCTTGGAATGGTTTGCATATTTTTTCATTGCCGATTTTATGGTGTCAAAATATTTTTCATGAATCAGTTCATCGCTTTGAATGTAAATAGCCCAGGTATACTCATCAGGTATCGCATCTAATGCTTTATTGGTTTCAATGGCAAGCACCTTTCCTCCTTCACGTAAGTTATCATCCCACACCGAATGAATAATTTGAATTTTATCGGAAGGAATAGATTGAATGAGTTCCAATGTGCCATCTGTGCAATTTCCGATAGAAACAATAAATTTATCGCACAGCGGAAGTACCGAAGTAATGGACTCTACCACCGGATAATCGAACTTTACTGCATTTCGTATAATGGTAAATCCGCAAACTTTCATTTTAGAAATCTTTTTTATTTTTTGTTTTAAAAAGAAATCGTACCGATATAATTATGCGGTGTTATTTTTTTTAACTCTGTCTTGGTTGCATCGGGCACCTCTAGCGAATCTATAAATTCGTGTAACCGTTGAGCATTTATTTTTTCATTTTTTCTGGTAAGGTTCTTTAACAGTTCGTAAGGATTATCAAAACCGTCTCTGCGCAAAATAGTTTGAATTGCCTCGGCTACTACCGCCCAGTTATTTTCTAAATCCTCGTCTATTTTTTGCTTATTGAGCAACAGTTTGCTCAATCCTTTTTTTAAGGAGTGTAGAGCAATAAGGCTGTGCGATAAAGGGGTGCCCACTGCACGCAAAACAGTGGAGTCGGTTAAATCGCGTTGCAACCTAGAAACAGGTAGTTTGGCACTTAGGTGTTCGTACAATGCATTTGCAATTCCTATATTGCCTTCAGAATTTTCAAAATCAATAGGATTTACCTTGTGTGGCATGGCAGAGGAACCCACTTCTCCTTCTTTTATTTTTTGTTTAAAATAATCCATAGAAATGTACGTCCACATATCGCGATTTAAATCGAGCAAAATGGTGTTTATTCTTTTTAAGGCATCGAACAAGGCCGCCATGTTATCGTAGTGTTCTATTTGAGTGGTGGTTTGCGAACGTTGAAGTTGAAGAGTTTGATTTACGAAATGGTTAGCTACATCTACCCAGTTTACCTGAGGGTATGCTACGGTATGAGCATTAAAATTTCCGGTGGCTCCTCCGAATTTTGCAGAGTACGGAATTGTGCTTATCAAATTAATCTGGGCTTCTATTCTTTCGGCAAAAACATACATTTCTTTTCCCATAGTAGTGGGAGATGCCGGCTGCCCGTGCGTGCGGGCAAGCATTGGTATATGTTTCCACTCGTACGAATATTGTTTTATCTGTTCTGTTATTTCTTTCAGCAATGGAAAATACACTTCGTTCATCGCTTCCTTTATGCTTAACGGAATGGCCGTATTATTAATATCCTGAGAGGTTAAGCCAAAATGCACAAACTCTGAATATTTTTTTAATCCAAGGTTTTCTAATTTCTGTTTTATATAATACTCTACTGCTTTTACATCATGATTGGTGGTTTTCTCAATTTCTTTTACCACCATCGCCTCTGCCGGTGTAAAAGAGGTGTATATTTCTTTAAGAGCCGCGTATTGGGTTTTATCAAAATCTTTTAATTGAGGCAAAGGTATTTCGCACAAGGTTATAACGTACTCTATTTCTACTCTTATTCTGTATTTTATTAGGGCATATTCCGAAAAATACTTACCTAATTCTTTGGTTTGATTATGATATCGCCCATCTATCGGAGAAATGTTTAACAGTGCAAATTGCATGATATTTTCTTTATTTTGTAAACTACAATAAAATACGAAATTACATAATTATTGATGGAAGTAAACAGAATAAATTCTCAGTGGGATTATTTTAAAATGGGTTTCCATTCTTATTTTAAAGCCATTGAACTAATATTTTCTACCCACTTATGGCTGTATTTTTTATTTCCTGTTTTTTTAAATGTACTGCTTTTTTTTGGAGGATATGCCTTTATAAGCGGCCTATCTGAAAACGTGTTTGAATATATTACCAATTGGATTGGCAAAGGAACCCATTCTGAAAATTCGTGGATTCCGGTCTTTTTATATTGGTTTGTTTGGATTGTTTTTAAAATACTTTATTTTTTAGTATTTGCCTACTTTGGAGGATATATTGTGCTGATTTTACTATCACCGGTTTTGGCGTTCCTATCGGAAAAATGCGAAGAAAAAATAACAGGAAAAGTGTACCCCTTTAATACCGATGAATTCGTTCGAAATATTATTCGTGGTATTATCATTTCCCTTCGCAATATGCTTTTGCAAACGCTGTACTCTGTGGCTACTTTTATTCTAAGTTTTATTCCGGTAATTGGCTTTTTAATGCCTTTTGCCATGTTTTTTATTGCCTCTTATTTTTACGGATTTGCTTTTTTAGACTATAACCTCGAACGCAGGAAAATGAGTATTTCTAAAAGCGTTTTATTTATGAAAAAAAGAAGAGGATTGGCCATTTCAAACGGATTTGTATTCTCTCTTTTTATGCTGATTCCTTTTTGTGGTATCAGTTTAGCCGGATTCGCAGCCATTGTATCGGTAGTAGCCGGAACCATTTCCGTTCAACAATCAGAAAACCAAAACGCATGAAAGAAAACATTTCACTCGTTTCGTATTTAAACACATTGCCCTTTATATACGGACTAGAAAACAGCCCCTTAAAAGACAACATTAATATCATAAAAAATATTCCCTCACAATGTGCCGAAGTGTTGAAACAAGGCCAAGCAAACATTGGATTAGTGCCGGTGGCCGAATTAACCACATTATCGGGGTTTAATATAGTTACCGATTATTGTATAGGATCCGAAAATACTGTAAAAAGTGTACTACTCCTATCCGATGTGCCACTCCATGAAATTGAATCTGTAGAACTCGATTATCAATCGAAAACATCTAACAACCTAATAAAAATTTTAGCCAAAGAACTTTGGAATAAAAATTTTACCTACATCAACACAAGTCCAGATTACACGAAGGTTTTCAAAGAAAATACCGCTTCTTTAATAATTGGCGACCGAGCCTTATTAATGGCTAAAAGATACCCGTACCAATACGATTTGGCCGAAGAATGGAAAAAGCTAACCGACTTACCCTTTGTGTTTGCCGTATGGGTTGCCAACAAAAATATTTCGGAACCCTTTTTAAACGATTTTACCAATGCCCTTCAATTTGGAATTCAGAACATAAGCAAAGCCGTAGCTTCCTGTCCATTTAACAATGAATTTAAAAAAATAACAGAATCCTATTTAAAAAATAACATCAGCTACCCTTTCAATGCACAAAAAAAACAAGCTTTGGAGCTTTTTATCGGCAAACTAACAGCTTTTTAATTATTCTCGGCTCGTAAATTCATAATTTATTATATTTGTAAGCAATCCTAAAAACTTAAATCAATGAGAGGTTTCCTGATTATAATTACGTTTTTACTTTTTGTTGCTATTCCTTCGGCTTTTTCGCAAGCAGAAGAAACGGCTTCAAAAAAAATAAAAGGAAAACATAAAATAAAGATGTCGCAGGCCCGGCACGAATATTTGAACGGAAATCCTCGCGTTGCACTAAATCTTTTCAGAGAAGTACACAGAGATATACCCAAAAACGCAACCGTTAACTATCGTATTGCCGAATGTCATTACGCTATTAACAACAAAGAATTAGCGGTAGAGTACTTTAAAAATGCTCTTTCTCTAAATGAAAAAGTAGATAAACAAGCCTATTTTTGGTACGGAATGTCTTTGCACCGAAACGGGCAACTTGACGAGGCTTTCTCGGCATTTGAAAAATTTAAAGCTACGGCAAAACCTGCTCAATTGAAACAAACCCATGCAGACCATTACATTGCACAGATAAACGAAGCCAAACTACAAATGTCCAAACCAATAAATGTTTCGCTTAAAAATTTGGGCGAAAATGTAAACTCTCGTTTTGACGATTATTCCCCCTCCATTACAGCTGACGGAAAAACGATGATTTTTACCTCACGCAGGCCCGATACACAAGGCGGAAAAGTAGATGAAAAGAGCGACAATAAATATTTCGAAGATATTTACATTTCTCACTTCGATGAAAAAGAAAATACATGGTCGGAAGCTGAACCTATTCCAGGAAAAATTAATACAGTAGGACATGATGCCAGTTTGGGCATTTCGAAAGACGGCTCTATGATATTTGTTTACCGAAACGATGGAAATCTATACATTGGCGATATCTTTCTTTCAAAGATTTCTGTAAGTTCTAACAAATGGAGTACTCCCAAACCATTGAGCAAAACCGTTAATTCCAGTTATTTTGAAAGCTCTGCAAGCCTTAGTCCAGATGGAAAAACACTCTATTTTGTAAGCGAACGCCCAAAAGGCTCAGTAGGCCATGCCGATATTTATATGAGCAAACGCATTTCTAAATACAACTGGACTGAACCCAAAAACCTTGGCCCGGTTATTAATTCGAAAGAAGACGAAATTTCTGTTTTTATTCACCCCGATGGAAAAACCTTATTTTTTAGTTCTAAAGGAAATAAAAGCATGGGCGGATACGATATTTTTATGTCTAGAATGAATGACGACAGCACATGGACAGAGCCTATGAACCTCGGATACCCCATTAATACCGTTGATGATGACTTACACTTTGTACTTTCGGCCGATTATAAAACAGCCTATTACTCCTCTATTAGGCCTGAAGGAATGGGCGAAAGAGACCTTTATGAAATAGATTTCTCTCATTATGATATCATGCAAGGAATGGGAGCAAAACTTTCTATCTTAAAAGGTAAGGTATTAATAAACGACACGTCTCTCACCAACATTCCAAAAATAGAAATTACCGATTCTGAAACAGGCAAAACCATATTTGCTATAGAAACCGATGATGAAAGCAGGGAATATTTTATAACTCTAACCGGAGATAAAAAATATAAAGTTACTGCCTCAGCCTCCGGCCACAAATCGGTAACAGAAGAGATGTATATCCCCTACACTACCGAAAAGACTTTTGTAATGGAAAAAGTGTTTGATTTGCCTCCCACACCCTAAGTTATTCTTTGCTCTTTTTCCAGGGTAATTCATTTATAATACTTTCTACAAAAAGCTCAAAATCCTTTAGTTCTTGAGGAGCTTGGTAACGGTTTTCTATTCTTTTGTTCTTTCCGTTAAAATAAAGTTCTGTAATAGTGGCCGGTATATCGGTTATTCCCGGGTGATTGTAACTATTCTCTAATGAAAAATAATTAATTTCTGTGGCTTTCTTTTTTATTAATTCCATTCTTCCGGCATCCATTACAGACTCATACTTACCTATTTTTTCTACAAAGTTTTTTCCTTCGTAAATACAATATCCGTTGGAATAAATAATGAGTTTGTAATTTTCGCATGTTCCATAGCAAGGAGTTCTTTCGAGCGTAAAAAAAATATTTTCAGCAGAAACATCCGTTTGATTTATGTTTCTTTTTGAATGGCAGGCTACAAAAATTAATGTGCCACATAGAATAATTAATGCTTTCATGAAAAATAAATTTCAAAAACCATACCCAACTTAATCGAAGGCACTTTTGTTAAATATTAAAAATCCAAAATGGAAGAGTAAACTCCAGTGATCTTCAAACTTATCGTAATAGTTTAAATTAAGAGCAATAGGACCAAGCGGGGTGTGATACACTAAGGCAGACGATGCAATAAAATAACGCATAGAAATATCGGGGCCATACAGTGCTTTATTTAGCGTATTGCTCCATATTTCGTTATAGGGTTGAAAAACATAGCCCTCTAACCGCAGGTGAAACTTAGAAGTAAATGCAAAAATATTTTTTATACCAAAAGCCCCGTAGGCATGTGCTCTGAATTTTTCTTGAAACAATGTTTTGGCCTCCGGAATAGGCTGAAAAGCAGAAGCCGCAAGAACGGTGGCTGTGTAATTTTCAAAAAACGGCTGATTGGAATATACCATTTCTGCAAGAATACCAAAGCGAACAGGACTTTTACGAATAAAATATTTTTCGTACTTCAGTTTTACAATGGCCCACTCGTGTGCCCAAAAATAGTTTTTTCTCTCTACCGATGTAGAACCCGGCAATGTATATTCCTGCCCCTCAACAAAACGCAATTTTATGCCAAGGTAACTTCCAATGCTTGGGTATTGTATTCTGTCTAGCGAATTTCTTTCAAAACGGGCGAAAACAGAGTAACCGCTAAACGATGTTTTATCTGTGGTATCGGTTTGTAAGAATTGTTTCGTTTGATAGTAATTGTATTTCAAATCGGCCCAAGTGACTCCAAAGGAAAACTTATTTTTATTTCCCACGGGGAGTGCTAATTCGTTTTCAAAATAGGTATCACCCATAACCAAAAAAGAAGGTTTTACATCTTCAAAAAATGTATTGCTGCTTTTAAAAAAATCCCACTTATTAAGCGTAAATCGGGAATACAAATACATGGGTATTCTGAAATTAAAATCTAACCGAACACCGGCCGAAGCAGAACTGTAGAACTTGCCAAAATACGAGTTGGCATTAAGTGTAAGTGCCACCCTGCCCAAATAATTATACTGCAGGCCAACAAAACCTTGATTGATTGGACGAGATGAAAAATTGCCTCCAAAACTTACAAATAAATCTTTTTCTTTTTTTACGTCAATTTTTAGCTTGTAAAATCCGGTTATGGGGTTATAAAATGCCTGTGGGTAAATTTGTTTTATCTTGTCTTCAGAACTAAGCCTCATGTAGTAAGGTTCTAATTCGTTAACAGACATGTTTTCGTTTTTAAAACGGAGAGAGCGTATAATGTATTTAGATTGGGCACTATCTATGCCGGAAGCATAAATTTTTTCGAAGATAAGCGGGGGTTGTTTCTCTCTGAAAGCGGTTCTCTTTTTTTCTCTTTCTTCCGGATTGGCAATGGCAATAAAGCAACTTTTTATACTATCTATTTTTGCCAAGGTATTTTTGTATCCGTTTGCAATCAGTTCCTTGTTCTTAGAAAAATCGAATACAGAAACATTATCGGTTTCCGGTTCAATCATAGTGCCGGCTTCACACTGTAAGGTATAATCGGTGTTATGAACCAAAATGGTTTTTATCTGAGAAAGCAAGTTATCTTCATCAGGCTCCGGATAGTTATATGATACATTGCTGCCTATTATATAATCGGGCATAAAATCGTTGTACATTACGTTGGAAGGGAAATTATTATAAATACCTCCGTCAAAAAGTAATCTTCCGTTTATTTTTAATGGTTTAATATAAAAAGGGTAAGTCATCGAAGCACGTACCAATGTAGGCAAATCGCCTTCGTTAAATACGACCGATTTACGACTCACTAAATCAGCTGCAACACAACGAAAAGGTATATACAAACTATCGAAATTATAGTTGGCAGCAGCCGCAGCGGGAGCCATTAACTTCATTAAGGCAAAATCGATGGGTACAGGAGAAATTAAATTGGTAGGAAGATTGGTTTCCCAAATAGAATCTAAACTAAACTTAAAGGTTACCCATCCGGCATCGTCTTCTTTTTTACGAAGAAAATAATCGTACTTGGTATCTATTTCGCCTTTAGCCCACTGCTGAAATTTTTCGGAAAGAAATATTTCTTCAATTTCGGTAGGAGAATATCCCGATGCATACAGTCCGCCAATTAACGCTCCCATTGAGGTACCGGTAATGTAATCTATGGGAATATTATTTTCTTCCAATGCCTTAAGCACACCAATATGTGCTACTCCACTGGCTCCACCACCACTTAGTACTACCCCTACTTTTTGTGCATAAAATGACTTACAAACCGTTAATAAAACAGAAATCAATAACGGGCGAAGCATTTTTATTATAGAGGGGTGCAAGATTTATAAAATTACAATCTCCAAATATAATTACTTACACTTAATTGACAATAAGTAATAGTACTTAGCCTTGTATTTCTCTTTTTAACTTATTTAAATATTTAGGAGTCTTTATTAATCTTGAGCCATACCATGAAAACATTTCTCCGTTTACCAAAATAATTTTAGCATGCGGCAATGCCTCTTGTAACTCTATTTTATGTTTTTCTTTAAACGGATAAGGCTCTGAAGATAAAAGCACAAATTGTGGCTTTTGGTCTTTTAGTATATCTATTGTTATTTGCGGGTATCTGTGCAAATCAGAGAACACATTATCAAAACCAAACAAGCTTAGTATGGAATGAATAAATGTATGGTTGGCTGCTACCATATATGGATTTTTCCAAATTAAATAGGCTGCGGAGCATTTATATTTTAATGGCTCCAATATAGCAAATTGGTAGTTAATTTTATCTATTATGTTGATTGCGTGTTGGCTCGAACCTGTTATTTTTCCTACAGAGAAAATCATTTGTGTGGCATCTTCTATGGTTGTAATATCGCTCACATAAACAGGAAAAAGCATTTGCAGTTTTTGAATATCTTCGAGAGAATTTTCTTCTTTATTTGCAATAACAAGGTCGGGAGAAAGTGAAATAATTTTATCGATATCAATGTTTTTGGTTCCTCCAACAATGGTTTTACTTTTTTGCCATGAAACCGGATGAATACAAAATTTGGTAATTCCAATTACTCTTTCGTTTAAGCCTAAGTGATAAAGTAACTCGGTTTGCGAGGGTACTAGAGAAATAATTCGCTGCGGAATTTTACGAAACCTTATTTTATGACCGACTTGATCTATATATTGCATCTTACTTTGACAACACTTTCATAATATCGTGTTTGGTGATAATATATAACTTATCGGTTTTAAAATCTTTTACCAACACAGCAGGATTTTCGGCAGTAAGCATAGTTTTCAGAGAATCTAATGGTGTGGAAATATCTACAAACGGAAAGGCGGCTTCCATTATTTCGTTTACTGGTTTTGTTTTAATTTCGGCATCGGCAATTATTTTTTTAAAGAGAGTATGTTCGTTGATAGAACCTACAATACGTCCGTTTTGTAGCACGGGTAGTTGAGAAATATCATTGTCGAGCATTATTTTTACCGCCTTTTCTACTGTATCATTCTCCAATACGGTAATTAACTCCGCGCTTTTAGTTGTGTTTACAAGGTCTTTGGCCGTTATGCCCGATTTATCGAAAAAGCCTTTCTCTTTCATCCAAATATCGTTGAACATTTTGCCAACGTAACGCGAGCCATGATCGTGAAAAATAACCACTACCATATCTCCTTTTTTGAACCGATCTTTCATTTGCAGAATACCGGCTATTGCAGCTCCTGCCGAGTTTCCTACCCAAATTCCTTCTTGCTTTACAATTTCGGCTGTGTAAATTGCAGCCTCTTTATCGGTAACTTTTTCGAAGTGATCTATTACATTAAAATCTACATTTTGAGGAAGAAAATCTTCTCCTATTCCTTCCGTGATGTATGGATATATTTCGTTTTTATCGAATATGCCTGTTTCCTTGTATTTTTTAAAAACCGAACCGTACGTATCTATTCCTAGTATTTGAATATTCGGATTTTTTTCTTTCAGGTATTTTCCGGTTCCGCAAATGGTACCTCCGGTTCCAACTCCTACCACCAAATGCGTAATTTTTCCTTCGGTTTGTTCCCAAATTTCAGGACCGGTAGTTTCATAATGAGCCCTTGCATTGGAAGGATTATCGTACTGATTGGCTTTCCATGAATTGGGCACTTCGTTTACCAACCTAGATGATACTGAATAATAAGAGCGAGGGTCTTCCGGATCGACATCGGTAGGACAAACAATTACTTCGGCCCCAAAGGCTTTTAAGGCATCTACTTTTTCTTTCGATTGTTTATCGGTAGTGGTAAAAATACATTTGTACCCTTTAATAATTGCGGCAATGGCCAAGCCCATTCCGGTATTTCCGCTAGTACCTTCTATTATAGTACTGCCTGGCTTAAGTAATCCGGATTTTTCGGCATCTTCAATCATTTTAAGTGCCATACGATCTTTTATTGAATTTCCGGGATTAAAAGTTTCTACTTTTGCCAATACCGTTGCCGGAATTTCTTTTGTTAATTTATTAATCTTTACCATAGGCGTATTTCCTATAGTTTCTAAAATAGAATTATACCACATATTTTATGAATTTAAACAAATGTACCAATGATAAATTATTCCTTAATAATGTTTTGGTTTGTTTGGTTTATAAATTTTATAATTTCGTTTTTGCCACTTTTTGATATTGCTGATGTTATGAAAAAAGTGGGCATTTCTTCCCAATAATTGAGCATTTCGGCAGTGTAATTTTTTAAATTTTTCTGTAATTCGTTTTTAGAAAGCTTATCGGTTTTGGTAAATGCAATTACAAAGGGCAACTGGTGTTTACCGAGCCACTGCATAAATTCTATATCTATTTTTTGGGGTGGAATTCTGGAATCGATAAGTAAAAAAGTACAAACCAAATTGATGCGTTTCAGCAGATAATTAGAAATCATGCTGCCCCATTTATCTCTGTTTGTTTTAGAAACACGGGCATATCCGTATCCGGGTAAATCTACCAAATACCAGCTTTTGTTAATTAAAAAATGGTTAATTAGTTGTGTTTTTCCTGGTTGTGCCGAGGTTTTGGCAAGTTTTTTATTGTTGCAAAGCAAGTTAATAAGAGAAGACTTTCCCACATTAGAACGACCGATGAATGCATATTCCGGAATATCCGGAGTGGGGCAACCACTGAGTTTAGTATTGCTAATAACAAATTCGGCCTGTAAATATTCCATTTTATTTATTGGCAAAAAGTTTCACTTCTTTGCCTGTAATTTTTTTGTCTGAAAGGATTATCAATCGTTCTACCATATTTCGTAATTCGCGTATATTACCTGTCCAGTTAATTTGCTGAAGTTCTTTTAATGCATCGGTTGAAAATTCTTTTTGCGGTATAGCATATTCTGCACAAATAAGCTGATTAAAATGATTTACGAGAAGAGGAACATCTTCCCTTCTTTCGTTTAGCGAGGGAACATGAAGGGTAATAACCGAAAGCCGGTGAAAGAGGTCTTCTCGAAAACTTCCGTCTTTTATCATTTGCTGTACATTTTTATTCGTTGCCGCAACTACCCGCACATTTACGCTAATATCTTTTTCACCGCCCACTCGCATAATTCTGTTTTCTTGGAGAGCTCTTAATACTTTGGCTTGTGCGGAAAGGCTCATATCGCCAATTTCATCTAAAAACAAGGTGCCTCCTTCGGCTTGTTCAAAACAACCTTTTCGTTGCTTTATGGCCGAGGTAAAAGCTCCTTTTTCGTGCCCGAAGAGTTCGCTTTCTATGAGTTCTGAAGGAATAGCGGCACAATTTACCTCAATAAAAGGGCCCGAGGCTCGGTGAGATTTTTCGTGTAGGCTGCGTGCCACCAGTTCTTTCCCTGTTCCGTTTTCTCCTGTAATAAATACACGGGCATCGGTGGGAGCCACCTTGTCAATCATGCTTTTTAATTCATGAATGGCCTTCGATTCGCCTATAATAGGAGAATCTTTTCCTTTAGAAACTTTCTTTTTAAGCTGGGTATTTTCTTTAACTAGTTCTACTCTGTCTATAGCATTTCTGACAGATACCAGCAAACGGTTTAAATCGAGAGGTTTTGGAATAAAATCGTAGGCTCCTTTTTTTAACGCTTCTACGGCTGTTTCGATGGTGCCATGCCCGGATACCATTAGCACCGGGGTTTCCGGAGAAATCTGTTGTACATTTTCTAACACTTCTATACCATCCATCTTCGGCATTTTAATATCGCAAAGTATTAAATCGTATTTATTTTTTTTTACTTTTTCCAAACCGGCAACGCCATCTTCTGCCTCATCTATTTTAAATTTTTCGTACTCTAATATTTCGCGTAAAGTGTTTCGTATGCTTTTTTCATCGTCTATAATAAGTACCTGTACCATGTATATTTTTTTTTGTTAATGTAAAATTATTATTAAAATTCGTTATCAAGTATTGAAGCCAACACTCCTTCTTTAAGAGAGTATGCCGACATTTTTACTTTTTGTATGTTGCTTTGTTTTAATACTTCATTAATAAGAATAATTCCTACCACCATCATGTCGGCACGCATGGGCAACATACCCGGTATTTTTAAACGTTGCTGAAGTGTAGTGGGTAATAAAAGCTGGTATAAAAAATTAAAGTCGTTTTCGGCAAAAAGGTATTCTTTAGTATCGCTTTGCAGTGGTTTACTAAAGAAATGAAGCGAGGTTATCTCGGCCAATGTATCGAATGAGCCCGATGAACCTACCAATTGAATACAAGGATATTTTTTTAATGCAGCAAAAAGCGGTTGCAATTCTGTACGCAGATAAGCTGTTAGTTCTAAAACATTTTCTTTACTGATGGGGTCGGACGGATTAAACATTTCTAGTAAACGAGATACTCCCAACTGGAAACTTTTTTTCCATAAAATTTCCTTTTGGGTGGCTATTATAAATTCGGTACTTCCTCCGCCAATATCCATAATTAAAAAGGGTTCTTTAGAAAACGAAATAGCTAGTTTTACTCCTTGGCAAATGAATTCGGCTTCGGTATTTCCGTCAATAATTTTTATTTCGAAACCGGTTTCGTTTTTTATGTGTTTTGTGTATTCTGTGCCGTTTTCGGCATCTCTTACAGCCGAGGTAGCAAAGGCAATTGTTTTTTCAACTTCAAGTTCTTCTATTTTTTTTTTATGCACTAAGAGAGCCTCTATGCCTCGCTGCATGGCAGAAAGGGTAATTGTTTTTTTTGTAATTCCACCTTCGCCAAGACGTACGGGCATTTTAGAAGAATGAATAATAGAGTATTGCTTATTGTAAACATCGGCAATTAACAAATTGAATGTGTTGGTTCCTAAATCTAAAACGGCTACTCTCATTTGTTATGAATTAAAACGAAGCCATTTAAAAATTTCGGAGTATGTTATTTTTTTGCCATACATAAGTATGCCTGTACGATATATTTTACCTGCCAGCCAGGTGGTGGCAATAAATCCTGCAGCAAGTAATATCATAGAGGTAGCTAATTGCCAAACGGGAACTCCTAAGGGCAAACGCACCATCATTACTACCGGTGAGGTAAACGGAATAACAGAAAACCAAAATGACAATGATCCTTCGGGGTTTTGCATAATGCTTTGTGCTACTACAAACGATAAAATAAGGGGTACGGTTACCGGGAGCATAAATTGTTGTGTATCGGCTTCATTATCTACCGCAGAGCCAATAGCTGCAAATAAGGCTCCGTATAAGAGATATCCTGCAATAAAATAAAAAACAAAACACAAAAACAGAGCAACAAAATCAATTTGTTTTAATCCTCTCATAATTTGGATTACTTCCGATGAGTCCATTTTCTTTATTTCTTCGGGAGCGTTAAAGGGGCCTTTTTCTAATTGGCTTTGCTTTATCTTTTCAATTTGCTCAATATTATTATCAATCTTTCCAAGAAATACGGTATATGTAACGGTATATATGGTAAAAGTTAGAATGGTCCACAAAAGAAATTGTGTTAAACCCACCAAGGCAATACCCACAATTTTTCCCATCATTAACTGGAATGGCCTAACGGAAGAGATAATTACCTCAACAATTCGATTTGTTTTTTCTTCTATCACACCTCGCATTACCTGCACTCCGTACAGAAAGATAAAAATATAGATTAGAATGGCACCCACAAAACCGATAAACATATTCACGGCAGTGCTGGTTTGTGTACTTTTTCCGTCTTCTTCTATTTTGTTGGTGCTTAAATTTATTTTTGTTTTTGTTTTTTTAATGAGTTCAACATCTATTTTGTTTGCAAACAATTTCATGTCGGTTATGCGTTCTTCGAGTTGCGAACGAATAAACATTTCGGTACTTACTCCCGGTTGCTTTTTATAAAACAATTGCACATTGTAATTTCCTTTAATAATGCTGGGCGGAATATAAAGTATTACATTGTAATCGGTGCTGTAGAAATTTTCTTTGGCGGTAAAAATGTTTATTGGGGTAAAATCAAATTGATTGTATTCGTCTGATTGAAGTAGGTTTTGAAACAGGCCGCTGTCATCAATAACTTGAATGCGTTGAACGGTTTTATCTTGCATAGCAATCCAAAGCGGAACAATCATAATAGCTGCCATAAGCACAGGCCCCAGCACAGTCATTATAATAAACGACTTTTTCTTTACTCTTGAAAAATATTCGCGTTGAATAATAATGCCTATTTTACCCATGTTGCAAATGGTTCTGTTCTTTTATTTTGCTTATAAATATTTCGTTCATGCTGGGAAGAATTTCTTGTAAACCGTGCACTTCCACTTCGGGCAACACCGATTTCAATAACTCATTGGGGTTATTACTGCTTAATGTTTTTACTTGTGCAATGGTATAATCTCCGTCCGACTTAGTGTTTAATAATTCATAACCTGTCCAAAGGGCATTGGTAAAGGCAATCAAATTTCCCTTAAAAGTTATTTCGAAAATATTTTTTTTGAAGGAGTTTCTAATTTCCCTTACATTTCCATCTAGTATTTTTTTCGATTGGTTGATAAGGGCAATATGATCACAAATGGCTTCTACCGATTCCATGTTATGCGTAGAAAAAATGATGGTGGTTCCCTCTTCTCGCAATTTCAAAATTTCTTCTTTCAGCAAATTGGTGTTTATGGGGTCGAAGCCACTAAAAGGTTCGTCTAATATAAGCAATTGGGGCTGGTGTAATACAGTGGTTATAAATTGTATTTTCTGAGCCATTCCTTTAGAAAGCTCCTCTACTTTTTTATCCCACCAGTTATAAATGTCGAACCTTTTAAACCAAATTTTTAGTTTTTCTCTGGCTTCGCTTTTCTTCATGCCTTTTAACTGGGCAAGGTAAAGGGCTTGTTCTCCCACTTTCATTTTTTTGTATAGCCCTCTTTCTTCGGGTAAATAGCCTATCTGCGATACGTGTTTTGCCTGAAGTTTTTCTCCGTTAAAAAATAGTTCTCCTTTATCGGGGGCTGTAATCTGATTAATGATTCGGATTAGCGTAGTTTTGCCGGCTCCGTTTGGTCCCAAAAGCCCAAATACCGATTGTTTTTGCACGGCAATGCTTACATCATCTAATGCTTTGTGATGAGCGTATTGTTTTTCTATATGTTCGGCTAACAGTAAATTCATGATCGGGGTAAAAATACGAAAGAAAAAGCTGTTAAATACACGATTATCTTTTCTATAACCTAAGTGAGAAAAGGATAAAAAAAGGGTTTCTTTTTATCCGAAATACTCTTTCATTCTGTCAAAGAAACCTTTGTCTTTTTTGCTAGGGTGGGGTTTAAAGTTATCGGAGTGTCGTAATTTTTCGAGTAGTTCTTTTTCTTCTTTCGAAAGGTGCTGTGGGGTCCAAACATTTACATGGATAAGAAAATCTCCTCGTCCGTAGCTGTTTAGCTGTGGCACACCTTTTCCTTTTAATCGTAATACTTTCCCTGCATGTGTGCCGGGCTCTATTTTTATTTTCACTTTTCCTTCAATAGTAGGCACCTCTACCGATGCCCCAAGTACGGCATCAATAAAACTGATATACAAATCGTGCATTAGATTAGAGCCATCGCGTTTAATAAATTCGTGCTCTTGTTCTTCTATTACTATAATTAAATCTCCTGCTATACCACCTCTGGGGGCAGCATTGCCTTTTCCACTCATAGAAAGTTGCATTCCGTCTTCTACTCCTGCGGGTAAATCAACCGAAATTATTTCTTCTCCTCTTACAATTCCATCACCATGACAGGAGGAGCATTTTTTGGTAATGGTTTGTCCTTCTCCTCCGCATGCAGGGCAGGTAGAGGCCGTTTGCATCTGCCCTAATATGGTATTGGTAATGCGTGTAACTCTTCCACTTCCTCTGCAGGTATTACAGGTATTGTATGATGAGCCTTTTTCTGCTCCGGTTCCATGACACTCCTTGCAAGCAATAAACTTGTTTACTTTAATTTTTTTATTTACGCCTGATACTATTTCATCGAGTGTTAATTTAACTTTTACTCTAAGGTTGGTTCCCCTGTTTACTCTTTTTCCTCCCCTTTGTCCTCCTCCAAAACCACCCCCAAAGCCTTCTCCAAAAATATTTCCAAATTGCTCAAAGATGTCCTCCATATTCATGCCGCCAAAACCGCCTGCTCCTCCGTTAGCTCCCATTCCGGCATGTCCAAATTGGTCGTACCGTTGTCTCTTTTCAGCATTACTTAACACTTCGTAGGCTTCGGCTGCTTCCTTAAATTTTTCTTCCGACTCTTTGTCATCGGGGTTTTTATCGGGGTGGTATTTAATAGCTAATTTTCGATACGCTTTTTTAATTTCATCTTCTGACGCATTTCTCGAAACGCCTAGTATTTCGTAATAATCTCTTTTTGCCATTTTTTATCAATTAATAATGTAAGGGGCTTTTTTATATGCCTGTTACCACCTTGGTGTAGCGTATTACTTTTCCGTTTAGTTTATAGCCCTTTTCCAATTCGTCTACTATTTTTCCTTTTAACTCATGGCTGGGTGCTTCAATTTGGGTAATAGCCTCGTGCATTTCTACGTTCAATTCTTTACCCCTAGAATCTTCTATATTTTCTAATCCTTTTGATTTTAGAATGGATAAAAATTTATTGTGAATCAGTTCAATTCCTTCTTTGATGGAATTAAAATCGGCATTTTCGTTCATATTTTTTATGGCTCTGTCAAAATCGTCAATTACAGGCAAAAGGGCGGAAATAATTTCTTCTCCGGCAAACTTTATGAGTTCTACTTTTTCTCGTTGGGTTCGTTTTCGGTAATTATCGAAATCGGAATATAAGCGAAGATATTTATCGTTCAACTCTTCTGCTTTTTTCTGCAAGTCTTCTTTTTCATCTTTATTTTCAGCATTTTCGGCCGCACTAGTTTCTGCAGCACTGCTCTCATTTTTATCTAAATTATTCATCTCTTCTTTCTCTAATTTTTCGTTTTCCATAGCTGTATTTTTATAAATCGGGAAACCTTACCCAATTTCTTTGCCACTGCGAAAATAAGGACAAATTGTCAGAATTTAAAAAAAGAAGAAGCCTGAAAATTCTCTATTTTAACTGGCTTTGTAGCGATTTTACTAAATCTTCACCCCTAAGGTTTTTGGCCACAATGATTCCATTCCCATCAATTAAATAATTAGAAGGGATAGAGTAAACCTGATAGGTTTGGGCGGCTTTAGAATTCCAACCACCGAGGTCGCTAACATGGTATTCCCAAGTTAATTTATCTTGAACAATGGCGTTTTTCCATGCAGTTTCCTGCATATCTAACGATACGCTGTAAACGGTAAATGTTTTAGCATTTTTAAATTTTTTGTCTTTAAATTCGTTGTATGCTTTAACCACTGCAGGATTTTCTCTTCTGCAAGGTCCGCACCAAGATGCCCAAAAATCAATTAGTACCATTTTTCCTTTTAAAGAACTTAGTGCGAGTTCTTTTCCTTCTGGATTTTTATAATTTAACTCAGGGGCTTTGTTTCCAATGTTTAAGCCAACGGTTTCGGTTTTCGATTTTGAGTTTTGAACAACTTTTTGGGTAAATGCAAAAGCAAGAAAAACAATGGCAAAACCCATAGTGAAATAAGCTATTTTTTTCATGTCAAATTTTTATTTATGTGTGTAAAGGTAATCATTTATAATCTTTTAATTTTTGCTCCGAGGGCATTTAATCTTGTGTCAATATTCTGATATCCTCTGTCTATTTGTTCAATGTTATGTATGGTGCTTTTTCCCTGTGCCGAAAGTGCCGCAATAAGTAAAGAAACTCCGGCTCTAATATCGGGTGATGACATTTCAATTCCTCGTAGGGCATTCTGTCTTCCCAGCCCAATTACTGTGGCACGGTGTGGGTCGCAAAGAATTATTTGTGCTCCCATATCAATCAATTTATCTACAAAGAACAGCCTGCTTTCAAACATTTTTTGATGAATTAATACGCTTCCTTTTGCTTGCGTAGCAACCACTAACACAATGCTTAACAAGTCGGGGGTAAATCCGGGCCATGGAGCATCGGCAATAGTAAGAATAGAGCCATCAATAAATGTTTCTATTTCGTACACTTCTTGCGAGGGAACATAAATATCGTCTTCTTTTCGTTCAAGTTGTATGCCAAGTTTTTTAAATACCGATGGAATCACACCTAAGTTATTCCAGGAAACATTTTTAATGGTAAGTTCCGACTGAGTCATAGCGGCTAAGCCAATAAAACTTCCAATCTCAATCATGTCGGGCAAAATAGTGTGTTCGCAACCTTTTAGTTCTTTTACCCCTTCAATAGTAAGCAAATTAGAACCTACTCCCGAAATGTGGGCTCCCATAAGGTTAAGCATTTTACAGAGTTGCTGTAAATAAGGTTCGCAGGCGGCATTGTATATCGTAGTAATACCTTCGGCTAATACGGCTGCCATTACAATGTTTGCGGTACCGGTAACAGAAGCTTCATCGAGGAGCATGTAACAACCTTTCAGGTTTTTTCCTTCCATACGGTAAAAACTGCTGTTGGCATCGTAATGAAAGGTAGCTCCCAGTTTTTCGAATCCTAAAAAGTGAGTGTCGAGTCTTCTTCGGCCAATTTTATCGCCTCCGGGGCGTGGCATAAATCCTATGCCAAAGCGGGCTAAAAGCGGGCCTAATATCATTACAGAGCCTCGTAATGCCGATGCTTTTTTTCTAAATTCATCGGATTGCAAGAAATCTATGTTTACTTCATCGGAGGTAAAGGCGTAATCGTTATTATTTATTTTTTCAACTTTAACTCCAATATCACCCAAAAGGGTAATGAGTTTATTTACATCAATAATATCGGGCACATTTTTAATAATACACTTTTGAGGTGTAAGTAAAACGGCACATAAAATTTGCAATGCTTCGTTTTTGGCTCCCTGAGGTTGTATTTCGCCTTTTAGTTTATTAGGTCCATCGATTATAAAAGTTCCCATACTTTTTAATTTTTATGCGAAAATTAGACAAGTATCTACTAACATTTCAAAAACATTTATATATGTTTTAACAGGTAGTTGGGGAAAACCTATACGGATCTATTTGTTGTGAAAAAGCAGATGATTTTAAGAGAAAAAAGTGATTAATATTTTTTTCTCATTTTGTTTTTTTTCTGCCCGTTTTTTTTCTTTTTGTTGTTTTGGTGCGAAGGGGTGTTTAGGTTATTGCGGTAAATAATTTCGTTAGTAGAATCTAACTGAAAGGTTTCTTTTGTTTTTAATTTATTTTCGGAGAGCAATTTCAGTTCTTCGAGTATCACGTTATCATTCACTGAATCACGATTCCATGTGAGATAAAATTTTTTCATTAAATTGGCTATGGCTTCTACAAACGCATTTCTTTCCTCTCCTTCTTCCATCTCCGAAGCCTTTTTTATAAGGGCTTCTACTGTTTTTCCATAATGCTTAAACTTTATACGTTTTTGCGGATAACTCATTGGTTCCGGTTTTTCGTGTATTTTTTCCGGATTGGGTTTTGGGTATGGAGAATCTACATCGAGTTTAAAGCTTGAAATAATGAAAAGATGATCCCATAATTTATGAGTAAAATCGGCCACATCGCGAAGATGGGGGTTTAATTGCCCCATTACATCAATAATGGCTTTGGCACAGCGGTTGCGTTCCTCTCGGTCTTCTATGCTTATGCAGTGGTTTACCATAATGTGTATATGCCTCCCGTATTCGGGAATAATTAATTTTTCTCGTTGTGTGTTGTAGTCCATCAGTTTGGGTTTGCTTATTATGTTTGGAATCGGATAGTAGGGTATGATGTGTAATTTCCGACCGACCACACAAAGTAAAGAAGAAAATTTCTTTTAGTCAATATTAATTGAGGGAATCGGTTTCTACAATGGTTAATCGGGCAAATTTTAGAAGCAACTGTTTGTTTCCAACGGATTCAAATTCTATAGTAGCTTTTTGGTTAGGCGAGGCTCCTTCTATGTTTAGCACTTTGCCCTTACCAAATTTTTCGTGGTGTACCTGCATTCCATGTCGAAGGTTTAAATCTTGTGCGGTAACAGTGCTTTTACTAATGGCACTATTTAGTTTCACGAGGTTGCTTTTACCGGTTCGAACAATTGGGTTTTGTGCAGGTGTAGGGGCTGTGTTAGTGGGGTGTTTAGTAAAAAAAGTTTCGTTATTTTTTTTATTGGCTTCCTGCTTAGGCAATATCTCTACATAGGTAGAGTCTAACTCTTCTAAAAATCGGCTAGGTTCGCATTGTGTAAGCTGCCCCCAACGGTAACGGGTTAAAGCATAAGAAAGAGTTACCGATTTTTGTGCTCGTGTAAGGGCTACATAAAATAATCTTCTCTCTTCTTCTAAATCGGTTCTCGATTGAGTTGAAAGTTGTGAGGGAAAAAGACCTTCTTCCAATCCTACAATATAAACATGCCCAAACTCAAGACCTTTTGACATGTGTATGGTCATTAATGAAACCGTATTTTTATCCTCTTCACTTTCTTTATCGGCATCTGTAAGTAGTGCAATTTCTTGCATGTATTCGTCTAGCGTAGGTATTATTTTCGGATTTTCCTTTTGGGCATCTTCTACAAATTCTTTTAGTCCGTTTAGGAGTTCCACAATGTTTTCATATCTGGAAACTCCTTCGGGCGAAGTATCGGAAAAAAGTTCTTTTAATATACCCGATGTTTGTGCAATTTGATTACCCAACTCGTAAGCATTTTGGGTAAAAAGCAGAGTGCTAAAACTTTTAATAGTGGTAATAAATTCGTTGATTTTTTGAATAAGGCCCGTATTAAAATCATTTCCGAAGTGAGATGCTTTTGAAGCAATATCCCAAAGACTGACCTGATGTTGGTCGGCAAGAACCATTATTTTTTCAATGCTTGTTTTTCCTATTCCCCTTAATGGATAATTGATAATTCGTTTAAATGATTCCTCGTCATTAGGATTAATGACTAAACGAAAATAGGCCAAAAGATCTTTGATTTCTTTTCTTTGATAAAAAGAGATGCCGCCAAAAATACGGTACGGTATGTTTCTTTTGCGAAGAGCCTCTTCGAAAGAACGCGATTGAGCATTAGTGCGGTATAGAATTGCAAAATCGGAGAAAGGTGCGTGTTCTGAAAGGTGTCTGCTATATATACCTGATGCAATAGTTTCTCCCTCTTCTTTATCGGTTAGTGTTTGGAAAACTTTTATTTTTTCGCCATTTTCGTTGTCGGTCCATACTTCCTTAGGAAGTTGTTCTTTATTAAAAGTAATAATTCGATTAGCCGTATTTACGATGCTTTTGGTAGAACGATAATTTTGCTCTAACTTAAATGTTTGTGCATCGGAATAATCTTTTTGGAAATTAAGAATATTCTGAATGTTGGCACCTCTGAAGGCATAAATACTTTGTGCATCATCGCCCACTACACAAATGTTTTGAAAGCGTGCTGCCAATTTCTTTACAATCAGGTATTGCGAATAATTGGTATCTTGGTACTCATCAACTAAAATATACTTGAATCGGCTTTGGTATTTGTATAATACTTCAGGAAAATCTCGTAGTAAAATATTGGTTTTAAAAAGCAAATCGTCAAAATCCATGGCCGATGCTTTAGAACATCTTTGCTCGTAGGCTAAATAAATTCGGCCTATTTCGGGCAAACGTCTTTGAGTATCTTCGGCTTGTATGTTTTTATCGTTTATGTATGCATTGGCCGAAATAAGGTTATTTTTAGCAGCCGATATCCGGCTAAACACCATGTTTGTTTTGTATTGTTTATCGTCAAGATTAAATCCTTTAATGATGTCTTTCAGTAAGTTTTTTGAGTCATCGGTATTATAAATAGAAAAATGAGAAGGGTAGCCAATTTTTTCTGCTTCTGATCGTAGAATACGTGAAAAAACAGAATGAAAAGTTCCCATCCATAAACTCTTTGCATCACTCTCGCTCGTAATACGCACAATGCGTTCTTTCATCTCTTTGGCAGCCTTGTTTGTAAAGGTAAGGGCTAATATCTGAAAAGGATCTACCCCTTTATTAATGAGGTGTGCTATTCTGTATGTGAGTACACGTGTTTTACCTGAACCTGCTCCTGCAATTACCATTACAGGGCCTTCTGTATTTTCAACTGCTTTGCGCTGCTCTTCGTTCAGTTCTTCTAAATAACTCATTTCACAAAAGTAAAATATTGCAGCTTGCCCAAACCGTATGTGAATAAATTTTGGCTTACCTTTTTCGAATTATAAGTAAGCCCACAAAAGTTAAAATTCCGTTTAAAATAAGCAGTTCAAATCCAAATTTATATCCGCCAAACCACGTTTCGGAATAATAATTCAGCACATAACAAAAAAGAGGGGAAAGAATACAAACTATCGGCACCCATTTATCGTTTACCTGAAATTGGGTTAGTAAACCATATGCGTACAAACCAAGCAAAGGCCCGTAGGTGTAGCCGGCAATGGTAAATAATTCTTTAATTACGCTATCGTTGCTTAGTGCATGAAAAAGTAAAATACATAAAAACATAACCGCAGAAGTACCTATGTGTACCCGCTTCCGAATTTTTATCTGTTGATTTTCGGAAAAATGTTTTTCTATAGATAAAATATCAATACAAAATGAAGTGGTAAGAGCCGTAAGAGCAGAATCGGCACTGGAATAGGCTGCCGCAATTAAGCCTAAAATAAAAATTACTCCTACCACCTCTCCAAGGTATCCGCCCATAGCCAGCATGGGGTATAGGTTATCGCTTTTTTCGGGCGGTACAATTTGCATTTTTTCGCAGTACAAATAAAGCAACGCTCCTAAACACAGAAAAAGTAGATTTACAAACACCAATACCACGCTAAACCACAACATATTTTTTTGTGCTTCTTTAATATTTTTACAACTAAGGTTTTTTTGCATCATATCTTGGTCTAGCCCGGTCATAGAAATAGCAATAAAAGTTCCACCTAAAAAATGCTTCCAAAAAAAGTTGGGCGAATGACTATCGGTGAAGAAGAAAATTTGCGAATGCCTGCTTTCTTTTATTTGGGCAAACACTTCCGTAATTTCCCAATTCAACTGATTCCCTATTAGCAAAATAGTAAACACTACCGCAAGCAACATAAACAGTGTTTGCAAGGTATCCGTCCAAACAATAGTTTTTATTCCTCCTTTAAAAGTGTATAACCAGATAAAAAGAATGGTAGCTACCACCGTAAACCAAAAAGGAATTCCTAATTTGTCCAGTATAGTAAACTGTAAAACATTCGCCACTAAAAACATTCTAAAAGAAGCCCCTATGGTTCTTGATAAAAGAAAAAAAGAAGCTCCGGTTTTATAAGAAAAAAAACCAAAACGCTGTTCAAGATAAGTGTAAATAGATGTCAAATTTAAACGGTAATACAAAGGCATTAATACGGTGGCTATTACAACGTAGCCTAATAAGTAGCCTAAAACGGTTTGCATATACGCAAATTGCGTAGCCCCAACCCATCCGGGTATAGAAATAAAAGTTACCCCGGAAAGCGAAGCACCTATCATACCAAAGGCTACCAAAAACCAGGGTGACTTTTTTGCCCCGATAAAAAAACTTTTATTATCGGCACCTTTTGCCGTAACAAACGAAATAATTACCAACAAAAGAAAATACAACGCAATAATGAATAATATAAAAGAAGGCTGCATGAAACCGAAATTACTTAATTTTGAAAGCGAAAGTACAGAAATCTACCCAGTGGAAAAATTCCCTTCAAAAACTCTAGAAAAAGCCGTTGAGGTATTTTCCTCGTTGCCCGGTGTAGGCAAAAAAACGGCCCTTCGCTATGTGCTCCATTTATTAAAGGAAGATGCTGGCACGATAGAAAATTTCAGTGAAGTTTTACAAAACCTTTCGAATAACATACAACATTGCAAAAATTGCTTTAATATTAGCGACAACCCTGTTTGCGAAGTTTGCTCAAATCCAAAACGAGAACAAGAAGTAATTTGTATAGTGCAAGATATCCGCGATGTACTGGCCATAGAATCTACCATGCAATACAAAGGAGTGTACCATGTGCTGGGCGGCTTAATTTCACCTATTGATAGCGTTGGCCCCAACGATATTAAAATAAACGAACTGATACACCGCCTGCAAACCTCCCGAATTAATGAAGTTATTATGGCACTCAGTACTACTATGGAAGGAGACACAACCAATTTTTACTTGTTTAAAAAAATAAAAGATTTTCCGGTAAAAATAACTACCCTTGCCAGAGGAGTAGCCTTTGGCGATGAGTTGGAGTATACCGATGAAATTACATTGGCACGTTCCATTACCAACCGCGTTCCGTACGAAAATACACTTGCCCGCTAAATCACACATGGATGTATCGGTTATCATAGTAAGCTACAACGTAAAATATTTTTTATTCAACTGCCTGCATTCGGTTCAAAAAGCCATGCAGCAGGTTCAAGCAGAGGTATGGGTTATTGATAACCACTCTGACGATGACAGTATGGAAATGGTAAAACAATATTTTCCGTTTGTAAATAGCATACAGAACAAAAAGAATGTTGGTTTTTCTAAAGCCAATAACCAAGGTATAGAAAAAGCCAAAGGAAAATACGTTTTATTGCTGAACCCCGATACTATTATACAAGAAAACACGCTGAAAAAATGTTTTGATTTTATGGAAACCCATCCCGAAGCGGGAGGACTGGGTGTAAAAATGATTGACGGAAAGGGGAATTTTTTACCCGAATCGAAACGCGGATTACCCACACCCGATGTAGCTTTTTACAAAATTACCGGTTTAAGCAAACTGTTTCCATCATCAAAAAAGTTTAACCGTTACCATTTAGGGAATTTAAACCCAAACGAAACACACGAAGTAGAAATTCTTTCCGGAGCATTTATGTTTTTAAGAATGGAAACTCTTCGAAAAACCGGATTACTCGATGAAATATTTTTTATGTATGGGGAAGACATCGATTTATCTTACCGCATATTAAAAGAAGGGTATAAAAATTATTATTTCCCACACACCTCCATTATACATTATAAAGGCGAAAGCACAAAAAAAAGTAGCATAAACTATGTACTGGTTTTTTACCGTGCGATGGAAATATTTGCCAAAAAACATTTTACGCAAAAAACAGCCGGATATTATTCCTTATTTATTCAATTAGCCATTTGGCTAAGAGCCGGACTATCTATTCTAAAACGCCTGATTGAAAAATTTTTTCTGCCTGTTACAGATGGAGCATTGGTTTTTCTTTTTACAAAAAACCTAACTTATTACTACGAACATTGGGTGCGATTTACACAAGGAGGACACTTCCCTGCTGCAATTGTTAGCTATTCTCTGCTTTCTTTCACAGGCTTTGTTCTTCTTTTTTGTTTTTTTTCCGGAGCCTACGATAAGCCCTATTCATACAAAAAATTATTTACAGGAATTTGCTTATCGGGTATTTTTACCCTTATTACCTATTCATTACTTCCTGAAAATTTAAGGTTTTCCAGAGCTGTCATCTTTTTTTCGGCCTTGGGAACTCTGCTGCTTATTCCGCTTTACAGATACCTTCTTAGCAAATTTCAACTAATGAATATGCACAGCACTGGCAAAAAAAGAATAGCCATGGTAGCTCCCGACACAGAAGCTGAAAAAATTACCGATTTAATAAAACAAGCCTACTATCCAAAAGAAAACATTTGCTACGTAAAACCTCCCAATTACAATACTTCAGAAAATTCAAACATAGAATATTCCGGAAATTTCAATCATCTGTTTGATTTAATACAAATGTACCGTTTAAATGAAGTGGTGTTTTCGCCTGTAGAAACAAGTTATTCCGAAATTATAGCCACGCTGCAAAAATTACCCTCGTTAAGAAATATTCATTTAAAAATTGCCTCTGTAAACAACCGCTTTATGGTAGGAAGCAATAGCATTGTATCATCCGATGAATACTTTTATTCCGATTTACAATCGGTACTTCACCCCGCAAAAATGCGAAGTAAAAGAATCCTAGATATTTTTCTTTCTTTTCTATTTATTGTTTTTAGTCCTTTGCTATCAATAGCTACAGGTCATTTTAAAAATCTGTTAAAAAACATGTTCCAAATACTTAGCGGAAATTTTTCATTTGTGGGGCTATACCCATTAAAATCTGTTCCGTACAAGAGTAAAATTAAAACAGGAATTCTAACCCCCATAAAGAACGAAATGCTGCTCAACCTAAAAACCGAAGAAATAAACGAAGCCAATATAGCTTATGCAAGAAACTATTCTATTTTAAAAGATTTTTTAATTATTCTTCAATCTATAAATCAATTAAGCAAAAAGGTAAATTAAGCCCCTCTTCAATTTGCATTGATTAAAACACTTTTTTACCCTACTTTTGTAACCCCACAATAAAAAAGAAAATGGCACAAATAGAACTAATAATGCCCAAAATGGGCGAGAGTGTAGCCGAAGCCACTATTATTAAATGGCTAAAAAACGAAGGCGATACCATTGAACAAGAAGAATCGGTGTTAGAGATAGCTACCGATAAGGTAGATTCCGAAATTCCTGCACCCGATGCCGGAATACTAATAAAAAAACTTTATAATGAAGGCGATGTGGTAAAAGTAGGTCAGGCTATTGCTATTATTGGCTCCGAAGGAACAACTCCCTCCGTAAAAAGCACTCCTACTACCGAAATTACCCCTGCAAATGATAAAACAGCCGATACAGAAACCTCAAAACCTCTTACCGAAAGTGCCCACAAAAGCATAATAGCCTCCTCTGCAACCGGAAGGTTTTATTCCCCGTTAGTACGTAGTATTGCGGCAAAAGAAGGTATAGATACAGCCGAACTAGATACGATAGAAGGCTCAGGAAAAGAAGGAAGGGTTACTAAACAAGATCTTTTAGCCTATTTGCCAAACCGTGGTACAAACACCATTAAAACCAACACAACTCAAAGACAAGAGCAAACCGAAAAACCCACCACCACCTCTACCCAATATGTTCAAGGAGCAATTATCAAAAAGCCCGATATTAGCATAAACCCTGGTGATGAAATTATAGAAATGGATCGTATGCGTAAGCTCATTGCAGAACACATGGTAATGAGCAAACATGTATCTCCGCACGTAACCTCTTTTATTGAAGTAGATGTTACCAATATGGTAATATGGAGAGAAAAAGTGAAAAATGCATTTCAAAAAAGAGAAAACGAAAAAATAACATTTACTCCACTCTTTATTGAAGCCATTGTAAAAGCCATTAAAGACCTTCCTCTAATCAATATATCGGTTGACGGAGATAAAATAATAAAACGCAAAAGAATCAATATAGGTATGGCAACTGCCTTGCCTTCCGGAAATTTAATTGTGCCAGTGGTAAAAGATGCCGACCAAAAAAATTTAATAGGACTTACAAAAGCGGTAAACGACCTATCTGCCCGTGCCAGGAATAATAAACTGCAACCCGATGAAATTCAAGGAGGCACTTTTACCCTTACCAATGTTGGAACTTTTGGAAACGTAATGGGTACCCCCATAATCAATCAGCCTCAGGTAGCTATCATGGCCACCGGAGCCATTCGCAAAAAACCAGCTGTAATTGAAACTCCTTTCGGAGACACCATTGGAATCAGACATATGATGTTTCTCTCCATGTCTTACGACCACCGCGTAGTTGACGGTTCTTTAGGAGGTTCTTTTATTAAAAAAGTAGCAGACTATATGGAAGCCTTTGATATAAACCGCGATTTTTAATACTCTATTTCAATCGCACTACGGTTTTTGAATTTTTATTGAATAAATTGTTGAAAACAAATATATTTGCATCTTTATTAACAGGGTGGTTATATTTACTTTAGCCACTTAATTTTAGCACGCAATGAAAAAGTATTTTTTATTCACATCGCTTCTCTTCTTAAAATTCTCTCTTTTCTCTCAAGATAAATTCAGAGAGCGATTCTACGAAGCCAACACTATGATGGAAGAACGATACTACGAAGCAGCTCTCCCTATTTGGCTTAATCTTCTTGAACAACAACCCGATAACAATAACCTAAATTATAAAGTAGGCGTGTGCTACATAAACACCGGAAACCAAAAAAGAAAAGCACTGCAATACCTCGAAAAAGCGATACAAAACACAACCTCTAATTATGACATTTTCTCGCATACCGAGAAAAAAGCACCCGTTGAAACGCATTACTACTACGCACGTGCGCTACATCTAAATATGGAATTTGATAAAGCTATTGAACATTATAAAAATTTTAAAACCTACATAACCAAAAAACACTATTTATGGGATGAAACCGATATGGAAGTGAAACGAACCGAATATGCTAAAATAGCAGTAGCCAATCCGGTAAATCTGAAAGTACAAAATTTAGGTTCGAAAATCAATACCAAATATCCCGAATACTCTCCGGTAATTTCTATTGATGAATCGGCTATTTACTTTACATCAAGAAGAGTACGCCCCGATAGTTCAAACGCAAATATTATAGACGAAGAAGATGGTATGCCTTTCGAAGATATTTATGTTTCTTACTTCGAAAAAGGCGAATGGCAGGAGCCCGAACTTCTCACTCTTAACAGCATGGGGCACGAAGCCACCCTTAACATTACCATAGACGGAAATACCCTGCTTATTTATAAAGACGATAACGGGAACGGAGAACTATACAAAAGTTTTTTTGACGGTGAAATGTGGAATACTCCAGAAAAGTTGAGTGCCAATGTAAACTCCTCCTCTTACGAAACCCATGCTGCCCTATCGCCCGATAATAGCATTCTTTACTTTGTTAGCGACCGCAAAGGTGGATTTGGAGGGAAAGATATTTATATGTGCAAAAAACTTCCAAACGGAGAATGGGCCTTGGCTCAAAACTTAGGGCCCAACATCAATACTCTTTACGATGAAGATGGTATTTTTCTGCATCCCGATGGAAAAACTCTCTATTTCAGCTCGCGCGGACATACCAGTATTGGTGGGTACGATATATTCTACTCGGAATTACAAGAAGATGGCTCATGGAGCACTCCTGCCAATATGGGCTACCCTGTAAACTCTACCGATGATGACATTTTTTTTGTTACCTCTGTTGACGGGAGAAGAGCTTATTATTCTTCCTTTCAAGATGGAGGATACGGAGAAAAGGATATTTACATGATTACATTAATGGATGCCCCCGAAAAAGCTCTTACACTGCTAACCGGTATTATTACAGTTATAGGTATGGATAAACTACCCGAAGACGCACTTATAACCATTACAAACAACGAAACAGGAGAACTTGTTGGAAAATACAAACCCAGAGCCAGAGACGGCCGTTTTTCTATTATTTTACAACCCGGTAATGAATACCACATAAAGTACGAAGCAGCAGGTTTTAGCGAAGATGAGGATCTTTACATTCCTCCCGCATCAGCCTACCAGGAAATTGATAAAGCCATTGGTTTAAAACCCGTTGTTTTTGGAAGTTTGCCAAATAAAGATAAAGATACGGGAAAAGATATTGCCTCTAAAGATAAGGATGCAGGAAAAGATGTTGCATCTAAAGATAAAGACACCTCTAAAGACAAGGATGCAGGAAAAGATGTTGCATCTAAAGATAAAGACACCTCCAAAGACAAGGATACAGGAAAAGATGTTGCATCTAAAGATAAAGACAGCTCTAAAGATAAGAATACAGGAAAAGACTTAGCCAAAGACAAAGACGTTGCTGTGAAAGACCAAAATGCAGGTAAGAACGCCACAGACAATAAAGAAGTAGATAAGTCTAAAGTGATTTTTCAAAAGTACTTTGGCTACAATGTAAAGGATATAAATAAAACCGATCAACTGTATGCCGATTTCATAAACAAGCTGACACAAGTTATTGAAAAGGAAGGTTCCGTTAAAATCAATATCGAATCCAGTGCTTCGAAAGTACCCACTAAAACATTTGTAACCAACGAAAATTTAGCCGAAAAAAGAGCCTTGGAAGCGAAACTACTCCTCTTTATTAGTCTTAAAGAAAAAGGCTTAAAAAGCGATCAGGTTATCATAAATAATATTGTTCATTTAGTACAAGGCCCTGAATACACCAACGATGCCGGAAATCAAAAGAAATATCAAAAATTTCAGTACGTTAAACTTACCTTAGAATAACTTTTTGCTACAGCCCTTTACAATAAATATTTTTCTAAAAGACAAACGAGCATTAATAATGCTCGTTTGTCTTTTAACCCAATTTAATGTTGCAATCGCCCAACAAGAAAAAAAAATACTTCACAAGGCACAAAAATCATCCTATTACGGGGATTTCGAATTATCCAAAAAATACTATTCGGAATTACTCTCTTTTCAACCCGAAAATGCACAATACTTGCTTCAAACAGGAGTCGTTTACTGGGAATCGGATGTAAATAAAGACAGCTCTCTATATTTTTTGGAAAAAGCCTTAAAGTATTCTCAAAAAGACACTCAACCCGAACTTTTTTTATATCTGGCAAAGGTTCAACACTATTGTGAGAAATTTGATGAAGCCATTCAATCTGCAAAACATTTTGAAACATTCATAAATCTAAATACCAACGATGGCAGGGAATTAGTATTGCAAATAAATCAACTTGTAAATTATGTAGAAAATGCGAAACAACTTTTAACCCTTTCTTCACTCAAACCCTTTTTGCTGAACAAAGAAATTAACAGCCTCTTTCACGACTATGCACCCGTGTATTTAAAAACCGATTCTGTCATTGTATTCACCTCCAGAAGACCTGCAAATAGTAAGAGGAAAGCTCCTGATGGACTTTTATATGAAAACATTTTAATAGCCAAAAAAAATACAAATACATGGAATTTAATAACTTCTCCAAACGAAATAAAAAAATACTTACCCACTAATCTCAATACAAAAAAACACAGCTCAGCCTTAACTTATTTCAACCATAAAAAAACATTTTATTTTTACAAAAAAGACCGAATATGGCTCTCTGAATTTGAAAATAATGAGTGGGGAAAACCCGTAAAACTGGCAAAAAACATTAATTCAAGTAAATTTAATGTACCTAGTATTTGTTTCAGTGCCGATGGAAATACATTGTTCTTTGTGGCTAACAGAAAAAACGGAATAGGTGGTAAAGATATCTATACTTCTGCCAAAAGTACAGAAGGAAAATGGAGTGAACCTGTTTTACTCAATAATAACATCAACAGCCCACTAGACGAAGAATCCCCGTTTCTATCTGAAAATGGCAAATGGCTCTATTTTTCATCTAAAGGGCACCATTCCATTGGAGGCTACGATATTTTTGTTGCTAAATTTGAAAACAACCAATGGCAGAAAGCTGAAAATTTGGGTAAACCCTTTAACTCGCCTGCCGATGATATTTACTTTTCAATAAATGAAAAGGAGCAAACAGGCTTCTTTTCTTCAAATCGAAAAGGAGGGTACGGAGGCATGGACAATTATGCCTTTGGTAAAGAATGTGAACATATAAATCAACTTCTTATATCGGGCATTGTTTTACCTAAAACTACTAATCCTCCTGCTATTTCAGCAGAACTGCATAACGATAACAATCTGTTTATCCAAAAAATAAACATCGACTCTACCGGCCGATTTTCTTTTCCGGTATACACCGAAAAAAAGTATACCCTAACTATTGCTACGGATAAAACCCAACACACCCAACTTGTAGTTATACCCAAACCATGTAATATATTCAACCCCTACCTTGAATTAGAAATTAATTATTCTCCTGTAAACGATAGTACTACAGAAGAAAACATTTCTTCGAGAATAGCATTAATTGATTTAAATTCCTTTACAGTACAAGAACAAGACAGTTTGCAGCTAAAGAATATTGCACAAACCAAATTCTCGGATTTCCCATTAATTGTTACCAAAACTCAATTTCACACTGAACTAAAAAACCATTTTATTTTAAATTTAATAGATGCAGCAAACGCAAACCATCAAATAAGCAAAACCAAATCGTCTCAACTTTTAACTAACAAACCCAGCAAAACAGAAAACCACACCATTCCTTCGCAAATAGAATTTATCCATTATTTCAGCTATAACGAAAAAAATTTAGAACAAACCCAAAAAGAGTACACGCTGTTTATTGAAAAAGTACTAAAACACATTGAAACATATGGAAATATTAGTATTTCTATTGAAGCAAGTGCGTCAACAGTTCCAACCAAAACATTCATCAGTAACCATAACCTAGCCGAAAAAAGAGCCCTGGAAGCGAAACTCTTATTGTTTGAAACCCTTAAACAAAAAGGTATAAACAGCAGTGCTATAAAAATTAAAAGGATAACCCCTCTACTGCAAGGCCCAAGCTACGCCAATGATGCCGAAAACACAACAAAGTATAGAAATTTTCAATATGTTCGTCTAAAAATTGAGTAGCAATTAGTTAGAAATTTTCTCTTTGTATTTTTAGCTCCATTTTACAAATAGTGAATCTAAATGCCGCAGATTTCTTACATTTGGAAGTTTGGTACTCGATTTGATTATACCAAGAACAGTACCTTCGAATTGACGAAATGAAAAAACTTGCCTACATATTACTTTTTACTGTGCCTCTTTTTTCTATTGCACAAAAGTACGACCCCGAAAGTGCAAAAGAACATTTTAAACACAACAACTTTAGTGCAGCTCTTACCGATTATATGAAATGCATAAAATTTGAGCCCGAAAACCCCGACTTTCATTTCAAAGCAGGGTACTGCGTTTTGCATTTAGCCGTTGACAAAAAACAGGCTCTCCCCTTTTTAGAAAAAGCCGTCTCCTTACCTAAGGTAGACCCTGAAGCACTTTACTATATGGGGTTAGCATATCATATCAATCACGAATTCGATAAGGCCGCTGAATTTTACCTCAAATACAAAGCCTTAAACAAAGGAGAAAATCAAAAACAAGCAGAAAGGCAACTGATGATGCTGGAAAACGCCCGAAAATTAACAGCAGCTCCGGTAGATGTTAGTTTTCAAAATTTAGGTGCCACCATAAATTCCACCTTCCCCGACTACTACCCTTACATTACCCCCAACGAATCATATATTATTTTTACATCACGCAGAAAAGGAAAAGGCAGCAAAGAATTTGATGGTTATTATCCTTCCGATATTTACGAATCGAAAGTTACAAACGGAGAATTTGAAAGTGCTAAATTACTAGGCACCATTAATGGCCCCTTCGATGAGCAAGCCGTGGGTCTCTCTTACGATGCCAATACCTTATTTCTTTATATTGACAATATTGAAGAGTATGGAGATATTTTCGAATCGAACAAAAAAAATAACAAATACAGCAAACCCCTCAAAATGGGTGAAAATGTAAACTCGAAAGACTTCGAAAGTTCTGCCTCTATTTCGGCCGAAGGAAACACCTTGTTCTTTTCAAGCAACCGCAAAGGCGGACAAGGGGGAAAAGACATTTGGATGACACGTAAATTACCTACCGGAGAGTGGGCTCTGCCACAAAATTTAGGCCCCAATATCAACACCGAATATGATGAAGATTTTCCAAATCTTTTTTACGATGGAAAAACTCTTTATTACTCATCAAACGGAAGAAACAGCATTGGAGGATACGATTTATTCAAAAGCGTATGGGATTCCGAAAACAACGAATGGTCTTTTCCGGAAAATATTGGTTACCCTATTAATACCTGCGATGATAACATGGTTATTGCTTTTACCGATGACCAACGCCATGCCTACGTTTCTATGTGGCGAGAAGATACGCAAGGCGATTTAGACATTTACCGCGTTACCTTTAACGAATTAGACGAAAAACAAACCGTTTTTAAATCTAAACTCATCAATGCAACCTCTAAAGAATTTATAAAAAATGCATTCATTACCGTTACCGATAATCGTACCATGAAAGAGGTAGGGCAATATATACCCAACCAAAAAAACGGATCGTTTGTAATGATTCTTAAGCCGGGAAGCTACCAGATAAATATAGATGCACCCGGATATTCCACTATTAAAAAAGATATTCTCATTAAAGGAAGGAGCGATTTTGAAGAAATGATTAACGAAGATTTTGAACTCACCAAACAATGAAACTAAACCTAAATAAACCCATCTGTTTTTTCGATTTAGAAACTACAGGTGTTAATATTGGAACAGATCGGATAGTAGAAATTTCTATACTTAAAATAAATCCCAACCAAACCGAAGAAACATACACCCGAAGAATAAACCCCGAAATTCCCATACCCCATACCGCATCTATGGTTCATGGAATATATAACGATGATGTAAAAAATGAACCCACCTTTCAGCAATTAGCAAAAGAAATTTCAACCTTTATCGGAAATGCCGATTTAGCCGGATTCAACTCCAACAAATTTGATATACCCCTATTGGTTGAAGAAATGCTAAGAGTAGGAATTGATTTCGATTTAACCAACCGAAAGCTCATTGATATTCAAAATATTTTTCATAAAATGGAACAACGCAACTTAGCTGCGGCCTACAAATTTTATTGTGAAAAAGATTTGATAAACGCCCACAGTGCCGAAGCCGATATTAAAGCCACGTACGAAATTTTACAGGCACAACTAGAACGGTACAACGAACTAAAAAACGATATTTCTTTTCTTCACGATTTTTGCGAAAGAAGTAAAAATGTGGATTTAGCCGGAAGAATTATTTACAACGATTCGCAACAAGAAATTTTTAACTTCGGCAAACACAAAGGAAAATTAGTAGAAGAAGTGCTAAAAAAAGAACCCTCTTATTACAATTGGATGATGGACGGAGATTTTCCCCTTTACACCAAAAAAGTGCTAACTACTATTCGTTTACGATCATTAAATTCTAAAAGCAACTGATTTGAAAATAATTTGCATTGGCCGCAACTACATCGACCACGCCAAAGAACTCAATAACCCCATTCCGAAAGAACCTGTTTTTTTCCTAAAACCGGAAACCGCACTCTTACCCAAACGCACTCCTTTTTTTATTCCTGAATTCTCTCAGGAGATTCACCACGAAGTAGAACTGGTACTAAGAATACATAAACCCGGAAAAAATATTTCCGAAAAATTTGCATCACGCTACTACAATCAATTAGGAATTGGAATAGATTTTACCGCTCGCGATATTCAACAACAATGTAAAGAAAAAGGACTGCCTTGGGAAAAAGCAAAAGCATTCGACCACTCAGCCCCGGTAAGCCACTTTATACCCATTACTGAAATTGGAAATTTGAACAATATTCAGTTTTGGCTCGATATAAACGGAAAAACGGTTCAAACAGGAAATAGCTGCGATATGATTTTTAATTTCAATAAAATAGTTTCCTTCGTTTCACATTTTATTACTCTTAAAATTGGCGACTTAATTTTTACAGGAACCCCACAGGGAGTTGGCTCTGTTAAAGTTGGCGATAAATTAGAATGCTTTATGGAAGGAGTAAAAATGCTATCTTTTAACGTAAAATAACTTTTACCTATTTTCTTTTTTGAAGTTTTAATACTTGGCCAACTTTAGGTTCTGTACCCCTAAGCATATCATTGTACTTGTACAATTTTTTAAGTTTTATTCCATGTTTTTGTGAAATTTCCCACATATTTTCATTCTGTAACACCGTATGAGTATCTATTTCGGCTTTATTTCTTTTAGGTTGCAAATAAATTACCTGGCCGCTGGTTAACTGCTCTCCTCTATTGATATCATTGTACCTATATATTTGCCAAGGAGCCATATCAAACTCTTTAGCAATTTTTTCGGGAGTATCCGCACTTTTGCAAATGGTTGATTTTATTCTATTCCTAACACTTATATTATGTATACCAACAGTTGTAATGCTTTTCTCTTTCTGTTCTTTTTTATGTACAAACTCCTTATGCGGAGCCTTTCCAAACGTATCAAATTGATGTAAATTATAATCTTCTATTAGTTTTATAAGCAAATCGGCATACTTCGGATTGGTGGCATATCCTGCTTTTTTTAAACCATTGGCCCAACCTTTATAATCTGTAATTTTTAATTCGAAGAGCTCGGCATATCGCTGTCGGGAGGTTAAAAAATCTGAATGATCTTTGTAGGATTCGTAGGCCGATTCGTATTTTCGGAAACACTCATTTTTTTCATCATCGTCCATAAAAAAAGTTTCACCATTCCAGTTGTTATGGCACTTAATACCAAAATGATTGTTGGCATATTTCGCTAACACACTATTGCCATCACCCGATTCTAATATGCCCTGAGCCAACGTAATAGATGCCGGTATACCCACTCGGTGCATTTCTTTTATTGCCTCATCTTTAAATGTTTCGATGTAATCCTTACGTAATATACGAAATTCAGCAGGCTGAGCTTTTATTAATAAAGGAGCCAAAAAAAGCAGTAACACATAAAAATTCGTATTTCTAAAAGTAATGAACATCTGTTTATATTTTTTTAAACAAGAATTATGCAAATTTACAAAGACTTACAAGAGCTGTTTATTGGCCATACACATTTTATTAACAAGATTATTTGAATTCTGAAGCGATGCGGTGTTCAAAACCTATATTCCCTTGTAAACCTCCGGTATGCACTGCCACAATCTCCGAAGCCGGAGGGAAATAATCTTTGCCTATTAAATCCATTACTCCATACAACATTTTTGAGGTATATACATAGTCTAAAGGAACGGAATAGTTTTCTGAAAATTCTTTTGCAAATAAATAAAGTGGTTTAGGCAATTTAGCGTATCCTCCAAAATGATAATCGTAAGAAAAAAATATGCGTTCTTTCAGTATCTCATCAATACCATATTGCACCAGCATTTTTTCGAAATACCCCAAAGCCTTTAACGAAGAAATGCCTATTACCTTTTGTTTACCTCCACACCCTTTAAGTATTCCCGCTACCGTAGACCCTGTTCCGCAAGCACAACAAACATGTGTGGCAGACGCAGGAATATAAGCCGCTATTTCTTCGCAACCTTTCACACCCAATAAATTACTACCTCCTTCCGGAATAACATGTAATTCTTGTAAATTGAACTTCTTTTGTAAATACAAATTCAATTTATCTTTTTCACGAAACAAACTTCGAGAAACAAAGTGTAATTGCATACCCAATTCTTTTGCTCGTGTTAACGTTGGATTACTTACTTCTTCTCCGCGAATAATTCCAATTGTATTTATATGGTACAATTTTCCGGCATAGGCTGTAGCTGCAATATGATTAGAATAGGCGCCACCAAAGGTTAAAAGTCCGCTCAATGTATGCTGCTTTATGTATGCTAAATTATATTTCATTTTAAACCATTTATTGCCCGAAATTTCAGGGTGAACCAAATCGATACGTAAAATTTTTAATGAAACCTTTTTTCTTTCGGTTAGTTCTGTTTCTATTTTTTGTATGGGTATTTTTTGAAGCATATTTTATACAAAAGAACAGAATACATTTATGTAATTTTACACCAATGGAAAAACCACTCCCCTCTCCGCATCTCTTAAACTTAAGTAAAGAAGATTTCTATTATTCTGAGGAAGGGTATATTGTTTTTACCGAAATGTATTTACAAAAACGAGGGTACTGCTGTAAAAACAGTTGTAAACACTGCCCTTATGGATTTAATAACAAAAAAAATATTTCACAAAAAAAATAAAAAAACATCTTGCTGCCCTATGCCTAATTCGAAAAAAATAAAAAAACAACATCCGCTTTTTACAAATACTAATTTCCGAAAACTGATTTTACAAGGAATTCCCGATAAATTACCTCAACATAAACCGTACAATACGGAAATTAACCATGCTCCTAAACGAAAATCTATCTTAAATAAAGAGGAAAAAATATTAGCCCTAAAAAATGCCCTTCGGTATTTTCCAAAAAAATTTCATACTATATTGGCCAAAGAATTCTACGAAGAATTGCAAAAATACGGACGCATTTACATGTACCGTTTCCGCCCCGATTATAAAATATATGCTCGCCCAATTAAGGAGTATCCGGGAAAAAGCCTGCAAGCAAAAGCTATTATGCACATGCTAAGTAATAACTTAGATTATTCGGTAGCCCAGCATCCGCACGAATTAATTACATACGGGGGCAACGGAGCCGTATTTCAAAACTGGGCTCAGTACCTGCTTACCATGAAATATTTGGCAACCATGAGCGATGAACAAACCTTGGTGTTGTACAGCGGACATCCTATGGGGCTCTTTCCATCGCACAAAGACGCTCCCCGCGTAGTAGTTACTAATGGAATGATGATTCCGAATTATAGTAAACCCGATGACTGGGAAAAATACAATGCCCTCGGAGTTACACAATACGGCCAAATGACAGCAGGTTCATTCATGTATATTGGGCCACAAGGAATTGTGCACGGAACCACCATTACCATAATGAATGCGGTAAGAAAAAAATTTAATGGCAACATTCCTAAAGGAACCCTCTTTGTTACAGCCGGATTAGGCGGCATGAGCGGAGCACAGCCTAAAGCTGCACATATTGCAGGATTAGTAAGTATTACCGCAGAAATAAATTCAAAAGCCACCCAAAAACGCTACGAACAAGGTTGGGTAGATGAAGTACATTATGATTTAGATACACTGATTTCAAGTGTCGAAAATGCAAGAAAAGAAGGCCAAACCATTTCGTATGCTTACAACGGAAACGTAGTAGATTTATGGGAAGCCTTAGTAAAAAGAAACATTAAAGTAGATTTGGGCAGCGATCAAACTTCCCTGCATAATCCATGGGCCGGAGGCTACTACCCTTCGGGCTTTAGTTACGAAGAAAGCAACCGAATGATGGCTGAAGAACCTGAAAGATTTAAAAAAGAAGTACAAAAAACTTTGCGAAAACATGCCAATGCCATTAATATACTAAGCAAAAAAGGCATGTATTTTTTCGACTACGGAAATGCTTTCTTATTAGAAGCTTCACGTGCCGGTGCCAACGTAAAAGGAACAAACAAAGAGTTCAAATACCCCTCTTATGTGCAAGACATTTTAGGACCTATGTGTTTCGACTATGGGTTTGGGCCATTCCGCTGGGTATGTACAAGTGCCCATCAAAGAGATTTAGAAACTACCGACAAAATTGCCCTAAAAGTATTACAGGAAATAAACAAAAAAGCCCCTAAAGAAATAAAACAACAGTTACAAGATAACATTACCTGGATTCGTAATGCACAAAAAAATAAATTAGTAGTAGGCTCACAAGCCCGCATTTTATATGCCGATTCCGAAGGAAGAATTAAAATTGCACTGGCATTTAACGAAGCCATTAAAAAAAGAAAAATTTCTGCACCGATAGTTTTAGGCAGAGACCATCATGACGTTTCGGGAACTGACTCTCCATATAGAGAAACCAGCAACATCTACGATGGTTCTCGCTTTACGGCAGATATGGCAGTACAAAATTTTGTAGGCGATTCCTTTAGAGGTGCCACCTGGATTAGCCTGCATAATGGTGGGGGAGTTGGTTGGGGCGAAGTTATAAACGGAGGGTTTGGATTAGTGTTAGACGGAAGTAAGGCTGCCGAACAAAAACTTAAATCAATGCTTTTTTGGGATGTAAACAACGGCATTGCTCGAAGAGCTTGGGCACGAAATAAAGAAGCCCTTTTTGCCATTGAAAGAGAAATGAAAAAAAGCAAATCGCTCAAAGTAACCATTCCAAACTTGGTTGACGACTTACTGCTGAAAAATTTAATTTGAAAAAAATAACTACCAAAACAGCCGAATTCTCTCTTGATAAAAGAGGTTTCCTAAAAATTGTATTTTTAAACAATGCCGAAGATATTGATGAATCGGAAGTAAGCGAACACATTAAAGCCGCAAACGAGATTTCGGGTTATTCTAAATTGGCTGTATTAGCCGATGTAAGATTAGGCTCTCACTCTATTGATAAAAAAGCAAAAGAAATGATTGCAGCCTATAATATGAAAAAAGCAGAAGCCATCATCATAAACTCATTAGCCCATAGAATAATTGGCAACTTTTATCTGAAATTATCGAAGAGAATGAACAAAAATTTTCCTGTAAAATTATTTTTAAATGAAAAAGAAGCCATTCAGTGGCTCTTAACTTATGTTTAAGTTTTCTTTCTCAATTTATCTAATTCATTCCACATTTTCGGTGGCACATTTTCCAATGCACTAAACTGCCCCGCTCCTTTTAACCATTCACCGCCATCAATAACCACCACCTCTCCATTGATATATGCCGAATAATCGGAAATTAAATACGCTGCTAAGTTGGCTAATTCCTGATGTTCACCTACCCGCCCCAATGGCACTCGCCTGGCAGGGTTAAATTGCTCGGTTAACTCTCCGGGTAATAATCTGCTCCACGCCCCTTCCGTTGGAAAAGGTCCGGGAGCTATTGCATTACTGCGAATGTTGTATTTTGCCCATTCTACCGCCAAGGAACGGGTTAATGCCAACACTCCGGCTTTTGCACATGCCGAAGGCACAACATAGCCCGAACCCGTGAAGGCGTATGTAGTAACAATATTTAATATAGTACCTCCTGTTTTCTGGGCTATCCAGTGCTTTCCGGCTGCCAACGTAAAATTGCTTGTTCCTTTTAGTACAATATCTAAAATTGAATTAAAAGCCTTGTAAGAAAGCTTTTCTGTTGGACTAGCAAAATTACCGGCTGCATTATTTACCAACACATGAAATTCGCCAAATTTTTCTACCGTTTGTTTTAGTACATTTTCTATCTGAACCTCATCTCGCACATCGCAGGATAATGGTAAAATGCATCCTCCAATTTCTTTCTCTAATTCTGAAGCCGTATTATTTAATACTTCCATATTGCGGCTGGTAATAACCACCGATGCTCCTAATTTTAAAAAATAGGCCGACATAGATTTGCCTAAACCTGTTCCTCCTCCGGTTACAATAATCACTTTCCCTTTAAGTGCATTTTCCTTTAACATTCCTTCCGTATTTTTCATAAGTTAAATCTTATTTCTTCTACTACTCTTTATTATACATCAAGTGAAAATTACGAATAAAAACCGGGTGGTTGTACGTGTGCAGAAGAGTTATGCTATTATAATTGTATGTTCTCAGCACATTTGATGACACCACATATACGTGGTTCGATAACTCGTCAAAACGAATTAAATTAGGGTTTATTGAATTTATATAAGGCAACAATGTGTTCGAAGGTAAGTGGTAACTACGAATATCATTTGCAATTCCTACCAAGTAATTTTCATTACCGGTAGCTGCAGCACATTTAATATTTTCGCCAATGAGCGTTTTTTGAGAATAGAGCTGATTATGCTCAATGTTATAAACCCAAATTTTACCGTTTGTTCCTTCATTGGCAAACACAAGAACTTCATTGCTATTTATTTCAAACATCGCCACAATATCACCCTGCAAGGTTAATTGTTGCCGAAGAGCACTACTTGCATTATAGTATACTGCTATTTGAATTCCCTGCCCTATAATTTGTTTTTGTTCAGTAATTAAATGGTTGGTTGTATGCAAAATATTTCCGGGCTTATACCCTTGTGGTGAGGCGAAAGCGTATTCAATATTTCCATACTTATTATACGCCCTTACCACACCTTGCGTAAAACCCACGTATAAAGAGCGATTGGCATAATGCATTTCTTCAAAAAATAAATTTGGGAAAGAAGCCCCAAAGGGTACATGCCATTGTTCGCTTGCATCGGTAACATTCAAAGCAAGTAAATTTCCTGTATTTTTACCCATTACATGAACAAACTGCCCATACAAATTTTCGGATGAAGCACCATAATCAGAAACTATAGATTTAAATGCCGAAACCACATTCTGATTATCCATATAATCGATATTCACATTACTTCCGGAAGTAGAAATAATAAAAGCTCCCGTTCTAATTTTGCTTGCTTCTCCAATAGTAATATTAATATATTCTGAACTGCTTGAATTGCCATCGGAAGCAGTAATTCTGAAATAATAAGTTCCACTTTCCAAATACAAATCATTTAAATGATAAAGAGCATTTAGTTTATACTCCGATTGATTAGGGGTGAAGTTTAAAGAGTGAAGCACCTGTTTATTATTATCGTACTTAAAAAGCGATACCTTAACCGATTTTACCAACATATTGTCAGATATCAGAGCACTTATCCGAACCGTATCAAAGGCATTAAAACTTTGATTTTCATAAGGACTTCCCACGGTAACGGACGGTGCAGGATCGATATACTTCTTTCTACAGCCAAACCATAAAAAAATTATGCACAAAAGAAGAATTACTTTTTTCATATTCGTAAATTTACTAAATGAGAATTAAAAAACGAATACTTACAACATTTATACCACTTATTCGTTGTTAACTACGTGTTAATTGATGTGTATATAGATTAATAAAAACACCGATTTAGCAATATTTTATACCTTACTTTTGCAAGATGAATGAATTTAAAAATATAAGTAACAGAGAACGAAAAAGAGCAAAACCCCCTGTTACATTTGATATGCTGGAACACGGAAAACTTCCGCCACAAGCCGTAGATTTAGAGGAAGCGGTTCTTGGCTCAATACTATTGGAGCGGGAAGCTATGAATGCTGTAGTAGATATACTCCAGTCTGAAAGTTTTTATAAAGATTCGCATAAAATCATTTACGAAGCAATTCATAACCTATTCAAGAGAAGCGAACCAATTGATATTCTTACCGTAACTCAAGAACTAAAAAAAACAGGGTACTTAGAAGCTATTGGAGGAGCCTATTACATCACACAACTTACCAACCGAGTGGCTTCTTCTGCAAATGTTGAATTTCATGCCAGAATTATTTCACAAAAGTATATTCAACGAGAGTTAATAAAAATTTCATCGGAAATTATTAGAGATGCATACGATGAAACCACCGATGTGCTGGAACTTATGGATGATGCGGAAAAAAAATTATTTTCTGTTACAGAGGGGAATATAAGAAAAACTTTTGAAGGAATGCCTACATTAATATTACAGGCAATAAAACAAATTGAAGCGGCTAAAAGTAATGAAAGCAATATTGTGGGTGTTCCCTCCGGCTTTACGGCTTTGGACAGAGTTACCTCAGGATGGCAACCCTCCGATTTAATTATCATTGCGGCACGTCCGGCAATGGGTAAAACAGCTTTTGTTCTTTCTTTAGTCAGAAATATTTCGGTTCAGTTTGGAAAACCAGCTGCCATTTTCTCTCTGGAAATGTCTTCCTTGCAATTGGTTACTCGCTTTATTTCTGCCGAATCAGAATTAACCTCCGAAAAACTGCGAAGTGGCAACTTAGCGGCTCATGAAATGGAACAACTTCATGCAAAAATAGGTGGGCTTTCCGAAGCTCCTATTTTTATTGACGATACACCCGCTCTTTCCATTTTTGAGTTGAGAGCCAAAGCCCGAAGACTGAGAGATAAAGAACATATCGAAATCTTAATTGTAGATTATCTCCAATTAATGACTGTTAATGCAGATAATCGGGGAAATCGCGAGCAGGAAATCAGTCAAATTTCCAGATCATTAAAAAGTATTGCCAAAGAATTAAATATTCCGGTTATTGCACTTTCTCAGTTAAACCGATCGGTAGAAAGCCGACAAGATAAAAAACCCATCCTTTCCGATTTACGCGAATCAGGTTCCATAGAACAAGATGCCGATATGGTATTGTTCCTGCATCGCCCCGAATATTACGGACTAACGGAAGATGAGAACGGAAATCCAACACACGGAGTAGCCAACATTATTATTGCAAAGCACCGCAATGGAGGCACCGGAACTATCAATGTGAAATTCATTAACCATTTGGCAAAATTTACAGATTTAGATTTCGAGCCTTCCACGAATTCTGCAGCCGATGCATTCAGCCCAATGTCTCCCTCAACAAACTTTGATACAGACCACACCATTACCCGCCCATCAAAAATGAACGATGACTCTCTCAACGATGCTTTCTAAATGAAAACCATTAGCTCCATTCTTTTTTCGGTTTTTGTGTTGCAAATACATGCTGCTAGTATTTTAATTCCAATGGATTTGGCACAAAAAAACCATCTGAAGGCTTATGGAATAGCCTACTGGCTCTTAGAAAGAGAAGTAGAAATTCATTGGTTACTAAATTACCGGGGAGGTAGTTTTTTGGTTCCGCAAATAAAATCGGTACAAGAAGAACTTTCGGTAAGAGGCGTAAGTTTTGAAGTAATTGCCGATGCAAAAACCAGCGCCCTCTTTGCTGAAATTGCCGATCCGGAAGTAAATATGGATGCCGTAAAACTAGAAAAGGCCCCTAAAATTGCGGTATATTCACCCAAAAATAAACTCCCGTGGGATGATGCGGTAACTCTTGTTTTAACCTATGCCGAAATTCCCTACGATGTGGTGTATGACGAAGAAGTAATAACCGGCAAATTACCACTCTACGACTGGCTGCACCTCCACCACGAAGATTTTACCGGCCAATACGGAAAATTTTATGCGGCTTATAAAAACACCGCATGGTATCAGGAAGAAGTACGCACTAACGAAGAAATGGCTTCCAAACTAGGATTTCAAAAAGTATCGCACATGAAATTAGCCGTTGCAAAAAAAATTAAAGATTATATGGCCGGTGGAGGTTTTTTATTTGCTATGTGTTCCGGCACCGATAGCTACGATATTTCACTTGCTGCCGAAGGCTTGGATATTTGCGAAAGCATGTATGACGGAGATGGAACTTCCCTTAATTATAATTCAAAAATTGATTTAACAAAAACACTAGCCTTTCATAACTTCACTCTCATTACAAACCCTTTGGAATACGAATATTCTACCATAGATGCCACCATCGCTCATAACCGAATTCCTGAAAAAGCCGACAATTTTACCTTGTTTGATTTTTCGGCAAAATGGGATCCTGTTCCCACCATGCTTTGCCAAAACCACCAAACTGTAATAAACGGGTTTATGGGGCAAACTACCGACTTTTACAAACAAACAATTAAACCAAATGTATTAGTGATGGGCGAGAATAAAGCATTAGGTACAGCACGTTATATACACGGAGAGTTAGGAAACGGAACTTGGACATTTTACGGAGGTCATGACCCCGAAGATTTTCAACACCTCGTAAATGACCCTCCTACCGATTTAAGCCTGCACCCTAATTCTCCGGGTTATCGCCTCATTCTAAATAATGTGCTTTTCCCTGCGGCCAAAAAGAAAAAACAAAAAACATAAGTTTTCCTTAGCACATAAAGCAAAATCATTATTCTTTCTTCTTATCATTTCTTTGTTTAACTTTATGGCAACTGAATTTAAACATCAACGTCTTCAAAATACAACTAACTAAAAAGAATAGCCATGAATAGATTTCTACTATTGATTTTTGGTTTAATGCAATTTGTAAATTCCTCAAATGCACAGCCGGGCTGCCCTTTTATAGATGCAGGCCCCAACCAAAACATTGCTTGTAATGGTTCAGCCACTTTAAATGCCACCGTACTTGCAACCGGGCAAACTACCAGTTATGGCGTAACCTCTATTCCTTACAACCCTCCCTACCCTTTTAATTCAGGAACTCCCATTTTTGTTGGGATTGATGATATATGGACGGGAATAATTAATCTGCCTTTTAATTTCTGCTTTTACGGAAGCAATTATTCTCAAATTGTGGTTGGAAGCAATGGTTTAATTTCTTTCGATTTAACTTATGCCAACGGATATTGTCCATGGTCTTTTACCGCTGCTGTTCCCAATGCTACCTTACCTTTAAATTCAATTTTTGGGGTGTACCACGACATAGACCCATCGGTATGCGGAAATGTTCGTTATGCCATTTTAGGAAATTACCCTTGTCGCACTTTTGTAGTTAGCTACGATCAGGTTTGTCATTTCGATTGTAATAACCTAACCTCCACCACTCAAATAGTTCTTTACGAAACTACCAATGTGATTGAAGTGTATGTTCAAAACAAACCTACATGTATTTCGTGGAACGATGGAAATGCACTTATTGGAATTCAAGATGCTGCAGGCACTACTGGTATTGCACCACCTGGAAGAAACACAGGACCTTGGAGTGCAAATAATGAAGCATGGAGATTTACTCCCAACGGCCCACCAAACTACGTAATCAATTGGTACGATAACGGTGTGCTTATTGGCTCAGGACCTAGTATTACGGTTAGTCCAAGTTCTACCACCACCTACACGGCAGAAGCCATTTATACCAATTGCAACGGGGCACAAGTTGTAGTAACAGATGTGGTAACAGTTACGGTTGGGGGCTCTTCCTCTGTAACAGTTAATGCGAGCAGCACTACTATATGCGATGGACAAAGCGTAACCATTACTGCAAACGGAACTCCGGGCGGAGGAACATACAGCTGGAACCCTGGTGGGCAAACCAGTTCCAGTATAGTGGTATCTCCAAATACCACCACCACATACGTTGTATCATATAACTACAACGGATGTATTGCAAAAGACTCTGTTACTATTACCGTTAATCCTGTACCTACGGTTAATGTTAATAATGCTACTATTTGCAATGGGGGCACGGCCATATTAACTGCTAACGTAAACCCAGGAGGCGGAACCTTCAGCTGGGTACCGGGTGGTTTCACTACACAAAGTATTAGTGTATCTCCAGGCTCTACCACTACTTACACTGTAACATATACTCTTAACGGGTGTACAAATACCGCTAGTGGAACGGTAACTGTTGGTGGCAACCCAAGTGTAGTTGTTAATAGTGCGTCAATTTGCAGCGGACAGTCTGCCACACTTACGGCTACACCAAACCCCGGAGGCGGAACATACAGTTGGGTACCAGGTGGGCAAACCACTCAATCAATTACCGTTTCTCCTAGCTCTACCACTACATACACTGTAACTTACGATTTAGGAGGATGCATTGCTACCGGTTCTGGAACTGTTACCGTAAATCCAAATCCAGTTCCTTCTTTTACGTACATTGCAGCTTGCCCAAACCAACCCAGTTCTTTTAATAATACCAGTACCATATTAAGTGGCACTATGTCGTACCAGTGGAGTTTTCCGGGTGCTACCCCCAATTCCTCTACGCAAACCAACCCAAGCAATATTGTTTACCCCTCTGGAGGAAGCTATACGGTTACCTTAGTAGTAACATCAAACAATGGATGTGTAGATAGTATTACGCAACAAATTGTTATTCCTTATTTGCCCGTTGCAGATTATAGTGTTACTACTGTTTGCGAAGGAACACAAACCTGTTATACCGATTTAAGTTCGGTTCAGAATGGAAATATTGTAGGTTGGCAATGGGTATTTGGCGATGGCAGTCCGGTGGATAACACGCAAAATCCTTGTCATTTATTTAACTTGTGTGGCACTTACAATACAACCCTCATTGCCACCAGCAATAGTGGCTGTGCCGTTTCTGTAACCAAACAAGTGGTGGTAGAATGTTTGCCTACTGCTTCTTTTACTACGAATAATGTGTGCAGAGATAACTTCGCAGTTTTTAATAACACCTCGTCCGGAGGTTCTTCCTACAGTTGGAATTTTGGAGATGGATTTGGAACCTCTACTCAACAGAATCCTACCTATCTGTATAACGCTCCGGGAACATACAATGTAATGTTAACCGTAAATACAGTGGGTGGTTGCAGTGATGTATTTACCTTGCCTATTACGATTTTTCCGGAACCAACCGCTAATTTTAATTTCAGCAATGTTTGCGAGGGGAATGCCACAAACTTTACCGATGCGTCTACTATAGGTGGGGGCGGAAGTATAAATCAATGGAATTGGAATTTTGGCAACTCAAATTTTTCAACTCAGCAAAATCCCTCAGAAACCTATGCAAATGATGGCAGTTATCTGGTTACCTTAATTACCACTTCGGCCGATGGTTGTAAAGATACTATATCGAAACTGGTGGAAGTGTATCCTTTACCAACAGCAAATTTTACAGCCACCTCTCCTTGCGAAGGAACTGCTGTTGTTTTTACAAATACTAGCAATGTACCATCAGGGAGTATAATAGGGTTTAACTGGAGTTTTGGTGTACCGGGAGGAAATTCTTCTCAACAAAACCCTTCGTATAACTACAATCAATTTGGAACTTATAACGTAACGCTTACGGTTACCACCAACCATGGTTGCACCAATACAATAACCATCCCTGTAACTGTTAATCCAAATCCTCTTGTCCAATTTGTTCTGGATACTACTTCAGGATGCTCACCTCTATGCGTAAATATGCAAAATCTTTCTACAATAGCTCAGGGGAACATTAGCAGTTATCTTTGGAATCTTGGTAATGGCAATACTGCATTTACTGCAGATGCTAATGCTTGTTATGAAAATCAAACTTTTTCTCCGATAAGCATTACCATTAGTTTAACGGTTACTTCTGATAAAGGATGCAGTAATACATTCACCGAAACAAATGCCATAACGATATATCCTAATCCAAAAGCCGATTTTGATGCCTCTGTTTACGAAACTTCTATTTTCGATCCACAGATTAATTTCTTTAATTATTCATCCGGAGCCACCGCTTATTTGTGGCTGTTTGGTGATGGACAAACTTCTATTATAAAAGACCCCAAACACGATTATGGAGATACCGGATTTTATAATGTAACCCTTATTGCAAGTAACTCATACGGGTGTGTAGATGAGATTACGAAAAAAATTCGCATTAATCCCGAGTTTGCTATTTATATCCCCAATTCTTTTACTCCGGACGTAGATAATTTAAATGAAATATTTAGACCCAAAGGTTACGGTATTGTAGAAATGAACATGTATATTTTTGACCGTTGGGGTGAAATAATTTATGAAGGTCATGAATTAACATCGGGTTGGGATGGGATGGTAAAAGGAAGACAGGCAAAAGTAGAATCGTATCCTTACAGAATCATAGTGAAGGATATAAATTTAAAATCGCATGTATTTATTGGGCATGTTACCCTTGTAAGGTAAATACTTTTTTAGATTATAGCAAAAACGGTTGGTTCCTTTGGAATACAATCGTTTTTCTTTTTCCAACTTTCTATTGAATGTGTTTCAATTTTTTCTTGAGGAGCATTTATATTTATTCCAATACAAAGTTGAGTTGAAGGTTGTAAGTGTTTTAATAAATCATCAAACAGATGTTGATTTCGGTATGGAGTTTCTATAAATAATTGGGTTTGATTTTTTCTTTTTGCTTCCGATTCTAATTCTTTAATTTTCTTTATTCGCTGTTCTTTTTCACGAGGAAGATACCCGTTAAAAGCGAATTGCTGACCGTTTAAACCGCTTGCCATTAGTGTAAGAAATATAGATGAGGGCCCGGGCAATGGCACTACTTTAATATTATTTTTGTGTGCAAGATGAACGAGTTCTGCACCAGGGTCAGCAATACCAGGGCAACCGGCATCGGTAATTATTCCCATGTTGTTTCCTTGCAAAAGAGGAGATAAATATTCTCCGATGTTTTCTATGGGGGTATGTTCATTTAAAATAAAAAAAGTAAGTTCATTTATGTTCGCACCCGGATTGGCATGTTTTATATATCGTCTGGCGTGTTTTAAATCTTCTACAACAAAAAAAGACAAGTCCGTAATTTTTTTGATTGTAATAGGAGAGATGTAATTTAAATTAAATCCTTCGGTAATAGGTGATGGCAATAGATATAAGATGCCTTTCATTTTATTTTTTCTATAAATTTTTCGCAGGCGGCATCTAACAGTTGGTACACATTCTCGAAACCGGAATCTCCTCCATAATAGGGATCGGGTACCGACATGTTCTGCTGTGGATAAAGGATATTTAGAATTAAGTCTACCTTTTGTTTGTGAATTTCACTTTTTGCCATGCGAATAATATTTTCGTAGTTGCTGGTGTCCATCACAAAAATATAATCAAAGGTTTCAAAATCATTTTTATGAAATTGCCTAGCTTTTTGTTTACTTATATCTATGTTATAATTTCTCATTTTTTTTATTGCTCTCTCGTCTGGCATTTCTCCAATATGGAAGTTAGCCGTTCCGGCTGAATCTACTATTAATTGTTTATTCCGCTTCTTTGCTTTTTCTTCTAAAATTCCATGAGCCATTGGAGAGCGACAGATATTACCCAAACAAACCATTAAAACTTTTATCATCTTTATAAAAATAAAAACAGGAATTAAAGTAGCCTCTAATTCCTGTTTAATAGGATTATTAATTTCATTTTTATTGAATACTGATTTTCTTTTTAAGATCGTCTATATATCCTCTAAAGCGTTTATCGGTATCCATTAGGTTATTAACGGTTTTGCAGGCATGTAAAACGGTTGCGTGGTCTTTTCCTCCACAATGCATACCAATATTCGCCAAACTTGATTTGGTCATTTGTTTTGCAAAAAACATTGCAATTTGGCGAGCTTGAACTACTTCGCGTTTACGGGTTTTAGATTTTAGCATATCGATAGGTAAATCGAAATAGTCGCATACTACTTTTTGAATGTAATCTATAGAAACTTCGCGGGCTGTATTTTTCACAAACTTATCAATCATTTGCTTGGCAAGTTCTATGGTGATGGCTTTTTTATTAAGTGAAGATTGGGCAATTAGCGAAATTAATGCCCCTTCTAATTCACGAACATTGGTGGTAATGCTGTAAGCTAAATATTCTATTACGTCTTTTGGAAGATCTATTCCTTCGGCATACATTTTCTTTTCTAAGATAGCAATACGCGTTTCTAAATCGGGTGATTGCAAATCGGCTGAAAGCCCCCATTTGAAACGAGAAAGCAATCGCTGTTCCATGCCTTGTAATTCTACCGGGGCCTTATCGGAAGTAAGAATAAGTTGTTTGCCGTTTTGGTGCAAATGATTAAAAATGTGGAAGAATACATCTTGGGTTTTTTCCTTTCCGGCAAAGAAATGTACATCATCTATAATAAGTACATCTATCATTTGGTAGAAATGGATAAAATCGTTGTGTTCGTTGTTTCGAACCGCATCTATAAATTGCTGTGTAAATTTTTCGGAAGGCACATAAAGTACCGTTTTTTCGGGATGCTTATCTTTGGTTTCGATACCTATGGCATGTGCCAAGTGTGTTTTTCCCAAACCCACTCCTCCGTATATAAACAATGGATTAAAGGCGGTTCCACCCGGATTGTTTGCTACAGCAAAACCGGCAGAGCGGGCAAGCCTATTGCAATCGCCTTCAATAAAGTTTGCAAACGAGTAATTGGGATTAAGCTGAGATTCAACATTTACTTTTTTCAGGCCGGGTATAATAAACGGATTTCGGATGCCTTTGTCTTTATTGATATCTAAAGGCATGGTGATAGGATCGTTTTTAACTGATTGCCGGTTAGAAGTCGGAACTTTTACGGTATATGGTTTGGCATTGCTTTGGTTGTTTTCCATAACAATACTATATTCCAAACGCCCTTCGGTTCCCAGTTCCTTTTTTACTATTTTTTTGAGTAAGCCAATGTAGTGTTCTTCGAGCCATTCGTAAAAAAACTGGCTTGGTACCTGAATAGTAAGAATGTTGTTTTTGAGCTTAATGGGTTTGATCGGTTCAAACCATGTTTTGAAGCTTTGTAAACTTACGTTGTCTTTTATAACTTCCAAACAATTAGTCCAAACGGTTAAGTGATCTTTTGCCATTCTATTTTTTAGTATTTAAAGTTAGTGAATTTGTTAATTGCCAAATTAAATTTTTTATTATTATTCAGTTTCTAAAAGTAGCTAAAACCTTTGAATAATAGAGGTTTTTAAGCATAAATATTTTTAGCACGTCAAATAACGTAACAAATATTTCGATAAAAAAGTGAAAAAAAAAATCTTAGGCTATTGTTTTTTAAAAAATTTTTATTGTATCAGCATTTACAGCCATTTCGGAGGTATTTTTTTTAAAATAACACTCAATTTTTCCTAAAAGTAAACCGGCAAAACCAGCTTGACAAATATAAACGGGCTTATTTTTTTTATTTTTTTCTATTACGGCTTGTTCTAAAAATGTGTGGGAGTGTCCTCCTATTATAATGTCAATATCTTTCGATTCATTAGCCAATACAACATCAGAAACCACACTACTGCTGTATTTATATCCCAAATGCGAAAGAACAACTACCATATTACACTGCTTTTCGTGCTTTAGAAATTGTGCCACTTGGTTTGCTTTTTCTATGGGATTGATGTATATGGTATTACCGTACAATTTTTTATCTACCAAGCCCTCTAGTTGTACCCCTATGCCCATTACTCCTATTTTAATTCCTTCTTTTTCAAGTATTTTATAGGGTAGTACTTTCCCTGAGAGGGGTGTATCATTAAAAATATAATTACTGCTAATAAAGGGAAAGTTGGCATAAGGCATCATGTTGCTTAATCCTTCTATACCATTATCAAAATCATGATTTCCAATGGTTGCGGCATCGTATTGCATGGCACTCATTAGTTTTAAATCGAGTTCGCCTTTATAGAAATTAAAATAAGGGGTACCCTGAAAAATATCTCCTGCATCTAGGAGTAAAACATTTTTTTCGTTTGCTCTAACAGAGTTTATAATGCTTGCCCTTTTAGATGCTCCTCCCATACCGGGATACAACGGATCATTATTGGGAAAAGGTTCTATGCGACTATGCACATCATTGGTATGCAATATGGTAAGTTTTACAAACTCTTCTTTGGCAAATGTGCTTAGCGGAATACCTCCGAGAGTAATAAAACTTCCGCCTCCCAACAATGTTTGTTTTATAAATTTTCTTCTGGAGTTATTCATTAGCTACCCTTTTATCGGTATAAGGAATGATGGTTTGATTTTTATTCTTTTTTTCAATCAAAAAATGTACAATGGCATCACGCAGTTTTATATTTAAATATTGTATAGCAAGAGGGTTTTTAAAGAAGCTCATTTGATCGCCTCCATTTGCCAAATAATCGGTTGTAACAATATTGTATTTTTTTGCTGCATTAAACGGCTCATTGTTTATCAGAATATTTTTTGCTGTTTTATCTTTTTTTATTGTCAATGATATTCCAGCTACGGGCTGCCCGCCTTTACTGGCAATATACTCAAACAATTCGCTCATTTTTTCTGCAGAAAGGGAAACCACTACCAATTCATTTTCAAATGGCATTAATTCAAAAATTTTTCCTTTGGTTATATCTCCTTTTGGCAACATAGTACGAAGCCCTCCGTTGTTCAGTATACAAAAATCTACTTCCGTTATTTGCTGTGCAGTATGTAAAGCAATATCGGCTACTAAATTTCCTAATGTGCCTTCGGGAATAGCCTTTGTAAATTCGCCTTCGGCATATACCAACACGGTATTCATTTCGTTTTCTAATTTTTTCTTGTAGGGTAAAATAATGCTATCGGTAAGTGAATATTCTTTTACATCGGATGTAATTTTTGAAGCCCCCGCATACTTAACAGTTTCTTGTTTTGATTTGCAAGCAGCCAGAAGCAGTATAAAAGAAATAGAAAGAGTTATTCTCTTTTTCATGGGTATAAATCTACCCAATTGCTTTAAAAATAATTTAAAAATTATGTTATTTTACGAAAAAGAAAGATATGCTTTTGGCCGATATTAAAATAAGGGTTCGGTATGCCGAAACCGATAAAATGGGTTACGTTTACTACGGAAATTATGCTACCTACTTTGAAGTAGCCAGAGTAGAAATGCTCAGAAACTTAGGTCTTAGTTATAAAGAACTAGAAGATTCCGGCATTTTTTTACCGGTGACAGATTTTCAGGTTAAATATATTAAGCCGGCTTTTTACGATGATTTGCTTACCATTCGCACCGTTATAAAAACAAAACCCGGAGTTCGGTTGATTTTTGATTACGAAACATTAAACGAAAAAAACGAGTTACTCAATACGGCAAAAGTTACTTTGGTATTTATAAGTGCCTCTAACAATAAACCTATACAAGCCCCCGAATACTTTTTAAAAAAACTTGCGGAAGCCGGCTTACTTAGCTGAATTTGGTTGGTTCCAGTTGAGAAAATGTTTTTGTTTTCTTTATAAAAAATTGAACTACAATACTGCCCTCAAATATGCCATTTGTTTGAAGAATTTCTTTTTTTGTTCTTCTTTTATAGTAGGCATAAAAGTTTTTATAAAAAGAAAGATGAGCTTTGAATATGGCCCAAACATAAAGAAATTTTAATTCTAAAAGAAATTTTATGGCCGCTGTTCCATCGAGCAACATTCTGATTAAAAGAATCAAAAACAATTTTTGCTGAGGCAAATTTTTAAGTAGAGTAAGTAAGTTATTTCTAAAATTCAAATACGTTTTATTGGGGCTATCATACTGCAGTGTAGCGCCTCCAACATGAAATACTTTTGAATGTGAGGTATACCCTATTTGGTAGCCCATATTTTTCAGCCTCCAGCATAAGTCAATTTCTTCCATATGTGCAAAGAAATTTTCGTCAAACCCCTCAGCCTTAAAAAACAAATCGGAACGTACTAGCATGGCAGCTCCCGAAGCCCAAAAAATTTCTGAGTTGCCCTCGTACTGTTTTTGGTCTTTTTCTATTTCAGTAAAAATACGCCCTCGGCAAAAGGGGTATCCGTATTTATCTATAAACCCTCCAGCCGCTCCGGCATATTCAAAATAATCGGGTTTTGAAAAACTTAAAACTTTAGGTTGACAGGCGGCCATTTGCACATTTTCGTTTAGTAGTTTTTCCAGTGGATGAAGCCAATTGTCTGTAACTTCTACATCGGAATTGAGGAGTAAAAAATAGGGAGCATTTATTTTTTTTAATCCCTCGTTATACCCTTTTGCAAAACCGAAATTTTTTTCGTTTTGTATAATCTTCACTTGCGGAAATTGTTCTTTTATCAGACTAATAGAATCATCGTTCGAACAGTTGTCAATAACGTATATGGAAGCGGAGGGTGAAAACTGAATTACCGATGGCAAAAATTTTTGCAATAGCTTTTTGCCATTCCAGTTTAGAATTACAACGGCAGTTTTCATTGTAAAGAATCAACGGGGGTTTTTAAAAAAATCATCGGAACGGCCCCCGAAATGGTCTACGGGATCGTTTTCGTAAGGGTCTCTCAACTGATGATTTCTTTTGTGTAGTTTCATTTTCCAGTTGGGGTCGTTTATTTCACCCACCATATCGGAATGCAGCAGTTCAAAATCATTTGAAACCAAATCGGTATTATAGAAAATGAATCGTTTGTTACTGAAATTTTTTATTTTGTAGTAGTGCCATATTTCGTAAGGGTAAGCACTAGGCTCATTGTATTGTTTTGAAATGGTATTGGGTTCTCCGTATTTTAGAAAAGTTCTACCTCTGTCGGTTTCGTACCCTTTGCGTATAGAAGTTCCGTAAACTTTATTTACTTTCTCTACACTGGTTTTATATTTTTTCCATTCTTCTTCGGGGTTGGTTTCGTTTCGGGTAAGCCAAAAATTCAGAAAAAATTGTTTCATGGTTTTTAGATCGCCATTTTTTAGTTGGTTTCGGGCAAAAGAAATTTCCATTCCGGTAGAAATGGGTTCTAAAGAACAAATGTTCTCCCACAAAGTGTCGCGGTTGCTATAATTTTCTACAAAAGTTTTTTCAATATTTTCGGCTGTAAGTATGGGTTGGTATTGAGGATTGTTTCGCTGAAAAAACACCTTTTTAGAAACCAGTAAATCGTTGTCTCTGTTTCGTGCCTCGATAACAAGATTATAATTTCCGGTAGGTAATTCGGTTATATTAAAATAGTTTAGCACCACATTTACCTCATTGGTAGTTTGCCTGCTAAAAGCTTTATAATTGGCAAAAGGAAGAGATGTTTCAAAAGATTCGATATAATAGTTTACTAAATATTTTTGATCGGCTCCCAGTACTTTGCTGCTGTTATATATTTCGGCATAAAAGCCTATTTTATCTATTGAAGCAGGGTAGTAGTTGGAAACGAAAGGAACAATATCATACCCGTTTTTAGAAATCATTGATTTTTCGGCACTTTTCTGCATGCTTTCAAAAAATTCGATTTCAGAAATTTGCATGGTATTGGCAGAAAAATCTATTTCGAGCAGTTGTACCGATTTAAAGGGCTTTTCGGAACTATTGTTGTCTTTAATGATTATTTCAAATTCGTAAGTTCCGTTGACCAGTGAAATTCGTTGCAGATCTAAAAAGTTTTTTTTGGGTAAAGAGGTATCGGCAACAACAGGGCTTAGTAAATTGTATTTTTTAAAGTTTTTAATTTCATCGCCATTTTTAAAGAGCAGTGTAATTTCAAGGCTTCCCTGATAGCTCCCTTCTTTTGTTTTGGTGTAATGAATAGATTCTCCGTTTACAGAAAGATAGGTTTCGATGTAGGGACCGTTTGCAGGAGAATAAAATGTAGCATAACTAAAATAGGCTTTTAATCCGGCAGCAAAAATGCCATTAAAAATAGAAAACAGGAATATGATGCCTAGTAGAAAACCCTTCATACAATTTTAAAACGCTAAATTACATATTTATATACAGATACTTTAACCAAAAAAAGCTAAAAGTGTGCCGTTTATAAAATCAATTGTTACTTTTGCAGTGGAGAGGTGGCAGAGTGGTCGATTGCGACTGTCTTGAAAACAGTTGACTGTAACAGGTCCGGGGGTTCGAATCCCTCCCTCTCCGCTAAACAAAAACGCAAACTATTCATATTCAGTAGTTTGCGTTTTTGTTTTATGATATTTAGTCCATATTTAGTCCACAAAATTGGTCTGCTTTGGCCTTATTGTGAGAGTTTATTAAGAAAACTTATGAAGTTTCAAAATCAACTTAAATTTAGATAAATTAACCAATAAGAAAGAGCCATTCAAGGCTGGTTCCTTCTCATCTAATCAGCCAAATTTATTCTATTTGATACATCAAGCACACTCTGCCTTCAATTCTTACTTGAATAGTGTGGTGTAAGCTACACTTTTATAAGTTGCTCCTTTGTAACTCATAACGACTTAATACCCCAGCTCATTGTTTTGGTTTATAAATATTATGAGAATTACACCAATTTTCATAGTTATTTTCTCCAATACTTGCCTTAAGTTTTGAACTAGACATTGCTATACCACTAACTTTGTAACCCGATACTAAAAAGTAGTCATCTACTCTTATTACTCCATCAATTAATAAGTCATATTCAGGGCCTGCACTCTGCAACGCTTTATCCATTGCATCTTTTATAGATGCTCCAATACCTAAAAAACCAATGCTCGAACCTTTAACTCTTACACCTATTGATTTGTCAATTTTAAGTGCATGATTTTTTGAACTTATTACAGTAAAATCTACTAATCTGTATGAACAACTATTCAGATACATTGGCAGTAGAAGCAACAGAATTATACTGTTTTTAAACTTTTTCATATTGATTAAATTTAACTAAAGCCTGTCAAGGCAAGCTTTAGCTTGGTTTGTATTATTATTATTGTATATAATCTCTTAAATTCGCTACTTTGCATTTGCCTCCCTCAATAGTAAAATTAAATGAGCCTTCTTCTTCACTACCATCATTTAAAACTATGTATACGTAAATAGTATGTGTTCCCGCAGTAATGCTTTTAAAGTTAGCACAATTTATATCGTTACATTGTGGTTGAAATTCCAAAAAATCAGATATATCTTTCCAATCATCATTTAAACTGACCCAAACTTCATAAACATCATCCAAATCTACATCATCTTCTAACCACATTGTTAGATCACCTGTATCTTCTTCAACTTTTATAACCACGCTAGTCTCACTTTTCTTTTTCTGGTTTTTTGAAAATGCCTCAAGTTTAACCTGCTTATCTCCGGGTGATGTAAATGTAAAATCAACTTCATTTGAATTAAATGTTTGACCATCTGGAAATGTCCACTTAACACTTTTTGCATTTTTTGATGTACTTGTAAATTTTACCGATTGATTTACTTTTGCATCTTTTGTGCTTGTACTTATCGATGCTTCCGGCTTCTTAGTGCAGCTACTTGTAACAACAATTCCAATCATTGCTACAATTAAAAAAAACTTATTTTTCATAATTATTGAGTTTTATTCCCCAATGCCCCAAACAGGAGTTATTATAAAAAATCAGCGTGGGACATTTAGAGTATCTGTCGTGGAGGTACTAGTATACCTAACAAACGGAACAAACTAAAGCCCACGCCTTGACGTGAGCGTTATTAATCTTTTCCCGTTTGTCTTGATAAATTACTAGTTTTCCACGACAAGAAAATACTAACGCTGATATTTAATCTTTTAAGACTTTTTTACATAAAGTTCATTTTTAGAATTACTACAAACTTATCATTTTTTTCTAATTTAATTATTAAACAAGCTAAAAACTCAATAATGTATGTATATATATATACCAAAAACTGGTTGTTCTATTTTTGCCAGTTGAAAATAAAAAAATAAGGAAAATATAATTATGTCATTTAATACAATTTTTCAGCGAGAAAATGGCATTTTTTGTTATCGAAAATCATTTATTAAAATATCCATATAAAATAATAGACATTAAAATAATTTTAAATGCGAAACGAAATTCGAGATTAATATTAATTAATATTTATTCTTGAATCTCACGAAACTATTCAAAAATAATAAATAAAAAAGGCGAAAAAAATACGTGTCGAAAATTATTGATTTCCTAATTAATTTTTACCGAAAAACTATGATGCATAATTCACCTTCAAAAATGGCACTAAAAACTGAATTTTTAATTATTAATATTTTATTGATGTTTTTATTAAAAATTCATAAAATATAATTATCGTTTTACCTTTAGAAAAGGCGAAAAAAATACGTGTCGAAAATTATTGATTTCTTAATTAATTTTTACCGAGAAACTATGATGTATAATTCATCTTCAAAAATGACGCTAAAAACTGAATTTTTAATTATTAATATTTTATTGATGTTTTTATTAAAAATTTATAAAACATTATTATTTTCCTATATCAAAAAGTGCGAGATAAAAAACACCCTGAAAAATATTATTTTCGATTATTATTTTATTTTTTAAATTCCCGAACTTAACTGAAAAAGTGGCAAATACATGGCAATTAAAATAATTGCAACAAAGAGTCCTATAAAAATTATTAGAACAGGCTCAAGAATTGTTCCCAGTAACTGTGATTTATGTTCAACTTCTTCGCTGTATTGCTTATTTAATTGTTTAAAAATTACATCTAATTTATTTACTTCTTCTCCCACTTTAATCAACGATATCATTTTGGAATCAAAAAGACTGAATTGTTGCATGCTTTTATGTAAATTCATTCCATGAAGTACATTTTCTTCAATTTTATCAATCGCTTTTTCAAGTGGATAAAAATTGCTCATTTTTTTTGCTAATTCTAATGCCTGAAGCAACGGATTTTTTGCTTCAATAAGTAATGCCATTGCATTGCAAAAACGAGCCAGATAGGCCATTTTAACTAAATTTCCAATAAGAGGTAATGAAAGAATTATTTTCGATGTGTTTTTTCGCATTATTTCACGCTTTCTATAAATATAAAAAATAATTGTCAGGAATATTCCGAAAATAAATACCCAATAACCATATTTTCCGACCGTTTCGGAAATTGAAATAATCATCGCTGTTAAAGGAGGTAATTCTCCTCCAAAACGCTTAAAAACATCTTCAAACATCGGTACAATAAATCGCAACATAAACGTAACTGTTACGACAGCTGTAATCAATACAATGAAGGGATAAGAAAAAGCGTTAATTAATTTTCTTTTTTGTTCAATTCGTGTTTTGTAATAAGCAGTTAAATCATTTAAAACGGCAACTAAATTTCCGCTTTCTTCACCAATTTTTATTGAATAAAATTCATAGTCGCTAAATTTTCCGGCTTCTTTTAGGGCATCTGAAACAGTTTTTCCTGCTACAACATTTCCTGTAATTGTATTTAATAATTGTTTGTCTTTTTTTGATTTAAATGAGTCGGACAATATTTCCAGTGCCGATTTTATATCAATTCCGGATGATAATAGCATGGATAATTCAGCATAAATATGTAATTTCTTTTTATCACTGAATCCGGTTTTAAATGTAATTTCTTTATTTAAAAAAGAATTATTTCCGGTCAGATTTTTATTGTTGGCCGGATGAATTATATTATTGTTTGCCTTTTTTAAATCAATAGACATTTGAATGGATTATTTCATCATTTTTAATCAGTAAATCGGCACCGTAAAATTTAGTAAAGGAAAAAACACAAGGTTCCATATTTTCTTTTTCAACTGACAGATGAATTTCGTCTATTATTCCATCTAAAACAGTTTTATTTTGCATTAAAGTAATTATTTCATTAATCCTGAACTCGAATGTGTCGGGTTGAACAGAAGCGAACCTGATAATTTCATTTTCGGTAATTTCATAACGAATATTTGAAGCATTATTTTCAATATTTATTTGTTGCATTGTTCGTTTAATTTCTGTTCCGTTCTGTATATCCGTATAAATTAAATTATGTAATAATTCCAAGCGAAATTGTTGTTCGGCATTTTTCGTGAAAAACACATATTGTTTTTGCAACATGATGTATGATACGGATGTTATTCCGGCTACTAAGACCAGCAATATCATGGCAATTATCATTTCAATCAGTGTAAATGCAGGGAAGGTTATTAATTTTTTATCCATATTATTTCCTCCCGTTTTTCAATTACCTTGTATTTATTTTGGTCATACGCTATTATCTGTAATGTAAAAAATGGCCGGTTGATTTCCTGTATTATTTTTTTTTCAATAATAAATCCGTTGTATTTATGTATTTCATCGAATGTTCTATTTCGGTTAATGGCATCAATATAAATTCTGTTTAGAGCAATATTGGCTTTGAAACGCAGGTGTTGCTTGCCCGATGCCTGAACCTGTATAAGAATAGTTGCGGAAAGACCAATTACCAGTAGAATTACAGCCAACGAAACAATAGTTTCAATTAAGGTAAACGAAGGAAGTTTACTATTTATGGCATCCATTTTACAATTTTATACATTTCCTTTTCATTTTCCAATAGGGGGGCTGTTAAATAATGAGGCGATAAAACGAGGGGATTTATTTCTACATCGAGAAGGTAGTTTTCATAGGTGGAAAAACTGGTTTTTAAAGTAAAAGATGTGCAATAAACACTTCCAAATAATTTTCCTTTCAGTTGAACAAATCCCGGACAATATATTCTGCCGGAAATTTCTGTTTCATCTTCTATAGAAATTAATTGTTTTTGTTTTGGTTCTGTTTTTCCTGAAATAATAATCATTCCTGAAATTTTATTTTCTTTTCCGATTGAAATACTTGCTTCATTTTTTAAATTTTCAATAATTACCAGTGAAGATGGATAATTTAATTGCACCTTTTTTCCGGTACAAATCGAATCTTTCGCCAACACATGAACATTTCCGGTAAATTCATCTTCAAATTTAATTTGTGGAGCAATCAGTAAAACATCTGTAAGCTTTGATGTTTGTGCAAGGGTAATGCTTTTTTCAGATTGGATAATAATATTACCGTTCAATGTTGTATTTTCAATATAAACTGGTTGTGTTGATTGATAGCAAATTGTATGATGAGTGAATGAATTGCTTAGCGAGTCGGGATAGGGATAAATATCAAGTGAAACAACCGAATCTCCTGATTGGTAAAATTGAACATATTGTTTTTTTGTTTTTTCTGTAAAATGAGTGCTTAACAAAGGTAAGTCTCTGTCTGATTTATTTAATTTTCCTTTTATATAAGGAATTTGTCCGGTATAATTTTTAGCTTCTGCAATGCCTCTGTCAACACCTTTTTCGGGAAAAAAAAACATGCCGGAAAGTTTCGTGTTTCCAACCAAATAAACCGGATATCTTTTAATATTACATACAAACGCAGCGTGAGTAATATTATTTGTGGCAGGCATGGGTATTCCGCAAAGTGCAGTTTTGGTTACAGTATCGGTGCCGCATGCGGCAGTTGCAGTTATTAGCTCAAATGCTCCCCAATGGTTTTGCTTTAGATTACTATTGATGGGATACTTCTCATTTATTTTTTCCGGCAGGTTATATATTTCATTATTTGCATTAAAAAGTAAACTGTATGCTCGCCTGTGCAGTTCCTGATTTATATAAAATTTTTCGGAATAAAGGCGATTATAGTATGCAATATACAAAACTGACAGCGACAGTATGGTAACAATTACGGCTATTAGAAGTGCATATAATATAGATCCGCCTCTTAGCATAAAACAATTAATTTATATGGCTAAGTTATGGTATTTACACTTTTGCTTAAAATTGAAGGTGTATTTATTTTTTACTTTCCAATTTACCTTTTAACCATATCTCTAATGATAAACCAAATTCCGATAAAAATCTTCTTCTGAAAGGTTTCAAGCAACGTAATGTTAAACTGTCTTCATCTTTCTTTTTACCAAATAAAGTCAGCGTTTCACGTATGTTTTTTTTCTCTTGGATTCAAGAAATAATAAAATTTACAATTGTATACATTATTAATGTAATTTAATTTGACATTATTTGTCTACAATTCAAATAATTAAAATCATTTTATGTTATTTATTAAAGTAACTAAAATAATTTATATTTTGATTATAATAATTATACTTTATCTTAGTACTGACTCATAGGTAATATTTGTGTAATTAGTAATGCGGAGCGGTAATTTACTTTTACGAAAAAAGCAATTTCCAAGACCTGTATTAATTGGTATTGCAGAAACGCATGTCTTATACCGTCAGGCTCTTGCTCTTTCTTTGTCGTCCTTAGAGTCTGTAAAGGTAATTGCAGAGTCGGCAACGATATGTACTTTACTCGATAAGCCGGAGTCGGAGTCGGTAAACGTAATAATATCCGGCTTAGAAATAAATGATCCGAATTGTTATCAAATGGTTAGAACTTTGAGTTTGTGTAAACGTAAGGTAAAACTAATATTATATGGTTGCTTTGAAGATGAAAAACTAATCAGGCATTTATTTAAACACGGTGTGTATGGTTTTGTAAACAAGTGTTCTTCTTTAGATGTATTGCTTGATGCTATTCTTTTTTTTAATTCCAAATCTCACTTTTATATTCCAACCTATCAGGCTAATTCTGATTGCTCGCTTTCTTCGAATATATGTAACGGATACAGAAAATTATCAAATAGAGAGCTGGATGTGCTTATCGGAATTTGTAAAGGATTTAGTAATAAAGATATTGCTGATTTTTTAAAAATTAGTGTAAGAACTGTAGAAAAATTACGAGAAAAAATAAAAGGTAAAACAGGTATTAAAAATTCGGCTGAGTTGATAAAGTACGCAATAAAAAATCACTTGTACTGCCCTTATACGGATATGCCTGTAAAATGTCAATAAAATTGCTGTTCTAGCTCTAAACTCTCTCCATCTTCGGCTTTGCATGATTGGTAAAAGGGAACTTTTGTTGAAGGATTAATAAATAATCTCATTCCAAAACTCCTTTTTTACCGACCTTTCAGCAGCAAGTTGGATAGGTTTTTTCTCGTATTCCCATAAAGAATTTGATATGATGTTCGTCTTATTCGAAGGATCGTAAATTGCAGTAGACTTAAAATATTTTGCAATATGTTCAATCACATAATGAACATTTGAAGCCAAATATGATTTGCCCGTCCATTTTCCGCTGAGCACTTTTATTGTATACATTTCGAGATACATTGAAGGAAAATCAATTTTGCACCGTTCCCTCCATATTTTTAAGGCGATTATTTCATTAACTCGATTTGAATTAATCACGTAATTAATATGATTTACGACATTAGTTTGAATCCGATCTTGGTCATCACGCCTGTTTGTATGAAGAAAATGCCAATTTACTTGATTTGGTAATTTCTTACCGGGTACTATATCAATTTTCAAATTGTAATAGAATATCCTTAATGAAACATTTTGTGGCCTTACTTTAATTCCTTTGCTTTCAAGATGTGCTTTTAATGAATGAAATAGCTCTTTTAGGGTTCTCGTATTTCCGGCTCTAATTGACACAAATAAATCCAAATCAGAACTTCCAATTAACGAAGTGCCTTTAGCCGAAGAACCCGAAACAAATATTTCTGCAATATCCTTCCCGCCCCATGGCCATTCCGTAATATATTCCAAAAGTTTTTTTATCCGGTAATCCCTGATACCGATAGGAACTGACTTATTTGCGTTTATAACATCAATCAAATATTGATTGGGTGATTTATATTTGTCCCTAGGACCTACGTATTTATCCATTACTAGTTAGTTTAAATTTGTTCATCAATTTCTTCACCGATATTTTTCAAATAAGCATTTAAGTTAATAGCAGGGATTGTTCCGATCGCTTGCTGTAGATATCTTGTTAATTGCATAAAGAAAGTTACCATCGAATGATTTGTCTCACTGAACTTCACTTTATGGAATTGTCTTTCCGCATAAAATTTTAAATACGCTTCTTGTCCGGCAATTTCTATTTCAGCTTCTGGAGAGTAATCAACATAAAAACTTCCATAATCAGCTATGCAACCCAAGTCTATTGTTTTGAAATTTTCGAGGGCTTTTAAATGACTTATTATAGTATCATTGTTTGTTCTTGACAATGTATTTGTACTTGTCAAAATTCCACCAACAATTTTTGTTAGTCCACGTGGTTTATTTTTAATTCCGCCATTTATAAAACTAGCAGCTTCTCTTTTTAAAACTCTTACACTTTCAATTTTTTCTGCTGCATACTCAATATTCCCCTGTATATCAGGCTTCACTTCAAAGACTGCATAAACACCTTCCGCGGGTATATAATGAAAGCCGTTTTGATTAAAAATAAAAGGTGTAAACCAATTATCATAAATTACAATGTCAATTTGTTGGCTTGTGTTACCCTCATGATCAATTACAATTGCCTTATCAATACAATATCTATTCGGTAAATATTTTCTTAACCATTCAATCCAAGCATTCTCCAAGGCATCGCCTTTCGAACCGGGGTGTTCAATAAATTTTCTGCTTGTATTTAGTTGGGCTACCATTTGACTTTGTAACCCTTTAAATAATTCTGAAATCTCAATTTTGTTGCTCATAGGATATTAATTGATTGTTTTTATAAATGAAAAATCTTTCTTGATAATCTTTTTTGTTAAATCCGACAATAAGTAGAATAGGGGTTTGAATTCTTATGTCTGGATTACTTGCAATTTCTTTCATTGCTTTTATATCAGTTCCACTTGGATGGGATGATCCGTTTGGATGCGAGTGCCATTCACCCAGGTAAATGACATCGCCATTATGTTTTTTAAAAATGTCCTTTAACCATTTGTTGATAAAGCCGGTTAATCTTACAAAATAAACTGGTGTACTCCTAAACTTTTTTGGCAAGATCATTTTTTCAATGGTTGCGGTAGAATCATCAGTAATCTTTCCAACAAAAATTCCACCACATTCATTAGGATAGAATTTATCAACTTGTTTACAAATATCCTGAAATACATTTTCAGGGAGTACAATGTGCAATCCGTCACTATTTCTATACTCTCTATACATTGTATTCTAATTTGTATTGGATATTATTCGTAGATTCATTAGAAATAATAAATGAATTGATATCTTTCCCCTCCCCAAGTTTTTTTGCAATTTCTGCAATTGCATAACTTAAGACTACATTGATATCAACAAATGATGCTTTAAACGTAGGGCTCCAACAACCGGTGGCAACATAAAATGGTTGCTCGTTCGGTGAAAGTCGTTCATAAATACTATTTTTAATCAAATGAATATTCCCTTGACCAGTCACAGTAACAAACTGTTTTGCTTCGTTCGTTATTGAGAAATTAATGATAGTTCCTCGCAATTGCATTTTATCAAGCATAATTGATAAATACTTATCCGTTGTGCAATCAAAAATGTAATCAAAATCCATTAAATCAGTTTTTAATTTCTGATATTCTTTATTTGATTTAAGAATTGGCTCAACCTTATTTCTCGTTGTAACTTTTATAAATGGAGAAGTTGCTATAGCCATTTTTTCAAGTTCCTCCACTTTTGCAAAATTTGTACTGTTAAAGGCAAATTGTCCACGACAAATATTACCTGGTTCTATTGGATCGCCATCTCTTATTTCAATTTGTTTGCAGCCGCCTCTTACTAAACTTGTAAATAGTGTGCTACCAATTGCTCCAACACCAATAATTAAAATGTTCGCTTCAGTTAATTTATCGCACAATTTGCCTCTTCCAAATGTTCGGCTATACGAAGCATTTGATGACAAACACCATTGTACCTTATACCCAAGATCTTTTGGTTGGTAGATTCTTGGTGCTACTTTTTCTGCCTCATAAGGAAATTTGTCAAATAAAATAATGACCGTTTCCCAATGAATTTCTTTACCGATTGAGTTTGGTATATCATAACCAACCATAAGAAAAAATGCTTCTTTGAAAAACGATGATTTAGACAGTTGTTTACTTTCTGTATGAATAAAATCGGTTTGTAATGGGGTCATTAATTGCAGAAGTTCTTTCCACTCCTCAATTGTTTGCCTACGGTAAAGTACCGGAGGTTTATCAAGATAAACCCATAAACCATCATATTTTTGATTAAGTGATTTACGATAGGATTCTGACCACCTACACGACCGTCCTCCTAAATCCAAAGCGATGAAAGAATGTATTTTTTTATCACCACTTATTTTTTCATTAAGTACTCCATAATGAAAACGACCAAATTTGTTTTTTGGTAATGGTTTTGTTTCATCCTCTTCAAAGATGACAGGAAAGGGTGCGTTTTGATAAAATGAAAGGTATTCATAGTGGGCATCAACAGTTTCATTAATATAATAACGTTCAACCCAAAGTTGCAATTTTTCTAATTCCAACTCAAGTTTATCAGCAAGTGTTTTTGCTGGCGGTGCTGTTAAACAAAGCGAACCATCATGCATCTGATGTTGGTAGCCCAAAACATTTGTGCATTTAAAAATAATTTTTCCGGCAGGAAAATCAGGTGATACTATCACATCAAAATTAAGGGTCTCTTTAGAAGTGCCTACTTCTATTTTACCAAAAAATGCATGCTCAGTACTTGCGGAAATTTCTTCCGCAAGTCTAAGCCATGCTTTAGCAGCAATGATTTCATTAAAGAGTTTTAATTCACTTTTATCCAAAATCGTTGTTGTTTAATTTTTCAGGCTTACGATTTGGCGAAACGATATATTTATCATTCGATTCTTCACAAGGGAATTCTGTATTTTTCGGAAAATGCCTTTCAATACTCGAATCATTATTTTCAATATCCTGCAGCATCCACTTGATATTTTCAGAGATGTTTTTCTTTTCAAAATCCTCAAGTGCATCACTGACTACGTTATTAGAATTCCCTGGATCAACAAGGCTAACCGTTTCCACATTATCTCTTATGAACTCAAGGATGTACTTTAATTTATTCCAATTATCATTCGGCACAGTTCCTTTGTGGTCCTCTATAGCCTTGATTGAAATTAATTCTAAGAAAAAAGACTTCACATTAATATTATTTCTGCGTTTCCACACCTTTAATAATTTAATTCCATCTCTTGCTTCAGAATTGTCTCTAATTTTTTCAATCTGTTTTTGTATGTTACTTTTGATGCAGGAGGCTTTCTGAATTAATCCCATTGTATCGTTCACATAAAGATTGAGGTCTCCGTCCTTTTCGTAATCGTTTACCTCACGCCCGGGCACTATGTCAAGATAAAGTATCTGTCCATCTACCATAAACTCAAGCCCAATTGAAACCTTTTGCTTATTTACTCCAATTAATGTAGAATCCTTTTTACGATAATCCTGATCAAAATAATTAAAAATCTCAGTGAAGATTGTTTCAAGTGTGTCCGCTCCATTCTTTTTAAATGGAATTACCAAATCAATATCGAACTTGATATTGACTGCTGTTTTTTTCTTGTAGGATCCTGAGTTAAAAGGAGAGTAAATTTTTCCTTTATACTTCTCAAGCAGATCGTTCTTAACTTCATCACGCTTTGCACGATAATTCGTTATTAGCGTTTCGTTATTCTCGATATTATGTGATTTAAGCACACAGTCTAAATGTTGTTTTTTATTAGTTGCCATTTTGCATTTATTAATTAATACTATATTTTTTGAATGGAATTCTGCTTGGATGAACATTTGCTAAAAACTTAACAATATCTGTTCTTCCGCTGTAGGTTGGAATGCCTCTGCTATTTTGAGCCATCAAAATAATTGGCATGTTTGGAAATACATGAGAAAACCCGTTACGGGTTTCCTCACGTTGAGATGAAAAGTCTAACACACTTGGCTTGACTACCACAATAGCAAAGGTTATACCTTGCTCTTTTATAACTGCACCATCGAACTGCATAACACTTTCTCCTATCCTTTAATTGATCTTGGATCGTTACCGTAAGAATTTTTCTCCCTTATCTTACCATCAGTTCCATGGATGACCAGTTCAGCTTGCTGGTTCTGTGCTATTTCTTTACCTACTTCAATAGCTTCCTTCTGCGTGCTTGTTATTTTTGCCGCCTTTTCACTTCCGGTTGATTGTACGGCCCAACCGTTGCCTCTCTTTGTTACATGTACTTGTTTAGCCATGATTACTACGTTTTTTATTTCGCTCCTAATAATTTTTCGGTCTACTCGAAGCTTATAGCCGGTTAATCTTTATGGTTTTTAGGGCTGGCGAAAAGAAATTTTTCAGTTTAAAAAAAATCCCTATGTTTGCGAACTTAAAAAAGTAACCCTGTTTCCGATTAACACTAAACAGGGTTTGTGCTCAATAATTAAGGGTTGTCAAGATTTAGCGGTCGTGTACAGCCCTTTTTTATTTATCGTGTTTTCGTGGCAATTGGTATGCCATTTCAAATTATTTACATTTTACTGCCATTTTAACATATTTTAACATTTGATCTGCTTAAAACTTCTGTAACTGATTTTTCAATTCATTTAATTCGCACTCCTCTGCGGTTATTTTATCTTCAATTATTTCTATCATACAGAGTTTAAATCTACCTTTCTTATATGAGTAATCCATAAAATAAGATTCGGCTAATTTTAAAGTTTGATTAAAATCACCAAGTTTATTTTGTACAACAATGGTAATGGAATAGTAAACAACGCCAACAATTCCAATAATCCACGAGATCGCCTCCCAAAAATCCATATTATATGTGGTGCAACATATCAATGCAAAGCCAATCAAAACAATTAAAGAAACTACTTTCGCAACTTTAAACCACTTATATGCACTTATCGTCAGTTCGTTTTTAATCTGCAGTAATTGTATTCTTTCATATTTCAAAAAAACAATCACATCTTCTTTTTCCCGTATTCTCTTTTTTAGATTGTTACTATGTCGTTTTACCTTCTCATTCTCGGTAAAAAAATGCAGTACAATCACTATTAGGATTGCCACCAGTATCAACCATACAGGCAAAGATTTTTTTTTGTTATTTTTTCTCATAAAATACAATTTTGGTTTACAAATATACAAAACAATATAACATCGTCAATCGTTATATGTCATTTTGACAGAAAGCATGATTCCAAACATTTTTGTCACTAAATCATTACTATAAACAATTATATGTGCATATTTGCCAACGAAATTATAAATTTTAATTCTAAATAACAACAATTTTGTTAACCGACTATCGTTAATACCCGTACAACAAGAAGCTATGAATAATCAGAGTCAAATATTTTCTAATAGGTTAAAATCTGCACGTGTCCTAAATGGTTTATCTTTACAGGATTTGGCGGATAAATTAAAGGCTATCAATAAAAAGATGAGCAAACAGGCCTTGCACAAGTATGAGAAAGGTGAAGTATTGCCTGATAGCGAAATGATTGGTCTTTTGGCCAATGTGCTTAAAGTTAGACCGGAATTCTTTTTTAGAGAACAAAATGTTGAATTGGGTGAGATTAATTTTCGAAAGCATAAATCGTTGCCGGTAAAGGAAGAGAATAGAGTGAAGGAATTTACTAGAGATGTTTTATCACGATATCTGGAGCTTGAAGAAATAATAGGTATTCAAAAACCTTTTGAAAATCCAATATCGAATTTCCCTCCGGTAACTAATTTTTTACAGGTAGATGAGGCGGCACAAAAAGTGAGGGAGAAATGGAATTTGGGAACTGATCCAATCTATAATTTATTAGAATTACTTGAAGATAATAACATAAAAGTAATTGATGCACCAATGGAAGATGGCTTTGATGGTTTACAAACCAATGTTAACGGTACTGTTCCTGTTATCGTGTATAATTCAAGTAAAATTAAAAGTCCCGATAGAATACGTTTTACTGTAATGCATGAATTGGGGCACATGTTACTTTCCATTCCGGATGAATTACCCGAAAATGCAAAAGAAAAAATTTGTCATCAATTTGCAGGTGCAATGTTATTTCCCAAGGAAGCTGCATTAAAAGAATTAGGTAAAACCAGACACCGTTTATTCATTCAAGAATTAATGCATTTAAAAGAACAATATGGCATCTCAGTTCAAGCATTAATAATGCGTTTAAGTGATCTATGCATTATAAAGGACAACTACCGAAGACAATTTTTTTTCTTTATTAATCAAATGGGGTGGAAAGTCGAAGAACCAGGAGAATATAAAGGTGAAGAAAAATCAAATCGTTTCGAACAACTATTGTATAGAGCACTTGCCGAAGACCTTATCTCAATTAGTAAAGCAGCAGGCTTAATGAATTTAAAAGTCTCAGAATTCAAAGCAAAAAGTTTAATGATTGGATGAAAATCGCAATAACAGACGCTTGTATTTTCATCGACATTTATGATTTGCAGCTCACTTCTAAATTTTTTGGTTTAGAGTTGGAAATACATATTTCTGTTGATGTGTTTGATGAATTATACGATGAGCAGCAAGAAATGCTTCGTGCATTTCAGTCTGTTGGTAAACTAATTATTCATAATATAGAGAACCATCATCGTCTGGAAATAATTTCAGCATCTTATCCAAGATCTCTGTCTTCTACAGACAAAACTGTTTTATTTCTTGCGAAAAAAATTGAAGCAATGGTGTTAAGCAGTGATAAAGCTATTAGGCAATGTGCAAAAAATAAATGCATTGAATATCATGGTATGTTATGGGTTTTTGATAAGTTAATAGAGGCTGGTCTAATTGATTATAATTCAGCTATTACAAAAATTAATCAACTATTTGCAACAAATTTTATCTATCAAAATAATGCCGAATTAAGATCAGAAATTGATAAAAGAATTGAAATTTGGTCAAGTTAAACAATACACAAGTAAAAAATCGTAGTACTGAAAAATATCTGATTCATAACTGTGGCTACTACATACAGCAGACTGTGTGCTGCAAGTTAACTGTTTGCACCTACTTTTTCATAGTGCAATAAAAAATCACTTGTACTGCCCGTATACAGATATGCCTGTAAAATGTCAATAAAATTGCTGTTTGTAACATTTATTTGAAATCAATTTATATGCTCTGCTATAAATCATATCACCCCAATTTAAAATTACTTGCTATAAATAATTTACTGCCTACGTATTACAAAAAAATAATTCCTGCATCCACAATATCTACATGGAAGAGTAAGCCGGATTGTGTTAAAAGAATTGTTGGTATGGATACGTTTGCCTGCCATGAAGATTTTGTAAAAATAATTGAGGATTTAAGTACCCGAACCTTGTTTTTTAAAAGTGTGAGAATATTTTGGAAAGTGGTATCAACCTACTCATCTATTTTAAACTCTGCTGAGAACAAAAAAAAACTTTTTCGACTGAATATATCGGACATCTGTGATTGTATTGCTTTTGTTAAAAAAAGTATCGGATTGAAACGAACGTGTAAAGTTTTTAGTATCTCTACCAACCAGTATAGTTATTGGAAAAAATCAATTGTTGGTTGCAGCCACTCTTCATTGAATTTGTGCAGAAAAACGTATAACCATCAACTTTTAGAAACGGAAATAGCTACTATTAAACGCTATTTTACGGCTAAAGAATTTTTGTTTTGGCCGACATCTTCTGTTTATCATCAAATACTGAAAGACAAAGCGGCTTTCTTCTCTATTTCTACTTGTTACAATTATTTAAAACTGCTTGGTATCAAAAGGGTTTTACAAACCCACCGAAGAAAAAATCATAAAATTGGACTGCGAGCTTCTGCACCATTAGAAATGCTCCACATGGACGTGAGTATCTTTAAAACCATTAATAATACAAAGGTGTATTTGTATGTTATCTGTGATAATTTCTCTCGTTGTATTCTTAATTATAAGGTTGCTACTAAATTTGATGTTGCACTGGTACTGGAAAATATCAGAGAGGTAAAACAATGGTATAAACTTCTGAAAAATACCGAGCTTATTGTGGATAACGGTGTTGAAAACAGAACTCTCTTATTAAATGAATTTTTAGATATTATTCATCTTAATAAATGCATTGCCCAACTTCATATTTCTGAATCGAACTCTATGGTGGAAAGCATTTTTCGTCAGCTGAAATACTATCATATTTATCCTAAAAAATTTGAAACAGCTTCCGATTTTGTGAATGAAATTGATGGTATAATAAACGAGCATTGTAACCGCCCTTTAAATGTTTTACAGGGTTTAACTCCTCTTGAAGTGCTGCATGGCAAACTACCCAACAAACATCTTTTTAGAGATGAAATTACCCAAAGTAGATTACTTCGGCTTAAGGCGAATAGAAAAACGAATTGCAGAGCGTGTTAGTTCATTTATTTTTACTTTGTTTGTAGCGGAAAGTTGTAAAAAAGTTACGATTTGTAGCTGTAAGCTACAAACAACTTTGACTTTGGGTTTTGGCGACAGTTCAATTTTTCTTATCTTTATGTGCCAAAGACAATTTTATTTATGAAAACTATTCTACTTACGGCAATTGTTTTAATATCAGGTTTTACTTCTACTGATGTTGTTTATGTTTGTAATAGCGTATCAGCTACTAAATATCATCTTTCAAAGGATTGCAGAGGATTAAGCAAGTGCAAGGCTGAAATTATAAAGGTAAAACTGAAGGATGCTATAAAGGATGGGAGAGGACTTTGCGGGTGGGAAAAATAAACTTGTAGCTGTGGTTAAAATAATTTGCAGTTCGTACTGGTTTGTAGCTGCAAATAAATATTTATTCTAACTGCAAGCTATGAATATCAAATTGTAAAAATTATTGATGTTATGTTAGCAGGTGGTTATAAAATTAGAGATCAGCACGGTATATATTACCTCACTTTTACTGTTGTTGATTGGATTGATGTGTTTACGAGAAAATGTTACAAGGATTTACTTTTGGATAGTCTGGAATATTGCCAAAAGGAAAAAGGTCTGGTAATTCATGCTTACGTAATTATGAGCAACCATATGCATTGTATTCTTTCCAGTAAAACAGGTAAACTTAGTGATACTATTCGTGATTTTAAATCGCATACCAGTAAACAAATTGTTAACTCCATACAAGAGGATGCTGAGAGCAGAAGGGAATGGATGCTTCTTCTTTTTGAGCGAAAGGGGCTGAAAAATATCCGAAATAAATCGTACCAGTTTTGGCAACAAAGTAATCATCCTATTGAACTGCATACGAACCATTTTATAGATCAAAAGCTTGAATATATTCATAATAATCCGGTAAAAACAGGGTGGGTTGAAAAACCTGAAGAATACTTGTATAGTAGTGCTAAAAATTATGCGGGCGAAAAGGGGTTGATTGAGGTGGAATTGATTTGTTGAGGTTTGTAGCTGCAAGCTACAAACAGCGATTCCGAACTAACATGTTGATTTAGTGCTCAATTCGAATATTCGAAATAAAAAATTGTAATTTACTCGTGTAGGTTGCGGGGCTCACTGATGGAAAAGGTAAGAGCCATTGAAGCCCTGAGCGATGAAGAAAAGAAAACCGTCTTTTCTATCGTGGACGCTTTTGTAGGGAAGAAAAAATTAAAGGACGCTCTCTCAAACGTCCTTACTGATATAAAATAACAAAAGCCCGATTTAATCGGGCTTTGTCTTTTATTATTCTGTGCCTATTGAATATGCTTGAACTTTGCTAATATCCGTTAGCTCAACATTCGTGATCTTGTTTTTCTTTAAGAGGTCTCGGACTTTTTGAGTGCAAAAAAGCAACACTGTTTCATCAGGACTGAAAAGGTCTGACTTATCCCAACTGTTATAATCAAACTTATATCCCATATAAAATCCGGCTTCTTTAGGCTGTTCCAATTTTCCGCATCTACCTACAACCTGAAAACCATAATATTTTTCTTCAACCCCTTTAATACTTATTTCATATCCCTTCCAGCCTGTAATACGATGCTCTTGCAACAAATTGTAAAGTCTTTCTGAAATAGCAAAATTAGAGGTATCCTGAAAACCAACAATATCATATAGCCTACTTCCTTCAGTAATTTCCATTTCAAAGGGTTCTGTTGGTGTAAACTCCGCTTTATTTAATCTTACTTGATCATATTCAATGAAACTCTCTATAAGAGCTTCTTCTTCTTCCCTTTTTATTCCTATATAATAAAATGTGTCCATATTAAAATCCGTGACTTTTCATTAGTGAATTTCCAAAATTTTGAATTTGCTGAAGGTTTGCATTTGGATATTGTCTAAAAAATCCATCCCAAGCCTTGTTATAAGCCCCAGCAGCACTTCTATGCGCACCACTTTGCCACCACGTAAGATTTTTAGGGTCGTGGATATTTAGCCCAACCCTGTTCCAATGTTGTTGGAAACGCGAAGCTTGAGGGAAAATATGGTGTGCATCCATTCCCGCACCACTTCTCCCTGTCAATACTTGAAGATTGTGCCTATAATTACTCTTTGTAAAAGATTTAAAAGCGGTAGTACTCGTCTTAGCGGCAACTACTTCCCTTACACCAAAAAAATCAACATTTTTGGCGAAGCTATTGCCTACCAAAAACAGTAAAATTATTATGCTGATTAACCTTTTCATCGGTTGCAAAGTTACCATTATTTTTTTCTTC
>CAJPFH010000005.1 GCA_905339165.1 Flavobacteriales bacterium
GGAGGAGCAATAGAGGCAAACACCTTGCTGGTGTAGGTAACAACAGCACTCGGGTTAATACCTGCGGAAAACCCTTGGTAAAAATCACCGGCAGGGGTACCGGAAGGGTGTGCCATAAAAAAACTGTTTTGGCTGCCCTTCCAATACAAGGCTGCATTTTTATCTAAAATAATGGCTTTGTTCCAGCCTTGGGCATTGGCTAAGCCATTACCTATAATGTGCAAAGGAGCTTGGGGGTTGGAGGTGCCTATGCTGGCTTTATCGTAATCATTGGGGTCTAGGTAAATGCTACCTGGTGAACCTGGTAGCCACTGAGAAAAGGCAGATGAATATGCTATCAGACCAAATAGGGTGAATATAAATTTTAAAGTTCTCATAATTTAAGGTATTTACCTTAAAAGTGTAATGTTCCCAGAAAGTTTTTTTACGCTGTTGTTGTTTTTATTTTCAATAATAACCGTAGCAAAGTAAACTCCTTCACTGCAAGGAACCCCATCACAATTACCGTCCCAGCCTTTAAATTCATTTCCTGCTTCTAAAACAATTTTACCCCAGCGGTTATATACTTTAATTTCTAATACTTCCTGATTTCCTTCTATAATTCTAATAGGTTGCCATAAATCATTTATTCCATCATTGTTTGGTGTAAATACATTTGGCAAACTAATAAAAGGTTCAATGTTGAAACTATCAATATAGATGTATCCAAAATTAATAAATGAAGAGTTAGAGTCGAGAGTATGTAATTTATAATTAGACGAATCATCAATAAACCCTATAATCACCCATTCTTCACCTCCTTTGGCAATGTAGTCTCCTTTAAATTCTTTCCATTCATCCGAAAAATAATTGCCTTGAGGATTTTTCCAATCAGGCTTCATAATCTGCCAAAGATATTTTTCATATACAATAGAATCATTGACAAATTTCACGTTAATGCAATCGGTAGTATGAGTTAGAGAGGTACTGAAGTTAGACGCTTTAACATAGAATGAAAAATAATATCTTTCACCAGTTATTAGAATCTTAGATATTTTCATTTGGACATATTCAGCATAGCCATTTGGTTCATAATTCATCCATGGATAAATTGCCAATATAATACCAACGCATCCATTACCTTTATATGTTGAAGTATTTGGTAATGCACATTTATTGAAATAGTCGCTTGTAGAAATATTTTTTACTATAGGATTAAAAATATTTTTACATTTTTCTATATATTCTATATTACTTGGGCACTCCCAATACTCTTCAAAATCTCCATTGAGGAGTAGGTTTTGGGCGGTAGTGGTAAAAGCAACACAACAGCCATAAAAAAACAATAAGGTTTTGTACACTTTGATTAAGGTTGGTTACACATTGTTTTTTGTAAAGGTAGTAAAACTCTGCTTTGTTTCCCTTTTCAAGAAAGCAGGAAAAAGGTGGTGTGGAGGCTTGGCTTATTTATTCATAAGCACCTCCTTTCTTTTTTTAACACACCCCTTGCCCCTATTTTCGGCAAGCTCAATACAGTGTTTCAAGAGGGGAGAACAAAGAACTAGCTTTGTAGCTTTGTAGCTTTGTAGGGCAATGTTCATGGCCTGCAAGTTAATAAGATTTTTTAGAGGAGCAATTTTTTTTGCTTGTTCGTTATGGCGAGCGAAGCCATCTTTTGCTACGGAGTAAAAAGGAGTAAATTACTTTGGTCCCGCATACCTCGTAATGAGGGAAAAAAAAACTGTCACTTCGAGTTTCATTGTTCTCGATACACTCCGCTACTCGAACGGACAAAAAATAGAAACAAAAACTGTCACTTCAAGTAGCGAGGAACGAGTGTATCGAGAAAGACAGTTTTTGTCTCAATACCTTTATCAGTCCTCGATACGGTTTTATTCCGTTAACACTTCATTAAACCTACTCGAACGGACAATCCATTTAAATAGTTGTTTTCTTCTTCATAAACGCATAAAGAAAGAGCAGAGAGTATGTTATCACCTTAATCTTTCATTTGAAAAACAGCTAATACGTTATTCAAATTGTAAACCACAGTGTATAAAATATTTTGAAAAAAAGGTTTTTTGAAGGTGTTTTTAAAACTTCCATAAGGCACTATACAACTCGGAAGTGGGTAATCCCATTACATTAAAAAAGCAACCTTCAATTTTTTCAACTCCAATAAAACCAATCCATTCTTGTATACCGTAAGCCCCGGCTTTATCGGTTGGGTTAAATTGGTTTGTGTAATATAAAATTTCGTTGGCAGATAAATTTTTAAACCAAACATTGGTACACGATGAAAAGGTGTAATTTTTTTCAACAGAACATAAGGTTACTCCGGTATAAACGGTGTGCATACTACCTGATAGGAGTTGAAGCATTTCTATAGCTTCGGCTGTGTTTTTGGGTTTATTAAGAACTTTGTTGTGGAGCCAAACAATGGTGTCGGCAGTTATAATAATTTCATTTTTTTGCAATTCGTTAAAAAAAGTATCAGATTTTTTTTTGCTTAGAAATTCGGCTATTTCTCTTCCATTCAATTCTTGCGGAAAGCTTTCGTTAGTATCTTTTACTTTTGTAATAAAAGTTAAGCCCATTTCTTTTAAAAGCATACGTCTTCTGGGCGACTGAGAGGCTAGAATAAGGGTGTTGTTTTTCAGTTTTTCGGCTAAAGGATTAAGCATACAAGATAGTAAAATAAAAAACGGGTATATATAAAATGCCTGCAATCATAACATATTTCAGGTATTTAGAAATAGCAGAATATTCCTTTTTTGTTCCTGCTTTTATGGTTTTATAGCTTATCCATAACAATGGAAGTTGTACAAAAAGGGCTGCATATAAAATAAAATATTTATTACCGGCAAGGTATTGTTGTTTTCCAACGTAGCTTAAAATAAAAACGCTGAGCAGTAAAAGAGCAACCATTAAATGGTTCGAAAACTTGTACCCGAATAAAATGGGTATAGTGCGACAATGATACTCTTTATCGCCTTCTAAATCTTCGCAGTCTTTACAAATTTCGCGGGTAAAATTTAAAAGAAAGGCAAAAAGAGAATAACCACAAATCCAGTTGAAAATATTGCTTATACTGGTTTTATACTGATAAAAAAGCATGGTCAATTCATCTTCACTAAGTCCGGAACTAAAGGGCATTAACAGAGTATGAGCACGGGTATGTAAGAGTAATACATCGTAAAAACCGCCCATAAAGGGAACCAAGGCCGCCAGCAGAGCAACAATAAGATTGCCGGCAAAGGCTTGTTTTTTAAATGAAACAGAATAATACCAAAGCACCCCGGCTGTTATAAACTGAATAAATACCAATTTAAAAAAAAGGATGCGGTATGATACATATGCGGCTAAAAGCAAAGCCACACAATTTATTACAATGTGTGCCCCCATAGCTACTCTTCTTTTAATAAAGACCCCTACTACATTTTTTTGGGGATTATTGATGCGGTCTATTTTAATATCGAAATAATCGTTTATAATGTAACCCGATGCTGCAATCATTACCGTAGAAAGAGCTAAAAGGAAAAACAGCCAGTGACTAACCTGTAGGGAAAAATGGTTGATTTTAAGAAGAGGGAAAACAATGCCAAATCGTATAACATACATGGTGGCCGCAATAATAAGCAAATTGGGCAGGCGTATAAGTTTTAAAAAAGGAAGTAAATACCTCATAGGCCAAAAATACAAAAAGCAAAGCAGGTATAATCCGAATTTCCGTATTACGGAATTTAAATTTCAAGTACCCATTCTTTTTTTATCCAGCCTTTATTCCCGTTTGGTAGGGAAATAAACAGCCACCCGTTTTCTTCTTTTATTTTTAAAATTTTAGAACCTTCGTGTAGTACAAATAATTTTTTGGAATTATCGGCAGGAGCACTTAAAATATTACTTTTTGTGTTTTTAATGATGGCGTATTGCTGGTTGGATAAAGTATTATATCTGGCGTACGATACTCCCTGTAATAATAGACCTGCAACGATACATAGCAAACAGGAGTAAAAACCCACTTTGCGTATAACAATGATGTTAGAAAAAAGAAAGAGCAGAAAAAAAACAATGCTTCCAAACAAAAGAAAAATTCCTGTAATAGCCCATGTGTTATGGTGGTATAACATCAGAAAATCTTTAATCCATTTCTTTATAAAAAAATCGGGTATTTCCTGTATTTTATCTATGGTTTGCATATTGGCCAATTGCAGATTATGTAGGGCATCTTCGTAGTTGGGTTTTATTTTTACTGCTTTTTCATAATGGTAAATAGCGTAAGAGAGTTGTTGTATTTTAAAATAACAGTTTCCAATATTGTAATGAAGGGCTGCATTTTCCGGATATTGCAGAAGTAGTTTTTCATATAAATCTTTCGCTTCTTCATATTTGCCTTCGGAGTATAGTGTGGTGGCCTGTTGCAGCGTGTTCACTTGCTCTGCTAAACACAAATTGTTAAAGTAGAAAAGGGCTGAAAGCAGAAGAAAGAAGAATTTTATTTTCATACTTTATTTAATTTTTCTTCGAGTTCGTAAATGGTTTTTTTTGCTTTTTCGAGCAAAGCTGAATTATTTACCGATGAAAGAGGGGCAAAGCGAGCCATTTCGCAATCGTTTATTAATTCAGAGGTGGCGGTTAAAAGTGTTGAACCCATATTTTTTTCGCTTAGTTTTTCTGAAATTAAATCTAAGGTTAAATGAGAAAACGGGATTTTAAGTTTATCGGAAAAATAATTAAAAATACCTTTAGAGAGTGCTTCGTAAAACAATTGGGTTTCGTTTTTTTGGAGATGCAGGGTTGCAGTAGAAAGATATTTTTTGGCAAGTTTTGCTGCATTTCTGCTTTTTACATCCCACGTATTTTTGTTTCGTTCGGCATTTTTCCGGTAGGCTAAAAAGACAAGTAAAAGCAGTATAAATGGAGAAATGACTAAGGCAAAATAGAGAGGGCTAGAAAGAAATGGATTTTTGTTTTCAAGTAAAATATTTTGTTCGATAAACCGAATGTCATTGTCTAAAATAGTAATATCTTTTTTATTTGCAGCATTGAAAGAAACCACATTGTTTTTTTCGTCTGATTTTTCAACCTCTATCTGAAAAGCATCGGAAACATGGGTGTTGTATTTTTTTGTGTTTAAATCGAAATACGAAAACGAAACAGGTGGAATGGTATAGTTTCCTGCCTCTCGTGGAATTACAATGTAATGATATTCTCTGCTTCCTGTTAAGGTATTGTTTTTAGCCGAAACATTATCTTTCATTTCAGGATCATACACTTCAAACTCTTCGGGAAAATCGGGTTTTATATTTTCCAATAATTTAATGTTTCCGCTTCCGTTTATTTTTATTTTAACATCGATAGCTTCGTCTTGTTTAACCTTGGTTTTACTAATATTTACATCGAGTAAAAAAATACCCACAGCACCGTTAAATAACGGAGGTTTATTGGCTTCGGGCAAAGGCAATATTTTAATTGTTTTTTTATTGCTCTTAATGTTGTATTTTATGTTTTCATACGAGCCAAAAAACTGGTCGAATAAGGAATTAGATCGTTTATTAGATCGCTGTTGAATCGTAATATCCATTTCCATTACATCGAGTTCAATATTGCCGCTACGCTGAGGGAATAATAGGGAACGCTTCAGTTCGGCCACGTTGTAGCGTTGCCCGTTTACCACTTCGGTTTGCCATGCGGTTTGGTCATTAATATCTTTCAGTTCGTAGCTCCAAAAACCGTTTAAATCGGGCATTTTTTTTAGGTCGTTATCTACAATATTTACACGGGTATAAATTTTATACGAAGCCACAATGGGTTCACCAACATGGGCCGAATTTTTATCGGTGCTTATTTGTAAAAAAATGTAATCGGAGATATTTTCTCCCTCTGTTTTTTTTGTGGTTTCTTGTTGTTGATTTTGCTGGTATTGCTGAGGAACCGGCTGCCCTTTTATAACGGTAATTTTAAGAGAATTGCTTTCCAGTACTTCGTTGCTTACTTTTATTTTAGCAGGGGGAATAGTAAACTCGCCTTCTTTTACAGCAAGCAGATAATACGAATATGAGATTGAAGCCGACATGCTTCCGTTAATCCAACTCATACTGCTCGATTGATTGGGTCCTGATAAAACTCTAAAATCTTTAAAATCGGGAGGAGTGAATTGGGAGCCGTTTGCATTTAGGGTATATTCTACTTTAAACTGCTGTGAGGTGGCTACCTGAGTGTGACTTGTTTTTGCCGTGAAAGAATGGTTCTGGGCCTTAGCCTGAAAGAATAAAGGCAAAAACAGAAAGGTATATATTATTTTTCTTACCATATTTTTACCAGTCTTTTTCTATTTTTCCTGTAGAAACTTTTACTTTTTCTCGATTTACTTTTTCCTGTACGTTTTTTTCTTCGTTGTTGGCAGCCTCTAATAAACGCTGTGCATCTTGTTTATTCATTTTATTGGATTGGGGCTGTTGTTCTTTTTTATTTTTGTTTTGTTCCTTATTCTCATTTTGGTTGTTGTCATTATTTTCTTTTTTGTTATCTTCCTTTTTGTCGTTTTTGTTTTGTTCTTTATTTTCTTTGTTTTCTTTGTTTTCCTGATTATTATTTTGTTGCTGTTGAAGCATTTTTTGAGATAAAGCTAGGTTGTATCGGGTATCTTCATCATCAGGGTTTAAGCGTAAACTTTGTTTGTAAGCATCAATACTTTCTTTGAATTGTTTCTTTTTAAAGAATGTATTGCCTAAATTATGATAACTTTTTGCTTTTTCTGTATCGTTTAGTTTCGCTTCTTTGTGTTGCTGGTAGAAGGTATTGGCTTCATCGTATTTCCCTTGTTTATAAAGGGCATTTCCTAAATTAAAGGCCGCTTGTGGCGAGGTGTTGTTTTTATTGAGAGCTTCTCTGTATTGAGTTTCGGCTTCGGAAAAACTTCCTTTGTCATACGCTTTGTTTCCCTCTCGTATATTGTATTTTTCTTTCTGAGCTGTAAGGAAAAGGGGAATAAAAAACAATATGTATATGAGATTTCGTATCATTTTTTTTCAAATAATTTATGGGTATTCCATTTTAGGTATTTGCGAGTAGTAATAAGCCATTCCAGCACTATAAAAAAGATGGCACATGCTAAAAAGATTTGAAAACGGTCTTCGTAATCGGTGTACATAGTACTGCTTAATTCGGCTTTTTCTAGGTTTTGAATTTCACTTAGGATAAAAGAAAGACCTGCATTAGAGTTGGTTGCTCTAATATAGGCACCATTTCCTGCTGCCGCAATTTCCTGTAGCATTTTTTCGTTTAGTTTGGTAATAATGGTGTTTCCTTCTTTATCTGTTCTAAAGCCGGCTTGTTTTCCCAACTTATAGAGAGGAATAGGTGTCCCTCCGGGAGATCCAAAACCAATAGTGTGTACAACAACATTTTTGTTATAGGCTTCTTGCGATGCTTCTACAGCATTGTCTTCGTGGTTTTCTCCGTCAGAAATAATTACAATGGCTTTGCCGGAAGGGTTATCGTAGTGAAAAGATTCTAAAGCCAGTTCTATCGCAGAGCCTATTGCCGTGCCCTGTGTAGGAACTAAATGGGTGTTTATGGTATTTAAAAACATTTTTGCTGCGGCATAGTCCGATGTAATAGGTAGTTGAGTATAAGCCTTACCTGCAAATACAATAATGCCGATTTTATCCCCTTGTAGTTTATCTACCATCTGCGATAAAGCTCTTTTAGCCATTTCGAGTCGGTTGGGTTGTAGGTCTTGAGCCAGCATACTGTTGGATACATCGAGGCATACCATCAGTTCGCTTCCTTTGCGTTTTACCTCTTCTAATTTAGTTCCTATTTGTGGGTTGATGAGAGTAAGAATCAAGAAAATAAAACTAAGTATTCGAAGAGTAAATTTCCAAACGATTTTACCGGGAGAGATGGTTTCGGTAAGTTTGAATATTACAGCAGAATCGCCCCATTTCAATAGGGCCTTTTTTCTCCAATTAAAATACTGCCAAAAGATTAAAAGCAATACAGGAATAAGAAGAAATGCCCACCAATACTCAGTATTTTCGTATCGAATCATGCTACCGTGCTTTTAAAGAAAAAATGTTTTAACATAAATTCGCTTAGCAGTATTATAAAACCAATAAGTGCCGGCAGAAAAAATAATTCTGATTTTTTACGGTATTCGGTAACGGCAATTTTCGATTTTTCTAGCTGGTCTATTTCTTTATAAATTTCTCGCAGCTTTTCGTTATGTGTGGCTCTAAAATATTTTCCTCCGGTTAAATCGGCAATGGTTTTCATAGTTGGCTCGTCTATTCGCACTTCTACATTTTGGTAAGCAACACCTCCAAAAGGAGTACGGTAGGGCATGGGAGCCATACCCATTTTTCCCACGCCAATGGTGTAGGTTCTTATACCAAATTCTTTGGCAATTTCGGCTGCGGTAATGGGGGGGATGGCTCCCCCTGTGTTTACGCCATCGGTAAGTAAAATAATTACTTTGCTTTTCGCTTCACTATCTTTTAACCGGTTTACGGCTGTGGCTAAACCCATTCCTATGGCTGTTCCATCTTCTATCATACCGTTTTGCACATCTTTAAAAAGATTTTTAAGTACATCGTGGTCGGTAGTAAGTGGACATTGGGTAAAACTTTCTCCGCTAAAAACAACCAGTCCAACGCGATCGTTGGGTCTGGAAGATATAAATTCTGTTGCTAGTTCTTTGGCTGCTTCGAGCCGATTGGGTTTAAAGTCTTTGGCTAACATACTACCCGAAATATCTAATGAAATGATTATATCAATTCCTTCTGTGGTAATGTTTTGCCAACTTAATGATGATTGGGGGCGGGCAAAAGCAAGAATTAAAAAGGCTAGAGCCACTCCTTTTAATACGGGCAGAGTATGATATATTATGGGCAACATTTGTTTTTTATTGCTTTTAAGTAGGGCAATGTTAGAGAAAGAGATTTCGCCCTGCATTTTTTTTCTTCGCCAAACCGAGTATATAGCGAGCAGTGGTAACAGCAATAGAAGCCATAGGTATTCCGGATTTGCCCATTCAATATTTTTTAGGTTGGTAAGCATTATTTTCCGGTAGTGTTAGTGATGTTTTCTAAAAAAGTGGTTTCATTAATAAAATCGATAGCCAGTTGCATGCTGTTTTCGTTTTCGGCAGGTGTGGGTTTTTCTTTTGCAAACTTTACCATATCGGCAAGTATCAATATTTGTTTTAATTTATTTTTCGTTTGTTCGTTGGCTATTTTCAGACGAAGCAAGGATAGTGTTTCATCGGTAGTTTGCTCCATAGCTTCCATTTTAAAAACCTGTTCAATGTATATTCTTATCACATCGGTAATTTCGGAGTAATACGTTTTAACATGCCCTTCTTGCCACAGTTTTTGTTCTTTTATTTTATTTAATTTTTCGAGTGCGGTAATATGTGCAGGAATGGTAATCTCGGGCTCTACCGTAATTTTAGGCTGGGGTTTTATTTTTTTCCAGTAGTTGATTATAAAAAACACAATGGCCAAAATGGCTGTTATTCCTAAAAGATAATATTTATTGTTTTCTAGCCAATCCCACAAGTTAAATGGATAGCGGTAAACTTCTTTGATGTCTTTGATATCTGCACTGGTGTCTACTTCAACGGTGTTTACAGTGAGTAGAAGCGGGTTGCTTTCTATGGTATCTGTATTAGAAACAAAAGTAAAAGGAGGAATAACATGGTATCCGCTATCGAAAGATGTAATAGAGTAGTGATAATAGAGAGTTTTAAGGGATAAATCATCGGAAAAAGAGGTGTCGGTTTTTAGTTTATTTAAAATTTCAACGTTGGAAGCAATAGAATCTTTGGGTTCTGTAAAGATTATTTTGTTGGTAACCGGAAAAGTTATTTTAATTTCCAGATTTGCTTTTTCTCCAATCCGAATGGAGTTTGTGTCGAGCGTTAATTGTATGCTATTTTCTTGAGCCCGGTAGTTTCCGAGCGAAATAATGAATAAAAGAATACAAACAAAGCGTTTCATTATTTTCTGGTTTCTCTTTTTTTGAAAAGATTGATGAGCGGTTTTACATAATTTTCGTGAGTGGCTATGTGTGCCATATCAATTCCTGATTTTGTAAAAATATCTTTTAGTTGTTTTTCGTGTTTAAGGTAATTCACTTTCATTTGGTGTTGCCAATTTTTATCAGAAGTATTTATCCAGGTGATTTCACCGGTTTCTGAATCTTTAATGGGTACAATACCAATCGAAGGAATTTCTTTTTCCGATGCATCGTAAATACGAAGTGCCACTAGATCGTGTTTTTTATTGGCTATTTTAAGGGCTTCATGAAAATTGGTATCCATAAAATCGGAAAGCAAAAAAGTGGTGCTTCTTTTCTTTATTACATTGTTTAGGTATCGAAGAGCAAAACCAATATTGGTACTTTTGTTTTTAGGTTCAAAATTTAAGAGTTCACGAATAATCGTTAAAATATGGCTTTTTCCTTTTTTAGGAGGAATGAATTTTTCGATGATATCGCTGAAAAAGATAACCCCCACTTTATCGTTATTTTGAATGGCAGAAAAAGCCAATACAGCACATATTTCGGTAATCAATTCTCGTTTAAATTGTTTTTTTGTTCCAAAGTTTTCAGAGCCGCTAATATCAACCATCAGCATAACGGTAAGTTCTCTCTCTTCTTCAAATACTTTAATATAGGGGTGGTTTAGGCGGGCGGTAACATTCCAGTCTATAGTTCTTATTTCGTCTCCGTATTGGTATTCGCGTACTTCACTAAAGGCCATTCCTCTTCCTTTAAAAGCAGAATGGTACTCGCCCGAAAAAATCTGATGACTCAGCCCTCGGGTTTTTATTTCAATTTTCCTTACCTTTTTTAATAGTTCGCTAGTTTCCACTCTTGCCAGAATTAATACCTGTATTTGAATCGTTAGGGCACCTCTATTTTATTTAAGATACCGTTGATGATATCTTCTGAAGTAATATTTTCGGCTTCTGCTTCGTAAGAAAGACCTATTCTATGTCGCATTACATCATGGCAAATAGCTCGCACATCTTCCGGAATAACATATCCTCTGCGTTTAATAAAGGCATAGGCTTTAGAAGCAAGAGCCATATTGATGCTTGCGCGGGGTGAAGCTCCAAAGGTAATGAGTTGTTTATACTCAATTAATCCGTATTGTTCGGGAAAGCGGGTGGCGTAAACAATATCTACAATGTATTTCTCAATTTTCTCGTCCATGTATACTTCTTTAACCAAGTCTCTTGCCTTTAAAATATCATTAGGGCTAATTACACGGCAGGGAAGTGGCATGCCTTCTTTAGAAATATTTTGCCGAATAATAAATTTTTCGTCTTCCTTTTTAGGATAAGTCAACACTACTTTCAGCATAAAACGGTCAACCTGAGCTTCGGGAAGTGGGTATGTGCCTTCTTGTTCAATAGGATTTTGAGTGGCAAGTACCAAAAAGGGTTCCGGAAGTTTGTATGTATTTTCTCCAATGGTAATTTGTCTTTCTTGCATAGCCTCTAGGAGTGCACTTTGAACTTTAGCGGGAGCACGGTTTATTTCATCGGCTAAAACAAAATTGGCAAAAATGGGACCTTGTTTCACCACAAATTGTTCTTGTTTTTGATTATAAATCATAGTGCCAATTAAATCGGCAGGCAATAAATCTGGGGTAAACTGAATGCGGCTGAATTTGGCATCTACGCATTTTGCAAGTGTGTTTATGGCCAGTGTTTTTGCCAATCCGGGAACCCCTTCTAGTAAAATATGTCCGTTAGAAAGTAGGCCAATGAGCAAGCGTTCCAACATGTGCTTTTGCCCAATAATCACCTTGTCCATTTCGTTGCGGAGCAAATCTACAAAAGCACTTTCTCGTTCAATTTTTTCGTTTAGTAACCGAATATCAAACGCTGAATTGGGTTGAGTTGAAATGTTAGAATTTCCAATGTTTTCCATATCTTATATTTAGGTTTCCAAAATTAGAGCGGCAGTGTGTTTTCTTTGATTTACACCTTGTTAAAAAATGTTAAGTTTTTAGGGTAATTTTAGACCACGTAAAAATGAAAACTTCTTTATGAAAGGAATAAATATAATCAGAATAAAAAACAATGATGCGGAAGCCGAAGCCATGTTTCATATTCGGAGAAAAGTATTTGTAGAAGAGCAGTTGGTTTCCGAAACGGATGAATTTGACGAATTTGAAGAAATTTCAAATCATTATTTGTTATACCTGAATGAAAACCCGGTAGCTTGTGCCCGTTGGCGTGAAATAGAAAATAAAATAAAGCTGGAGCGTTTTGCTGTTCTGAAAGAGTACAGAAAACAAGGGCTTGGCGGACTAATTCTAGAACGTATTTTACAAGATATTTTATCTATTGGGAAACCTATTTATATGCATGCTCAAATTCATGCGGTACCCTTTTACGAAAAATTTAATTTCATTAAAAAAGGCGAATTATTTACCGAATGTGGTATAGAGCATTTTACAATGTACTACCATGGAACAGATAACAATTAAGTTTATTTTAATCGAAAAAATAACAAAAGGATAAATTACACTATTTTAGCCTTGTTAAAATAAAATGGCAAAAAAACAAGCATTAAAGCAAACCATAGGTAGAGCCGAAAGTGTAGACTTGCCCGATATAGGCTTGAATGGTTTAGAAGCTAAAGTAGATACTGGAGCCTATTCTTGCTCTATTCATTGCCATTCGGTTGAGAAAATAGAAAGAGAGGGCAAAGAATTTATACGGGTAACATTTATTCATCCGTCCGATAAAAGTAAAAAAGAGAAAGTAATTATCTTCGATACTTTTTCGGTAAAACGAATTAAAAATTCGTTTGGACATTCCGAAAAACGCTTCATGATAAAAACCAATTTGGAAATATTTGGCAAGAAATACCTTACTGAATTTTCCTTATCGAACCGAGAAAACTTGCGTTTTCCATTATTGGTAGGCCGTAAATTTTTAAAAGCCCGATTTGTGGTTGATGTTTCAAAATACAATCAATCACTAAAATTTATTAAGAGAAAAAAAAAGTATAATCTATAAATTTTTATTTATGAAAATTGCTGTATTATCACGTAATTCCAAGTTGTATTCAACCAAACGAATAGTGGAAGCAGGGAAGTTACGTGGGCACGAAATGATAGTAGTAGATCACTTAAAATGCGATATTGTAATAGAACAAAAAAGACCTGCTATCTTTTATAAGGGAGCATACTTAACCGACATTGATGCCGTAATACCCAGAATCGGGGCTTCGGTTACATTTTTTGGTTCGGCTGTAGTAAGGCAGTTTGAAATGATGAAAGTATTTAGTGCAGTAGAATCTCAGGCCCTGATGCGATCAAGAGACAAGCTTCGCAGTTTGCAGATCCTTTCGAGGGCAGGCCTTGGAATGCCCAAAACAGTTTTTACCAACTACTCAAAAGATGTTGATGAAATAATAGATTTCTTGGGCGGAGCTCCCGTGGTTATTAAATTATTGGAAGGCACCCAAGGGTTGGGTGTGGTGCTGGCCGAAAATAAAAACGCAGCGAACTCGGTGTTAGAGGCATTTAATGGCTTAAAGGCTAGAGTCATTGTTCAGGAATTTGTAAAGGAAGCAAAAGGGGCCGATATTAGGGCGTTTGTGGTAGATGGAAGAGTGGTGGGAGCCATGAAAAGACAAGCCAAAGAGGGAGAATTTAGATCTAATTTACACAGAGGAGGGAAAGCCAATTTAATACAACTGAGCAGAAAAGAAAAAGCAGCCGCTATCAAAGCGGCTAGAGTGTTAGGTTTAAGCATTGCCGGGGTAGATATGTTACAATCTAAGCGAGGACCTCTTATTATTGAGGTAAACTCTTCGCCCGGGTTAGAAGGAATAGAAGGAGCTACAGAAGTAGATATTGCTGGCGAAATTATTCAGTATATAGAAAGAAACGTACAAACCCGAAAAAAGAAAATTCAAAAAGATAGGGTAAATGCTTAGGTTCGTTTAGTCTAATAAATCGGGCCTCCGGTTCTTTGTACGCTCTATCGATTTTCCCATTTTCCACTTTTCAATTTCTTTAAAATTTCCGGAGAGAAGAATTTTCGGCACTTCTAGTCCTTTATATTGAGCCGGACGGGTATAAACAGGAGCAGAGAGTAAGCCATCTTGAAAGGAATCAGTTAGTGCCGAACTTTCATCATTCAACACTCCCGGAATGAGGCGTATAATGGCATCACAAAGTATAGCAGCAGGTAATTCTCCACCGGTAAGTACATAATCGCCAATAGATATTTCTTTTGTAATAAAAAGTTCTCTGGCTCTTTCATCTATGCCTTTGTAGTGACCGGCAAGAATGATAATGTTTTGGAGGATAGAAAGCTGATTAGCTGTTGGTTGATTCAGTAATTCTCCATCGGGACACATGTAAATAATTTCATCGTAATGGCGCTGATTTTTTAAATATGAAATGCAGGCGTCAATAGGCTCTATGCACATTACCATTCCCGCTTCACCACCAAACGCATAATCATCAACTTTTTTGTGTTTATCCGTTGAATAATCGCGCAGATTATGTACATAAATTTCAGCCAGCCCTTTTTCTTTAGCCCTATGAATAATAGACACATCAAAAGGTCCTTTTAACAATTCGGGGTGAATGGTTATTACATCTATACGCATCGATGCAAAGGTAGAAGAAATATATTTTTTTCGAGGTGATTAGTGAAAGAAGAAACAAAAGGATATTAAAATATGTTAATTTATTGTGTTTTCTGCTAAATAAACGAATTTTGTTTCCTTGCTAAAAAAAGATAAAATAGTTGTTTTGTTTGCCTTTGTGTTTGTTGCATTAACACGAGGTTTGTATGCTCAGGCTCAAAACCAGACCAAAGGGCGATTCTATGGTAAAGTAATAGATGCCAGCACAGGCAAAGGTATGGAATTTGCCACTATCAGACTAAATAAAGAGGTATTTGACACACTAACCAAGGTAAAAAAAGAAGAACTGGTAACCGGTGTTATTTCTCAGGTAAACGGAGAGTTTACTATAGAAAATGTTCCTTTATTAGGGCAGTATGTGGTTATTGTTTCTGCTATTGGGTATCAGACTAAATCGATTAAAGCAAACTTTCCTAAACCTCAGCAGGGGAAACCCTTCGTTCCCGAAAAAGATTTAGGAAATATTGTTATTGGTCAGGATACGGTTGTATTGCAAGAATTAGTGGTAGAAGGCAAAGAGCCTCAGTACATCATGGCTATAGATAAAAAGATTTTTACGGTAGGCGATAATTTGCTTAGCGAAGGAGCCACCGCACAAGAAGCCCTAAAAACAATACCTTCGGTAGATGTAGATATGGACGGAAATGTTACGCTGCGAAATTCCTCGCCTCAGATTTTTGTTGATGGAAAACTTTCTACGCTTACCTTAGAACAAATCCCTGCCGATGCCATTCAAAGTATCGAGGTAATCACTAACCCTTCAGCGAAATACGATGCTTCGGGCGGAATGGGGGGGATTATAAATATTGTATTAAAAAAAGACAGACGAATTGGTTTTAACGGAAGCATTAGAGCAGGAATAGATATGCGAGGAAGAGTGAATGCCGGAGGAAATCTAAATATACGTGAGGGAAAATTTAATTTTTTTGTAGGAGCGAATTTAAGACAATCCAAATCCATAGGATACAACGAAACGCTTCGTAAAAACTATTTTTCACTACCGAACACAAACATTTTTCAAGATAATAATTCCGTTATTGATAGAACTTTTTTAAGTGGAAACGCAGGAGTAGATTATTTTATTAATAATAGAAGTACGCTTACGCTCACTCAATCTTTTTTTGGGGGAGATGTGAGCTTCATCGATGAATTAAATTCTTTAACCGATACCCTATTTTCTGGAAGTACGCATTCTTCTTCAACCATTAGAAATTCCGATGCAGAAAGGCATTTCAGAAGTTATACTTCTTCGGTATTGTTTAAACAACTTTTTCCGAAAGAAGGCCAAGAACTTACAGCCGATGTAAATTATAGTCTGAATAATGTAAACAATGGGGGCGATTTTAAAACGCAACTGTATAATGCCGAAAAACTGGCAGTAGGAAACCCTTCAATCCAGCAGCAGGTAGGAGAAAGCAACAACACATTTATTGCGGCACAATCCGATTTTATAAACCCCGTTTCAGATAAAATAAAAATAGAATCGGGAGTGCGTTTCAGTTTCAGAGATTTTTTCAGTAAAAATGAAAACTATACTTGGAATGAAGGGCTTCAGCAATTCGATTTACAAAGGAGTTTTACTAATAATTATAAATTTACCGATCAAATCTATGCCGCCTATAGCACCTTTACTCATCAACTCGGAAAATTCGGATATCAGGCAGGCTTAAGAGTAGAGAGTTCTGATTATCTTGGTACTCTTATAGAAACCGGACAAAAATTTAAAGTATCTTTTCCAATCAGTATTTTCCCTACAGCTTTTGTAGATTACAAATTAAATGATAAGGATAATTTACAATTGAATTATTCTCGCAGAGTAAACCGCCCGGGCTTTTTTAATCTGTTACCGTTTGTTGATTACACCGACTCATTAAATCTTAGCAGAGGAAATCCTTCTCTGAAACCGGAATTTACAAACTCGTTAGAGTTGTCGTATTTAAATGCCTACGGAAAAGGTAATAGTTTTTTATTTTCTGTTTATTTTAAAAATACCACCCATTTAATAACCCGTTATCAGGTAGCAGAATTTAACGAGGTATTAAATAGGGTAGTAATAATGAATACCTATGCGAATGCAAATAATGCTTACGCCACAGGAGTAGATATTACGAATAAATTTAAATTTTATAAATGGTGGGATGCTACCTTAAATTTCAATTTGTTTCAATCAATAATTAGTGCAGAAAATATCGAATTGAATTTAACCAATAAAATGCTAAGTTATTTTACAAAAATTAATACCAACTTTAGGTTTCCCAAAAACTTTAGTTTACAGTTGAGCGGTAGTTATAACTCTCCCAGAGCACTTCAGCAGTCGAGCAGCGGAATGGATAGGGGAGGCTGGGGTGGTAATACCGCATCTAGTGCACAAGGGTATACCAAAGAATTTTATGAGGTAGAAGTGGCTGTTAAAAAAGATTTTCTTAAGAATAAAGAGGCTTCAATAACTTTTTCGGTTTCCGATGCGTTTAAAACAAGGGCAACCAATAGCATTTCGGAAAGCACCTACTTTTATCAGGAAAGCTATCGCATTCGCGACCAGCAATTTTTTCGTTTAAATCTTAGTTATCGTTTCGGTAAATTCGATTCTTCTATTTTCAGAAGAAAAAATACCCGTTCTGAATCGGGCGGAATGGAGATGTAATTATTTATATTCTTGAATATACGAGTCAAAAAGCTTTAATAACTCTTTTGTTTTATTACCTATTTTTCCTTTTGAAAATAGCTGGTTGTTTATATTTGTAACGGGTAATACTTTTTTGGTAGTACCGGTTAAAAATACTTCTTCTGCTTCTAAGAGCTCCTTTTTGCTAATTTCTCGTTCTTCTACGGTAAATTTATTTTGGGCAAGTTCCAACACTACTTTGCGAGTAACTCCATGCAGTATATTTTTTTGGGGAGTAACAAGTGTATTTCCGTTAATAATAAAAATGTTGTTTCGAGAGGTTTCTAATACCTTCCCTCTGTAACAGTAAAGTACATCATACACATCATTCATTTTCTTTTCTTTTCGCAGTTTTATTACATGTGCGTAGTTATTGGTTTTAATGTGTGGCTGGTAACGTATAAAATTTTCGGTAATTATTTTCACCCCTTTTTGGTATTGTTCATTAACCAAAGGTTGAAACATTTCTGAACTTATAATTAAATTAGATTTATCCGGTGTAATGCCATCTTTTGTGTATCCTCCGGTAAGGAGTAATCTTATACCTATATTGGGTAAATTCGTTAACCGGTTTAGTTGATGTAAAATTTCTACTAATTCTGTTTTTAAAACGGGGTTATGTATATGCATTTCTGATGCGGAGAAGAGAAATCGCTCGGCATAATTTTCCACCCGGAAAAGAGTTTTATTATACGAACGCAGATAATCGAAAACAGCGTATGCACGGTACAAACCTAAATCATTTACTTTTAATAAAGGAGAGTTTCCTCTGTAAAATTTACCGTTTAAATAGGAATGTAAAACCAACTGCGACATGTTATAAATTTTTAGTGTGATTCCACCCTATCATCGTAATTTATGCCTTGTTGCTTAAGAATTGAGCGTACTTTCCAACCATAAAATGCCAAATAAATAAAACAGACAACAGGAATAATATATGATAGATGAATACTCGTATTATCGGCTACAATTCCTTGCAGAGGTGGAAGTATGGCTCCTCCAAGTATCATCATAATAAGCAGAGATGAGGCTTGGTTGGTGTATTTCCCTAGTCCTGCTAATGATAAAGAAAATATACAAGGCCACATTACCGAACAAAATAAACCCCCGCTAATAAAAGCATAGAGGGCTATTTTTCCTGAACTGAATAAGCCTGTTAGCATTAAAAGGGTGGCAATGCTTCCAAACAACATCATGGTTTTAGCAGGTTTTTGAGCACTTAGGTAAAATCCTGCAATAAGAATTAGAACAAACGGAAAGTAGAAAAGCAAATCGGTAAGAGGGCTGCCCTTAATATAGTTTACTAAAAGAATAACAGAATATGCCATCAAGGGCATTATGGTTGTTAATATCATTTTAGTTTGCTTAGAAAGAGAAAAAGCAGAAATCGCTCCGGCCCATCGGCCAATCATTAAACTGCCCCAGTAAAGCGAAATAAAATGTACCGTTTGAGTATGTGGTAAACCTAATATTTTCGCATTTTCCATTAGAGCTGGTAAATTGCTTTGGATACTTACTTCTACTCCCACGTAAATAAATATAGCTAACATTCCCAGCAGTAATTGCGGATATTTTAGTGCTCCCATGTTTTTCTCCAATACTTCGTTACTGGTAACAGCCGGTAATTTTAAAATGCCAAGCAATAGAGCAAAAAGAATAAACGCAAAACTTAATATGGCATATGGAAGTTTTACGCCTTCAACCCCCATAGATACAGGATTTTCGCCACTTATATTTCCAAAAATTGTAAAACTTACCAACAACGGACCAATGGTGGTGCCAAAAGAGTTAATTCCTCCGGCAAGGTTAATGCGGTGAGAACCTGTTTCAGGACTTCCCAAAGCAATAATATACGGATTTGCCACAATTTGCTGAAGAGCAAAACCTAGCCCTACAACAAATAACGAAGTAAGCATTAAAATAAATGAGTGCATATTGGCTGCCGGAATAAATCCCATGGCTCCAATAGCCGAAATTAATAGGCCTGTAATGAGGCCTTTTTTATAGCCAATTTTATTCAGGGGGTCACCCAAACTGTAAGATACGAGAAAGTAGAAAAGGGAACCGATAAAATAAGCTGCGTAAAATGCCAAATCAACTAATTGCGATTGAAATTGTGTAAGGGTAAAACTTTTTTTGAATAAACCAATTAAAACAGTGTTTGATGCAGCTACAAATCCCCAAAAGAAGAAAACGGAAATTAATGTAATAAGAGCGGTGTAGTTTGTTTTTGATTGCATATTTTTTTTAACGAATGTAAAAAATAGGCAAATCAAATTGCATTTTATAAAAAGAACTTATTAACCTTTTGATTTAAATAACTTTTACCATTAAATCTTTTCTCGGTAGAGAAACTTTTTTTGAAGTGTTTCTTGCGGGCGGTAGGTGTAGTACACATAGCCTCCTTTTATCTTTATTTTTTCCACATATTTAAAGTGTAATTTTTTTGTATGTGTAATTCTTCCGGTATAAAGGTTAATTTGTTTTAAATAGTAATATCCATTTTTTTGATAAAGAGCATAGATATCACTGGTTTCATCATCTTTCAGCACTTGTTTTTTCCATTCTTTCCACTGTTGTGGTTGGTGGTAATTGATGGGTGTTTTTTGAACCAATACGGTATCGTTTATGTATTTGAAAATATGGTGTTCGTAATGGTCGAAAATATGAATGGTGTCGTTTATTATAAAAAGAGGAGCATAGATTGGGTTGTACATAAAATCATTGGCAAAACCTGTCATAATAGCGGCAACATCGTATTTGCTCATTCCCTTTATACGTTGTGCCATGTTTAATGCATAGGCTTTTTCGGCATTGTTTAATTTGTAATATTCAAAGTGGTATTGCCAGTCTTGGTCTTTGTCTTTTATGCTTTTAATTTCTTTTAAAAAGGAATGGTGTGTATCGAAAGCATAATATTTAAAATGAGGAAAAATTTTATTGAAATCGCTAAATAAAATATGTTCATTCAGTGTATCAATGCAGGGTTTTATTAAGTCGATAAAATCATTAACCGGAAGTTCTTTTAAATAAAAATCATTACCTGAAAAATCAATTTTATATACATTGTTTTTACATAACACATTTATATTCCCAAGGTAATCGCGGTAAAGCTCTTGTGCTTCACCAGGTATAAAATGACGAGAAATGATGCTTTCATTTTCATCTACTAAAAGGATTTCGCTTTCTTTATTTAACCTTTTTTCATAGGCAAGAAATATAAATTTGTTTTCATAAAAATCATAATCGTAAATACTAATCTTAGTGCTACTGAAAATAGTATCGGGAGTGTAGGTGTCTGAAACTGTAACTTCCGGAAGAGTATACTCTTTTTCTTCTAAATAAATGGGAATAAAAAGAGTGTCGTTTTCTGTTTTTTCTAAGTCTATACCGGTAAATTTTTTATTGTAAGCAAGATGAGAAAATGAAAGGGTATAATTTGTTTTTTTCCAAACACTAAAACAAAATTGCCCTTGTTGGTTTGAGGTAGTGGCAATATTTCGTCCCTGCAAAGAGATATGCACACCCTCTATAGGCTTGTTGTTTTTAAGCGAGTAAACACTGCCACAAACAAATACTTTGTTTTGTGCCTTTATTGAAATGAAGCAAGAAAATAAAAGCAGAAAAGAAAGTAGAAAAAAGCGTTTCATAAAACAATGATGAAAATACATGGATAATTCCACATTGTTTGCAGTTTTAAATGTAAAAGAATTACACTATTTTCATTATCCAATTAAAAATATCCGGTTCAGTTCCGCGTTTAATACGGTCTAGATATTGGCCTAATTTGTTAGAGAGTTCTCTGTTTTCTATGGGAGGTAATTCGTAATCGATTCCGTTAAAATGTATTTTTTTAATTTGAGCAATAGTAGCCGCTGTTCCTGAGCCAAAAGCATCTTTTAGAGTGCCGTTTTGTATAGCCTCTATTACTTCCTGCACACTCACTCTTTTCTCTTCAATGGGAATTCCCCAATGATTAGCAATGTGAATAATACTATCGCGTGTTACACCGGGAAGGGTTGTTTTTCTTTCCAAAGAAGGGGTAATGAGTTTATTGTTGATGTGAAAAAAAACATTCATCGTTCCGGATTCTTCAATGTATTTATGCTCAATAGCATCTGTCCAAACCAATTGGTGATATCCTTTTAATTGACCTTGTTTGGCCGGATAAAGAGCCGCTCCATAGTTTCCGGCTGCTTTGGCAAAGCCTACGCCTCCATCGGCTGCCCTAGAATATTCGGTTTCTATTTTTACATTTACGGGTTCTCCGTAGTAGGAACCCACAGGAGAGGTAATAATCATAAATGTGTATTCTTCAGCAGGCCTCACTCCTAAAACGGGTTCTGAAGCAAATATAAAAGGGCGAATGTATAGCGAAGCTCCTTCTTGTGTAGGCACCCAGTTTTTATCTATTTGTAAAAGCCGGGTAAGAGCTTCCATAAAAAGATCTTCAGGAATTTCCGGAATACACATTCTTTTGGCCGAAATATTTATCCGCTTAGCATTTTCGTATGGCCTAAAAACCAATACTTCCCCTTGCTTGTTTTTATAGGCTTTCATTCCTTCAAAAATAGCTTGCCCATAGTGTAAGGCCGCACAGGCAGGGCTTATCGAAATATTTCCATAGGGCACAATTTGCAGTTCCTCCCATTGCCCGTTGGCATAATGGGCCATAAACATGTGGTCTGAAAAATGTTTCCCAAACTTGATATTATTAAAATCTACTGAATCTATCTTAGATGTAGTGGTTTTTTCTATGCTAATTTTCGCAGTTTCTCCAATCATTGTCGATTAATTTCCTTTAAAATTAGGAATAATGAAACTTATATGCAAAAAAATATAGATGTAATCTCATTTTTTGCAGATTAACAGAGTTTTATAAGTGTTGCAGGGTTGAGAATAATTACAACGATGATAAAGCTTTTAAGATATTATTTTCTATTCTGTTGTAAATAGTAGAAATATCTGCTCTCTGAAAATTTTCACCTATAATTTTTTCATACAATTCTATATACCTTTCCGAGATATTGGAAATAATTTCATCTGTCATTTCGGGAATTTCTTGTCCCTCTTTCCCCTGAAAGTTATTTGCAATAAGCCATTCGCGAACAAATTCTTTAGAGAGTTGCTTCTGTTTCTCTCCATTCTTCTGGCGTTCTTCGTAACCTTCTTTATAGAAGTATCGACTAGAATCGGGGGTATGAATTTCATCTATTAAATAGATTTTACCATCATCGGTTTTTCCAAATTCGTATTTTGTATCCACTAAAATTAATCCGCGTTCGGAAGCCATTTCGGTACCTTTTTTAAAAAGGGCGTAGGTGTATTTTTCTAATTGCTCGTAATCCTGAGAAGTAACAATGCCCTGTTCCAAAATTTTTTCTTTAGAAATATCTTCATCGTGCCCTACCGATTCTTTAGTGGTGGGGGTAATGATGGGAGCAGGGAAGGGGTCATTCTCTTTTAAGCCATCAGGAAGAGTTATACCGCACAAGGTGCGTTTTCCTTGTGTGTATTCTCTGTATGCATGGCCGGCTAGGTATCCTCTAATAACCATTTCAACTTTAAAGGGCGTACACATTTTTCCAATGGTAACATTGGGGTCTGGAACTGCAACCACCCAATTAGGAACAATGTGTGAGGTGGCCTGTAAAAACTTGGCTGCAATTTGATTAAGTACTTGCCCTTTGTAAGGTATGGGTTTGGGCAATACTACATCAAACGCTGAAATACGGTCGCTAACCACCATCACTAAATAGGCGTTATTAATGGTGTAAACATCTCGTACTTTGCCTCTGTAAAAAGCGGTTTGTTGGGGTAGTTGAAAATGAGTTTGTGAAATGGCGTTCATAGAATGAGGATTTTACTTTTTATTGTTTTTTTGGTAGGCAAGAATAATATCTTTTACTAAATGGTGACGGATTACGTCTTTTTCATCGAAATAAATAAAATCGATACCGGCAATATTTTTTAAAATTTTAATTGAGTGAATTAGTCCTGATGGAGAGTGTTTGGGTAAATCCACTTGGGTAATATCGCCCGTAATTAGAAACTTTGCCGATTGTCCCATACGGGTTAAAAACATTTTAAATTGTGATTCGGTGGCATTTTGGGCTTCATCTAAAATGACAAACGCTTGGTCTAAAGTTCTGCCTCGCATAAAAGCCAAGGGGGCAATTTGAATAAATCCGTTAGCAATTAAATCGTTTAGTTTGTCGGCCGGAAGCATATCACGGAGTGCATCATAAAGAGGCTGAAGGTAGGGATCTAACTTATCTTTCACATCACCAGGAAGAAAGCCTAAGTTCTCTCCCGCTTCTACGGCCGGCCGGGTAAGAATAATTCGCTTTACCTGTTTTTCTTTAAATGCTTTTACAGCCATAGCAACCGCAGTATAGGTTTTACCGGTTCCGGCAGGGCCAATGGCAAAGACCATGTCGTTGTTTTTAATACTCTGAACAAGTTTACGTTGGTTGGCTGTGCGGGCTTTTACAATAATTCCCGAATTGCCGTACAAAATAACTTCATGATCGTAACTAAGGTTTTCTGTACCGGTTTGGTTTGATTCTTCAAGAACCTGCCAAATATTATTTTCGTTTAGTTGTTTGTATTTAAGCAGGTGTTGTATGAGTAATTGGAGTTTTAGTTCAAAAGCTGTAATGGTTTTGGAATGGCCAATTACTTTTAGTTCGTCTCCACGTGCAATCATTTTAAGAGAAGGGAAATGTTTTTTAATTTGTTCTAGTTTTTTATCATTTATTCCGTACAAATCGATTGGATCCACCTCGTTTATCACAAATATTTTTTCGCTCAATTTTGCTTTTTTTATTATCGTTAGAGCCACGAAATTATTGCTATTTTTGCGTGAATTAATCGTATGTTAATAATTATTAATTAATAAGATGTCTGTTATTACCCTTACTTCCGATTTAGGCACAAAAGATTACTATGTGGGAGTTCTAAAAGGTGCTATACTGAAGCATTGCAGACACGCAAATATTATAGATATTACACACGAAGTGCCTCCGTTTGATGTTATTAAAACCGCTATTATTGTTCAAAATTTTTATACTTTTTATTCCGAAGGTACTATTCATGTAATAGCGGTTGGTTCGGGCAATAAAAACGAAAGTCGTTTACTTGCAGCACAGTATAATGGGCACTATTTTCTGGTTCCGGATAATGGCTTGTTGTCCTTGTTTTTAAATGAGCCACCACAACAAGTGGTAGAGCTTCATTCTTCTTTTTCCGAAACCAGAAAAATTAAAATTTCATTGGGAACGGCCGCAGGATTGTTGGCTTCAGGAAAGAAGTTGAACGATATTGGCATGGAGGTACAAAGTATAGTAGAAAAGTCATATTTTAAGGCTGTTAATCAAGATGATTTTATAAGTGGAAATGTATTTTATATAGATTATTTTGGGAATGTAATCACAAATATTACAAAGGAATTATTCGATTTACATGGTAAAGGCCGCAACTTTATAATAAACCTCAGGCAAGATAGTATAGAATCTATCATGAATGTAAATTATTACGAAATGCCGGAAGGCGAGAAATTAGCCATGTTTACCAATAAAGGATTTTTGAAAATAGCGATCAATAAAGGAAATGCATCTCGTTTATTGGGCTTACCGCTAGGAACTGCTGTAAGAATTGATTTTATATGATAACACGTTTAGTAAAGATGACTTTTTTGCCCGAAAAGGTTGAAACTTTTTTGCGGGTTTTTAACGATAGCAAAGGTAAAATAAGAGCCTTTGAAGGAGTAAAGCATTTAGAGTTATTACGAGATAAAAATAATACTCATATTCTTTTTACCTATAGTATATGGGAAAATGAAATTTGTTTGGAAAACTATAGAAATTCCGATTTATTCAAAACCACTTGGTTAAAAACAAAGATATTATTTAGTGCTCCACCTGAAGTGTGGACATTACATTCCGAGTATAAGATTTAGTTGTGCTTTTTTCTATAATTTTTAACGGGAAACTACCGAATTGGAATAGTGAAAGCCAGCAAGTAGAGTAAATAAATAGGGCGTTCAAAAATAAAATGTATAGAATATCTAAATCTATTAAAGTTTAAGAAAAATCTATAGCCTCTTTTACTTTCTCTTTGGTAAGAGCTTTTGAAATGACTTCGTGCATATTTTTTACGTACTGAAATTTTAGTCCTTTCAAATAAGAGGGTTTAATTTCAAGTATATCTTTTTTATTCTCTTCGGATAAAATAATTTCGGTAATACCGGCTCTGCGGGCTGCCAGTATTTTTTCTTTAATACCGCCTACGGCAAGTACTCTTCCACGCAAGGTTATTTCACCTGTCATTGCCAGTTTGGATTTTACTTTGCGTTGGGTAAATGCCGAAACCAAAGCAGTAAGCATGGTAATACCGGCCGAAGGACCGTCTTTTGGAGTAGCTCCTTCAGGAACGTGTACATGAACATCCCAAGTATCAAAGATAGCGGGTTTAATATTCAATTTTTTGGCATTTGCTTTTATGTACTGCAGAGCAATCATTGCCGATTCTTTCATTACTTCACCAAGGTTTCCGGTAAGTGTAAGTTTCCCCTTCCCTTTACTAAGGCTTACTTCAATAAAAAGGATATCGCCACCCACGCTAGTCCAAGCAAGGCCGGTAACTACGCCTGCCACATCGTTTCCTTGATATTTATCTAGGGAGTGTCCGGGTCCAAGTATTTTGTCTACAGCACTCAGGGTAATTTCTGACTTTTTATTTTCTTTCATGGCAATATTTTTTGCCACATGCCGAACGATTTTAGCTATTTTTTTCTCTAGCAAGCGAACTCCGGATTCCCGAGTGTGTTCGATAGCAATTTTTTCAAGAACCGCATCACTCAATTTAATATCACTTTGTTTTATTCCATGTTCTTTTATCAGCTTAGGAATAAGGTGATGTTTTGCAATTTGTAATTTTTCTTCAATGGTGTAGCCATTTATCTCAATGATTTCCATTCGGTCTCGAAGGGCGGGGTGTATTGAAGAAAGGCTGTTGGCGGTGGCTAAAAAAAGCACTTTAGATAAATCGTAATCGAGTTCTAAAAAGTTATCGTAAAAAGTATTGTTTTGTTCGGGGTCTAGTACTTCGAGTAGAGCAGAAGAGGGGTCGCCATGAAAATCGTTTCCTACTTTATCTATTTCATCTAAAACAAATACAGGGTTAGATGTTCCGGCTTTTTTCATGTTTTGTAATATTCTTCCGGGCATGGCTCCTATGTAAGTTTTACGATGCCCGCGTATTTCGGCTTCATCTTTCAATCCACCCAACGACATGCGAATGTATTTTCTGCCAAGAGCCTCCGCCACACTTTTTCCAAGCGAGGTTTTACCAACTCCGGGAGGCCCGTATAAGCATAAAATGGGGGCTTTCATATCGCCTTTTAGTTTAAGTACGGCAAGGTGTTCTATTATTCTTTCTTTTACTTTTTCTAAGCCGTAGTGGTCTCGGTTTAATATTTTTTGGGCTTTTTTTAAGTCGAAAATATCTTTCGAATAACTTTCCCAAGGCAAATCCAATAAGGTTTCAATATAATTCACCTGTATGGAGTATTCGGCTGCCATTGGATTCATGCGTTGCAGCTTTTCAATTTCTTTTTCGAAGCGTTTTTTAGCCTCTGCCGGCCATTTCTTTTTTTCGGCTTTTTCTTTAAATTCTTTTATTTCTATTTCTTGCGGGCTTCCTCCTAATTCTTCCTGAATCATTCGCATTTGCTGATGCAGAAAATATTCACGCTGTTGTTTGTCTATATCGGTTCTAACTCTCGATTGAATGTCGCTCTTTAATTGCAGCATTTGAAGTTCTTTGCTCATGTGCGATATAAGCATATTGGCTTTTTGAAGAACATCGCTTACTTCAAGCAATTGTTGCTTAAAAGAAACTTCTGCATTCATGTTAGAGGCGATGAAGTTTATTAAAAACACAGGGCTTTCTATGTTTTTAATGGCAATATTTGCTTCGGAGGGAATGTGCGGAGAGAGTTGAATGATTTGCAGAGCCATATCTTTGATGGAAGATACAATGGCTTCGAATTCTTTAGTAGTGGGTAAGGCTGGCTGAGCAATGGGTATAATTTCAGCTTTTAGATAGGGGTCTTTTTGTATAATTTTTACTAGCTGGAATCTTCTTTTTCCCTGAATGATTACGGTGGTATTTCCATCGGGCATGCGGAATATTCTGAGAATATGTGCCACGGTGCCTATTGTATTTAGTTCTTCAAACGAGGGATCTTCAACTTTATCGTCTTTCTGCGATACTACGCCAATGGTTTTATTGCCGGTATGGGCATCTCTTAATAGTTTTATAGATTTATCTCTTCCTACGGTAATAGGAATAACAACGCCAGGAAAAAGCACTGTATTTCTTAGGGGTAAAATTGGCAGTTCGGCAGGCATTTGCTCTGCATTCATTTGTTCTTCCTCTTCGTTAGTCATTAAAGGAATAAACTCTGTATCTTCTTCTAATGCACTGCTTAAATATATAGTTTGTTTATTTTTCATAATGTGATAATCGCTTAGTCAGGTTATTTATTTAGGCATCAGTCAATAGATATGCCAAGAGGAGTTAGCAGTAAAAATGGCATATTTTAGGGTTTCCTGAATTTTTTTGTGTCATTAAAAATTTGGGTAAATATTTTCTTTTCCTCATCGGTTAGAGATAGTCTTCTTCTTTCCATCATTTTATTGGCTGACTCTATGGCTTTTTGCAGATCAAACTCTTCATTCAGGTGTGTTCCTCCCCAAAAAAAGGAGGGAATATGTTTTGGGGGGAAATCTCCTCCGAAAATATTGGAACTCACACCCACTACAGTGCCTGTATTAAACATAGTGTTTATGCCTGATTTAGAAAAATCGCCCATCGTTAATCCGCAAAACTGATGAGGTGTTTTTGTTATTTTTTCATCTTCATAGTTCCAAACACTAACCGAGCCGTAATTGTTTTTGAGGTTAGAGGTATTCGTGTCGGCTCCAAGGTTGCACCACTCTCCAATTACTGAATTTCCTACAAAACCATCGTGTGCTTTGTTAGAGTATGCAAAGAATACAGAATTGGTTATTTCGCCACCCACTTTGCAGTGTGGCCCAATGGTGGTAGGGCCGTATATTTTGCTTCCCATTTTTAATACGGCATCATTGCAAAGGGCAAAAGGCCCTCTGATTAGAGAGCCTTCCATAATCTCTGCATTTTTCCCGATATAAACAGGCCCCGTTTTAGTGTTTATGGTAGCATATTCTACCTTAGCTCCTTCTTCTACAAAAAGGGCATTACCAAGAATGTGATTACTTGCCGAAAGCCTCTTTGATTTTTGATTTTTTTTAATAAACTCAAAATCGAGTTCTATCGCTTTTTCGTTTAAGTGAAAAATATCCCAAGTGTGCTTTATCAGAATGGGAGTAGATAGGGTATTTTGTTTCGATAAATTGGCTTTTTCTACAGGGATTTTTTGGTTTACTAATGCTGAAAGTTTTTCAGAAGAGATATGGCAGGCGAGGAATTCTTCTTCACTAAATAAGAGGGTGTTTTCTGATAGTTTTTTGATTTCGTTTACTAGCTCTATTGTAGGTAATAAACTTGCGTTTATTAAAATATTTTTTGCTTCAATCTTTATAGGGTATTTTTCGGAAAGATACGCTTGGGTATGGGTTGATGAAGTGGTATTGAAAACCGCTTCCCATTTTTCGCGTATGGTTTTTATGCCTATGCGAATATCGGCAACAGGTTTTGTATATACTAAAGGAAGTAGTTGGTTCCTATGAGTGGGGTCTGTTAATATCAGGTTCAATGTATCTGTAGTTTAGATTTCAAAAATAAGAAGAATAGAACGATTATTTATCATTGAAAATTATTGAATAGGCGAAATACGTAAACACTCATGTTTATTGTCAATCGCAATTTTATGTTGGGGTATTATGGGTAATTTAAATTAGGGTATATTTGCTTTTTATCATTTATGTCGTATTTTAAGAGAATGCTTAAAAATCCCCTTCTGCGGAATATGCTGCTGATGTTCGTGATATCGGTATTCGTTATTTGGGCTATTTTCTTTTTTATAAATATGTATACTCAACATGGCGAAACAGTAACGGTGCCCGAGTTATACGGAATTAAAACTACAGAGATAGAAACGTATCTGGCAGAAAGAAACATGTCGGTTAAAATCATTGATTCTATATACGATAATAAACGAGAGCGAGGCGTAGTATTAGAACAAGATCCTTTGCCCGATGCTCAAGTAAAAAAAGGCCGAACCATTTATGTTACGGTAAATGCCTTTAATCCTAGCAGTATTCCAATGCCAACACTGGTAGATTTATCTCAGCGCCAAGCCTTGGCTGTTCTGGAAAGCTATGGATTAAAATTGGGTAGTATGAGTTATATTCCCGATGCATGCAGAAATTGTGTGTTAAAACAGTTGCATAAAGGAAGGGATATACAGCCAGGAAGCCCAATAGAAAAAGGGAGTAGAATAGATTTGGTATTAGGCAAAGGAGAGTCTGACGAAAAAGTGATTGTGCCGAATTTACTGGGGCTTACCTTATCGCAGGCAATAAATATGTTGCAAGCAGCGTTTCTGAATATTGGTTCAGAAATGTACGATCAAACTATTCAAACTCCGGCAGATTCTGTTCGGGCAAGGGTTTATAAACAAAGTCCTATGTATATGCCCGATTATCCTGTTGGTTTAGGTTCGGCAGTAGATTTATGGCTAACTTTAGATACTAATTTAGTAAAACAAAATGCTTTAGATACCAACGAAGATGATTTCAATGATTAAAAAAAGTGTATTTCCTCTCGTATTGTTTATTTCCTCTTTTTGTTATGCTCAGGAATTTATTACAGATTCCTTATTCTCTAATGCTTTTCTGTACAATTATTTTAAAACGTATTTAGAGCCATTGCAAAACCAATCGGATACCGTTGTGGAACCATCGCCCTTTCTTACGCCTTTAGAACTGCCTTTTTTCGATGATTTTTCGCAAAGCAATGGTTTTCCTTATCCCGATGGAAAAAAATGGAAAAACAGAAATGTATTTATTAATTCTACCTATCCTGTAAATCCTATAAACATTGGAGTAGCCACTTTTGACGGACTGAAAGAAAACGGTTTGCCATACAATAACAGCACACAAACGGCATGGGGTATTGCCGATTATTTAACTTCTTTGCCCATCGATTTGTCGGTAGTATTACCCAACGATAGCGTGTATTTTACTTTTTATTTCCAGCCACAAGGACTAGGAAACGCACCTGAAACAAAAGATTCTTTGGTATTGGAGTTTTATAATGCTACCGATAGTTCTTGGCATTGGCGTTGGAGTGCTGCCGGCTCGTCTCTGAAATCTTTTAAACAGGTGCACTTATATGTAGATACATTATTCTACGATTCGCATTTTCAGTTTCGTTTTAGAAACTATGCCACTCTCTCCGGCAATGTAGATCATTGGCATTTAGATCATGTTTATCTAAACCAAGGAAGAACATACAACGATACCTCCTTTAACGATGTGGCGGTAATGCATATTTCTACCTCATTACTAGATAAATATTATGCAATGCCTTGGAGGCATTACAAAGCAGATACTTCGGCCAACATGCGATTATCAACAGCAATGCGTATTCGAAACAATTCGGCTGTAACACAAAATGTATTTTACCGTTTTAAAATAAATGATGAAACCAATACACAGCAAGGAATACATCCATCTGCCCCTGGAAATTTTTTCATCATCAATCCCTATCAAATTTATTCTTTAACATTACCCATTTTAGATAATCCGTTTACTTTTCATTTTCCGGCAGGAAATACAAATTGCCAAACTTATTTTCCGGTTTATCAGTATTTTCATTTAGGAAGTGGACCTGATTTTTCAATAAGGAATGACACCTCTCTTTACTTTCAGCATTTCGGAAATTATTATGCTTACGATGATGGATCGGCAGAGGCAGCATGGGGAGTGCAAGGAGCCGGAACAAAAGTAGCTCTTGAGTTTACGCCCGAAATTGCCGATACACTTTCGGGGGTTGATTTATATTTCAACCCTTATGTTACCAATACTACCAATTTTATTTTTAGGCTTACGGTATGGTCATCGTTAATCCCTGAAGTAAAACTCTATGAAGAGAATGTCGTGTCGTATCCTCAATACGGAAATATAAATTATTTTCATCGGTATCATTTTTCATCGCCCATAGTGGTAAATGGCACGTTTTATATTGGTTGGTCTAAAATATCGGAAGACCCATTAAATGTAGGTTTTGATTACAATTTGTTAAATAACAACAAACTTTGGTACAATGCCGGCCAGGGATGGACAACCAGTTCATTCCAAGGCTCTGCAATGATACGCCCTGTTTTTGGTTCATGTAATGATGTTTTTACTGGAGAAGAAAATGTTGAAACAGTCAATCGAAAGGTTTCTGTTTTCCCCAATCCTGCAAATGATTATATAAATGTAGTAACTTCGGAAAAAGAGGAATTGTTTATTCAAATTTTTGATGTTACCGGCAAAATAGTAATTGCTCAGTCTTTCAAACAATATATTTCTATCAATGTAAATCATTTGCACAATGGTATTATGTTACTACGCATCACTGATAATATGGGTAATGTGTACGCTACAGAGCGAATGGTTATTGCCAAATAAAAGGAAGTGATTTTAGATTCAGAATGGCCCGAAGAAGGGCAGGAGCAAGAACAAGAACTTTTTGAACATCACCATATTGTAGTAGATAAGGGGCAAGGATTACTTCGTATCGACAAATTTTTACTAACTCGTTTGCCCGATGTTTCCCGAACAAAAATTCAGCAAGCTGCCGATGCCGGAAATATTTTAGTAAACCAAAAGCCTGTAAAATCTAATTATAAAGTAAAGCCTAGCGATACCATTTCCATTGTGTTACCCTACCCACCACACGAACTGGAACTAATCCCTCAGAATATACCAATTGATATTCTATACGAAGACGAACATCTTTTGGTCTTAAATAAAGCAGCCGGAATGGTGGTACACCCGGGTTATGGTAATTACACGGGTACTTTAGTAAATGCTTTAATTTATCATTTTGAAAATTTGCCCGGATTGAAATCCGAAATTCCTCGTCCGGGTTTGGTACATCGCTTAGATAAAAATACCACCGGTATAATGGTAATTGCAAAATCGGAAATTGCATTAAACAAGTTGGCAAAACAATTTTTCGACAGAACCATTCAACGGCATTATAATGCTTTAGTATGGGGCGATGTAAAAGAAGATGAAGGAACCATAACCGGTAATATTGCCAGAAGCATAAAAGACAGAAAAGTGTTTGATGTTTTTACCGATGAAACAATAGGTAAACACGCTATTACGCATTATAAAGTATTGGAACGATTTGGCTACGTAACACTGGTACAGTGTAAATTAGAAACCGGTAGAACCCACCAAATACGTGTGCACATGAGGCACATCGGACACCCGTTGTTTAATGATTTTGAATATGGGGGAGATAAAATATTAAAAGGTACCACCTTTGCCAAGTACAAACAGTTTATAGAAAATTGTTTTGAAATATTGCCCCGTCAGGCTTTGCACGCACGCACTTTAGGATTTATACACCCAGCCACCAATAAAGAAATATTTTTTGAATCGGAATTGCCCAATGATATGCAAATGGTAATTGATAAATGGAAAAAATATACACAAGAGGGCAATTGACAAATTGGTGTTTCAAAGAAAAAATACGAGTAACTTTACAAAAAAAAGATATGGCTGTTGTTCTAACTACCGATATAGATTTTGAAAAAACAATATCGGAAAACGAAAAAGTAATTGTAAAATTTTATGCCGACTGGTGTGGAAGTTGTAAGCTATTTGCTCCCAAATTCAGAAGGCTTTCGGAAGACGATCGTTTTTCCGGTATTGTGTTCATAGACATAAATGCAGAAACAAATGAAAACGCCCGAAAGGTGGCAGGGGTAGATAATTTGCCTTTTTTTGCTACTTTTAGAGGTGGTGTATTGCAACATGCAAGTGCCTCGTCAAAAGAAGAAGTGGTGGTAGAAATGTTAGAAAATCTAAAAAAATAAAACACATAAAATGCACATTCCTTCCATAAAAAAACTAATAGAAACCTATGATTTACCTCAACTTCAGGAAGCTGAAGTTGCTTTATTGGAAGAAGGTAAACCGGAAATAATCATTGAGGGAGCAGACGAAGGGGAGCAGTTAACTCATGTTATGGCTGCTATTTGGATAAAAAACGAGATGAACGAAAAAAGTATTCCTTTCGTAAATGCTCTAAGGGAATACACCCAGCGGGTAAGAAATTCTATTAGTTAACTTTCGGAGTTAAATTTTTACTCCTATTAAGAGTACATCATCTACTTGGTCGTAATCTTTTTTCCATTGGTAGAAAGTATTTTCAATAATTTGCAACTGTTCGTTTATTTCTTTATGGGCAATAGAAGTTAATAAGTTACGAAGAGGTTTATACATAAATTTCTTTCCCTTTGTTCCTCCCATTTGGTCAGCATATCCATCAGAAAAAATATATACGCAATCACCTTTTTTTAATTTAAATGTATGGTTTGTATAAATGTCTATGATGCCGTCCGAATTAATACCAATAGGAGATTTATCTGCTTTTGTTTCCAGTAATTCAATCCCCTTTTCACCGGTAGTAACAATGTATAATGGGTTTTGCACACCGGCATATTGCAATTCTAATGTATTTGGATTAAAGCAGCATAATGCAAGGTCCATTCCATCTTTAACTTTACTTCCATAGTCCGACTGGCGAAGCGTTTTATTTACGCCCCAGTCTAAAAAACCTAAAATTTCGGAAGGAGTGGTTTTGCCTTTTTCGTGAACAGCTTGTGAAATAAGATTAAAGCCCAACACACTCATCATGGCTCCAGGAACACCATGCCCGGTGCAGTCTACAGCCGCAAAATAGATAGAATCATTCACTTTATCTACCCAATAAAAATCTCCACTAACAATATCTTTTGGTTTGTAAAAAATAAAGCTATTGGGCAATATTTCATTTACAAAGTTTGTGGGAGGAAGTATGGCTTCTTGTATTCTTTTAGCGTAATTGATAGAATCTGTAATTTCCTTTTTCTGGAGTAATATTTCCGAGTTTTTTAAGGTGAGTTCTTGGTTCGTTTTATTTCTAGCTTTATAACGTTGGTAAAATAATCCACCTGAAATAAGCAGTAATAGGATAATAAAACTAGAAGAAAGAAGTAACATTTTATTAGTATGGTTTTGCAACTCGCTTATTTCCTGTTCTTTTTTTAAAAGATCTATTTCTTTTAAACTTTGGTAATTTTTATATTTTGTTTCAGATTCAGATAGTTTTTCAGCGAGATCGCTGTTGAATAGGCTATCATTTTTGTTTTCGTATTTTATCCGAATCTCGTATGCTTCTTTGTATTTCCCAAGTAGATAGTACGTGTTAGATAGTTCTTTGTATATGCTACTTAACAGTTTAGTGGTGCTGTTACTGGATATTTTTTCCTTTGTATTGTTTTTTTCGGCCAATTCCCAGTTTACTAGTGCAGTGTTTAACAGATCTTCTGCTTTTTTATAGTCTTTTTTATAATTATATACTTCGGCTAAATTTAAACTGTTTAATGCAATGCTAAAAGGGTCATTGTTTTTTACGGCAAACTCTAACGCTTTATTCGTGTAAGCTATGGCTGAATCATATTTTTGGTAGATGATATAAAGTGTGGCCATATTTCCGTGTAAAATGGCTATTCCATATTCAAAATTCTCTTCTTTGAATATGGCTAATGCTTCATTAAAGGCGTCCTCTGCTTTTTGGTATTCTTTAGTATGTTTATAAGAGATAAATAGATTATTTAATAAACGGGCAAGATTTGTTTTGTCGTTTTTTTTTCTCAAAATATCGGCCGATTTTTCATGGTAGAATGTGGCATCTTTATGCAAGTTTAACTGAGAATAACACATTCCAATATCATTGTACAATCTCGTGGTATTTCCAATAGTTCTATTCGATTCTATGTAATACGTTTCTGCTTTTAAATAATTTTCAATGGCATCAACATACATTTGGTAGGTATGGTAGCAGGAGCCCAAAATATTATAAGATCTTGCTAATCCATAATCATACTTTAATTTAGAAGATAGTATTCTGGCCTCTTCGGCAAATTCAACGCATTTGCTGAAATTATTAGGCATATATGTTTTTGCGATTTGATTGAGAGTTTTTACTTTAAATGTATCATTTTTATGGTGTTGAAGATCCTTAAACAAACTGTCTAATGTTTTGTCTTGAGCTTTTGCCGTAAATAATGATAAGCAGGCGAGCAGGCTGGCAAAAAACAAGGGTATATTAATAGGTGTTTTTTTCATTTAGAGCCTAATTCTATTACATCAAGATTAGTAATTTTTTCTTTATCTACACAAAACCGAACCAATGTTTTTACTTTATGAATTCCGTAGTTGCCTGCTGCTCCAGGATTAATATGCAATAGATTCAGTTTTTTATCGTATATCACTTTTAAAATATGCGAATGCCCACAAATAAACAATTGGGGAGGATTAAGAAAAAGTTCGAGTTTTACGTATTTTGAATAATTGCCCGGATACCCACCTATGTGTGTAATCCAAATATTTATTTCTTCGCAGGTAAAACGCAGGTGTTGTTTAAATTGTTTACGTATCTCTGCCCCATCTATATTTCCGTAAACCGCTTTAACAGGTGCAAATGTTGATAAGCTATCTGTAACACTTATATTTCCGATGTCTCCGGCATGCCATATTTCATCAGACTCCTTAGCGTATTTCTCAATTTTAGAATCTAAGTAAGAGTGAGTATCCGAAAGCAGTAAAATTTTTTTCACAGGGTATTCGCAAATTATTTTTTTAAAAGTATATATTTTAAAGCAATACTGTAAGCAAAAAGGTAATTTTGATGCCTTAAGAAATTATGAAAAGATTTTTTCTGGAAATTTCGTATGAAGGAACGGCTTACCATGGTTGGCAGATGCAGGCTAATGCTCATAGTGTACAGGCTGAAATAAATAAAGCTCTTTCTACCATTTTAAAAGAAGAAATTAATATTGTTGGAGCAGGAAGAACCGATACCGGAGTGCATGCCAAACAGATGTTTGCTCATTTCGATTCCTCAACAGTATTAGATTTAAACATTCTTTTGTTTCGCCTTAATTGCGTTACCCCTCCCGATATTTCTTTTGCCTCTGTTTTTCAGGTAAAGGAAAATACCCATGCTCGTTTTGACGCTCTTTCCAGAACGTACGAATACCACTATATCTTCAAAAAAAATCCTTTTTTAAAAAATCAGGCAGCTCGTTTACATTTTAAACCCGACCTTACCGTGTTGAACAATACTTCAAAAATTCTGTTTAGCTACAACGATTTTACTTCGTTTAGTAAAACCGGTACACAAGTAAAAACAAATATTTGCAACATCATGGAGGCATATTGGGAATACAGAAGTCCCGAACATCTTGTTTTTACAATAAAAGCCAATCGCTTTTTACGAAACATGGTGCGAGCGATAACCGGCACCATAATACAAGTGGCTGCAGAAAAAATTACTACTGATGATTTTAAAAAAATTATAGAAAGCAAAAGCCGAAGGCAAGCCGGTGATTCGGTGCATGCCTGCGGATTGTATTTAACCCAAATAGAATATCCTGAACATATTGTAAATTTGAAACATGAGCGATAAGCAGGGAGTTACAGGAAAAGCATTCGACATACCCCTACTTCTTAGGGTGCTATCTTATGTAAGGCCCTATAAAAGGGCTTTTTATTTTACTACTTTACTAACGGTAATTCTTGCCTTTTTTGCTCCTATTCGTCCGTGGCTTATTAAATATACCATTGATAAGCCTATAGCAGAGGGAGATATGCAACATCTGATACTTTTTACCATTTTAATGGTGGCGCTTCTTGTTATAGAATCGGTGATGCAATTTTATCAAACGTATTCCGCAAACAAATTAGGGCAAGATGTGATAAAAGATTTGCGAATACAATTGTTCAGACATATTTTGAGCTTTCGTTTAAAATATTTCGACCGCACACCCATCGGTACCTTAGTAACCCGTACGGTTTCTGATATAGAAACTATCTCGGATGTTTTTGCTCAAGGTATTATTGTAATTATTGGAGATATACTTCAACTTCTCGTTGTGATAATCTTTATGTTTTTATCTGATTGGAAACTTACTCTAATTAGTTTGATTCCTGTTCCCCTTTTAGTAATTGCTACCTTCCTTTTTAAAAAGGTTATAAAATCAGCTTTTCAAGAAGTGAGAACCCATGTGGCTCGCCTAAATGCCTTCGTGCAGGAGCATGTTACTGGAATGAGTATTGTGCAGATATTTAACAGAGAGAAGGTTGAAATGGAAAAATTTAAAGAGATTAATAAAAATCACATGAAGGCCCATATTAAAACCATTTGGGCTTATTCTGTGTTTTTTCCGGTGGTAGAACTTCTTGCTGCTTTATCTCTGGCTTTGCTGGTATGGTGGGGAACAAAAGGAGTGGTAGAGGGTTACACCAGTTTTGGAAATTTAGTGGCATTTATTTTATACATATATATGTTGTACCGCCCCATTCGTATGCTTGCCGATAGGTTTAACACCCTACAAATGGGAATGGTTAGTTCAGAGCGTGTTTTTAAAGTGCTAGATACCAAAGAAGAAATAAAAAATTCAGGAACATTGAGTTCAGAAAATATTCAAGGAGAAATTGAATTTAAAAACGTATGGTTTGCTTATAACAAAGAAGAGTTTGTACTAAAAGATATTTCCTTTAGAGCCGAAAAAGGAAAAACGCTGGCTTTGATAGGAGCTACCGGAGCAGGAAAAACTTCTGTAATAAGTTTACTCGGCAGATTTTACGAATACAATCAGGGAGAAATTTTAATAGACGGGAAAAATATCAGAGAATACGAATTGCATTCTTACCTTTCTTCATTAGCCTTGGTACCACAGGAGGTATTTTTATTTTCCGATACTATTTATAATAATATTACACTAAACAATTCAGAAATTCCCATTGAAGAAGTTCAGGAAGCGGCTAAAAAAGTGGGAGCTCATGAATTCATTATGAAATTACCTGAAAATTATTTTTTTAATGTTCGAGAAAGGGGGGCTATGCTTTCGGTAGGGCAACGCCAACTAATTGCTTTTATTAGAGCATACGTTCATAAACCCAAAATACTGATTTTAGACGAAGCGACTTCTAGCATTGATACCGATTCAGAAAATCTTATACAACACGCCACTAAAGTGATTACTCAAAACAGAACATCTATAATTGTGGCACACCGCTTATCCACCATACAAAATGCCGATAAAATTCTGGTGTTCGATCATGGTAAAATAGTTGAAGAAGGAAATCATCTTTCTTTATTGAATAAAGAAGAAGGCTATTACAGAAAACTTTATGAGCTGCAATTTAAAAACAGCGAAGTCTAACGATGACCTACTTTTTTTGAATGGTTTTTTTTAACTCTTCACTTATAAACTCTGCTATTTCTCCGTTTGGAGTGGTATAAATAATATAAACACTCATGTTTTTTTCTTTTTCTAAAAAGGCAAGTGTTTTTTCTAAGCCCATTACCATAAAAGCGGTGGCATAGGCATCGGCATCAATACATGTATTAGTTACAACCGTTACACTTAAAAGACTGTTTTCTGCAGGATATCCTGTAATAGGATTTATAGTGTGTGAATACTTTTTTCCATTTTTAATGTAGAATTTACGATAGTTTCCGGAGGTAGCCATAGCCTTATCAGTGAGTGATATTATGGTAGAGAGTTCTCTTTTATTACTGTTTTCAATAGGTTTGTCTATGCCAATTTTCCAATCTTCGCCATTTGCATTTTTACCTTTTGTTTTTATTTCTCCTCCAATCTCTACCATGTAATGGATTATATTGTTTTTTTCTAAATAATCTGCAATAAGATCAACACTATATCCTTGGGCAATGGCATTAAAATCTAATTGAATACCGGGCATTTTTTTGTACAAGAAAAGGTTTTCTTTTAGCTCCGTATTATCTAGTCCTACTAAATGCCGCAGGCTATCAATTATTAAACTGTCGTTTATGGCAATGGTATCTTTGCCGAAGCCCCATGCATTTACAAGCGGAGCTACGGTGGGGTCAAAAAGTCCGTTTGTTTGTCGGTAAATGATGATTGATTTTTTATAAACTTCAGCCAATAAAGGGTCAACAACCAGACCGGAGTCGGATTGGTTAAACTTGGAAATAGTCGAATTGGGTTTATAGGTTGACATGGATAAATCAATAGCCATCAAAAGAGAATCTAACTGTGTTTGCAGGCTTACCGAATGCCCGATGTAGGTAATGTGGTAGGTGGTGCCTTGTGCATAGCCTTGCAGTTTTACTTCTGTGGGGGCATTATTACATGAGGTTAGTAAGAATGAAAGAATAAACAGAGTATAATAGCAACCTTTTGATTTTAGTTTTTTTTGCATATTTCTAGTCTATAAGAAAAACATTGCCTTCGTTGGCTAGTTCCGTGTTTTCAAATACTTCTTTGGCTTCGGCAAGTAATGTTTGAAGATTACTATATCGATTCGAAAAATGCCCGATAATTAATTTTTTTACTTCGGCATTTTTAGCAATTTGTGCTGCTTGTTTGGCCGTAGAGTGAAAGGTGGTTTTTGCTCTTTCTTCTTGTTCATTGGCAAATGTAGCTTCGTGATACAGTAAATTAACTTTTTTGATTTGTTCGGCAAGGGAAGGCAAATAGGCTGTATCGGAGCAGTAAGCGTAGCCGAGTGAAGGTGGTGCATCAAAAGTGAGAATGTTATTTTTAATTATTTCCTCTTCCGTTTTTTTATAGTCTTTTCCTAATTTCAATTCGTTGTAAAATTCAAGCGGGATATTATGAGCCATGCAAGTGATTTTGTTTATTTTTTTTGCTTTTCTTTTTTCTTTAAACAAAAATCCGGTGCAAGGTATTCTGTGGTTTAGAATGAGGGTAGAAACGGTAATGTTTTTATCTTCATAAATGATTTCAGTTTTTTTTGGGTTAATGGAATAGAAATTTAACTTAAAACGCAAGGTGGTATCTGAAACCTTAAATTGCAAATCAATTATTTCTTTTAGTTCGGCAGGAGCATATAAATTTATCTCCGTTTGTCGTCCCAGTAAGTGCATGGTAGAGAGTAGCCCGATTAATCCCAGATAATGGTCGCCATGCAGGTGACTAATAAAAATACATTTAATACGTTGAATTTTGACTCCGTATTTTCGTAAACGATTTTGAGTTCCCTCTCCGCAATCTATAAGAAACAAGTTTTCGTTGCAATTTAAAATTTGTGCAGAATGATTTCTGTTAAGTGCGGGCGAAGCGGAAGAAGAACCCAATATAGTAACGCTAAGTGGCATTTTATTCGGGCAAGTCTTCTCCTAAATCTCTTTCTACTTCTTCCATAAATATAAAATCTATGGCTTCGTTAAGAGTTGGAGTAATGTTTAAGATGTTTTCGAGTTGTGAAATACGGATTAGTTTTTTTACAGATTCTTGTAAGCAAGCCACCACAAAAGTGCCTTTATTTTCTTTACACAAACGGTGTGTAATTAATATGGCACTAAGCCCCGATGAGTCGCAAAAACGGGTATTGGATAAATCAAAAATAATGTTTCTGAACCCCTCCGAACCCAGCAAAACAATCTGGGCTTTTAATGCGGGGGCGTTGTGTGTATCGAGTTTTTCGATTTCTGTTTTTACGATGGCGTAATTTTCTGATTTATTAATTGAAAAAGGTGTTTCCATAGTTTTATCACAATGTTGCAGTAGGTTTTGTTTTTCCGGCAAGCAGGTAAAGAACAGCCATGCGTATAGCTACTCCGTTTTCAACTTGATTTAAGATGATAGAGTGTTTGCTGTCGGCTACATCGCTGGTTATTTCTACCCCTCTGTTAATAGGCCCCGGATGCATTATAAGAATTTCTTTATTTAGTTTATTTACTTTTTGAAGGGTTAAACCGTATAACATGCTGTATTCACGGAGAGAAGGGAAGTATTTTATTTGCTGACGTTCTAATTGAATACGAAGCATCATAGCTACATCGCACCATTGAAGAGCTTTATTTAAATCGGTTTCTGTTTCTACTTGCAAAGAACTAATATATTTGGGAAGTAGAGTAGAGGGGCCACAAACTTTTACGTTTGCTCCTAGTTTTTGGAGGCAAAAGATGTTAGACAAGGCTACTCTGGAATGAAGAATGTCTCCAACAATTAAAATGTTTTTGTCTTTTAACGTCCCTAATTTTTCTCTTATGGAGTAGGCGTCTAACAATGCTTGTGTAGGGTGTTCGTGAGCTCCGTCTCCGGCATTTATAATGGTTGCATTTACATTTCTGGATAGAAAGGCAGCCGCACCTGCATTGGGGTGTCGCATCACCAACATATCTACCTTCATAGATAAGATGTTGTTTACAGTATCTATTAGTGTTTCTCCTTTTGATACAGAGGAAGATGAAGATGAAAAATTGATGATGTCGGCAGAGAGGCGTTTTTCTGCTAATTCAAAAGAAAGTTTAGTTCGTGTAGAGTTTTCAAAAAATAGGTTGCAAATGGTAATGTCGCGTAATGAAGGTACTTTTTTAATGGGTCGGTTTATAATTTCTTTGAAATTGTCGGCCGTATTAAAAATAAGTTCTATATCGTCTTTTATAAGGTCTTTAATTCCCAGAAGATGGTTTACGCTTAGTTTATTCATCACTTTTGCGAGTATAAAAGTATTTGGTCTTTTTTATCGGTTTCTTTCCATTGTACGAGTACTCTTTCTGATTCAATGGTATCTACTTTTTTGCCAACATAGTTAGCCTGAATGGGTAGATGCCTGGTAAAACGCCTGTCTATAAGAACTAATAATTCTACCAACGAAGGGCGACCAAAGGCGAGCATAGCGTCTAATCCGGCTCTAATGGTGCGTCCGGTATATAATACATCATCGATTAGGATTACTTTTTTTCCTTCTAAGATGAAATCTATTTCGGTTGGGGTTGGGATCAAAACGCTTTCTCTTCTTCTAAAATCGTCTCGGTGAAAGGTAATATCTATTTTTCCCTTTTCAATTTTTTTATTACCTGTAATTGTAGTGAGATAAGTATGTATGCGTTGGGCTACAAAGATGCCTCTGGGTTGCAAGCCTAAAATGGCTGTGTTTGAAAAGTTTCCATGGTTTTCTACAAGTTCGTAGCAGAGTCGTTGTAAAGTAAACTCTAATTCCTTGCTGTTTAATATTACTCGTTCTTTCATAAAATACCTCTACAAATATAAAAGTTTTTTTTCAGCTTAATAGGAAATAAAAAGCCCGACAAGTTTGTCGGGCTTTTTATAAAGTTATTTTTAGGAATTTTATTCACCTTTTTCTCCTTTTTCCATTTCTTTTTTCAGTTTGGCTAGTCCATCGAGATCGCCAAGTGTTGTTTTTTCAACATTTTCCTGAACTTTTTTTACCGCTTTTTTAGTTTCCTTTTCTTTCGCTTTTACTTCTTCTACTTCTTTTTTCTTTTCTTCTTCAATCACTTCACGTACTATATGGCTATGAGAAACCACTATTTTTCGATTCGTTTTATTGAATTCTAATACACGGAAAAGAAGTTTTTCGTCAACCTTGGCCTCCGAGTTATCTGCTTTTAGAATATTTTTTCTTGAGCAGAAACCTTCTACGCCATAAGGTAAAGAAACGGTTACCCCCCCTTTGTTATTTATATCTGTAATGGTTCCTTCGTGCTCGGAGTTAAGAGTAAATACGGTTTCAAAAACATCCCAAGGGTTTTCCTCTAGTTGTTTATGACCAAGTTTTAATCTACGGTTGTCTTTATCTATTTCTAAAATAATAACGTCCATAGAATCGCCCATTTTAGTAAGCTCTGATGGATGATTTATTTTTTTACTCCAGGATAAGTCTGAAATGTGTACTAATCCGTCTACTCCAGATTCTAACTCAACAAAAACGCCAAAGTCGGAAATGTTTGTTACTTTACCGGTATGTTTAGATTCTACAGGATATTTTTTCTCAATATCTTGCCATGGGTCTGGTGTAAGCTGCTTAATACCCAGTGACATTTTTCTCTCTTCTTTATCTAAAGAAAGAATAAGAGCTTCTACATCTTGCCCTACTTTGAAAAATTCCTGAGCAGGTTTTAAGTGGTTGCTCCATGTTATTTCCGACACGTGTATTAAACCTTCAATGCCCGGTTGAATTTCTACAAACGCACCATAATCGGCAACTACCACCACTTTTCCTGTAACTTTTTCTCCTACTTTCAAATTTTCATCGAGAGATTCCCAAGGGTGGGGCTGTAATTGTTTTACGCCTAGAGCAATTCGTTTTTTATCGTCATCAAAATCTAAAATAACCACATTAATTTTAGAATCGAGTTGAACAATTTCCTCTGGGTGCGTAATTCTACCCCAAGATAAATCGGTAATATGGATTAAACCATCAACTCCGCCTAGGTCAATAAATACTCCGTAAGAAGTAATGTTTTTAACAGTACCTTCAAGCACTTGGCCTTTTTCAAGTTTGCCAATAATTTGTTTTTTCTGTTCTTCTAACTCGGCTTCAATAAGAGCTTTATGCGAAACTACTACGTTTCTGAATTCAGGGTTTATTTTTACTACTTTAAAATCCATTGTTTTCCCTACAAACACATCATAGTCGCGTATGGGTTTTACGTCAATCTGGGAGCCTGGCAGGAATGCCTCAATACCGAAAACATCTACAATTAATCCGCCTTTTGTGCGGCATTTAACATAGCCTTTTATAATTTCTTCGGAGTTAAGAGCTTCATTCACTCGGTCCCAAGCTTTCATGGAACGAGCCTTTTTGTGAGAAAGAATAAGTTGCCCGTTTTTATCTTCTTGCGATTCAATAAAAACCTCAATTTGGTCGCCTACTTTAATATCTGGGTTGTAACGCACTTCAGAAAGCGGAATAACAGCTTCTGATTTATACCCGATATTCACTACAATATCGCGATTGTTTTTTGCTACAATAGTGCCTATTATTACATCGTGTGCAGTAATTGACGTTAGCGTGTTGTTGTAAACGCCTTCCATTTGCTGGCGTTCGTTTTTGGAATAAGTAGTATCATACTTTCCAAGATGATCCCAATCAAAACTTTCTAATGGGGTAATTTTTTTTTCAGACATTTTTTTATAATTTGTATCCTGTTTTCGGGTTCGGCATAAAACAGAAGAGGTTTTTAATAACTACCACACCGAAAAGGTAGCTTTTTAAGGGCTGCAAATGTCGTTAAAATTTGTTGAGAAACAAAATTAGGGGTTATTTTTTTCTGAGGGTAGGCAGATATAGGAATAAAAATATAAAAATGATGTAGGCAACATCAACCAATATTAGAAGGGAGAGAGAGCCTGATGTTGATAAAACCTGTAAGAAAGCGAGTACATTAGCTATCAAAGAAATTGAAAACAATAATAAGCCAATTTTATTATCAGAAAAACCTTTATACGAAAGGTGATGTGTGGTATGGTCTTTCCCGCCTATAAACGGAGATTTCCCTTTTCTAATTCTGTTAATAAATACCGTAGTGGTATCGGTTATCGGTACTATGAATGACAAAATAAAGCTAAGCCATTGGGTATTGTTTAGGAAGGATGTGTTTTCGGTCGGATTTTTGGAAAAAAAAAGAATACTTAATCCGGCTAAACTAACGCCCAAAAATTGGCTACCGGTATCGCCCATAAACATTTTTGAGGGATATTTATTAAACAGAAGAAAACTTAATAGAATACCCAGTAACCCAATAATTATAAATGTAAATACGGTAATAGAGGATTGTATAAAAATATTTATGGCTATAAAATGCATACAAATGCTAATAGAAATAAGGGTGGTAATACCATCCATATTATCGAGCATATTTAATGAATTCATTAAACCTACTACCCAAAGTGCCGTAATGAGATAGTTGAGCCAAATGTCTTCAAAGAATGGAATATAGAGTTGATGGTAAATAAGCACAAAGGCACATATTAGTTGAGAAACAAATTTTAGCAGGGGCTTTGTATTATAGGCGTCATCGGCAAGGCCCATTAAAAAGGCTAGCGAAGAGGCAATAATTAATCCTCTTAGTTGAATATTTATTTCGGTATAACCGAAGTTGAATAAAAGGAAATAAGAAGCCACAGAAATTAAAAAAGCAATATAAAATCCAATCCCGCCAAGAGCCGGTTTTTGTTCATTGCTCCAGCGAATCAGTGTTTCATCGGTATTGCGAATTCCAAGGTTTCTTGAAAATTTTAATAGGATGGTGTAAATAATATAACCAAACGATAAAATACCGATAAAAAATAAAAGTAGTTTAAGAACGGAGAAACTCATTGTTTAGAAAGGTAAATCTATTTGGTTAAGTAACGCACCAAGCTTATCTTTCTCTGAAATAATAGGATTTCGTTCATGCCAATCGATGTCGATTATAGGATCATTCCATAGAATACAGCGTTCACTCTCTTTCACGTAGAAATTACTACATTTATATACAAATACGGTATCATTTTCTTTGGCGATAAATCCATGGGCAAATCCTTCCGGAATGTATAGCATGGTTTTATTCGTTTCATTTAGTTCTATGGAGAAGTATTGTCCGTAGGTATCGGATTTTTTTCTGATATCAACTGCTACATCAAGCACTGAGCCTTTTATAACACGCACCAACTTTGCCTGAGAATAGGGGGGGATTTGAAAGTGAAGTCCTCGCAATACGCTCTTATGTGAAATGGATTGATTGTCTTGAACAAATTTAATATCAATTCCATTTTGAGCAAAAAAAAATTCGTTATACGATTCAAAAAAACATCCTCTGTCATCTTCAAAAACAGAAGGTTGTATAACAACTAAATCTTTTATAGGAGTGAGGGTAAATTTCATGATTATTTTCTTCTGAAAAATCGTTTAAAAACACCGGATTGTTCCTGTGTATCGTCAACATAATAATCGTTGGTATAACTGCTATTGTACCCATAATTGTATCCTTTTCCGTAATAGGATTTATTTATATTTACCCCGTTAATTACGACACAAAGGTTTTTTATTTTGTTGGTGTAGTATAATTTTTCGGCATTTTTCACAAATATGCGTTTTGAATAATCGGCTCTAAATACGTATATCGGATAGTCGGCTTTCTGCATCAATGAAAGGCCATCGGTTACCAATCCTATGGGTGGATTATCAATAATAACGTAATCATACTCTTTTTTCAAGCTTTCTAGTAATTCATTAATATTTCCATTTAAAATTAATTCCGAAGGATTAGGAGGAATGGGTCCGGCAGTAATGAAGTCTAAGTTTTCGAGTAAACTTTTGTTAATACAGTTCTTATAGTTTTCGGTCTTAATTAAGATGCTGCTCATTCCTTTGGTGTTATCCACTCCAAAACCTACGTGAATTTTTGGTTTTCGCATATCCATATCTAGTATAATTACCTTTTTGCCCGAAAAAGCAAAGATGCCCCCAATATTAATGGATATAAAAGTTTTTCCTTCGCCAGAAATAGTGGAAGTGATGGCTATTATTTTAGGTCCTTCGGCTGAAGAGATAAATTGAAGATTGGAACGCACATTGCGGAACGATTCGGCAATCAAGGATTTTGGGTTTTGGTTTACAATCAATTGAGAAACGGGCATTTCTTTTTTATAGTTGGGTATACCACCCAGTACGTATAATGGGGCATTCAGTGTTTTTTCTAACTCACCCATTGAACTTATGGTACGGTAAAACAGATATCTTATTAATACGAACAATATGCTTATTACCAAACCGCAGGTAAAAAAAGTAATAATTACTATGTTTTTTTTGGGAGATATTGGAACCGCAGAAATCTGTGCATTTTCGAGTATTATATGTTGTGGCACAAAGCCTGCTTCGGATATAGAGAATTCCGTTTTCTTTTCTAGTAATAGTGAAAAGAATTTTTCATCAATAGAAGACATTCGTTGCAGGCGAGCGTATTCCAATTCTTTTTCCGGTATGTTTAAAAATTTATTTTGAATGTTACCGGCCTTAGAAACAAGTTCTTGTTTTTTAGAAAAAAGTTTTTGCCGTAAAGAAGTAATGGTTTCCGTTAATAGTTTGCGGTGTAACGCTATTTGTTGATCTATTACTTTAACGGCCTCGTAGCCGGCAGTTGTCTCTTGCAGCGTTCTTTGTCTTTTTAAGGATAACTCTTTTAATGGAGCAATATAGGTGGTAATGCTTGTTTCGTATTCTGTGCCTGCTAAAATGGGAAGCAAGGCTTCTACTTCCATTTCATTTTTACCGCTATTTATTTTGGTTTCTATTTCTTTAAGCACATTGAGTTGTAAATCTAAGTCTATAATTTCGTTTTCGAATCGGTTTAGTTTATCAAGGTAGAGAGAAGCAAACTGATCTACATCTGATAAATTGTTTTGCTTTTTATATTGTTGCAGGTTGGTTTCAGAGAGTTTTAATCGATTGTATGCCAAATCCAGTTGTATTTCTATAAATTCTAGCACTTTTCTAGAGCTTTGGCTTCTTTTTTCTACATCGTATAATTTAAATTCATTGGCAAGTGTTTCGGCAATATCCTTGGCTTTCGTTGAATTATTATCGCGGAAACTTATTTGAATGGTTTGGGCCGAAGGGTTTATTAGGGTGATATTCAGGTTAGATATGCACTTATCTACCATTGCAGAAGGGGTGTTAATAATAAAAGTAAACTCTTGTTGCTTTAATTGATTTTGCATATCTACAACAGTGGAGTAGTTGTTTATTTTTATTTTAAATACTCCTCCCTCTAATTCAATTTTTTCCGGACTAAATTCTTTTTCAAGCAAGGTGCCGTTCTTTGTGTAAGTAAGGCTTAGCAGGTTTTCATTAATAACCGTAAAATGGAAAGGTTTGTTGTACAGAGTAGAATCGGCAATTTCGTATTCAACCGTAAAAGGAGAATTTTTATACAATTCGTACGATAAGAATTGTCCCTTGTTAAAGTAGCTTACCTCTAAAGGCAATTTTTTTAATGCTCTTTCGAGTAAAAATTTAGATTTTAAAAACTCTACTTCGGCTTGTATATCGTTTTTTTCAAATGGATTTTCTACCGATAGCACCTGTTGTGCCGCATTGTTGGAAACGATTTGAATGATGGTACTCGATTCGTAAACAGGTACAGTATATCGAAGATAAATAAGCCCTGAAATTACAGATACAAATAAAAAAAGCAGTACCCAACCTATACTCTTGTCAGCAACCAAAAGTAATCGCTGAAAATCTAGGTCGGAAGATAGGCTATTTACAATTTCAGTATCTTCAACTGGTTTTGGATTGTTCAACTCTTCGTTGAATTTCATTTTTTTAATTTAATCGTGTTATTACTAAGTATAGCGTTACTACACTAACCAGTAAACTAATAACAGGTGAAGCCTCTCGTACAGCTTGCCTTACGGTATTGCTGCGAGGTTCTACATAAATTACATCGTTGGGTTGAAGTAATATATTGGCAGCTTCAATTCCTTCAAGGGTGTTTAGGTTAAATAAAAATACTTGCTGATTTTTAGATTCTCCACGCACCAATTTTACTTGTTTTGCTTTTCCATTTTCTGTAATACCTCCGGCTAAGGCCACCCCTTCAACTAAGGAGATATTGTTGTTTTCTAGAGGGATTACTTTAGCCGCACCCCCGTTACCCGGAAAAACGAGTATGCGTTTATTTGTTACATTTAGTATTACAAAGGGAGAAATGTAATATTTGGAATATAAATCTTGTAATAGAAATTCTGCTTCGCGCAGTGTTTTACCTTTAATATCTACCCTGCCTATTATGGGCAACTTTACCTGTCCATCAAATTCTACTCTGTAAGTAAAAGCATCAGAGGCTGTATTCATAATTCGGTCGTTGTCTAACGAGTATAAATCTATGAGTTTAAAACCATCGTTGGTGTAAAGCCTAAAGTCAAGAATGTCGTTGGGAACAATTTTATATTCCAACTCCGGATTGCTGGGAGGGGTGGCAAATACGTAATTTTTTTTAGTTCTGTACATGCGGCTCGAGTTGAAATTACAACTGCTGAATAAAAACGATAAAATAATAAGAGCAGGTATATATAATTTATTCATAACGGTTAGCTTAACACAAAGCTATTAAAAATATGCGGAAAATATAAATGATGTAAAGGTAAAGCGTTTAGTTTTTTTCGTTTAAAAGAGAAAAGTAAAGTTGTTTTGTGTCATTTGCAAGGCGTTGGAAAGTGTAGTTTTTATACACAAAGTCCCAGCTTTTTAAGCCCATTTTTTTTCTAAGTTCTTCCGATTCTGCCAGTAGTAAGAGTTTTTCCGCAAACTGTGCCTTGTTATTAGAAGGAGTTAAAAAGGCTGTTTCGTTTTCTAACACAATATTTTCTATACCTCCTACATTGGTGCTTACAATTGGCTTAGAAGCTGCCTGTGCTTCGATTAAACTAACCGGAGTACCTTCGTTGAAAGAGGTTAATGCAATAATATCCATCCCTGCATTTACTTCATCTATCTCTTTTAACCACGAAGTAAAAGTTATAGAAGAGGGTTGAGAAGTATTTGAATACGCAATATTCTGAGATTGGCAGTAGTCTTCTAATTCTTTTCTTAATTCCCCATTGCCAACAATAAATGCTCTTATTTTTTGCGTTGTTTTTCCATTCATTATTTTTATTGCATCTATAAATAATTTATGATTTTTAATAGGAACCAATCGCCCTACAATTCCTATTGCTATTTCATCTTCTGAAATGTTCCATCTTTTTCGAAAAAGAGATCTCTTTTCTTCCTTATTGGTATTAAACTTATCCAGTTCAAAACCTAATGGAATGATATGTGTCTTTTCGGGCGTGCAAATACGATAAATATTGCAAAGCTCGTGTTTTTGTTTTTCGCTGATGGCAATAATGGCACTACTTTTTTGAGCAGCGTATCTTTCTAATTTTTGATAAATCTCCGATTTTGCTTTTCCAAAATACGAATGAAATACGTGTCCATGAAAAGTGTGAATAATAACGGGGACTTGCATCGCAGAAGCCGCCATTCGTCCTAATAAACCCGATTTTGATGCGTGGGTGTGAACAATATCGGGTTTAAAATCTTTTATAATCTTTTTAATGGTTTGGTAGGCCTTATAATCATTGAAGGGTGATATTTCTCGTTTCATTTCAGGAATGATGAGGGGGGTTAATCCTAATCTATCGGTAATGTGCATAGACGATTCTTCATGCTCGTCTATTGCCCCACCTACCAGCAATGTTTCAAAATCGGGAGCTAAATATTTGGTTAAGTAGGCTGCGTTGTAAGTAGGGCCTCCCAAGTTAAACCGATTGAGTATGCGTAACACTTTAGGCATTGCTGTAGTTTTTTTTGTGCCAGTAGCGAAATACAATAATAGCCCATGCTATAGCCGGGGTGTTTTCCGGGTTAAAGGAAAAGAGTTTTTGTTTTATTTTTTTTATTTCAGGCACATTGAATATATTTTCGTTTTCAATTTCTTTTGTATTCAGCCATTCGTTTTGCACCTTTTCTTTTAAGATGTGAGTAAGCCAAAAGTGTAAAGGTATTTCAAATCCTTTTTTAGACCGTAGATAAACCGCAGGTGGTAAAATTTCTTTGAAAGTTTCTGTTAAGATGATTTTTCGTTGATGCCTATTTAATTTGTAGTGAGCAGGTAGGCTGTTTACAAAATCTACTAAGCGATAATCTAAAAAAGGAGTTCTAACTTCAACGCTGTTAGCCATGCTCATTCTATCTACTTTGGTAAGCATATCGCCCGGAAGTACCATCTGTTGGTCGGCAAGTAATATCTCATTAAACCCCGCATGATTGAGGTGTGGCAGGTAGTTATTTTTTCGATTTTTAACGAATACTTCTTCTTGTTTTGGTGTAAAGTAAGAAGGACTTAAAAGTTTCTCAACCGGATAATTATTTCCAGCCCATTGCCAATATCTATCTTGAGTAGTAAGGTGAATACTTTGGGCAAGCTTTGTGGCTTGTCGAATTTTGTTGGTAAAAGAATTGTTTCTCGATTTTGGCAATAATTTTAAAAAAGGTAATAGCAGAGTGCTAAATTTTTCAGCCAAATGTAGATTCTGTATCTTGTATTCAGCCTGATGTTTTAGGTATCCTGCGAAAAGTTCATCAGCTCCGTCTCCAGATAAGGCTACTGTAACGTGTTTTTTTACTTCATGGCAAAGGACGTAAACAGCAATTGCAGACGAATCGGCAAAAGGTTCGGAAAGGTTATCTAATACTTTTTGAAAGGCTTCGGAAACCTTATCGTTATCTACGCTTATTACCGTGTGTTCGGTTTGATGCATTTTACTAACGGCCAGTGCATATTCGGTTTCGTTGAAAAATGGTTGGTTTTTAAATTCTACCGAAAAAGTTTTTAATTTACTTGTGTTTTTTGCAGCCAGTGCAGTTATGATAGAAGAGTCTATTCCCCCACTTAAAAAACAACCTAGTGGCACATCGCTAACCAAACGAATTTTTACTGCATCTTCCAGCAATTCTTTAACTTTTTGTTTCGCTTCGTTGAAAGGAGTAGGAGGAGTCTTCTTGTTTTGTTTTTTTAGGCTATAGTAAGTATTTTTTATTAGTGTGCTATTTTCTATACAGAGGTATTTGCCCGGTTCTAGTTTAAATACATTTTCGTAGATGCTGTATGGTTGAGGAATATAATTAAGATGCAGATACGTGCGGAGGCTTAGTTTGTCTATTTCATTTTGAGGGTTAAAAATTTCTAATGCTTTTAATTCTGATGAAAATACGAAATGATTATTTTGAAAAGTATAATAAAACGGTTTTACTCCGTAGCGGTCGGTGGCAGCAAATAGGCTGTTGTGTTGGGTATCATAAATGCAAAAAGAAAAAAATCCATTGAGTTTGCTAAGGCAATTGCTTCCTTCAGAAATATAAAGGTTTAATAAAACTTCCGTATCGCTTTGGGTTGAAAATGTTATTCCTATATCGGTTAGCGAATTTCTTAGTTCTCTGAAGTTGAATATTTCGCCATTAAAAACTATGAGGTAGCGGCCGGAAGCATCGGAAAAAGGCTGGTTTGCACTTTCGTTTGTATCTATAATAGCTAAGCGGGTATGGCAAAGAATAGTATGTGTGTCTTTAAAATAAGCTTTATGGTTTGGCCCGCGGTGTTGCATTGAATTTAAAACCTGCTCACCTCTTTCAAACACAGAAGAGTTCAGAGGAGTAGTACTGTATACACCGGCAATACCACACATAACTTATTCGGGTGTTTTATTTTGCAGTAATAACAAGAGGGTGTCTAATGATGCTTTATTTTCGGGTAGTGATACGGAACTAATAACCTGCCGTTTTTCTTTTCCTGTTAAATGAAAACTAAGAGAAATTTTATCAGTCGGATTATTTTTAAGATAAAGGTTTAGTACGTTAAAATGATTGGGATACCAACTTCCTGAGTAATGCAACAAATCATCGTTGTTATAGTCTTGTATTACAAAAATATTTTCGTATAAGCTGCCCAATGGACTCATCAACGATTGCATAATAGTACGTTGAGAAAAATTGGTTTCGGAATGTGTTCCTTTATGGGTATCTCTTATATTTATAAGAATAACGCCTCCGGTGTGTTGTATTAACCAATCTTTAAATGTGTGAATAAATTTGGTACATACGGAAATACCAAAATTATCTCGCATGCCGGCATCCATTACCTGAATAGAAGGGTAGGTGGGTAAGTGGGTACTCGGAAGAATGTATGGAAAAGTGGCATTCATGCGTAAAACGCTTGAAAAACGAATATTTCCCGCCTCTTGTTTTTTTAATAAATGAGAAAAATCGATACAATCGCTCACGGTACCTTCGTTGGCTTGATTACGTTGATTTCGGCACAAGTAAGATACCGGCTGTGCCGAGATAAGTAATCGCCTCGATTCGTTGATAATGGTTGGAGCAAAAACCATCATGGGTACTTGCGACTTATACTCAACTAATGAATAATCGCTGAGTTTTTTTTCAAAGATATTGTTTGTATTTTTTAATAGTTGTTTCTCGAAAGCGTAAGCTCTGTCTTTGGTGTATGTTTCGTTATGGTAATTAAAACTTTGAAGCCTTAAAAGAATATCGTTGGTGGCAATGGTAAAAATTATGGGGTTAAGAAGGTCTTTCGCAACATTAGTTTTTAACGAATCATGATACAAGTTAAATGAACTATTTTTTAGCTTTTGCAGATATAATTCTCTGAAATAAGCTGCTCCAATCATGCCTCCCGAAGAACCGCTTATTAGTTGCGTATGTTTCATTAATTGTCCATTTAACATACTGTCTAAATATTGTAGCATATGAAATGTCCATAGGGTGGAGCGCATGCCACCTCCACTACAGTTTATAAAAATCATTTTTGGCTTACTGTTCTCAGGAAATTTTTTTCTCCAGTTTTCCAGTATATCCAGTGTGTTATTATAATCGTTATGGTTATCATATTCATCGTAGGCAATTTCGTTTATCCTTTTTTCGGAATACGGGCTTAAATCGTATTCCTTGTAACTTAAGCCATAGGCTTTGGTTTGGTAGTTAAAAAAATCGAATTGAGATAAGTAATTAATCAAAGCTAAGCCTGCAATAAGAGCAAAGGTTGACCATCCTTTTATCCAAGAATGCAGGGCACTGGAAATCATTATAAAAAGAGTAAACAAAAGCAAAATACTTGCTCCAGCGGGAAGTAAAAAAATGGGAACTTCTTTAAATGCTCCAATTATAACCAATGAAATAATTACGACTACCTGATAAAGAGAGGCATTCATATGGTTTTGAGTGAATATTTTTTTTAAGGTTTGTTCATCGTAATGCATCATAGAACGAGCTAAAGAAATGCGAAAGGGAGTGTGCAGGTAGGTTTCTATATACCGCTGGTTGCGGGTAGAGAAATTAAACCATTTTATTCCTTTATGCAAGGGTATTCGCATAGGGTCTATGTGGGTTCGGGATACTTTTGATTTTCTGGTTTTAACAATTTCCTGTTCATTGATAGAACTTAAATTTTTGTTGGTTGTAATAAAATATGAAAGGGTTATGATGATATTTAAAGCGTATCCGACAATAAATGCAAGTAAATTAGATATAATTTGAATTTGAGAAAACTGTTCGCTATTATGTTGAAACTTTGCCGAGTGATAAAGGAAAAGGAGTATATACACAAAGGGAATGAATGAATTATTCAGTGAATATTTATAGAAAGGCCTTGCCAATGTGGCTATAAAAGGAAAACGAAAACCGTTCATAATGTAACTGGCAATTTGAAATGCCATTACAAATCCTCCAAAAGCAAAACCTAAAATCGCAAAAGATTTATAGTCTACTTGATTTAGATACTCCGGCCCCAGAAATAGGTAGGGGATGCCGTATTTTGTGCCAAAAGCCGAAAAAGTATATCCGAATAACAGCAGCCAGTAAACAAGTAATAATAAATTTTTTTTAAGGTGGAGAAATAGTAGTTGAAGCGGAAAAAAGTAAAATATTTTTCTGAATAAAATTTTGTATTTATCTGCGGCAGCGTTCATCTGTAAATGCAATACATGGTTTGTTTTACGGATAAACGGACATTTGGTTAATTATTAACTAAATTTTGGAAGATACAAAATCCATGGTTTGTTTTTCTAATTGCAATGCTTTCTGATGGATTTCTTTAGCTTTTTCAGATGTTTGTTTCACAAATTCAGCATCATCAAAACCCTTCATATTTATGCGTACATTCAGGTACGCTCCTTCTACAGCTGTTCTGGCACACAATATTCCCACGGCAGCATCGCTCAGCGAACTTTCCATTCCTTCTTTTACCATACGTTCCATCACTTCCATACTGTTATATGCGGTTTCCATGGCTTTTAAAGGAATTTCAATGGCATAGCGGGTGGCCTGAGCAATGGCTTTTTTCCTTGCTTCTTTTTCTTCATCGGTTGTTTTAGGTAATTGGTGTGCTACCATGATTTCATTAAAAGCTTTCGTATCCTCATCAACTAAAAACAGTAAATCGTTGTAGTATTTTTTTCCCTTCTCTGCCCAGTCAGAAAAATATTCCCATTTATCGTCCCACCCTCTTTTGTGTGAAGAAAGATTGGCTACCATGGTTCCTAGCGCAGCCCCTAAAGCACCCACATAGGCCGAAATAGAGCCTCCTCCAGGAGCAGGTGAATCGGCTGCTGTTTCAATAGTAAATTGTGTAAGTGATAAATCAACTAATCTTTTTTCGGTTTTTTCTTCTAACAAGTATTCAATTATTTTTTCATTTGGATTGAATGGAGAAAGTTCATCTAATCCTAACGAGCGTACAGCTATTTTTATAAGTTCGGCATCAGATACACCTGTAGAACGTTGTTGTTTTTTTAAAAAGTACTTACCCGCATCGAGCATAGATTTTAAGGGCACTAGACCCACTAGTTCGGACCCTGTAACGCGAAGTCCCCGCTCCGAGGCTTTTTTACAAGCTTCTTCAAAAGCAATATGCATGGGTGTTATGGAGATATTGTTTAAGTTTAATGATACTTGAGCTATTCCGTATTCTTCGATATACCAACCTATTCCTTTTACTGCTTTTAGAGTTCCGGGAGTGGTTTCAGGTTCTCCCTTTTCATTTAGCACAATTTTTCCAGTAAGCGGGTTTCCCTCTCTTTTTATTCTGCCTTTTTCTCTAATGTCAAAGGCAACTGAATTCGCTCTGCGAGTGGAAGTAGTGTTTAAGTTTATGTTGTAGGCCACCAAAAAATCGCGGGCTCCAATGGCTGTGGCTCCGGTAGTACGAATGCGATTGTTAAATTCGCTAGGCCCGAAATCGGGTTTCCATCCCACAGAACTTATTTTTTGAGGTAAACCCTCATATTCTCCGGCACGGCAGTTAGCCAAGTTTTTTCTTTTTTCTTCTTGGGCTGCGTTTTCGTAAAGATACACTGGTATACCTAATTCATGGCCCACTCTTTTTCCTAGTTTCTTGGCAAATTCAGCGGTTTCTTCCATACTTATACCCGAAACAGGTACCAATGGACATACATCTGTTGCCCCCATGCGAGGATGCTCGCCTTTATGGACACTCATATCAATTAATTCGGCTGCCTTTTTTATTAGTCTGAACGCGGCTTCGCAAACTGCTTCTGGTTCTCCCACAAAAGTAATTACGGTACGATTAGTTGCTTTTCCTGCATCTACGTCTAATACTCTAATGCCTTCTACATTTTGAGCCGCATTAACTATTTCCTGAATTTTATTTTTATCGTTACCTTCACTGATGTTAGGGACACATTCGATTATTGATTTGCTCATTTGAATGCAAGTATAATTTAGACCGCAAATCTAACTATTTGGGCTGTGTAAATTTGTTATTTGCAGAGTTTATTTTTATCTCCAAAAACACAAAGAATTTTGGAAGAAAGATATTCATTTTGATACCCAAAGTAAGGGAGGGTATAAATACCTAAGAAAATGATAAATAAACTCTTTCTTAATCTGACTAGTCTATTTTAATTTTTGTACCGGTAGATTTGGGTGGTATTTTATTGTTTTTATCTCGCTGGTTTTTATCTTTATTTTTTTCGTCTCCAACCGATTTTATTTTAAATTCATTTTCATCTTCCTTTTTTTCTTTTTTATCTTCTAGTTCTTTTGCTTCCCCTGTTGCTTTCTCTTCCATTTTCTTTTTTTCTTCTGCCATTTTTTTAGCTTCTTCTTCTTTTCTTTTTTTCTCAGCATCTAATGCTTCTCTCTTAGCGTCTTCTTCGTTTTTCGCTCTTGCTTCAAGAATGTTTCTTATTTCTTTTAATTTATTTTTAGGCTCGTCTTCGTTAGGAAAAAGGGCTAAGGCTTGCTTATAATTTTCTTTAGCATTTTCATAGTCTTGTTTTTTAAATGCTGCTAATCCGGTAGACAAATACTGTTCATATTGAGATTTTTTTATTTTTTCTTCAGCCAGTTTTTTCTTTTCTGCCTCTTCGGCTGCTTTCTTAGCAGCAACTTCTTCGGCTAATCGTTTTGCTTCTGCTTCCTCAGCTGCTTTCTTGGCAGCGGCTTCTTCGGCCAGTCGTTTTGCTTCTGCCTCCTCAGCTTTTCTTTTAGCTTCATCAATTTTAGTTTGAGTATCAAATTGAGCCATCATTTTATCCAATTTCGCTTTTATACTATTCGTATAAGCTAAGTCCCAATCTAGCTTTCCTGTAGATTTTTGATATTTTGCTTTTCCAATAGGATTGTTTTCTAAAAGAGAAAAATCCATCCCTTTTTGGTCTTCAAATAAAGTCATCTCAATAAACATGTTATTAACCGACTTATGATCTTCTTCAGGAATAGAAGCTGTTTGAACAAGAACTTTTTTAGAAACAAAGCCCGGTTTCGAAAAAATAATCATGTAATCGGAACCTAGTGGAGTTTGAAATTTAAACTTTCCGCTGCTTGTTGTTACGAATGTGGCAAAAGGTAATTTATCCTGTTCTACAGTAATGGTAACCCCGTCCAGTTTTTTTTCACTGACAAAGTGTTTTACTACCCCATCTACACTTATTGAAACTTGAGAATACATGGGCTTTATAAGGCCGAGAAGCAGACATAAAAAGATGATTTTTTTCATAGGACTCAAAATTAATAATTAATGATGTAAATCAGTGCATTATATATAAAATCAGAAAATACTATTTTTGAACAAAATCAAAACTTATGCCTTCATTCGATATTGTTTCAAAAGTAGATATTCAGAAATTAGACAATGCAGTAAATGTGGTAAAGAAAGAATTGCTTACTCGCTATGATTTTAAGGGGACAGAAACTTTGGTAGAACTAGATAAAAAAAATACTTTGCTTTTGGTCTCTACCACTCACAGCATGGGTACTGGAGCAATCGTAGATATTATTATAAGCAGAAGCATGAAACAAGGATTAGATGCTCGCTGTTTTGATTTTTCAAAAGAAGAATACCCTTCAGGAAGGGTTATAAAGAAAGATATTCCGGTAAAAAATGGGATAGAGAGAGAAACAGCAAAGAAAATTGTGAAAATAATAAAAGATTCAGGAGCTAAAGTTCAGCCGTCTATAATGGACGATATGATAAGAGTAAGCGGAAAGAAAATAGACGATTTGCAGACTGTAATTGGTCTTTTAAGAGGAGATAATACTATAGAGATTCCTCTGCAGTTCGAAAACTTTAAGTAATAGCAAAAGGATTAAAAAAACATACCGCGACTATTGATATCGTGGTTTTGCGAATGATTGATATAGCCGGTTTTTCCCCCTCTTAGTAAAACTACAACGAGAGCAAAAACAATAACAATGATTCCAATTAGTAACATAAAAACTATTTTTGACTGTTTAACGGGACAAATGTACTAAAAGTTTCGATAAATTCAAATAAAATATAGATTAATTTTTTCATGAAAACAATCTTTCTTTTACGTCATGCCAAATCAGACTGGTCTAACAAAGAGCTTTTAGACTACAACCGCCCTTTGAATAATAGAGGACTAAAAGACGCATCGTTTATGAGTAAGCTATTAAAAGATAAACTTTCTTTTATAGAAGCGGTATACAGTAGTACGGCTACTAGAGCAGAGCAAACAACCCATTTTTTTGCAAAGGAATTTGGGATAAAAAAAGAGGATGTATACTGGAAAAAAGAGATATACGACTATCATTACGAAATGCAAAAACTTATACGCATTCTTTTAACTATTGAAAATAGATTTCAACAAGTATTGTTTGTAGGGCATAATCCGGGAATAAGCGAAATGGCTTTCTACTTATGTGGAGAACCATGTATTACAATGCCAACATGTTGTATTCTGAAAATAGAATTACAAATAAACCATTGGGAAGAAATTAGTGCCAATTGCGGAAATTATATTTTTCAGGAATACCCTAAAAAATATAAAAATAAGTAAGCTATTGCTAACAAAACGAATTAGATACCACTAACTCCTTGTTTCCTTGAGTATAGGCATAAAACCCTTCGCCAGACTTAACTCCCAATCTGCCGGCTGTTACCATATTTACTAATAGGGGACAGGGGGAGTATTTGGGATTGCCGAAACCTTTGTACATTACCTCTAATATAGAAAGACATACATCTAAACCAATAAAATCGGCTAATTGTAATGGCCCCATGGGATGAGCCATACCTAATTTCATCACATGGTCTATTTCGGCCACTCCGGCCACTCCTTCGTAGAGGGTATAAATACTTTCGTTTATCATGGGCATTAGAATTCGATTTGCAACAAAGCCTGGATAATCGTTTACTTCTACCGGAGTTTTATTTAGCTTTTTAGCAAGTTCCATGATGGTAGAAGTAACTTCGTCCGAGGTGGCATAACCTCTTATTATTTCTACCAGTTTCATAACAGGTACAGGATTCATAAAGTGCATGCCTATTACTTTTTCGGCACGCTTTGTTACTGAAGCTATTTTAGTTATTGAGATAGAAGATGTATTTGAGGCAAGTATGGTATCCGGCTTACAAATAGCATCTAATTCTTTAAAAATAGAGAGTTTAATTTCTGTATTTTCGGTGGCAGCTTCTATTACTAAATCAGTATTTTCAACTCCATTTTTAATAGAGGTGAATGTTTTTATATTATTGATTGTGCTTGTCTTATCAGTTTCTAGAATATTTCCTTTAGAAATCATCCTATCCAAATTTTTAGAAATTGTAGCTAAGCCTTTTTCTATTGCTTTTTCAGAAAGATCTATCATGGCTACATTAAAACCATTTTGTGCAAATACATGCACAATACCATTTCCCATTGTGCCTGCTCCAATTACTGCTATATTTTTCATTTTTTTGTGTTTAAATTTAATTGCAAAAGTAAATAATAGAAATAAATAATAACCCCTATTTTCCGCTACCTTTTAAAACTATGAGGATTGTATAAATGAGTATTTTAAAATCAACGAGCAGCGACATGTTTTCTATATATAAAATATCGTATTTAAGTCTTTCTATCATTTGTTCAACATTCTCGGCATAACCGTACTTTACCTGTCCCCAAGAGGTAATTCCAGGACGAACTTTTAACAAGTGTCTGAAATGAGGGGCTCGTTCGGTAATTTGGTTAATATAGAATTGTCTTTCTGGTCTTGGCCCCACTAAGGACATTTCTCCAATTAATACGTTGAAAAACTGAGGTATTTCATCTAGTCTTATTTTACGCATAAATTTTCCGAAAGGAGTGATTCTATTATCGTTTACACTTGATAATGCCGGTCCGTTTTTCTCGGCATCAATAAACATAGACCTGAACTTAAATATATTAAAAGGTTTTCCGTGATGCCCAATTCTTTCTTGAACGTAAAAAATAGGACCTTTAGAAGTAAGTTTTATCGCTAAAGCAGTAAAAAGATATACCGGTGAAAAAACAATTAATACAAACATTGAAAAAAATATGTCTATCAAGCGTTTAACCGATTGTTGCCAAGGGGGCATTATCTCGGCATTAATTACAATGAGGGGAGCTCCAAATATGGCCGACATTTTAACCGAACCGGACAATATATCGTACATACCCGGAATTATTTTTATTAAGACTCCTGACCCTTCTAACTCGTTTATAATTCGCCATAAGTCTTTATGCTCAGAGGATTCTATAGCAATAATTACCTCTTCAATTTTATTTTCTTCTACTACTTTTCTTAAGTCTTTGCAATTACCTAAGTGGGGTAAATAAGGGCTTAAAAGATGTTTTTCTTGTTCGTCTTTAACATGAGTAAAGCCAATAAATTTATTTCCCCATGATTTTTTTTCGCCTTTCATTTCCTTGTAAAGATTCAACGCTCTTTCGTTAGATCCTATGAGTAAGGTGTTAAACCCTATTTGCCTGTTTTGAATACGCTTTACAGTATGTGTGGTAAGTATAACCCGAAACAAGAAGGTAAGAAAGAAGTGTAAAGAAAATAGAAAAATAAACGATTGATAATAGTTTTTATAGTTGGCAACCGTGTCGTCTAAAATAAAAAAGAAGAAGATAATAAGAATACCAATTAATGAGATAAATAGAGTTTGTCCTAGTTCTTTTAATCTAGACTTTCGGTAAATATTTTTATACGTTCCGCTAATCGCATACAAACCAAGCCATAGTAATGGAATAAACACAAGTCCTACGTAAAAATTGGTATCAAATTCAAGAGGTATTTCTATTCCGAATTTTTGTTGTTCGGGAACGGTTTTTCTGTATATATAAAAAAACGCCCAAGCAGAAAAAGCACTAAAGTAGTCTAATAAAACATATTTTAATACCTGCCATTTTTTGTTCATCAGAAAGAAATAAGTTTGATGTTATCCATGTAAATATTGGCAGGAGAATCGGTTGAATTTCTATTTAATCCAAAAAAAATTAAAATAGGTGAATTGGGTTTTAATGCCACTTTTTCAGTAAGATTAATATATATCTTATTCCATGTTTCTGTTGGATTTAAATACACCAAGGAATGTTGATTGGCGGGGGCGGGATAGTCGAAATAAATACCAACAATAAGGATTTGGTCTATTTTATAATTAAGCTCTAAAAAAACAGGTTTTTGAGAACGTGGGATATTGATTTGAATAGGGGATATGGCTTCAAATTTTAGTGTAGAATTATGCAAATAGGCGGCTCCGGAAGAAGTGCCTTCAAAGGCTAAAGGGGTGGTTACTATTTTAAACGAGGTATCGCTATCATTTGAATAGGTAAATGAAATTCCTGCTAGGTCAAAATCTTCTGTCCAATGAAAAATTGTTTCAGGCCTGTATGTAAACAATGGCTTTATATCAATCGTTTTATTTTTTTCTAAATCAATATATTGCGAGTATTCAGTATAAAAAGGATAGGCCGTTCTTGTATTAGCTATTCCATTAACTTTAATACCTGCTTTTATGGTTATTTTGTGATTACCTTGTTTCAGAATGGGGATTTTTACAGGTAGCTCAAATGCTCCAATAAAATCATCGTTTAAATAGACCCATATGTCGGTGATTTTGTGTGAGGCAGAGCCTTGCGTTTGATAATTAGTGTTCACAAAAACACTATCTATAGAGAGGTAGGCCGGAATATCGGCTTCGATTTTAGATTTAGAACATCCCCAAACGAAAAATTCTAATAGAAACAGAAAGAAATACATTTTTTTGCCCATAAACGCTCGCAAATCTGACCCGTTAACGCTGCAAAAATAAGATTATTGTTTAAACATGTTATTCTTCTGCCGAATGAGCTGTAACTTTTAGTTTTTCAATTATTTGGATAGCTACTCGAAGGGCGTTTACGCCATCATGCAGGGTAACAGGAGGAGTGGTATTGTTAGCGATAGAAAGGGCGAAATGAGAAAGTTCCTCCTTAATAGAATTAATGGCTTCTATTTTAGGGCTTTCGAAATAAATTTGTTTCTTTCCTTTTTCGTTGCCAAGGTCTATGGTAATTGAAAGTGGATCGATCTCATTTTTAGATACATTTTTAAGTTTAACAATACTCACTTCTTTATCTAAAAAATCAACAGAAATGTATGCATCTCGCTGAAAAAAACGAGATTTTCGCATATTTTTAAGAGAAATACGGCTGGCTGTAAGATTTGCCACACATCCGTTATCAAATTCTATTCGGGCATTAGCAATGTCTGGCGTATCGCTCACTACAGCTACCCCACTGGCACTTATTCTGCGAATGTTTGATTTAACAATACTAAGCACTACGTCTATATCATGAATCATTAAATCTAATACGACCGAAACATCTGTTCCTCTAGGATTAAACTGGGCTAAGCGGTGTGTTTCTATAAACATTGGCTCCGTACAATATGCCGAAGCAGCCAAAAATGCCGGATTAAAACGCTCCACATGACCAACCTGCACTTTTACATTTGCTTCTAGTGCAATGCGAAGCAAGGATTTCCCCTCATCAATGGTGGCGGTAACGGGTTTTTCTATAAATAAGTGCTTGGATTTTTTTAATGCAAGCTTTGCATATTCAAAATGGTAAATTGTAGGAGTAACAATATCTACGGCATCAACCTGTTCTATTAATTCTTCTACGGTATCAAAACTTCTGATATTAAATTCATCGGATACATTCTTTCTTACCAACTCGTTACTATCATAAAAGCCCACCAATTGGAATAACTCAACTTCTTTCAGTAAACGCAAATGAATCTTACCTAAATGCCCAACTCCTACAACACCTATTTTTATCATAAAAAATGAAAATTAGAAACAAAAATACAAGTTCACTCATTTTATAAAGTAAAGAAAGTATTCTTGTTATCAACAAATAGGTATTGATAATAGGAAAAGAAACGGCATAATATAAACGGTATTATTCTTTTCTTTTGTACTCGGAAAAAACGAAGATGGAAGATAATTATAAACACAAAGGCCTGCGAAAAAAATTAGCTGAAATTATAAAGAACAAAGGAATACTCAATAGTGCAGTATTAGAAGCTATAGAAACGGTTCCCCGTCATTTATTTTTTTCCGATTCAGCCTTTGCATATATTCACGCCTACGATGATAAAGCTTTTCCGATTGGTTCCGGACAAACTATTTCGCAACCTTATACAGTAGCATTACAAACCGAATTATTAGAGTTGAACTCAGGCGAAAAAGTGCTTGAAATTGGCACAGGTTCAGGTTATCAAACTGCCGTGCTCGCTTGTTTTGGGGTAAAAATTTATTCTATTGAGAGAGTAAAAACCTTATACGACAAAACAAGAGTTCTAATGGCAAAACTAAAAATACAAGCCAAATTGTTTTATGGTGATGGTTATTTAGGATTACCAACTTTTGCACCATTTGATAAAATTATTGTTACCGCTGGAGCCCCTATCGTTCCTCCAGCTTTGTTGCAGCAATTAAAAACAGGAGGTATAATGGTAATACCTGTAGGCGAAGGCAGTGAGCAAATTATGAAAAGAATTATTAAAAAATCTGAAAACGAGTATATTACGGAGGAGCACGGTGTTTGTCGTTTTGTGCCTATGCTCGAAAAAAGAGTAGAAGAAAAATAAAAAAGAAACCATAAAATAATATCCATAAGTTTGAGTTCTTTTTTTGCAATAAAAAAATAACATGAAAAAAAACGTATTCTTTATTTCCATTATCTCCGTTTTTGTTACAACTGTAATGCAAGCACAAACAGATTCTGTAAAGGCCTATGAAGGAAACTGGGGAGTAGCACTCAATATTTCTGGAATGATTAATAACATAGGTTTAACTAATTTTAAAGATGTAAATAGTAATAATTCTATACTCTTTAAACATTTTCTAAAAGATGATTTAGCCTTACGTTTTGGCATAGGTATTAAAACGGTAAGCGATAAATTTACCTCGGCCGATAGTGTAGGAACCATATTGGTAGAAGTAGATTCTACCTACAAGCGAAACGATATCTCTTTTTCTGCCGGAATAGAAAAGCATCTAGGAAAATCGAAAAGATTAGACCCTTATTTGGGAGCTGAATTTTCGTTTGGTTTTATAGGGAGAGCCAAGGCCGATGCTACAACGAAACAATCAGACGTGAGTGGCACGTCTACCTTACAACGCATTATGCAACAAGATGGAGGAAGTGCAGTATCTTTAAATATGCTGGCAGGATTCAACTATTTTTTTTCTGACAAACTTTCGCTTGGAGCTGAAACCGCATTGGGGTATTCATACCTTACCACAGGAGGGAACTACTCTATAAGCATAGTAGATACTCCTGTCAGTGGAACTGGAAATTCCTCTTTTAACAGAGGAATAGCGAAGCAAACCAGCACAGGGTTAAAAGTCTATTCATCTGCGGCTCTCATTCTAAGTTTCTATTTCTAATTTCTTTCTTAAATGGGATTAATGTATTTTTCTTTCTCAACTCTAAACAAAAAGAGATGAAAAAATTTGATATCCCCTCGTTTTACCGTAGTTCATTTATTACTCAAATAAAAAACACTCGTTCTAGATCCGATACCCGAAAAAAAGATTTTTCTCCTACAGTATTGGATTTTGGCCCTGTTCAATTTTTTATGGCAAGGCATTTTGGCTTTTGCTACGGAGTAGAAAACGCTATAGACATTGCCTATAAAGCCATAGAGGAAAACCCGGAGAAGCGTATCTTTCTGCTAAGTCAGATGATACACAATCCCTTTGTTAACAAAGATCTTGAAAAAAACGGAATCCGCTTTATTATGGATACCAGCGGTAAAATGTACATAAGCTGGAATGAGTTAACAAAAGAAGATGTAGTATTAATTCCGGCATTTGGCACCACCATAGAAATAGAGAACAAGTTAAAAGAAATGGGCATTACAACTGAAAAATATAATACCACTTGCCCCTTTGTAGAAAAAGTGTGGAATAAATCGAATATGTTAGGTTATGAAAAATATACCATCATTATACATGGCAAACACAACCACGAAGAAACTAGAGCTACTTTTTCTCATGCACAACAAAATGCACCTTCTATTGTAATCAGAAATATTGCCGAAGCCAGATTGTTGGCAGACATTATACTCGGGAAAATAGATTCAAGCCAATTTGCTTTATTATTCAATGGTAGATATAGCAATGAATTTGATGTAGAAAAAGATTTAACCCGAGTGGGTATCGTTAATCAAACCACCATGTTAGCTTCAGAAACGCAGCAAATTGCCGATTTTTTTAAAAAAGTGATGATAGATAAATATGGAATTGAAAATATACAAAAACACTTTTCCGATACGCGTGATACATTGTGTTACGCAACAAACGATAATCAGGAAGCCACTTATGCACTCCTAAACACAGAGGCTGATTTTGCCATTGTAGTAGGAGGGTATAATAGTTCAAATACCTCTCATATTGTAGAATTATGCGAGGAAAAACTACCCACATATTTTATCAGTACTGCTAATGAAATAGCGTCTTCCTCCGAAATAAATCATTACAATTTCCACAAAAAAGAAATGCTTCAAACAAAAGGTTTTATACCCCCCAATAAAAATCCATTAAAAATTATACTTACTAGTGGTGCATCTTGCCCCGATACGATGGTAGAAGAGGTAATGGATAAAATACTTTCTTTTTTTGGAAACTCCAAAAGTAAAGATGAGGTATTACAGCAATTTATAAAAAAAGACTAATATTTATTATAATCTGTTATCGCTTGTTTCTTAAGCAAAGCATTTACGTATTTACCTATAATATCAAACTCTAGGTTTACCTCATCGCCTTTTTGCAGGGATTTAAAAGTTGTGTTGGCAAGTGTGTAAGGAATTATGCAAACAGAAAATCTGTTTTGAAAAGAATCTACAACCGTTAAACTCACGCCATTTATAGTAATAGAACCTTTCTCTACAGTAATATGTTCTTTGGGCTCGTATTCAAAAGAAAACATCCAGCTGCCGTTTAAAGAAGAAGCCTTAGTACAAATAGCTGTTTGGTCAATATGCCCTTGTACCACATGTCCGTCAAAACGACCATTGGCTGGCATTGCCCTTTCAAGATTAACCAACTGTCCAACCTTAAGTGTACCTAAGTTTGTCTTTTCTAAGGTTTCATTTATAGCAGTTACCGTGTAGCTGTTTTCGCTTATATCTACTATAGTTAAGCATACTCCATTATGAGCTAAGCTTTGATCTATTTTCAACTCATTAATAAAAGGGCAGAATAGAGTAATATGCAAATTTTGCTGTTCCTTTTTTAAGGCAATTACTTTTCCCGTTGCTTCTATAATTCCTGTAAACATCGTGTTATTTTGAACAGAAAATCTGAATATTCCCTTTTAACACCCGAGAGGTTATTCCATTAAATCGTTCTTCGTAAACCGTGCAGACGTAGTAGTAAACCCCACTGCTGCATAAGTTTCCTGAATCCTTGTCGGTACCATCCCAATTAATATCAGGGTGAGTAGTTTCAAAAACCAATTTACCCCAACGATTGTAAATTTTTAAATTAATAGCCTCTACATACCGATAAGGAAAAGGAACATATAAATCATTTTTGCCGTCATTATTTCCCGGAGAAAAAACATTGGGTAACTCATAAACAGGGCAATTATCAACGCAAGAACTATCACTAAAAACACTCTCATTGCCTGTTGAATCAAGAGCAGTAACAACATAACAGCCGGCTGCCGAACTTAGATTGGTGTGAAAGAATATTGTATCACTAGCCGGAGATAAGGAGGTTACAAACCTAAAATCGGTTTCGCGTGCAGGCAAAAAATAGATATTATATTTTTCTACATCATCGGCACAATAGTGATTAGGATTTGTCCATGAAAGAATATTTTCAAATTTCTCACAAGCCGATGTTACAGTGAGTTTGGGTGGACAAGGAGGCTCGTTATCATATGGTATTCCGCAGGCTATTTGCGAATAATTAATAAGAGGGTAAGTTATACCGGCCGAATTATATCCACCTACGCTTTTTACCCTATAGCAGTAGTTTAGACCATTTACTAAATGGGAATCTGTAAAATTTTGGGTAAGGCTGGTGCCCACAGAATCCCACCCCATGTTTTGATTTCTTCGGTAAATTACATAATAAGTATTTATCCATGGGGTGTTTTCTGTCCAAACAATATGAAGTTTCTCATCACCCGGACTGGTACCTGCATAAATCGAAGAGGCATAATTCGATTTACCCACCAAATCAAATCCCGAATAAAAATCAACTCTATACGAATAGGGAGTGCCTACGGTATTCAAAAGAGTGTCAATTGTATATATCGTGTCGTTTATACTCATAGTAGAGTCTATTAATGCAAAGGCTGCTCCGGTATTATTGGCTGCTCTGTAAATTAGATATTTATATGGTCCGGGATACAAAATGGTATTGTGTTCAGTAGGTTTAGACCAATCTAAATAAATTCTTCCATTGACAGTAGAGGTAGAGTCAACGCTAACATGTGTAATAATAGCAACATCTTTAATAAGGGTGTTACAAACTTCGTCTGAAGCGTAACTTTCAGCCTCGTCTGGGAATACGGCAACTACTCTGTAGCAATATTCTCTTCCATGTATTAGACCTATGCCGTTATTAGTGTCAGTAAAGGAAGTATCGGCAAAAGAGGTGGTTGTGGCTATTAATTGAAAACCTGTATAAGAAGGCACACCAGTTTCGCAGTAGGCGGGACTCCAGCCGGAAGGGCCTTCTCGCCTATATACTTTATATTTTACTACGTTATTACATTCACTTTTATTCCACTTTATGTGCATATTGGTGGCCTGAGGGGTAACAGTAAGATTTTTAGGTTTTGGTCCAACAACCAGTATTTTTACGGTATAGTATGAGGCCATAGTATTTGGAGAGCCAATGTCTTCGGCTTTAAAGGTTGCTTTGTATTGTTGTTTTTTTACATGAGAACACTCGGTTTGCCACAAAAACTGACCGGTTACAGAGGGGGCTGGTATTCCAGAAGCATTAAAAACAGCGGGGCTACTAGGTGCCATAAAGGGGTTATTTCCATTATTTTCGTTTCCGATTCCTCCTGTTATCGCAGTCAATAAAACATTATCCCCTTCGGGGTCGTTTGCTGTTACATTAAACTGCAAAAAAGTACCTGCTTCTACACATAGTTCATTATTTAATGATGAGATTACTGGCGGAAAATTACTACAATTGCCTATTATTATTTGCATATCCCTAACAACGCTCCCAATAAACTTTCCGTTTCTATACTCTTTTATCAAAATCGCTATATTATAAAAACCCTGCTGCACGGGAACATTCCATGTAAGGTTTCCATCTTGGTCTATAGCAAAACCTGCAGGGTAAGAAAAACTTTGAATAACATTTCCCTTATACCCTCTGCAATCTATCAAGGAGTAAACCAAGAGATCTCCATCGGGGTCAACCGCACCCGGATTGTGCTGAAAAGGAACAAACACACAACCATTGTCAATAGGAGGATTGTGTAAAACGGGAGAGTTATTGGGTGCTCCTCCAAAGGGAGTAATAACCAATTCTGTTTCCAAATAAAAAGGGATATCTACAGAGCCTGGCATATTAACTACACTGGCCACACGATTAGGGTCTGTAACGCTTATTTTGTAGGTAAAAGGACCTGGAAAAATATGTTCCATCTCGTACACATTTTTCTGTATCAGATTAGGAATAATACCAACAATTAATACGCGAGGAATGGTGTCTGTTTTATTATTATGCCCCCAATCAATTTCTAACTCCGGTCTGTCGGCAGGGCTAGTGGGGTCGGTATAGGTGGTAACGGTTACTTTATATCTGAGTTCGCTCACATGCGTGTATGTTATTTCTCCTGCTCGGTTGTGTGTTGCAAAAAGCGAAAAGGAAGATAAAAGAATAAAAAGAAGCAAAATAGATATATTTCTTACTTTCAAAAACATGGCATAAAGTTAAGAAAAAATTAGTACTCTATTTTTTGTATTTCCATATTTATAGGAATATTTCTGTATTCATATTCTTGATTACGAAGTTGTGGAGTAAATCCTGCTTCAGTTATAGCTTCTTGAATCCCTTCTGAAGTAAACCGATGAGGAGCTCCTGCAGCAGATACTACATTCTCCTCTATCATAATAGAACCAAAATCATTTGCTCCGGCATGTAAGCATATTTGTGCTACTTTTTTACCCACAGTTAGCCAAGAAGCCTGAATGTTTTCTATATTAGGCAGCATAATTCGACAAAGAGAAATCATTCGAATGTATTCATCGGCCGTAACTTTGTTTGATATCCCTTTTAATCGTTTTAATAAGGTTCCATCATCTTGAAAAGGCCAAGGAATAAATGCAATAAAACCTTTTGCATTTTCAGGTTTTTCGTTTTGTACCTGACGTATCCATACCAAGTGTTCGAATCTTTCTTCTATGGTCTCAATATGCCCAAACATCATAGTGGCTGAAGTGGTAAGGTTTAGTTGATGGGCCGCTCTCATTACATCAAGCCATTCCTGCCCGCTGCATTTTCCCTTAGATATAAGTCGTCTAACCCTATCGTTTAATATTTCGGCACCTGCACCCGGTAGCGAATCTAAACCGGCTTTTATTAGTTCTTTCAGCACATCTGTGTGTGTTAAACCTTCCAGTTTGCAGATATGGGCAATTTCAGGCGGCCCAAGAGCATGAAGTTTTATATTAGGAAACATTTTCTTTATTTGTGAAAAAGTTTCAACGTAAAAACGTAAACCCAAATCGGGGTGATGTCCTCCCTGCAAAAGAAGTTGCTCTCCTCCATACCGAATGGTTTCTTCTATTTTTTGTTTATAGGTTTGTATGTCGGTAATATACGATTCGGGATGACCAGGAACCCTATAGAAATTACAAAACTTGCAATTGGCAATACACACATTGGTGGTATTCAGGTTTCTATCAATAATCCAGGTAACTTTACCATCGGGCTTTTTAAATTTTCTTAGTTGATTAGCGACATACATTAAATCTGTTATGGTTGCATTTTTAAAAAGGAACACACCCTCATTCTGAGATAACTCTTCAAAATGTAATGCTCGCTCTAACAATTGGTTTATATTCATCGAATAGGTATAAGAAACAAATTATGCTAATTTTACGGCTTCCAAAATTACTAAAACTATGTCAGCTAAAAACAAGAAAACCTCGAAAAAGGAAACTAATACCCCTCGCGTAATTTTAGGTACTACTGAAACAAAACTCTTAGAATCCGACTTGGGAAATGCGTATCGTTTTGTATTAAACGAACGCAAAAAAAATTCTGTTTTAGAAATACCCGGAACCCCTACTACATATGTTGTATCTATTAAAGAAGAAGATGCAACACATAAAACCAAAGAAAAAGCAAGGCAGGCAGGAAGTGCACTAGCGTCTATCCTAAAAAGAAGAAGCATCTCTTCAATTAATATCAGCAACAAATTGAAAAAGACCGAGTGGTTTCTTTGTTTTATTGAGGGCTTATTGTTGGGAGCATATGCTTTCAGAAAGTATAAAACAACAAAAGAGAATTCACTTTTTGAAAAATTTGAACACGATTGTGATTTTTTGAACGAAAAAGACTTGGATGAATTACTAAATATAGTATATGCCACAGAATTTGCCAGAGATTTAGTGAACGAAACACCTCAGTATCTAGATGCAGTAACTTTTGCCAATGAAATAAAAAAAGATATTATAAAATGTGGAGCAAAGGCTGAAATACTTGGTAAAAAACAAATTGAATCACTTAAAATGGGAGGCTTACTTGCTGTAAATAGAGGAAGTATACATCCTCCAACATTTACCATTTTAGAGTGGAAACCTAAAAATGCGAAAAATAAAAAACCTGTTGTTTTAGTAGGTAAAGGAGTGGTTTATGATACCGGAGGATTAGATATTAAAACAGGGGGTAGTATGGCTACGATGAAATGCGATATGGCCGGGGCTGCAGCAGTAGCTGGCACTACATTGGCCATAGCAAAGAACAAACTTCCTGTGCATATAGTTGCACTTATTCCTGCTACCGACAACCGTCCGGGTGGAAATGCTTACGCTGCCGGAGATGTAATTACCATGCATAACGGAAAAACTGTAGAAGTGCTAAATACTGATGCCGAAGGCAGAATGATACTGGCTGATGCACTGAGTTATGCACAAAAATACAACCCGGAATTGGTAATAGATATAGCAACCCTTACCGGAGCTGCTGTTAGAGCCATTGGCGACATAGGAATTGTAGCCATGGGAAATGTAGATGAAAGCTGTATGAACGAACTTATATCATCGGGAAACCATGTTTACGAACGCATTGCCGAAATGCCTTTTTGGGAAGAGTACGGAGAAATGATAAAATCAGAAATTGCCGATATTAAAAACATTGGAGGGGCTACTGCTGGTCAAATTACAGCCGGCAAATTTTTAGAACATTTCACCATGTATCCATGGATTCACTTAGACATTGCCGGTCCTGCTTTTTTAGACAAGGCCTCGCATTACAGACCATTAGGAGGAACAGGAGTAGGAGTGAGACTACTCTACGATTTTATTAAAAATAAGTATGTAACTAACCCAACTAAAAAATGAGCGAAAAAATAAAAATAGGAATTACCTCGGGTGACATAAATGGCATAGGCACAGAAATTATTATAAAAACACTAAACGATAATTTAATAACCGATTTGTGCACCCCCATTTATTATGGTTCATCAAAAGTGGTTTCTTTCTACAAAAAAACACTTGATTTACCCGACTTTAATTTCAATAAGATTAGAAGTGCGGATGAAGCGAACCCTAAAAAAAATAACCTCATAAATATTTGGGACGAAGAATTAAGTATTGAACCCGGCAAAAGCAATAACACATTCGGAAAATACGCATACTATTCTTTAAAAACAGCTACCGATGATTTGTTGCAGGGCAAAATTCAAGCATTGGTAACTGCCCCGATAGATAAAAAAAATATTCAATCGAACGAATTTAATTTTCCCGGACACACCGAATATCTTGCTCATAGAGCTGAAGGAAATGCCCTCATGATTCTTTCTAGTGAAGAAATGAGGGTGGCATTGGTAACCGGGCATATCCCACTCAGCGAAGTGTCAAAGAAAATAACCAAAGAAGCGGTAATAGAAAAGATTAAAAAACTAAACCAATCACTAATAACCGACTTCTCTATACGAAAACCAAGAATTGCTGTACTAGGATTAAACCCTCATGCAGGTGATAATGATCTTATTGGAAAAGAAGATAAAGAAATGATACTTCCTGCCATAGAAACATCAAAATCGCAAGGAATTCTTGCCTTTGGTCCCTTTCCGGCCGATGGTTTTTTTGGAAATATGTTGCATAAAAAGTACGATGCGGTATTAGCCATGTATCACGACCAAGGACTAAGCCCTTTTAAATTATCGAGCTTTGGAAACGGAATAAACTACACAGCCGGATTAAAAATCATTCGCACCTCGCCCGACCACGGCACGGCTTTCGATATTGCAGGCAAAAACAAAGCCAACGAAAATTCATTCAGGCAGGCAATATACACAGCCATAGAAATTTATAAAAACAGAACCACCAACAGCCAATTAGTTTCTAACCCTTTGCCATTTGCAAAAACAGGAGATAAGGACAATTAAAAACCACAGTCAATTTAACGAAAAGTATTGTAGGTTTTGAATAAATTGATACATTTGCCCTCTTCAAAAAAAACAACATTGAAGAAGTTGAGTGAATTTATTATTCGGGCAGAGAGTTTATCGCTAGGAAGCCATGATTTTGATTATTGCTTAAACGATGCGTTCTTTACATTTTTTGGATTATCCGAAATTATCATCAACGGAGAAATTGCCGTTTCATTGAAGCTAACTAAGCACTCTAACATGTTGCATTTGCAATTTAAGTTAAGTGGCAATGTTACAACACCCTGTGATAGATGCCTAGAACCCCTAGAGATAGAAATAAAAGGAGAACCCACTTTGACTGTAAAATATGGAGAAGAATTATTGGAAGAAACAGATGAAATAATGGTGATTCCAAATGGAGAAAAGGAATTAGATATATCTTCGTTTTTATACGAAACCGTCTATTTGCTTATACCTCAAAGAAATATACATAAAAAAGAGCAATGCAATCCCGAAGTAATTAAGAAACTAAACACACTAATAGTCAAAGAAAAAAGCCCAAATAACCCGCAATGGGATATTTTAAAAAAAATAAAAAATAAATAAATCGAATAAACTATGCCACATCCAAAACGAAAACATTCCAAAACCCGAAGGGATAAAAGACGCACCCATTATAAAGCAGAGGCTCCCACGGTAGCGATTTGCCCCGCAACCGGACAGCCTCATTTATACCACAGAGCCCACTGGTTCGAAGGAAAACTATACTACAAAGGCAAGGTAGTAATGGAAAAAGCCGTAGCAGTATAACCTACTTATACCGCTTTTTTTGTATATGAAAATAGCCCTTGATATTATGGGTGGTGATTATGCTCCGTTGGAAACAACAAGAGGAGCCATCATTGCTCAAAAAGAATTGGCTGAACAAGGTGTTAAACTTGTTCTTATTGGAGATAAACCATCCATAGAAGCCATTATCATAAAAGATGGAGCATCGGTAAACGATTTTGAAATTGTTCATACCACCGAAGTAATTGGCATGGCAGAATCACCTACCAGAGCCTTCTCTCAAAAACCTAATTCGAGTATCACCGTTGGCTTTGGTCTCCTAAAATCAGGGCAGGTACAGGCCTTTGCGAGTGCCGGAAATACCGGAGCCATGCTAGTAGGGTCTGTTTATTCCGTTAAAAATATACCAGGAGTTATTAGGCCGTGCATAACTTCTTTAGTGCCTAAAGTAGAAGGCGGATATAATATTATTTTGGATATTGGAGCAAATGCAGATTGTAAGCCCGATGTGCTCTATCAGTTTGGCATTTTAGGTTCGCTTTATTCCAAATACGTACTGAATGTAACTAATCCCAAAGTAGGATTACTCAATATAGGCGAAGAAGACGAAAAAGGAAATTTAGTTTCCTTAGCCGCTCACCAATTAATGAGAGAAGGGAAAGATTTTAATTTTGTAGGAAATGTAGAAAGCAGAGAATTGTTTAACAACAAAGCAGACGTAATCGTATGCGATGGATTTACCGGAAATATAGTTTTAAAACAAGCGGAAGCCTTTTATGATGTGGCTATGAGAAGAGGAATTAAAGATGATTTCTTTTCGCGATTTAACTATGAAAACTATGGGGGGTCGCCCATTTTGGGAATTAACTCTAACGTAATTGTAGGGCATGGCATTTCAAATGCAAAGGCTATAAAGAGTATGCTTCTGCTTAGCAAAAATGTGGCAGAAGCCAAGCTTTCAGAAATTATTAATAAAGCATTCAATGACTAAAATAAGTGCAGCCATAACAGGTGTTGAAGGGTATGTTCCCGAGTATGTTTTATCTAACAAAGAGTTAGAAAAAATGGTAGAAACAAATGATGAATGGATTACAGAGCGTACAGGCATAAAAGAAAGAAGAATTCTAAAGGGAGAAGGGAAGGGAACCTCTGATATGGCAGTAGTAGCTGTGCAAAATCTACTAAAGAAAAAATCTATTAAAGCCGAAGAAATAGATATGCTTATTTGTGCTACAGTTACTCCCGATTTAGTATTTCCGGCTACTGCGAATATTATTTGCGATAAAATAGGAGCCACCAAAGCATGGGGGTTTGATTTACAAGCCGCCTGCTCTAGTTTTATTTACGCATTGTATACAGCCTCTCAATTTATTGAAACCGGACGATACAAGAAAATTATTGTAGTAGGAGTAGATAAAATGTCTTCAATTATAGATTATACCGATAGATCTACTTGCATTATTTTTGGTGATGGGGGTGGAGCGGTATTATTAGAACCTTCTACAGAGGGTATGGGAATTCAGGATTCAATAATGTATAGTGACGGCTCAGGTCGTCATCACCTGCATCAAAAAGCGGGAGGTTCTTGTTATCCGCCAACGCATGAAACCATTGATAAAAAATGGCACTATGTTTATCAGGAAGGGCAGCCCGTTTTTAAAGCTGCGGTAAAGGGAATGGCTGATGTTTCGGCAGAAATAATGGAAAAGAATAATCTAACATCTGAAGATGTAGCATGGTTGGTTCCACACCAGGCAAATCTTCGAATAATAGATGCTACAGCCCGAAGAATGGGTTTAAGTAACGATAAAGTGATGATAAATATTGAACGTTACGGCAACACTACATCGGGTACTATTCCACTTTGTTTATGGGAATGGGAAAAACAATTAAAAAAAGGGGATAACATCATCTTATCAGCTTTTGGTGGCGGTTTTACGTGGGGTGCCATTTATCTAAAATGGGCATACGATTCAAAATAAATTTATTACTTTCGGCAAATTGAAAAACTATAAGTTATGAAAATAAACGAAATTCAAGACCTTATAAAGTTTGTTTCTAAATCGGGCGTAAGCGAAGTAGAATTAGAAATGAAAGATTTTAAAATAACTATTAAAACATCTCAAAACGAAAAACAACGCACAGAACAAACTGTTTTTGTTCAGCAGGCAATACCTGCTACGACAAATCCTTCTGCCATTACAGCACAATCAACGGCTGCTGCCAGCCAAGCTGTATCTACACCTACCACAGCCGAAGTTGCAAACAATTCCAAATACATTACAATAAAATCACCCATGATTGGCACTTTTTATCGCAAACCAGCTCCCGACAAAGCTCCATTTGTAGAGGTGGGTTCTGATGTTAAAAAAGGCACTGTAGTGTGCGTTATTGAAGCCATGAAATTATTCAATGAAATCGAATCGGAATTTTCGGGCAAAATCGTAAAGGTTTTAGTAGATGATAATTCTCCTGTAGAATACGATCAACCATTGTTTTTAGTAGATCCTGCATAAAAATGGCCAAAAGAAAATCGATTAATAAATCGGGCGAAATGTTTAATAAAATATTAATCGCCAACCGTGGTGAAATTGCCATGCGTATTATTCGTACCTGCAAAGAAATGGGAATAAAAACAGTAGCGGTGTATTCTAGTGCCGATAAAGAAAGTTTGCCGGTTCGCTTTGCCGATGAGGCTGTTTGTATTGGTCCTCCGGCTAGCAAAGATTCATACCTAAAAATGTCGAATATTATTGCTGCTGCAGAAATCACCAATGCAGATGCTATACATCCGGGATATGGCTTTTTATCGGAAAATGCAAAGTTTTCAAGAGTGTGTCAAGAACACCATTTCAAATTTATAGGTGCTACGCCCGAACAAATAGACGGAATGGGAGATAAGGCCACGGCAAAATCTACCATGAAAAAAGCGAAAGTGCCTGTTATTCCTGGATCTGATGGATTGGTAGAAAATATCTTAGAAGCTAAAAAAATTGCTAAAGAAATAAAGTATCCTATAATTCTTAAAGCTACTGCAGGAGGCGGAGGAAAAGGGATGCGTGTAGTATGGGAAGAAAAAGAACTGGAACATGCATGGGAAGCAGCCAAGAAAGAATCGGGAGCAGCCTTTGGAAACGATGGTATTTACATGGAGAAATTTATTGAAGAGCCTCGCCATATAGAAATTCAAGTAGCAGGCGACCAATACGGAGCTGCCTGCCATTTGTCGGAAAGAGATTGTTCCATACAAAGAAGACATCAAAAATTAGTAGAGGAAACCCCTTCACCATTTATGACACCCGATTTAAGAAAAAGAATGGGCGAAGCGGCTATTAAAGCATGTAAAGCGATAAGTTACGAGGGGGTAGGAACCGTTGAGTTTCTAGTCGATAAACATCGTAATTTCTACTTTATGGAAATGAATACACGTATTCAGGTAGAACACACCATTACCGAAGAAGTAATAAATTACGACTTGATTAAGGAACAAATTAAAATTGCTGCGGGAGTACCCATTTCCGGAAAAAATTACGAACCTATTTTACACTCCATACAATGCAGAATTAATGCCGAAGACCCTTTTAAAAATTTTGCTCCATGTCCAGGAAAAATCACAAATTATTATTCACCTGGAGGACACGGTGTAAGGGTTGATTCGCATGTTTATGCAGGCTATGTCATTCCTCCGTTTTACGATTCCATGATTTCTAAACTCATTACGGTAGCTCAAACCCGAGAAGAGGCAATTACTAAAATGGAGAGAGCTTTAGATGAGTACATTATTGAAGGGGTAAAAACAACCATTCCTTTTCATAAAGCATTGATGAGAAACGAAGATTTTAGAAAAGGGAATTTTAACACAAAATTCTTAGAGAGTTTCGACTTTAACTCAATGAAGGAGTAATAAATAATAGTCTTCTTTATTATTTAATCTTCAATTAAAAAAAAATAATAAGCACTTTGTAAACGCTTAGTATCTTTGAGGATATGTTTAAGTTGTTTATCTATTTAATTATTATTATTCCTACCTTGTTAGTGGGCATTTTGCTCACCATTTATTCGTTTCAAGAACACCTCATATTTTACCCCGACAAACTAAGCGATGCACATCAGTTTAATTTTAATTCATCGTTTGAAGAATTGAATATTGAGGTAGAAAAAAATGTAACACTAAATGCAATACATTTCAAAACGAACAATCCAAAAGGTTTAATTTTTTACCACCATGGAAATGCAGGTAATTTGCAAACTTGGGGCACAGTTTCCCCCATATTTACAAGACTTGGGTTCGATATTTTTATGTACGATTACCGAGGATATGGCAAAAGCAAAGGCGAAATAAAACATGAAAGAGAATTACATACTGATGCCAAGTTTTTATATTCATATCTTTTAAAACAATACAAAGAAGAAGAGGTGATTTTATTTGGAACCTCTTTAGGAACAGGAATTGCAGCTAAACTAGCAGCAGAGAATAATCCAAACAAATTGATTCTAGAAACCCCTTACTACAATTTTTATCAGGTGGCTAAATTTCATTACCCTTATCTACCCACATCATGGTTGCTAAAATATAAACTACGCACCGACCGATATCTTAAAGACGTAAAATGCCCTGTTTACCTTATACATGGTACCGAAGACTTAGTAGTTCCCTATGAATCGAGTTTAAAGCTAAAAAAGATAAAACCCGAAGCCCAACTAATTACCATAGAAAATGGCTCCCACAGTAATTTAGATAGTTTTGAAACCTACTTTATGCAACTTTATAAGATTTTTTCCGTTAAGTAGTTCAATTGTTCAATAAATGTAAAGTTTTAACTATTTTTTCTCTTTATCGCCTTCTCGGCAGCATGAACAATTGCTTCTGAAGTAAGGCCATATTTTTGCATCAATTGTTCCGGAGTACCACTCTCGCCAAAACAATCATTAACTGCAATAAACTCTTGAGGTACAGGAAATTTTTCAGAAAGTAATTGAGCAATGGAATCTCCAAGCCCTCCATTTTTTTGATGTTCTTCGGCAGTTACCACACAATTTGTTTTTTTTGTCGACATTAAAATAGCTTCTTCATCGAGAGGTTTAATAGTATGAATATTGATTATTTCTGCACTAATTCCTTTCTCGGCTAAAACTGTTCCGGCCTTTATAGCTTCCCATACTAAATGACCTGTGGCAAAAATACTCACATCAGTTCCTGGGTTTAATAATAATGCTTTACCTATTACAAACTCAGTGTTTTCGGAAATAAAAACAGGCACTTTAGGGCGACCGAAACGTAAATATACTGGTCCATTATGTTGGGCTATAGCTATTGTGGCTGCTTTGGTTTGATTGAAATCGCAGGGATTGATTACCGTCATTCCGGGCAACATCTTCATTAAACCAATATCTTCTAAAATTTGATGTGTAGCACCGTCTTCGCCAAGAGTTAAACCAGCATGCGAGGCACATATTTTTACATTTTTTTCTGAATACGCTACAGATTGCCGTATTTGGTCGTACACTCTTCCGGTAGAAAAATTAGCAAATGTTCCTGTAAATGGAATTTTTCCGCCAATGGTAAGGCCGGCTGCAATACCAATCATATTGGCCTCGGCAATGCCCGTTTGAAAAAAACGTTCCGGAAAATTCTTTTTAAAATCGTCCATTTTTAACGACCCGATTAAATCGGCACATAAGGCTACCACGTTGGGGTTTATTTTACCTAGTTCATTTAAACCCTCTCCAAATCCGGAGCGAGTGTCTTTGTTACCTAATATTTCGTGCTTTTTCATAGTTTACTAAATGGTGCTAAAATTTAACTTGTGAAGATGAACCTGCTTTAATTACAAAGGGTATTTCTTTGCTGTAAATTACTTGTTTAGAATTAGCCGACCTGTAAACGGCTCTATACTGCCCGGGTTGTAATACAATAGTTTCTCTGGTAGAATATTCGTTTAAATTACATACCCATTTTAATTCGTTATTTTCTTCTACATAAATGCTCCCGTAACCTTTATTATTACTATAAACCGTAACCATTCCGGGGGCAGGTATTTCTACTTTGGTGGTATGGCTTTGCGATACAGGAACAGCCTTCACGTAAGTTCTTGGTAGAGTTAATATTTCTAAATCGTATTCTCCAACGATGTATTTTTGAGTAAAATCAATATCGTGTACCGCGAGGGTTTGCATATCGCCTTTTTTTCTAACAATTGCTTTTAAATTGGAGTATTCATTTATGCCATTTATTTTTAAGTGAATGCTGCCTTGAGGAGCATCTAAACCAATGATGTTGTGTTTTCCGGGAACAATGGTTATATTGTCTTTGGTAACCTGAGGAATAGTATGAACTACTAGCTTGTAGGTTCCAAGCGGGTCGATAGGAATGGTATCGGGATTTCCTTTATGGTTAATGGTATGAATAAAATTATAACGTATTTGTTTTGAGAAACTGTCGTAAAAAGTCATATTTACGTCTGTTTCGCTTGGGTTTCCGTGTATGTCGAGTAAATTCACCTGCACCGTAGTGTTATTCATGGCCTGAGAAATTACGACATTTAATGCATTTTGGAATGCAACCGATGTTTCGGTATTGTAAAAGTTTCCCACACATTTAAATGCATCAGCCACTTCTACGCTAAGCGACATGCCTATTACAAAGGGTTTTAACACTACTCCGTTTCTTTGTAAAGCAAGCGATATAGCACAGGGATCGCCATCACATTCTTCTATACCATCTGTTATTAAAATAATTATATTCCGGCAATTTGTGCAAGGAGGAAAATCGTTGGCCGATTTTTCTAATGAGTAGGCTATAGGTGTAGTTCCTTTGGGAATAATGGATTTTATTTTTTCGATTATTTGATTGTGATTTTTTGCGGCAAAAGCAACTTCCAACTTGGTGTCCTTACAGTCTCTTTGTCCTGCGGCAAGGGGACTTTGATGCCCGTATAGTCTTAGCGCTAATTCTAAATTCTCCACGTTTCTTAGGCTATCAACGGCTTTTGTGAGTAACCTTTTGGCTACAATCATTTTTTGTTCATTACCCCATAATCCATACATGCTCTGGGAGCAATCTAATACAAATAAAATTCTTGTTTTTTGAGGCGTGTTGTTTTGTGTATAGCAATCATTTATTCTTGCAATAAGAAATAGAAAAAGAAATATATAGATTGCTTTGTATCTCATTATTTATAATCGCCAAGTGTTTCTTCTAGTTGAGCAAGGGCTGTTTTTAGTTGTTCATCGTTAGGTGGAGATCCGTGCCATTTGTGTGTTCCCATCATAAAATCTACTCCTTGCCCCATTTCTGTGTGCATTAGAATAACAACGGGTTTTTGTTTGCCTAAGTATGTTTGTGCTTTTTCTATTGTAGTTATAAGGTTTTCCATATCATTGCCGTTCATTTCTAACACCTCCCAGCCAAAAGCTTGCCATTTTTCTTTAAGGTTGCCTAAACTCATTACCTCATCGGTGCTTCCGTCAATTTGCTTTTTATTGTAATCTATAGTGGCAATTAAATTGTCAACCTTATGATGTGCGGCAAACATAGCTGCTTCCCAAATTTGGCCTTCCTGTAATTCTCCATCTCCATGTAAGGTGTAAACAATGCATTTATCGTTGTTTAATTTTTTTGCAAGGGCAGCACCAATTCCAACGGAAAGCCCTTGCCCCAATGATCCTGATGCAATACGAATACCCGGTAAATGATCGTGTGTGGTTGGATGTCCTTGTAAACGGGTGTTTATTTTTCTGAATGTTGAAAGTTCGCTTATTTCAAAATACCCTGAACGAGCCAATACACTGTAAAGAGCGGGAGATATATGCCCATTCGAGAGAATAAAAACATCTTCGTTTTTACCGTCCATTGTAAATTTTTTAGGTTGGTGTTTTAGAAAATGGAAATACAGGACAACGAGATAGTCTGTACAACCAAGCGAACCTCCCGGATGACCGGATTGTACGGCATGAACCATTCGCAAAATATCTCTTCTTACTTGACTTGAAAGTTGTTTCAGATAAGTTATATCAGGCTTCATAAAATTTTCTTTTTAAGTAGTTTCCAAAAGTAAATTTTATTCGAGTAGCCGCTTTTTTTCTGTTGATAACTTTAGGTAATCGTTGAAAAGGAAAATGTTATCCCAAAACATATTATTGTTTTACTATTTTAATAGCCCTATGATTGTAATCGGGAAGTAAAAAATAAACACCTTTTTCTTCTAATTCAATAGTAATCTGTTTATCGTTTGTGGATATGGAGTAAACCAACATACCAAGAGTATTGTAAATATTTACAATACTCTTGGTTTCGTTGTTATTAAAGCAAACAGAAAAGGTATTGTTTGAAGGGTTTGGGTAAACCGTTACTGAATTTAAATAATTATGATCATTAACACTGTTTAATTGATTTAGTTTATACTGACTGAAAAATCTCCATATTTCTTTACTGGCACTAAAATCCATATTTGTTATGTTAATATTTACAGGAGCTCCTGGCCATGAGTGGCCTCCCCCAATAATTTTATATAATTCAACAGAAGATTGGTTTGTGCCACTTGGGTATACAAAATGCTCTGCCACACAACCATCGGCAGGTGCAATATCGGGAAGCAAATTGTAAATGGGTGTAGGGGAACAATTATTAAAATTTACCCAAAACTTTACTAGGGTATCCACAGGCACAAAGGCAAGATTACCAATGTAAGGAACGGTAGCATCGAGTGTGCCATGTATTTGCATAACCGGTGTAGGTTTTGGCGGGGTACAAGTGCCAAAATAAAAATGAGCCATGGTGCCGGTAACTGAAGCTATTGCTGCAATGCGGTTTCCTAAGAAACAGGCTAAGTGATAGCTCATAAAACCACCGTTACTCATTCCTGTGCAGTATATGCGGGTTGTATCTATATTGTAATGGGCAGATACGGTATCTATTAGTGCAGAAATAAAACCAATATCATCAACTGAGGAGCCTCCGAATGTATTCCAAAAGCGTTTGCTGTTTCCGTCAAAACTGCCGTTGGGTGCCACAATAATAAAATTAGCTGTGTCTGCAATGGGTCTAAAATCTCCATAAACTTCTTGATCCGAATTTACAGATCCATAACCGTGTAAATTAAATACTAACGGAACAGGATTTATACCGTTATAAACAGAAGGAATATAAACGCGATAATCTCTAAAAATACCCCCATATAGAAAACTATCTACCACTGTAGTCTGCGAATACGCATTGGTTAGAATAAGAAATAGAAAAGACGGTAAGAGTGATTTTAAATCCATTATTTACTTCATTAGCTTTAATGGCAAAATTAATGGTAATTATCCTGCTAAAATTTATCGTTTTAGAAATATCCAAATATAAACTACCTTCGTAACGGTTATTCTTGTACGGTGAGAAATTATCCAAAGTATCTGTTTAGTGTTTATTTGTTGATTTGGGGTATTTTAGCCATCAATCCAAGTTATCGGTTTGATTGGTTTCTGGAAAATATACTGGTTTTTGTATTCGGTATTTTATTAGTAGTTACACATCGAAAATACCCGCTTTCAAACAAATCGTACACCCTTATCTTTTTATTTTCCGTTTTCCATATTATTGGAGCACATTATACATATTCGGAAGTTCCATTTGCAAGCAAATTAAGTGAATTGGTGGGCGTAGAAAGAAACTATTACGATCGTTTTATTCATTTTACTTTCGGATTATTGATTACACTTCCGATGGGTAATTTACTTGAATTGCTTTCTAAAATAAGTGGTCGGTGGCTATACCTTTTAACTATAGCTATTATGATTAGCTTTGGGGAGATTTACGAACTTTTAGAGTGGCTCACCGCAATAATCGTTTCGCCCAAAGCTGGTATAGCATTTTTAGGAGCACAAGGAGATGTATTTGATGCACAAAAAGATGTATTTTGTAATCTCGCTGGCATTTTTATTGCTCTGTTGGTTTATTTTTTTACAAAGAAAAGGAGTTTGTTATAGTATCATGATTTTTAAATACAGTTTTGTTTTTATTGTTTTAATATCCACCTCTTCTTGTGTACGAATAACGTACAAGAAGCCCTATTATCCTTTTGAGTCACACAAAGCATTTCAGGAGCCTGATTATGCAAATGAATCTTCTTGGGCTGCATTGCCCAACAAAAAGGACAATGCAGATTTAGTGCCTGATAACTCATTATTAAAGAATAATCAGGATAGTGCCTTGGCAGATGTTTTTTATATACATCCCACTTCGTACAACGGAGAAGAGTGGAATGCGACTATCGAAAACAAGAAAATAAATAAAAGAACAGATAATCTTGCTATTCGGCATCAGGCAAGCATATTTAATGAGAGTTGCAAAATTTATGCACCACGCTATAGGCAAGCAACACTATACAGTTTTATTGATCCATTTAATAATGGAGAAAAAGCGATTCATTTAGCCTATCAAGATATTAAAAGAGCTTTTGAATATTATTTAAAACATTGGAATAAAAATAGGCCTATTGTTATAGCAGCTCACAGTCAAGGAACGGCTCATGCTTTGCAATTAATAAAAGATTATTTTGATGGTACACCTCTTAGCAAACAATTAGTGGTCGCTTATCTTGTAGGAATACCTGTAAGAAAAGATGCTTTTATAACGATTGCTCCATGTAATTATGCCGAAGAAACGGGCTGTTTTGTAAGTTGGATGACATTTGCTTGGAATAAGAAATCAAAGAAATTTGAACATGTTTACAAAACAAATCTCCCTCTTTACCAATACAACCACCATTCCATCAATTGCACAAATCCTTTAAGTTGGACCAACGATACCATTTATCAGGATAAAACTAAAAACAAAGGTTCTGTTCCAGTATCATTTAAAAAAATAAAAAAGCAGGTTTGCGATGCACAATCTTATGATGGTGTGTTGTGGATACATTTGCATAAAAATATAAGATATCCTTCGTTTCCTGACGGAAATTTCCACCCTGTAGATTACAATTTATTTTACATTAATATCAGAGAAAATGTAAAACAACGAATAGAGACCTACCTTAAATCCAAAGATTAATTCGTAGTAGAGTATCTTTTTCTTTAAGACAGGCCTGTAATTTTTCCTTGATTATCAATATCCATACCCTCCGAGGCAGGAATAGCAGGAAGTCCAGGCATTCGCATCATATCTCCCAAAATAGGAATAATGAAACCCGCTCCTGCTGCAAATTCAAACTCGCGAATGGTAACAGAAAAATTTGTCGGTCGTCCAATTTTACTTTCATTATCGGAAAAAGATTTTTGTGTTTTAGCCATGCACAAAGGGAATTTGTCCATACCTAAATCATAGATTCTTTTTAAATCGGTGCGGGCTTTTGCGGCATATTCTACACTGCTTGCTCCATAAATTTCTTTTGCAATAGTTTCTATTTTCTTTTCTACCGGCCAGTTCCAATCGTACAAAGCTTTATAACTATTTCTGCCCGATTGTATTTCTTCTACCACTGCTTTTGCTAATTCCATCATGCCATCGCCACCCTTTGCAAAACCTTCCGCACGCACTGCTTTAACGCCTAGTTTGGCACAGCGTTCTTGCACTAATGCAATTTCTTCATCAGAATCGGTAGGGAAGTGGTTTACGGCTACCACCGGATAGTATCCGAATTTAATCATATTCTCAATATGTTTTTCTAGATTGGCTACACCCATCTCCACTTTTTTAATATCGGGTGTATTGTATTCATCTTTTTTTGCTCCGCCATGATGCCGCAGAGCTCGGATTGTAGCAACCAGTACTACCGCCTTCGGACGTAGTCCCGAAGCCCCACATTTGATATTTAAGAACTTTTCGGCACCTAAATCAGCACCAAATCCGGCTTCAGTAATTACGTATTCCGAAAGAGACAATCCGGTTTTAGTAGCAATTATAGTGTTAGTTCCTTGTGCAATATTGGCAAAAGGACCACCATGAATAATGGCAGGATTGCCCTCTAAAGTCTGTACCAAATTAGGTTTTATGGCATCTTTTAGCAACAGAGCCATAGCTCCTTGAGCATTTAAATCTCTAGCATACACAGGTTTTTTATCAAAAGTAGAACCGATGTAAATGTTGCCCAATTTTTCTTTTAAATCTTCAATATTTTTGCTCATACACAAAATGGCCATCACTTCTGATGCGGGAGTAATATTAAAACCATTTTCTCTAGGAATACCATTTGCAGTGCCACCAATACCAATTATAATGTGTCGTAGAGATCGGTCATTCATATCAATTACTCTTTTCCAAACAATGGTACGCGGATCTATATTTAAACTTCTGCTCTTATTCTGAATGTTGTTATCAATGAGTGCGGCTAATAAATTATTAGCTTTCTCAATCGCATTAAAATCACCGGTAAAATGTAGGTTTATATCTTCCATAGGAATTACCTGTGCATAACCACCGCCTGCAGCTCCTCCTTTAATACCGAAAACAGGACCTAAAGATGGTTCACGCAATACAACGGTTGCCTGTTTGCCAATTTTGTTTAATCCTTCGGTTAGCCCGATAGAAGTAGTGGTTTTCCCCTCTCCGGCTGGGGTAGGAGTTATCGCTGTAACCAATACTAAATGATGTTCTGCGATTTTATCCTCGTTTATGAGGGTAAGCGGAAGTTTTGCTTTATACTTGCCAAAGTGTTCCAAGTGGTCTACATCAATATTTAATTTTGCAGCAATTTCGTTGATGTGTTTAATCTTCGCATTTTGAGCTATTTCTAAGTCTGTAGGAAATGTGGCCATAGGTTTGAAATTTTTTGGCAATTTATAAAAAAAATATAACTTCGTAAGTAAATATAAAAATATATGAAAAAGATTGTTCTATTTAACATTATTGCTCTATTGGCAAATAGCATGTTATTCTCTCAATTAAATGGGTGGGAATTTAAAGTACCGGTAAAAATATACGAGAAATCGGGGGTAAGTCTCTCTCAGTTTCAGGTACCTATTTATTTTGATACACAAACCCCAATACAAGCGGGAGATATGAAGCCAATGGGAGAAGATATTCGCTTTTCGAGTGATTGTGATGGAAGTAACTTGTTGCTGCATTACATAGATTCGGGTATTAATTCACCGAATACAAAAATTTGGGTAAGAGTTCCCTCCATTCCTGCAAACGATTCGGTAACGATATTTATTTTTTACGGAAACCCTTTAGCTCCTCAAACCAGCAACATCAACACATTCGATGGGCAACATTCTGCTACCGATAGTGTTGTTGTGGCTTCTATCAATTCAATTGTTTCAAATTCTCAGCGAGGTTTTCGGTTTACCGTTAATCAAAAAATGCTTGTGGGAGCACTGGGCAAAAGAGAACCCACAGGTACGGCAAGAATCATTACCATTTTCGATTTTAATTCTCAGGCTAAATTAGCTCAAGATACCGTGCCTATTGGAGTGGTAGGGCAGTATAATTATAAAATATTGAACCAACCTATTTGGTTAAATGCCGGACAACAATATATTTTATCTCAATTTCAGGCATTAAATGATGGATATTATTATGGCACTTCAAGTCAAAGTGGACAGCATCTTACCTATAATGATATGCGTTTTTGTAACAGTTGTAACCAAAATACGTTTCCAACCAGTTCTTTGGGAAATATGCATTATGGAACGCCCGATTTTTGGTATTATTTATACAAAACAGCCAGTGTAGCACCTTCTTATGTATTAGGTAATATAAGTCCTACAACACCCGTGGTAACCGTATTATCAAACGATACCCTTTGCGAAGGTGACACCGCCTTTTTAGAATCCAATTTTGTAAATGGAGCAACTTATCAATGGTTGTTCAATTCGAATCTCATTAATGGAGCTGTTTCACAACAATATGGAGCAACCTCTTCGGGGAATTATGCTGTAGTTATTACCGATCAATTGGGTTGTAAAGATACTTCTGCCAGTGTAAGTATTTTAGTAAATTCCTTACCCAATGCCACTATAACTCCTATTGGTTCTATTTGCAGCAATGCTCCACCTGTAACTTTAAATACAGCAACTCCGGGAGGAATATGGAGTGGTAATGGAATTACAAATGTAAACACAGGCGAATTTGACCCTTCTGTTGCGGGTGTAGGCACACATATTATTTCTTATTCTGTTACGGATAATACAACAGGTTGTACCGGAGAAGATACATTGAGCATTGTTATTCTTGATTGTACCGGAATAAATGAAAACGGATTAAAAGCAGATGTTTCAATTTATCCCAATCCAAGCAATGGTAATTTTACGATATCCATTCAATCTGAAATAGAGCAAAATCTACAAATTCAAATACTAAATAACAACGGTCAAAAAGTGAACACATTTGATAGAAAAATAATTTCAGGTCAAAATAAAATCGAAATTAATTTAGCGAATTTCTCTAAAGGCAACTATTTGATTAATATCCTTAATGGAATAGGGGTGAAATCTTATACTATTGTATTGAGATAAATGAAAATTAAAACCATATTAAGATAATGAGAATATTATTCATCTGTTTTATCGTAGCAATACTCTATTCATCTTGTAAAAAGAAAACCATTCACAAGTGTTATCCCGAATATTCATCAGCCACAGTAAATGGAAATAATTGGATGGGAAAAGTAGAGGTTATCTTTAAGAAAAACATTTTGGGTGATAATATGAGCATTAAATCTTTTTCATTTTTTAACCCCAAAGACAGTACGGTAATAGACATTATAATATACAGCCCCCAAGATGGCAGCAAAGGCCAAGTGCTAACAGAGAATGATGCTGTGTTTATATATAGAAAAGGGGGAGCCTCGCCTTTCTATTATTCTACCGAGTACCCTATATTAAACACCTACGGCAAACTTACCTTTACCGATTTTGATGAAGGGTATGGAATGGAAGGAACATTCGAGTTTATTGCCCATAAAACCGATAGTTCAGAAACTTCTGTTCAAAGTGGTTTCTTTTCGGCTGTAGATAATTAATAGAGATATTTATTAAAACAAAAAATGCACAGAATTCTGTGCATTTTTTGTTTTAATAAAATAGAAAAATTTATCCTTTTTTAGCGTAACGCTTCTTGAATTTGTCAATTCTACCTGCTGTGTCTACTAATTGAGATTTGCCGGTATAAAAAGGGTGCGAGGTGTGCGATATTTCCAATTTAACAACAGGATATTCGTTCCCATCTTCCCACACAATAGTATCTTTTGTTTGTGCAGAAGAACGGCACAAAAAAGAGTAATCGTTACTCATATCTTTAAAAACTACCAATCTGTAGCTTTCCGGATGTATTCCTTTTTTCATAGATGCTTTTTTTTAAGGCTGCAAATGTAATAATTATTGAATTAAACCGCAACAATTAGTTTCAAATTTATACTTTTGACAATCAAAACCAATGACTTTGAAAATAAAAATATTCTTGCTTGGACTATTTTTTACTACTCATTTGACCAATGCAAATGCTCAGAAGAGTAGCTTAACCTTAGGTCCTGAAATAGGAACACTGTTAGAACCTCTCCGCAGCACGGAAGCCTTAGGAAATCACTTTCATTTAGGGATAAATGGAGGCTTGCACCTAAAATATGATGTGAGCAGTAATTTTTCGGTTAGTTTTAGAACATTAGCTTCTACCAGAAAAAAAAGTTTTTTTTACGAATCTTCTTTTAGAGAGGAGGGACGCATTAATGAATGGATTAAATCTTTTGGGCCCACGTTTGGTGTAGATACAAACTTTTTACTTTTAGACACAAACGGCAGTTTTATAAAAATTACAACCTACAATAAATACAATGGCTCACATAAACAGCTTTTTATAGATTTTCCGCTTACTGCTAATTATAAATATCAAAATTTTTCGGTGTATGGCGGGTTTTACTTAAGTTTATTACTTCGGAACGAAACAGTTACCGAAACCTATAGTGAAACCCCTGCTCTAGACTTGATTAATACAGATTCTTTTCCGGAGATAAACTTAATTATTAAACTTCTTTTTCCAAACCACAGGCAAACGGAAGTTAATTACAATGTTTCAAAAACCAATATACTTACTGTAGACTATGGTCTTTTGCTAGGAACCAGTTACCACGTAAACCAACTTTATTTTTATGCCCGTTACATGATGGGGATTCCTGATTACCGCACAGAGACAAATGGCGATGAGAAGTATGCCAATCATTTAATACAGTTTGGAATTGGTTTCAACTTTCCGTTTTCGGGTAATACCGGCAAAAGCGTTCCCAGTTTAGAGTAAATTGGAATAAACATGATTAAGAAAAAGAAATTAAATTTCTTTTTATGTTATTCGTAAAATATAAATTTGCCGACCAATCATAAAAAACATGTCTACAAAAATCCACAATTTTAGTGCAGGGCCAGGTATATTGCCTGCCGAAGTAATGAAAAAAGCATCTGAAGCTTGTATCAATTTTAAACATTCAGGATTATCCCTGCTCGAAATATCACACCGCAGCAAAGATTATATTGAAGTAATGGACGAAGCTCGTTCTATTATAAAGCAATTATTTGAGTTGGGGAATGATTACGAAGTGCTTTATTTGGGTGGTGGGGCTAGTTTACAGTTTGGCATGGTGCCTTACAATTTGTTAAGTGATGGTGGATATGCGGCATACGTAAATACCGGCACATGGGCCAGCAAGGCCATACAAGAAGCTCAAAAGATAGGAAGAGTAAGTGTAATTGCAAGTTCGGAAGATAAAAACTTTAGTTATATTCCCAAAAATTATACTATTCCAAGCGATGCCGATTATTTTCATATTACATCTAACAATACCATTTATGGTACACAAATTAAGGAATTTCCGAAAAGCAATATTCCGGTAGTTTGCGATATGTCGTCCGATATTTTTAGCCGAAAAGTAGATGCAAACCAATTTGCACTTATTTATGCCGGTGCTCAAAAAAATATGGGGCCGGCCGGAGCTACTTTAGTCGTTATTAGAAAAGATATGGTAGGGAAAACCACTCGCAAAAAACTCTCCATGCTCGATTATGCCGTACACATCAAGGGTGAGAGCATGTATAATACTCCTCCTGTTTTTCCGGTATACGTAGTATTAGAAACCCTAAAGTGGCTTCAGGCAAACGGAGGAGTTTCTTGGATCGAAAAAATAAATAATGCCAAAGCAGAATTACTGTACAACGAAATTGATACAAATCCTCTTTTTTATGGAACTGCGGCAAAAGAAGACCGCTCTTACATGAATGTTTGTTTTTTACTACACAACCCCGAACTAGAAACTGCATTTGAAAAAACAACCAAAGAAGCGGGCATAAGTGGAATAAAAGGGCATCGCTCGGTAGGTGGATACAGAGCCTCTATTTATAATGCCATGCCAATAGAAAGTGTAAAAGTGCTAGTCGAAACAATGAAAGAATTTGCAATTAAACATGGATAAAATAAAAATTTTAGCAAACGATGGAATTGATGATTCAGGAAAAAAAATACTGGAAGAGTCTCGTTTTATAGTTATTACCGATACCAAGCCGGTATCAGAATTAGCCTCGTTTATAAATCAGCAAAACATACAGGTGCTGCTGGTACGAAGTGCCACAAAAGTTAGAAAAGAATTGATAGATGAGTGTGCCGGTTTAAAAATTATTGGTAGGGGAGGTGTAGGGATGGATAATATCGATGTTGCTTATGCGAAAGAAAAAGGAATAGAAGTAATAAACACTCCTGCGGCTTCTTCTCAATCGGTAGCGGAATTAGTTTTTGCTCATTTGTTTTCTTGTGTTCGTTTTTTACACCAGTCGAATGCGGCTATGCACCATGTTGAAAATGGCCACTTCAACGAACTGAAAAAATCGTATTCGAAAGGAATTGAGCTAAGAGGAAAGACACTGGGTATAATTGGTTTTGGTCGCATTGGTCAATCCTTGGCTTCGTACGCATTGGGCTGTGGAATGAAAGTGGTGGCGTACGATCCTTTTGTAGAAAAAGGAGTAATTAAAATTGCCATAGAAGAACACGTTCCAGTAGAGATAACAGTAAAAACAAAATCCTTCGATGAAGTGTTAACTACCTCTGATTTTATTTCGTTACATGTACCTATGCCAAACAATGGGCAACCCATTATAGGAGAGACCGAGATGAAAAAAATGAAAAAAGGAATCATTCTTATTAACGCATCAAGAGGGGGCATTGTTGATGAAATCGCTTTATTAACCGCCATTCATTCAAAACATCTATTCGCGGCCGCACTAGATGTTTTCGAGAATGAACCGGAACCTTCACCGCTCATTTTATCAAATAAAAACATCTCACTAAGCCCGCATATTGGAGCTTCTACTATTGAAGCCCAAGAAAGAATAGGATCTGAATTAGCCGAAAAAATTATAGCCTTTTTTAGTAAATAAATGGCAAGTATTACTCCTTTTAAAGCCGTTCGTCCAGCCAAAGATAAATCGCACCTTGTTCCTTCGCGTTCAAATATATCGTACACCAAAAAAGATTTAAACGAGAAACTAAGCGGAAACCCGTTTACCTTTCTGCATATTCTTCATCCCGATTTTCACTTACCCGATAAATCAAAACCGGGCTCATTGCTTCGTATGCAACGCATCAAAGAAAAGTATAATTATTTTATTCAAAAGGAAATTTTGCTGCGAGATACAACTCCCTCTTTGTACGTTTATAATCAGCAAAAAAATGGTATTTCGCATATAGGTATTATAGCCTGTACTTCTGTAGACGAATATTTGAGTAAGCAAATAAAAAAACATGAAGATACATTGGAACAAAGAGAAATGAAATTAAAAGAATATCTCTCTAACGTGTCATTACATGCCGAACCGGTTTGCTTATTTTACGAGCAAAATGCAGAGATACAAGAATTAATAGAGCAAACCACTCAAGCTCATCCGGAATATGATTTTACTACTACCGACTGGATAAGACACACCTTATGGATAGTGAGTAAAGAAGAAGAAATTCAAAAGTTTCAGGCCGCTTTTAAACAGGTGGAAACTCTTTTTATTGCCGATGGGCACCACCGTTTAGCGGCCTCTACTCTATATTGCAAAGAACAACGTGATCTAAACCCAAACTATACCGGATTAGAACCTTTTAATTATTTTTTAAGTATTCTTTTTTCAGAAGAACAACTAAGAATATACCGATACAACCGAATGGTTAAGTTAGATGATTTTTTTAGTGTGGCTGAGTTATTAGAGAAAATAAAACAATACTTTACCATAACCAAAATCGAAGAAGGCTTTATGCCGGAACAACACACGCTTGCCGGATTATTTATACACAACCGATGGTACAAATTAGAAATTAAACCAGAGTTTCTCTCGAATTTCAAAAAGCACGAAATCATTTCAACAAACATTATCGACAAATATTTGTTTACCCCTATTTTAGGTATAACTGATTTGCGAAACGACAAAAGAGTGCAGTTTATTAGCGGAAATGAGGGTATAGAAAATCTAATAAAAAAAATGAAAAGAACCGAATCTCAAATGGCTTTTACCTTTTGCAGGGTAGAAATAGAAAAAATAAAAACGTACGCTTTACAAAATGAAGTAATGCCACCCAAAAGCACATGGATAGAGCCTAAACTAAGAAGCGGATTCACTATTTATGAACTTTAACAAAAGCTAAAAATGCGATTTACAATAATTACCACATTCCTTTATTTTAGTTTTTTCTTGGCTCAGGCACAAGTGCTGGAAGCAGAAAAAAAAATAAAAGAAGTAAATAAAGATACCATAGAAGGATGGAAAATTGGAGGTATTTTAGGAATAAACTTTAGTCAAACCGCCTTAGTAAACTGGTCGGCAGGTGGGCAAAATTCTATTGCAGTAGGAGGTTTGTTCAATTTATTTGCCAATTATAAAAAAGGCAATTCAGCTTTCGATAACTCTTTAGATGCAGGATTTGGAATGATTCGGCAAGGCGATAATGCCCAATTTATTAAATCGGACGACAAACTTGACATTACCTCCAAGTACGGACAATTTGCCTTTAAAAACTGGTATTATGCCGGCTTGTTAAACTTTAAATCGCAGATGGCACCCGGATACAATATGCCAAACGATTCGGTTAAAATATCCGATTTTTTAGCTCCCGGTTACTTATTAATAGCCTTAGGAATGGATTATAAACCCAGTAAAAATCTAAACCTTTTTGTAGCCCCACTTACCGGAAAAATTACCTTTGTAAACAATCAACAACTTGCCAATGTTGGGGCTTTTGGAGTAAAACCAGCCGAATATGATAATATGGGAACTCTATTAAAAAAAGGAGAAAAAATGAGGTATGAATACGGAGGGTATATCCGTTTGTTTTTTAAACAAAGTCTAATGGATAATGTAACTTTTCAAACTAAACTCGATTTATTCTCTAATTATCTGAACAACCCACAAAATATTGATGTGTATTGGGAAAGCTTATTAACTCTTAAAGTAAACAAGTTTATTACTACCAGCGTTACCGCAACTCTTATATACGATCATGATATAGATATTCCAACATATAATGCAGATAAAACAATCAAATCAATTGGTCCCCGCACCCAATTTAAAGAGGTATTGGCGGTAGGGATTTCTTTTAAATTTTAAAACCATATTACTATGAAAATTTTAAATGAATTTAAAACCTTTGCCACACGCGGCAATGTAGTAGATTTAGCTGTAGGGGTTATAATCGGTGGGGCATTCGGAAAAATTGTAGCCTCATTAGTAAACGATATTATTATGCCTCCCATTGGAGTACTAATTGGCGGGGTAAGTTTTACCGATTTATCTTTTACATTATTAGAAGCTGTAAAAGATGAAAACCACAACGTAATTAAAGAAGCAGTTAAGTTGAATTACGGAATGTTTATTCAAAATATTTTCGACTTTACCATTATTGCATTTTCTGTATTTCTACTTATTAAGGGCATTAACAGACTTAAGAAAAAGGAAGAAGAAAAACCAGCTGCACCGGCCGAACCTCCGGTACAGGAAAAATTACTAGCCGAAATACGAGATTTACTCAAAAAGTAACCCCTCTGAAGAGTAAGAAATGTATAATTTATTTCTAACTTTGGTTGAGTACATTTTCCATCTTCATCAGTAAATGATTTCTGAAAACCTTAATAACCTAAAAAAGCAGGTTGGAAACCAAGTTGCAATAGTAGCTGTTTCTAAAAAAAAATCGCCTGAAATGATTTTGGAAGCATATAAAGCCGGACACAGGCACTTTGGGGAGAACTATGTTCAGGAACTCTGCGAAAAAAAAGAAAAATTACCCCAAGATATCTGCTGGCATTTTATAGGGCATTTGCAAACCAACAAGGTAAAACAAATAGCTCCATTCATCTACTTAATACATGGAGTAGACAGTTTCAAATTGCTGAAAGAAATTAATAAGCAGGCACAAATTAATAACAGAAAAATCAATGTTCTTTTGCAAGCACACATTGCTCAAGAAGAAACAAAATTCGGACTAAATAAGGCAGAATTATATGCCATTATAGGAAGTGATGAACTAAAAAAAATGGAAAACATTAGTATACTAGGATTAATGGGGATGGCTTCTAACACCGAAAATTCAGCAATTATTGAAAAAGAATTTAAAGAGTTGAATGAAATTTATTCAGAAATAAAAAAAAGAAGATTATTAAATTTGGATTTTAAAATACTCAGCATGGGTATGAGTAGCGACTATCACATCGCCCTTAAAGAAGGTTCAAACATGCTTCGTATTGGTAGTACTATTTTTGGAGAAAGAATTAATTAAACCTATGAGCGAAAATAAAAAAGTTAAAACCTTAATCGAGAAATTATCAAGCGGTTCGGATACAACCGTTATTGAAGCGGTAAACGAATTGCGCAACTACGGAAACTCAGAAGTAATTGCCCCAATAATTGAAACGTTAGTGAGCCACCCGAGCGAAAGAGTGAAAAGCGAAATCATAGACTTTTTATTCGATCTAAATTCAGAAGAAGCTCTAAAACCCCTCATTGCAGCTATAGCTGATAAACGAAATAAAGAGTATAAAAACACCCTAATTTCCGCACTTTGGCACTCTTCATTAGATGCCAGCGATCACTTAACATTCCTTGTTGAACAAGCTATTTCCGGAGATTATCTTACCTGTTTGGAAGTACTTACTGTGGTAGAGAATTTAGAAGGTCCTTTCGATAACAATGAATTAGAAGAATTAATTCAGTTACTAAATGAAAAAAAGAGAAAGAATCCGGAAACTACCGATATGTTGGAACAAATTGAATCGGTATTAAAAAACTTTCTGTTAGATTAATAAATGACCGACCCTGTTAAACTTCTTCTTGTAAAAAATCTTAGGGTTACACCATGCCGTAAAAAAGTGTTAGAAATTTTTGCCAGAAAAAATAGGGCTCTTTCTCATGTTGAAATTGAAAATGAAATCAATAACGAATTTGACCGTGTAACTCTTTACAGAACCCTTGGCACATTTACTCAAACCGGAGTATTGCATAAAGTGCCCAATGATACCGGAGCCGCAAAATTTGCTCTTTGTAAAGAAAATTGCGATGAACACATTCATCGAGATGAGCATGTGCATTTTAAATGTATAAAATGCCATACCATAAAATGTATAAACAGCGTAGATGTTCCTGAAATCTCTTTACCTAAGGGTTACCAAATTCATTCTGCTGGATTAATCATTGAAGGTGTTTGCCCTCTCTGCAATAAATAGTTTACTTAGGAGCTATTTTAAGTAAATACAACGAAAGAATCAGATACATAATATTGGGTGTCCAAACAGCAATTGCCGGAGCCAAACCTGCATTAGTGCTAAAAGTAGTAGATACCTGCATAAATAATATATAAGAAAAACTAATAAATATACCCAGTCCTATATGTGCTCCAATACCCCCTCGAACCTTGCGACTGGCAATTGAAACACCTATAAGGGTTAAGACAAAAGTAGCAAATGGAAAAGCAGCCCTTCTGTATTTTTCTATTTCGTAGTATTCAATTCCTTCCGATCCTTTAAATTTTTCTTCTTCAATAAATTTATTAAGTTGGTTATAATCCATCATTTCCATTACATTTTCCCTACGTGTAAAATCCGAGGGAAAAATATTAATAGTGGTATCTTTTTGATAACCGGTTGTAATCTTTTCTTCCAATCCGTTTATTTCTCTTACTACGTAATTATTAATTTTCCACTTATTCAGAGTAGAATCCCACTGTATAAAATCAGATAGAATTTTATAGGTTAATTTGTTATCTTTAAACTGCTCTAAAGAAAATTTATAGCCTACATTGGTTAAATTATTATAACTTTCAAAATATACATAGGTATCGGGGGCTATTTGTTTATGAATATTTCGGTCGTAGTTTCTGTATGGGTTTCGAATGTAAGCCTCCTCAAATTCTAATCTTTTTTTATTGGCGTGGGGGATTAAAAAGTTATTTAAGTAAAACGACAAACAAGCTAAAATTCCGGCACAAATTAAATAAGGTAACAGCAATCTTTTAAAACTGATACCGCTGGCCAATATGGAAACAATTTCGGTGTTATAGGCCATTTTGGAAGTAAAATAGATAACCGAAATGAAAATAAAAAGTGGGCTAAAAAGATTAGCGAAGTAGGGAATGAAGTTAAAATAATAATCAAATACTATAGCATTGAAAGGTGCTTTTCTGGAAATAAAATCTTCAATTTTTTCAGAAATATCAAAAACTACAGCAATAGAAACAATAAGGGCTATGGACAGAAAAAAAGTGCCTAAAAACTTTACAATAATATATCGGTCTAAAATTTTCAAAGGCGTTGCGATACTTGTTTAACCATTTTAGTTTTCCACTCACCAAAAGTCAGATTCAATATGTGCTTTCGGGCTTCTTTTACTAGCCAAAGATAAAAAGAAAGATTATGAAGTGTAGCAATTTGAGCCCCAAGAATTTCTTTAGATACCATTAAATGCCGTAAATAAGCTTTACTAAATGCGGTGTCGACATAACACGTTCCGCTTACATCGATAGGACTTAAGTCACTTTTCCATTTTTCGTTACGTATGTTTATTATTCCTTCTGATGTGAACAACATTCCGTTACGTGCATTTCGGGTGGGCATTACACAATCAAACATATCTATACCTAATGCAATATTCTCGAGTATATTGGCAGGAGTACCCACTCCCATTAGGTAACGAGGTTTATCGTCAGGAAGGATGGAACACACTAAATCACACATTTCGTACATTATTTCATCGGGTTCTCCAACCGATAACCCTCCAATGGCATTTCCTTCTCTATTAAACGAAGCTACAACTTCGGCCGATTCTTTTCTTAACTCCTTATAAACGCTGCCCTGAACAATAGGAAAGAGGCTTTGCGAATAACCGTAATGAGGTTCGGTTTTATCGAAATGAGAACAACATCTTGTAAGCCACCGGTGGGTGAGGTACATAGATTTTTTGGCATAACTCCATTCGCAAGGAAAGGGAGTACATTCATCGAAAGCCATCACAATGTCTGCTCCAATAATTCGTTGAATATCCATTACATTTTCGGGCGAAAAAAAATGTTTTGAACCATCAATATGCGAAGAAAATTTTACCCCATCTTCTTTTATTTTTCTGCGGTGTGCAAGTGAGTATACCTGATATCCTCCACTATCAGTTAAAATAGGCTTTTTCCAATTCATAAAAGAATGCAAGCCACCTGCATTTTTTAATAAATCTGTTCCTGGCCTCAAATAAAGATGATAGGTATTTCCTAAAATAATCTCCGCTTTTACATCGTTGATTAATTCGCGTTGCTGAACAGCTTTAACCGTTCCGGCTGTACCCACGGGCATAAAAATAGGCGTTTCAATATTGCCATGAGCCGTTTCGATTAATCCGGCACGTGCATTCGAATTTTTATCTTTTTGCTGAAGTGTGAATTTCATTGTTGATAAGATGCCCTTAAGGGGCTGCCAAAGATACATAAAAGCAGGGCAAAGTATTTTAACTTTGCCATAAGGCAGAACCAATGAGTCCATTCCACTTAGATATAAATACAAAGAATATTTTTCTACTCCTTTTTTTTGTATTTTCTTTTGTTCAGTTGTTGTATTATTTTATTTTCTATTTTCGATTCGCCTTCTATAAAAAAACAAACTCAGGATTTTGGAATACACCTCCGGTATCGGTTATTGTATGTGCGAGAAACGAAAGAGAAAATTTATTGAATAATCTTCCGCTATTGCTTGCTCAAGACTATAAACACTTCGAAATAATTGTAGTAAACGACAATTCAAAAGATGATACAGATGATGTATTAAAAGCTTTTTGCCAACAATATAAAAATATTAAGGTAGTAAAAGTGCCTGAAAACGAACGATTTTATTTTAGTAAAAAACTAGCTTTAACCTTGGGTATAAAAGCTGCTCAGCACGAAATTTTACTGCTTACAGATGCCGATTGTAAACCTTTTTCAAAGAATTGGATTCGATGTATGACGGAAAATATGGTAGATAAAAAGGAAATAGTATTAGGATACAGTGCATATGAAAAAAAGGAAGGCTTCTTAAACCTACTTATTCGCTTTGATACTTTTAATACCGCGGTAAATTATATTTCATTTGCATTGGCAGGAATGCCATATATGGGAGTGGGCAGAAATCTGAGTTACAAAAAATCATTATTCTTTAAACACAAAGGGTTTGCTTCGCACCAACACATTCAATCGGGTGATGATGACTTATTTGTGAATGAAGTGGCCAATAAACACAATACCACTATTTGTATTCATTCTGATGGATTTACTTTGTCGCAACCCAAACATACATGGTCTGAGTGGTTTTTTCAGAAAAAGAGACATTTAAGTGCCGGAGTACATTACCATTTTTTTCATAAAATACTATTATTTTTATATCCGTTTACTTTACTCTGTTTTATCGTTACCTTTGTGGTACTTGTGTTTATGAAGTATATGTTATACATCGTTTTATCGGTATTTTTTACACGGTATTTAGTACAATTTTTAGCGTTTTTTAAAATCTCCGACAAAATAGGCGACAGAGATATCCTTTTATTTTTGCCTTTTTTGGAGATAGTACACTTTTCAATTCAACCCCTATTTATGTTAAGCAATCTAATTAGCCGAAAAAATAAATGGAAATAAACGAAAATTTTTCGCCTAAAGCGAAACGCGATTTTTACTTGGTAATCAAAGCTCGTGATGAGGGTGACCAAAAAGCCTTTGCCGATTTAATGGGATATTATCGAGACACTATTTATTTTATGATGCTTAAAATGGTAAACGATACTGATGATGCCGAAGATTTAACCATTGAAGCTTTTGGAAAAGCCTTTAATCGCTTATCGCAATACACACCCAATTTTGCTTTCAGCACCTGGCTGTTTAAGATTGCCTCAAACAATTGCATCGATTTTATCAGAAAAAAAAGATTGCAAACTCTTTCTATCGATCAACCTTTTGAAGATGACGAGGGAGGAGAGTTTTCTCTTAATATAGAATCTAGAACATTAGACCCCGAAGAAAAATTTATTAAAAAACAAAAAATAGAAATGATGCGGGTGGTTGTTGAAAGATTAAAACCCCGATATAAAAACTTAATCGTACTGCGTTATTTTAAAGAATACTCTTACGAAGAAATATCTAAAGAAATGGACTTGCCTTTGGGTACTGTGAAAGCTCAACTGTTCCGTGCCAGAGAATTTTTGTATCAGATTATTAAACACAACAAAGGTGGGATTTAGTGCAAATGCCTGATAATATTTCGATTATTCTGCACTATTTTCCGGAATTAAACTCTCAACAAAAATCACAGTTTAGTGCACTAAAAGACATTTACGCAGAGTGGAACTCAAAGATAAATGTTATATCGCGCAAAGATATGGAGTATTTTTATACTCACCATGTATTACATTCCTTAGGAATAGCTAAAACTGTTAAATTTTCAAATCATTCAAAAATACTAGACTTAGGTACAGGAGGCGGTTTTCCTGGCATACCTTTAGCTATTTTATTTCCCGAAGCCTATTTTCATTTAGTTGATTCTATCGGCAAAAAAATAAAAGTGGTAAACGAAGTAATTCATGCCTTGAATCTAACAAATGCGCAAACTTCACATTGCAGAGTAGAACAGATAAACGAGAAATATAACTTTATTGTAAGCCGAGCGGTTGCTCCGGTAAAAGATATCACAAACTGGAGTAAAAATAAATTTTTGAAATCAAGTGCCGGGTATGTTTCAAATGGATACTTTCTGCTTAAAGGAGGAAATTTAACCGAAGAAATCATTGAGGCAAAAGCGAAGGCTCGTTTTTATAACCTAAGTGATTATTTTAAAGAAGATTTTTTTGAAAATAAAAAGGTAGTTTACATAAAGGGTTAGGTGTAGAATTTTGTGAAACCACCAAAATTATATTTAACATAATATTAATTATAGGACAAAACGCTATTATTGTTTATTTAAGTGTTTAACGCGTTTGTCAACTATAATGGATATTATGTCTCCACTTCGTTTCGCCCTGGCGGGTAAATAGAACACACATGCCAACGCTTCTTTGAATTCTCGTATTCAAGATAAATTCTCCGTAAATTTAAAAATATTCGATTCTCAGGAAGTTTAGATTTTAAGCGGTATATCATTTTACTCATTCTTTTTTATTTTAAATTAATGTATTCGTGAATTCCGTTTCCCTCCATTTGTCCTATAATTAGCCATTATGTGTAAATAGCCGCACATGCCTTTCTTTTTTAAAAAATTTATTCTTTTGCCATCGCTCAAAAAATTATGTGGTAGTTCACTTGCATACAAAAAATGCGTTTGCCTTAATAAGGCTTCATTTCGCATTTTTCTATGCTGCGTTCACTGGATTGGTTTGATTTATTCTTTTTTCTTGATAAAAAAGAACCAAAAAATCAAGAAAGAAATATGCTATCTACGCTCTCTGTACAAATGCAAGTAATTCTATTAAAGTAGTTCCTCCGCTAAGGCGGAGAAAAACGTAAACGCCTTTAATGAATTACTAAGCATTTGTCCATTCACAGCCAAACGCTTGCCCGCATTTCTTTCATGCCAACGCTCTTTAAATCCTGCTAATAATTATGTTAAATAGAAAACTAAAACAATTCAAGATTTTTTAGTCTTATACTTTTCTCCTAAAGAATTTATTTTGGGAATACTTTTGTCTACAAAACTTTCCCATTCTTTACTTTCTATAATATCTTGTTTGAAATTATCTAATTTTATTGCCATTGTTTGAAACAATTTACCTCTCTTTTTTCTTACTACATTGATAGTTTTTTGAACTCCAATCGTCAACTCTTTAATTGAGTTTACATCTTTAGAGAATCTCTTTTTTTCTTCTCCTTTATTCCACCATTCACTTTCTAAAATTGAGGATAGATTAAAAGATATCCAATGAATACAATTCAATTTTTCTTTTATATCATCATAATCTTTTTTAGACATATCAGTTGGAGTGTTTCCTCTTAAAACATCTACATATAATCCCTTTTGTCGATTATTTTCAATATCTCTATAGAATTCTATTTTTTTACTAAAAGAATCTATTTTTTCGACAAGCCAGCTCTTAAGTTGCTTAATATTTTCTGGGTTATTAAATAACTCTAACATTGCTTCAGGTCTAGGGTCTTTCTTAATAAGAATAAGCACTTTTTCTAAATCCTTTATTATTTCATTAAAACACTCTACAAAAAAACCAATGTAATGTCTAAAATGGTGTTGTGTGAAAATATATTCAATTTCATTTAAATTACCCAATGGCACTCCTAAATCAATCAGTTGAAGCGTAACTGCTTTACTTCTTTCTTCAAATGCTGTAACCAAAATAGAACTAGCTGTTCCATAACTACCTTTGTTGGCTAGATGTTCTGCATCATCTAACTTATCCTTTGCATTTTTAATACATTTTTCAATTTCTAATTTTATATTATAATTCATTCAACATATTATTTAAAGCAAACTTGCTTAACTCTGGAATTGCCTTGGTAAATACTTTAATTTCCCAATTAGACAAGTGTTTAAACCGTTCGCCCTGGTCATTATTAATAAAGATGTAATCATCTGGCTTCGCCAGTTGATTGGATGGTATTAAATATAACACCGGCTCCATTTCTTTCATAAACAATACCAATGCCACCCAAAGGTTGTCTTTTGGTTCTCCTAAAACAGTTTTTGTGATTTTAACGCTCCGTTCTGTTTCTAAATTAATAGGTTGTAAAAACAATTCGTGATAATTACCTGATTTGGTTTTGACAATAAAATCTACTCCCTCTCTCCCACTTTGACCTGGTGTTAGTTGTTTTTTATGGTCAGGTCGAATTTCGCTACGCTTCATTTCATTTTGGAAGACATCTAACCTAGCTCTCATTAACTCAAGCTTGGTAAAGTGTTGGGCGTATTTGTAGAGTTTATCCATGTAATAACTTAAGTTTCTCTTTCACTTGCTTAATAGTATATGACTGTGCTCGATTCATGTAGAATTGTTCTTCTAATCGTTCAATCGTATGCAATATATATTTGACGTTCTGATTTAGTGCAGACTTCTCCTCAATGAATTTCTTTAAACTTGATTTTACCTTTTCAAGATTTTCTTCCGATTCAAGCCCAATATTGTAAAAAGCTCCAAGTACTTGTGAATTAAATCGATCAAAATGGTCTACCTTAATTTCCTTTAAGTAACTTAACTCTAACAAGTCTAAAAGGTAAGGAATTGCATCAACGCTTTTGATACTATTCAAACATAATGCACGACTTGTTTCAATATCCACTTTTACATTTTCCTTTACCCAATCTACATAGATTTTTAACCCCTGTAAATTTTGCAATGTTACAAGCACTTCAGCTGCTTTACCTATTTCTTCAGAATTATTTTCTTTTTTTAAGGTATCAAGTAAATATTTTTCTACAAATTGTTCTTGACTGTTAGCTTTCAATTTATCAATGATATTCCATTTAATTAAAGAATCCGATTGATCTATTATTGTTTTAAGGCTCTCTATATTCTTTGTGAATTCAAAAAACACATCTAAAAACTCTCTTCTTTGATAGTCTTTTCTTTTTGTATTAACTATTTCATTTAAAATAAATGGATAGCTTTTTTCCACCTTGTTTTGAGCCAAATATTTAATATGATTTTTAAGTACTGAATTGTCAGAAATACCTTTTTGTATATTTTCTAACATTCTGGTTACAATATCATCATTATCTAATTTTGAAATAAGATACTCAATTCCTACCCAATCATTGCCTTCAAAAAAGTCAAAGGAAAGCATATCTAACAATACATCTTTAGGATGTTTAATATCAAATCTTCTTGAAAAATACCAAACGTACATTGCCATTGTTTTGAAGGTAATATTCCGATCTTCATTAACTTGGATAGCCTCTTTGAAATTTACCTTTCCAACATTTTGGTTACACCAGTTTACAATCCACTGTTTTTGACTTTTAGTAACTTCAATTTCCTTATGATTAGTAAGATATTCATAGATAAGAGAAGTTCGATACCATTCTTCATTTCCTTCCTTTTCAAACCAATTCATTACCTTATTTTTACTAATATGTTGCCCAGTATTAACAAAGCTTCTTAATAGTTGCATTGCAACGCCTGAATAATTTTCTTCTATGTCAATCCACTTATTATTAACTTTTCTAATCTCAAACAATTCATCAAAAGAAAGTGTTTCTTTTTGTTCTTTTTCAAAAACTCTTATTGTAGCCTTCTTGAAAGCATCCCCATCAAAAAGTAATTCAAAATCTTTTTTTAACTTAGTTTTCCGCAAAGCATCATGATCAATTCTCTCAGGTTCCTTTATTTCGACATTTGTTTTTTTATGAATCAACTCCTTAAAGTTGTTCTGGTTTTCATTTCCAACCCAACCCATATCAAAATAAAGGTTTTCAATCTCTTTATTAGTTACATTATGTTTTTGATATTCATCAATAATAAATTGCATCAATTTAGGGGATATTAGTTTTGCTATTGCTAATGACTTATTTCTTTCCTTATCTTCTATTGACTCCCAAATCTGATAAAAAGCTTTCTCTTTTGTGTTTGTCTGCTCAAAGAATTGAAGAATCAAATTGATTTTTTCCATTCGAAAACCTCTTATATCTTTTTGAAACCAGGTTAACATACTGTTGAAAACAGTATTATCAATATTGTATGCAATGACAGCATTTGAAATAATTACTTTCAAAACTTTTTCGATGTCATACCCATAATCAAACCTTGTGCTTTCTGCTATGTATTCCGTTAGCCGTTTAATTCCCTCTGGAGATTTTATGTTTTTAACACACTCCTTTAAATTCCAGCCTTCGTCCATTAAAGAAACATCACTCCGTTCACCACTTATTTTTTTATCAATTAACTCGTACCCTTTTGTCAAATATTCTACATTCGATTCCAAAGCTTCCGATTTCAAAAGAATTGCATACATAGCAGCCCTTATATATTGGTTCTTTTGATTTCCGACTACCTGCATCAGTTTATCAATTGTATTCTTGCTATTCAATCCCGCCCATTTTAGAGCGTAAATTGCTGAATGTATAAAGTTGTAATCATCTTGGTTGTTTTCAATTTGTTTTAATAAAAGTTCTTCGACTTCGACTTTCATATATTGATTATCCATTTCAAAATGTCCAATTAAGCTAAACACATTTATCTTAACCGTTCTCGTATTTTCAGTATCTTTAAGTTCGTCAATTAAAAACTGTAAATTGGTGTCTGATTGACCAAAACGAGCTAACTCTTTATCACTAAATTTATTTGAGCGAATCCAAACATCATGTTTTTTATAATAGTTGAATATTCCTTGAAAAACTTGATTTCTTAAATCTTCAGGTACTTTATCTGGTTCAAATTTTACAATTATTTCTTTTTCATTATCTAACATCCAGTTTAATAATTTTTTAAATAATTCATTATTGATTTCCAATATACTAAACAGAAAAGATAAAGTATTAACCCAACTTGGTATTAGTTTTTTAAACATTGGCTCAAATGCAATGAACTTAATTACTTTGTTGTAATCAAGTAGAGATAAAGCCTTAGCTGCAAGAAATTCCTGAATATTGTTGTGTTCAAATTGCCAAATATATTCCTCACCATCTTTCTTTTTAAATGCCGTGCAGTACTTTAGTGAATTAAATTCATCACTTGAAATTAATTGTAAAATTTCTGATTCTTCGATTTGATTCTTTGACAAAACCTCCATGCTTAGTGCAACCCGTTGCAATAAAGCAACTATTTCTTGCTTTTTACTTCTTAATTCAACAGTAGTCTTAAAATGGTCTTGGTCAAATTCTATTCGGTTCAATAAAAACATTTCATATAATTCCGACCTATTTAAAGAAAGTTTTTTCTCCCTTGAATAATGTTCTGATAACAGCATTAAAAAGAAAGGTTTAGCGATTAAGTCAGATACATTTTTATCAAATGTTTCATCTATGAAATTATCAGCAAAAGAATCAGAATATTTCTTACTATAGTACTCCCTTGCTTCTGGGATATTTATATCGTTAATAAGATATGGTTCAAATTCAGACAATGTGCCAACTGAATTATTTATAGGTAATTCATAGAAGTTAGTTCGACAAGAAATTAATATTCTTATTTCTTTATATTTTTCTGAAAAAGCATTAATCTGTCTTACAACCGTATTGAAGTGGGTAGGTTGAATCTCATCTAAACCATCCAAAATTAAAACTAATAGATTATTAGGTATTTTTTTCCATATTTCTGACAGAAAATCTTCAATTCCTTTTTCTGGCGTATAAGAATTAAGCCTTTGAAATAATGGGATTAAAGGTGATTTATCTTCATTTAACTTATGAAATAAGCGTATTAATTCTGTAGATTTCCCCGATCCTGCATCTCCGAGAAGAATGATTCTTTTCTTTGTGAAAATTAATTGTTCAAGATTTTGTTTTTCTGTCTCGAGAAAAGGTAAACTTCTTTTTTCTTTTAATGATGTAAAATGAGATATTGTTCGAAATACAAATGAATCAGGTATCTTTTCAATCTCCGATTGAGAATCTAAAATTTCTAATTTTATTTTATCATTTACAAAAGATTCCTTTCTCTCAATATTGACACCCATACAAAATTGAGTAGCTTTTTTCCAAAGTAAATCGGTAATTGTTCTTTCAAAATCTCTTTCATTATCAAAAGAATGGCAGAATCCATTAGGTTCTTGCTTTTTTCTAAAATCAATTACTTTGCTTAATTCTGCATTAACATCTGATTCGAATAAATCAGTCGTTAGTTCTTTTTTAAAGAATAAATACATTTCAGGTATTTTGTGGGAGCTCCAGTTTCCATAAGCTAAACAGAATTCTCTATACGTGCCAGACCCGTAGTCCTGACCAGTTTCAGGATTAATAATTCCTGTATTTGAACCAAATTTTTTCCACCATATTCCTAAATAAATATCGTAAACCCCTAACAAAGATTCTATTTCCTCTTGTGGATTCACAGCGAATTTTACAATTAACTTACTCCATTCTTTGACTAAGTATCTAACATCACAATTAATTGTAGCTAATTGAGAATTTATTCTCTCACAAATTTTTTCAACTATCTCCTTTTCTGTATTTACATCACTCGGATTAGAAACAAAAACTTGTATTTCGGTTGGTGATCTCATTCCTTTATCATTTTAACACAATCCTCACTCACAAATTCCTTTTTGTTTTTCACACATTTGGGTAGTCCAGGGCTTTGTACTTCCTCTCCATTTTCAATTTTTGTAGCAACTTCAAAATTTAGTTCCAATAATTGAGTGAGTAAATCTTTTCGCTTTCCAAAACCATAAGCAGCCAATACAGCATCATCCAGTTTTTGATGTAAATTTTTTAATGGATTTGAGCCGGGTTCTTCTAATATTCGATAAACATCACGTAAAGTAAAATTATGATTCATCATTATTTCATTTCGTTTATCCCTCAACTCTTTGGCTGCATTGGCAACTTTTTTAACATCATTTATTGTGGGATTTTGTGGAAACGGAAAAGTGTCCCAAACTGTATTGGTTGTATATCTAAAATCTCCCTTTAATGTTGAGCAATTTGCCTTCCACCATTCCCAATGTGCAGAAGACTGAATTATTCCAAAAGTATAATCATCCTCAAAAGGAAACACCATTAAGGCTGCATTAGGATTTATTTCCGTAGAAATAAATTCAAAAGTTGCTCGTTTTGAAACCTGAGGTACTGAAATAAATCTTTTTAAGAAACTAATAGCTAATAACATATCTTCTCGTCCATAGGAAAGCTTCCACCATTTGTTATAAAAATTGATGTGGTGTTTATTCACTTTTGCATTTGGATTCTTTTCAAGTGCAGATTTGTTTTCAGCTTCTTGTTCTTTGGCTCTCGCTTCTCTTTCAGGTAAAACAGTTTGTTTAATTATTTCGTAAGGCTCTTTGTAACTGGCAGCTTCTATTACATCCATCAGCGTAAAATCAATTACATACCTATCGGGCTGACTTCTCTTTTTACCAACCAACACATCGCCTATCAAAAATGGCTTAACAACATTTGCGTTTCTGCTATCCTTTTGAATTAATTCCTTTCCCTTCGTAGTTGAAAGTAAGAATCCCTTGTGTCCATGAGTTTGACCTTGAAAAACAGATTTAGGATTTTTATTACATTCCAGTACTTTAGATTTGCTTACATCAATTTCAATAGTCAAACTACTGTTAATTGTATCAACGATATATTCTATTTGTTCGCCTTTGCTATCTTCAATGTATAGTTTCTTTTTTCCTTCATAATCTCCTTTTCTCCAATTGACAATGGAAACAAAAACAACTGCATCTCCAGACCATGGTTGAGATGAAATGGCGTTAAAAATAACTCCACCATTATTTACAATGTAATCTAAACTCCCTTCTCGGCTGTAATTTTGCCGAATGGTATTTGTACCCACCAATCCGGCATAACCTCCTTCTTTTAATTCTTTATGTGCTTTGTAATACCAATATACACAGTAGTCTGCTCTGCCCGGAACTTCTTCATAAGCACCCCAAAGTTTATTCATGTACTCAATACCATATTCTTCCTGCATTTTGTTTTTGCTTTGATATGGCGGATTTCCTATGATAACGTCAGCACTTTTCCACTCTGTAAATAATGCATCTGAAAATAGAATATTATCATTCATATTGTCCAAAGGCAAAGTTTCTTCCATGTGAAAACCAAGCCCAATTTGCATAGTATCTACCCAATCTTTGGTTTCTTTTATAGCAATTTCTTTAGCCAACATAAGGGTTACTTTTGCTAACTCAACAGCAAACGGATTGTAATCTATACCATGAAACTGTTTTATACTCACAATGGATTGCGTTCCGATTTCTCCTGCACTTTTTGGAAAATCAACATGTATTTTATTCAGCAATTCCATTTCAATCCGCTTCAATTCTCGAAATGCCACATACAAAAAGTTTCCGCTGCCACAGGCAGGGTCTAAAACTTTAAATTCAGCAATATCCTTTCTCAATTGCTTCATGTCAGCAAGTGTTTTAGCTTTTGCTATTTTTTCTCGCCAAGGTTGTATAATGGTAGGGTGAACAATTTTTAAAATATCTAATTCAGTTGTAAAGTGTGCTCCAAAAGCATGTCGGGCTTCTTTTCCCATACTGCTTTGAAAAATAGTACCGAAAATAGCAGGGTTTACTTTGTTCCATTTTTGGGATGCTGCTTTATGTAGTTTGGCTAATTCATCATCAGTTAACTCCATTGCCTCAGGTTGTGCAAATAAACCTCCGTTAAAATATTGCACATCTTTAAACCGTCCACCTCTTGCTTGTGCTTTTGTATTCATTTGCTGAAACAACGCTTGTATTAGGTCATAAGCATTGCCCTGTCCATTTTTACAATCCAACAAAATTTGAGTAAAAATATCTTTTGGTAACAATTGGTAATCTTCCGCAAACATGGTAAAGATGGATTGCAAGATGAAACGCTGAGCACGTTCACTATCTTCTCCCCTAGCAATTAAGGAATTAAAAACCTTTGCAACTAAATCGGCTGTTTCTCGGGTAACTTCTTCAAGGTTATTCTCGAATACAGGAGTTGCCGCCTTCGGGTACATAAAGTTAAAGGCTGTGTAACGGTCTGGTAAGTCTTTAATCTTAATGCGGTCGAGCGGTTCATCTTGTATAGCAAAATCATAAATAATAAACTCATTGAAATTGCAGAGAATTGAATATTTTGGCTGATTAGGTCTTAATTTCCACCAATAATCAAAAATCTGGCTACGGTGGCTTTGGAGTTGAGCTCCTTTTTTCTTCATTTCAATAAGAACACGTTCACCCCAAAGCAAATCAGCAAATCGTGTATTCTTTTTTGATTTTACTCTAAATTCTAAAGTTGCACCTGCTTCTTTATATCCTTCATGTCCGAACGCCTGAAAAAGTCTATCGCAAAATACTTGTGCCTCTCCTTTTTCATCACCATCTAAAGTGGCAACATATTTTACAAATTGTTCAACTTTTTCTTTCATTCGCTTTTTCTATTAAAAGGTCTTTTGCATTTACTTCAAGGATTTCAGCAATTCTATACAGAATTTCCAAACTAGGTTGCGTTCTGTTTTGCACATAAGAGTTAACCATATTAAAACTTTTACCCAACTTTTCGGCTAACCAAACTTGTTTAATCCCCTTTTCTTCCAGTACTTCTTTGATGCGGTTCATTGCTTCAATTTTTGAAGTGGAAAAGTACAGCTAAATTTTTAATTTATCTCGAAATTTAAGATGTTTTTTCAAAATCAAGTCGTACATTTGAAGCATGACAAGAAAGACATTTACTATTAATAGCAATGAGGAAAAAAGCCTTGATGCTTTAGGGATTAATAAAATATCAATTAAAAGAATTTCTTCTAATTCTGATATTCATTCTCTTTTTTCCCCAATTGAAGTAACTATTAGTAAGCCTACTGGTGAAATCAAGAAGTGGTATATTCATGCTACAACTTATTTTTCAAATACAAAACCAGGAATCATTACAGATATTGAAATGAATGAGATTATTACTTCATGTCAAAATGCGGTTCTTAAAATTAATAATACAATGGAACATGCTCCATTTGTATTAACTATTGAATATGAAGAATTGCTTGATTTAATAGATGTTCTGGTAATCTATGTTAATAATCAGTCAGAAGGAAGGACGTATAGTCTTCATCCTTCTAGCAAACTAGAATTAATGTCAAAATTTCCTGATGCAAAACCAGTTGGTCAACTTTACACATCTTACGAGAATGAACAGCTTTTTCAAATGCAACATGGGGATATTCTAAGACCATTTGTTCAAGGAATTACAAATCTTACTGATAAAGAGTTATTACGAATAGGCAGAGTAGATTTTATTGATTCTAGAACAAATGAGCTATTAAGACAAATGACTTTTGACTTATGAGCAAAATGCAAAACTTATATTTAGGTCAAGCTGGTCATTTGCTCGTAATGTCAGAACTATTATACAGGGGTTGGAATGTTGCAATACCTCAAGTCGATAGAGGTGATGATATTTTTGTTGTTAAAGATGCTAATGGTGACCTTAAAAGAGTTCAGGTGAAAACTGCGGAAGGGAAAAAACGGTTAAAAGGTTATTCAGCAAAGTATAATTTGCGAATGGACCAACTACAAACTCCATTTACTCCAGATGTTCATTATGTCTTTGTTATGAGAAAAGATGATGGTTGGAACAAATTTATTGTTATAGATAGAAGTGTCTTATTTAATCACCGCATAATTGATAAAGTTGGTTATGAGAAAGATGGAACTCTTCAACTTCAAATCAGCATTCATGATAATACTTCCAAGTGTTCCAAAGTTGATTTCTCAAAATATCTGAACGATTGGAGTAAATTTCCAGTTATAAATCATTAACATATTAAGGCAAAGTTAGATGATTTGGGCGTGCCCCAAAGGGTCGGGCTATTCGCTATATCTTTCTGTGAAAAACAGAAAGGATGCCGCTTCTATCCCTCACGCAGCTAAAAAATAAGTAAAGCAAAAAGACTTTACCCATTTTTTGCTAAAAGAAAGCGGTATGTAAGAGTTGCTAATTTGCTTAAATTGGAGTGAAACGGAAATCATGAACTCCTATTTAAAAAAATAGAAAAGTGTGAATAAATGAACCGCAAATTACCAACCCTTACATGAATTTTTTTAATAATTTTTTTTTGCCCTTTTTAAAGAATTAATTCTTTAAAAACCTAAGCTATATTAACATAATGCAATCCATTATATGACATTTTAGAGAATTTTAATTCTATGTAATTCTCACATAATCCCCCTCAGAAACAACGCCTTCTGTAATTACTTTGGCATACACACCAGCTCTAAAATCTCTAGATAATACTTCTTTTAAACCTATATAAACTTCGTTAAATTCATCGGAAGGTATTATTTTTCCGGTAATCTCTATTTTAAAATTACCGATGGTTAGCATTTTTCCAATACTACTTTTTAAATCGACACCTCGCAATAACAAATTAGCATTTGTTTTGGTCCAGTGTAACTTCTGTCCCAAATCGTTGCAGACATCATTCCATGCTTCTTCTGATAGAATCAATATTTGTTTTTCCGTATCTAGTTTACTCCTAAAATCATCGGCTATACCAAATCTAAAAGAAACTTTTGCCGAAGCATATACGGTTATATCCCCTGTGGGCCGACTGATTCCGGCTATTCCTATTACTTTTCCCATGTTTCAAAACTACGTATTTTATAGTATTTAATTTTTACTATTTGTGCAAATGAGTAAAATGTATCTTTGTATCAAAATATAAATTAAAATGACAGAATTAAGAGCCCAAATAGAAAACGCATGGGATCATCGCGAATTGCTTAAAGACTCTAAAATACAGATGGCTATACATGAGGTTATCGAAAAACTAGAGAAAGGTTCTATAAGGGTGGCCGAGCCGGCAAGCGATGGTTCTTGGATGGTAAATGAATGGATAAAAAAAGCAGTGGTAATGTACTTTCCTATACAAAAAATGGAAACTCTGCATGCCGGCCCTCTTGAATTTTATGATAAAATGAAATTAAAATCAAATTATGCAGCATTAGGAATTCGTGTTGTGCCTCATGCAGTGGCTCGTTATGGGGCATTTATTGCCTCGGGGGTTATTTTAATGCCATCGTATGTAAATATTGGTGCATATGTAGATAGTGGCACCATGGTAGATACATGGGCCACCGTAGGCTCTTGTGCTCAGATTGGAAAAAATGTGCATTTAAGCGGAGGGGTTGGAATTGGTGGCGTACTAGAACCTTTACAGGCAGCTCCGGTTATTATAGAAGATAACTGTTTTATTGGTTCGAGATGTATTGTAGTAGAAGGTGTAAGAGTTAGAAAAGAAGCTGTGTTAGGGGCGAATGTGGTGCTTACCCAGTCTACCAAAATAATTGATGTTACAGGGAATTATCCTGTTGAATACAAATCCGAAGTTCCGGAACGGTCGGTTGTTATACCGGGTTCCTACACCAAAAAATTTATGGCTGGCGAGTTTCAAGTACCTTGTGCTTTGATTATTGGACAACGCAAACCAAGTACCGATTTAAAAACATCTTTAAACAATGCATTACGCGAGTATAATGTTGCGGTGTAAATGAAAAAAGTGTTAATTATACAAACTTCTTATTTAGGTGATGTTATTTTAGCCACTCCTTTAATCGAGAAACTAAAGAGAAAATACCCCTCACTCAAAATTGATTTTTTACTGAGAAAAGGAAATGAAAATTTGCTCGAAAATCATCCACATATCAATGAGCTTATCATTTGGGATAAACAAAAAAACAAGTACCAACATCTTAAAAAAGTTTCTCAGCAAGTACACCAAAACCACTATGATGCAGTTTTTAATTTACATCGCTTCGCTTCCTCGGGTTTAATTACCGCTTTTTCGGGAGCTAAACACAAAATAGGATTCGATAAAAATCCATTATCTTTTTTATATACCGTAAAAGTAAAACACGATTTAGAAAATAATAAACATGAGGTAGAGAGGAATATTGCACTTTTAAAAGGGTTTACCGATACTCTTTTAGAAAGGCCTGCACTATACCCTTCAGTAAATGACTATAAAAATATAGAGCCGTTTACTACGAATTCATTTATTTGCATCGCTCCCGGGTCTGTTTGGTTTACTAAACAACTTCCTAAAGAAAAATGGATTGAACTGATAAGTTTAACCCAGAATTCTTATACTATAATTTTTATAGGATCTGCAAACGATTCCTCTCTTTCCGAAAAAATCATTTCCGAAAGTCAACCCAATAAATTTATAAATCTTTGCGGAAAACTCTCTCTCTTAGAATCGGCCGCTCTTATGCACCATGCAAAAATGAATTACGTAAATGATTCGGCTCCTTTGCATATTGCCTCGGCAATGAATGCCCCTGTTACTGCTTTTTTCTGTTCTACCCTACCCTCCTTTGGTTTTGGTCCTCTATCTGACAATTGTAAGACAGCAGAAATTTCAACGTCTTTACCTTGCCGGCCTTGTGGTTTACATGGTAAATCCGAGTGCCCCGAAAAACATTTTAAATGTGGCAAAGAAATAAATGTAAAGGAATTTGCATTAGTTCACAATGCTTCCTAGTGCTAGTAGGGAGTTGGCTATTTTTAGATTATGATTTTCCAGCACCTTTTTATTTACATCAAAATGGAGTGCATCGTTTTCTAAAGTAACAAAGCTAAGTGCAGCACCTTTTTTAGCTAAGCCTTCTCTTTCGCCAATTAATAGAACGGGTTTATTTTTATATTTTTCTTTTAAAATTTTAATACTGCTGCTTTTGTGCGAACATATATAGATGAGGTTACAATCAATAACGCTCTCTGCATCGGCATACTGTTTTACAACCATTCTTTTTCCGCGTATTCTTTTGTTCTGAGAAAGATATTGCAATTCTTTAAGCACTGGAGAATCGCCTATCACCGCAATCTTAAAATCTTCTTCAGGATTCAAGTCCGGCCAATCTATGTACTTAATAAAATTATATACAAACAGTGAATATGATTTGTAATTTACTTCTTGAGCAGTTGTTTCTTTACAAACAGAAAATAGAAGTATTATAAAAAATGCCAGTAAATAAAAGGGGGTTATATTTAGGCGTCTAATCATTCCAAGTTTTCAGTTTTCGTTTTACGCTTAAAATGATAAGAAACTCGTACTATTACTTCTCTAGAAGCGCCAGGCAATGGGGCATGCATACCATAGTAGGGTTGTATAAAAGGATTTTTCTCATTGAGTAGATTATACACCCCTACGCCAAAATCTAAATTTTCGGTAAAAAGATGTTGATATAAAAAATACAAATTAAAAAGCAGTATGGGTTTAAATTGACTAAGTATTAGGTTTCCCGATGTATCGGTTGCAGTATAACCATAACGTACCGACCTAAGTTGCATTGTTGTGTTAATGCTAAATTTTCTGGTTATGTTATAACTCTCGGTAAGATTTACCTGATGTGCCGGAAAAGCAAGTAGCATTTTACTATTTTCTTCCATCATGTTGTCGGAAATATTATCTTTTCCTTTAACGGTATAGAACGAATAATTTAACCAAAATGAATTATACGTATTTTTCATTCTTATTTCAAGTTCAACTCCTCTTGTGCCGGCTTTTCCAAAGTTGGTATATCGGTCAGAAAGGGTAAACTCATCGTAATAGTAAACAATAGGATTAAGAGTAATGATATCGTAGATATTTGCAGTAAAAAACAATTTACGGGTAAGTTGTGTGCCTATTTCGGCTTCAATAACCTGCGTATATTCCGGTTTAACCGATGCAATACTTAAATTGATATTTTCTACCGAAGGTGCTCTAAAAGAGTTGCTATATAATACTTTAAAATTTATGCGATTTATTTTTTTTGTTAATCCTACTCTAGGCACAAAAGCCTCTCCGAAAGTACTATGCATATCATAGCGGGCTCCTAATATTAGGTTTACAATACGGTGTTTTGCTAAACCCTGTATAAAATAAGAAGTATTGTTAAACGAAAAAGTGTTTTTGCCGTTTATAAAATAACTACTGTCGGTTTTATCTTTTGCTTCATCTATGTAGTGCTCTACTCCTGCTACTATATTTATCTTTCTTGAAAGATTCCATGAGGCACTGAGATTCCCTCGATACCGCGCTATCTCTTTATGGTAGTTTCCTGTAAGAGAATCGTCTTCTATTGTTTTCCATGGTGTTTGATTCTTAATATTAATCTTGGGAGTAATCGTAAGTTGGTTATTTATTTTCCATACGTATTTAATTTCATTGTAAAATCCGGAAAAAGTTTGCCAATAGGGCCTTGTAACAATGGCATCGTATCCGTCTTGTACTTTTAGTTGGTATAAATTTGCAATGCTTCTTATTTGCAACCCTTTATATGTAATACCTAAGTTATACGAAGAAGATTTTATATTCGAATGATTAGCCATATTATATGTATTCCCGAACACATCAGTATAATCTGCATCACTGCGTATGGCTTCGGATACATTAGCAAATAAAGAAATATCAAAATCTTTCCATTTATTTCCGGCTGCTAAACTTATGTTTTTACGACCGGTAGCGTCTAGCATTTGGCCAATTACCCCATTGGCTGCTATTCCTTGTATATCCTCACCTCCAAAGGTTATAATATTGATTACTCCATATTCGGCATACCCTCCATTTACGGCAGACCCAGGCCCCCTGATGGCCTCTATTCTTTTAATATTATTGATGGGATAGTGATTTCCAAACTGAGTGGTTCCAAATAAATTTTCATTCATTTCCTGCCCGTCAATCAGCAACAATATTTTACCTTCGTGTGCCCAGTTTCCTCTAATTCCAATACCTACAACCCCTTCCACATCCATTCCAAATTCAAACCCGGGCAACATTCTCAACACATCTATTAAATCGCGTGCTCCCGATTTTTTTATCTCTTCGGCTGTAATTAACGAAACAATGTTGGGCGATTCTCTGTAACTCATTGGTTTTTGAGAAGCCGATATAATAAGTGAATTGATTAGTTCTTCTAATTCACTTGAAGGGGTAAAGGCTTTTAATTTAAGTAATTGTTCTAAAGACATCTCATAGATATCTATGCTATCTACCTTAACAGAATCTTGCACCGTTTGTGCCTTCAGTTCCGAATGCGAAAATATAAACAGCAATAAGATTAAACAACAAACGAATTTTATATTAATAAGTTCTTTTTCCAATTTTTTATCTGAATTTTCAAATATAAATAAAGATTGATACATTCTTTGTAAATACATTTGATTTACCTAGAACAAAAAAAATAATAGACTGTTTAACAAAAAGAATGACTCTAAGTAAGAAGCAAAGATACAAGCGACTCATAGAACACTTCAGTTCTAAAATGCCCCATGCAGAAACAGAACTTAAATACAAAAACCCTTACCAATTATTGGTAGCTGTAATTCTTTCGGCACAGTGCACCGATAAACGGGTAAATTTGGTAACTCCCATTTTTTTTAAACAATTTCCAACAGCAAAAGTATTAGCCACAGCAAAGCCTGAAGAAGTATATACATTCATAAAAAGCATCAGCTACCCCAATAATAAAGCAAAACACTTAGTGTTAATGGCTAAAATGCTTGTCAATGAATTTAAAAGCAAGGTGCCTTCTGATATCGATTTACTGCAACAACTACCCGGAGTGGGTCGTAAAACGGCCAATGTAATAGCATCGGTTGTTTACAACAAACCGGCTATGGCTGTAGATACACATGTTTTCAGGGTTTCCGCTCGCATTGGCTTAACTACCAATGCCAAAACTCCTCTTGAAACCGAAAAACAACTAACTACTTATTTACCTGAAAAAATAATTGCAAAAGCTCACCATTGGTTAATCTTACACGGACGATATGTGTGCGTAGCCCGTAATCCTAAATGTGCCATTTGCGAGTTAAAACCATTTTGCAAATACTACAGTGAAATTTTTCTAAAAAAAACGACTGTTGAAAACTAAAAACCCATGTTTTTTTTAATCAAGAATAAACTTTTCGCTACTTTGTAATGGCTTTGTTATGCCTATGAGAAAACTATCTGAAGGAGACACCATTCCCTCCATTTCGCTTCTGAATCCAAACGGAAAATCCGTTTCTCTTCAATCCTTTCGAGGTAAAAAATTAATTCTATTTTTTTATCCCAAAGATATGACTCCTGGCTGCACTACTGAAGCATGTAATTTGCGAGATAATTATGCAGTACTTCAAGGCAAAGGGTTTGAAATTATTGGTATCAGTACCGACAATGAAACCAGTCACACAAAATTTGCCAGTAAATACCAATTACCCTACCTCCTACTTTCAGATATAAATAAAGAAGCGGTAAATGCCTTTGGTGTTTGGGGCGAGAAAAAATTTATGGGTAAAACGCACCAAGGCACTTTCAGAACAACTTTTATTGTTGATGAAAATGGCGTAATTTTAAACCGAATTGATAAAGTAGATACAAAAAATCATTCCCAGCAAATTTTAAAACTAATTAGTAACTAATAAACTAAACATACAATGAGTGCCGAAATCAAAGAACTAAACAAAGAAAAATTAAAAGCCCTACAGCTTACTATGGATAAGCTGGAAAAAACATTTGGAAAAGGAAGTATTATGAAATTGGGCGATGAAGTAGCGGTTGACCAATCTCTTGAAATTATTCCTACAGGCTCCCTTACTCTCGATATTGCACTAGGTATTGGAGGGCTTCCGAAAGGAAGAATAATTGAAATATACGGGCCTGAATCATCGGGCAAAACTACCCTCGCCATACATGCCATTGCCGAAGCTCAAAAACGAGGAGGTATTGCCGCTATTATAGATGCAGAGCATGCATTTGATCGTTTTTATGCCGAAAAACTTGGGGTAGATACCGAAAACCTACTCATTTCTCAACCCGATAATGGCGAACAAGCCTTAGAAATAGCCGATAATCTAATTCGCTCCGGAGCTATCGATATCATTGTAATTGATTCGGTAGCCGCCCTTACACCTAAGGCGGAAATTGAAGGAGAAATGGGCGATTCTCAAATGGGATTACATGCCCGACTAATGTCTAAAGCCCTGCGAAAACTTACCGGAAGTATTAGTAAAGCAGGATGCGTATGCATTTTTATTAATCAACTTCGCGAAAAAATTGGGGTAATGTTTGGCAATCCTGAAACCACTACAGGTGGAAATGCTTTAAAATTCTACGCTTCCATTCGTATAGATATTCGCAGAACCGGACAAATAAAAGATGCCGAAAATGTAATAGGAAACAGAATTAAAGTGAAAGTAGTTAAAAATAAAGTAGCCCCCCCCTTTCGTACAGCCGAGTTCGATATTATGTATGGTGAAGGAATCTCTAAGGTGGGCGAAATTATTGATTTAGGAGCAGAGAAAGGGGTTATTAAAAAAAGCGGCAGTTGGTTTAGCTATGGCGATACAAAATTAGGACAAGGAAGAGATGCTGTAAAGCAAGTGCTGAAAGACAACCCCGAATTAATGGAAGAATTAGAGGCAAAACTAAAAGAACTACTCAAGTAAACACTTCCCTATTATTTCATACCTTTATAGCCCGAATAGTAGATTCGGGCTTCTTTTTTTTAATGTGTTTTAATTTAAAAAATGAAAAAAATAATTTATTCTGCACTCCTTTTTGGTTCTATCTATTTTATTTCTTGCGGAAATCAAAACGAAGTAAAAAACGAATCCATTACCAAAACAGAAAATACTCCAGATAGCTCTTTTGTCGTTATAAATCAGAAAATCAAAAATGATATAACTAATCCCTCCCTTTATATTGAAAGAGCTGAATTATATGCCAGCCGACAAGATGTACCTTCAGCCATTGCCGATGTTGAAAGAGCCATTAGATTAGACTCGCTCAAACCGGAGTATTATATACTAAAAGCAGATTACTTGCTCTTTCAGAAAAAAATAGCAGAAGTAAAAGAAGTTCTAAATACATCGCTGCGTTTAAACCCCAATAATGCAGAAACCAATTTAAAACTTGCAGAAGTATCCATGTTTTTAAGAGATAATAAACAAGCATTGGAATATATTAATCATGTATTAAAAGCTGATATCTATAATTCTCAGGCCTATTACATGAAAGGAATAATTTTTATGGAAAATAGAGACACTTTAAAAGCCATATCCAGTTTGCAAACAGCTGTTGAACAAAATCCCGACTACTACGATGCCTATATTCAACTAGGCTTATTATTTGCGATAAAGAAAAATCCATTAGCTAAACAGTATTATCTGAATGCACTTAAAATAAAACCCAATAGCATAGAGGCAATGTATAACATCGGTATGTACTGCCAAGAAAACAATTTATTGAACGAAGCAATTGAGTACTATAACCAAATTTTGATGATCGACTCGAAAAATGCATTAGCCAATTTTAATTTAGGTTACTTGCATTTAGTTCAACTACATTTACTCCCCGAAGCGGTTAAGTATTTTTCCAAAGCCATTGAGGCACGTAGCAATTATTACGAAGCTTATTATAACAGAGGATATGCCTACGAATTAATGAAAGATTGGTTAAATGCTGAAACAAATTACAGACAAGCTCTGTCTATTCAACCTGATTACACCCTTGCAGCCGAAGGCTTAAGTAGAGTGTTAGAGAAGAAATAGTTTTTTTTATCAATAAACCATAAAAAAAGGGCTGCATATGCAGCCCTTTTTTTGTATTAAATTAATGTAACTACTACTCAACAATTACCTTAGAAATCATAGTTTGTTCGTTGGCAATAATTTTAACAAAGTACATACCGGTTGCATTGTTTAAGTGGATGTTTTTGTTTATGCTTCCGTTTGCAATTACTTTCTCTGTATACACAACCTGCCCCTGAATAGTTGTAATTTCTATTTGTGCACTTGCTACTCCGTTCATACTTATGGTAAACTCGCCTTTATTCGGATTAGGATAAATGCTTACTACGTTTTGTAAGAAATTTTCATCAATGCTATTAGCCAATACAGTTACCACTTGTGTAGTTGTATCACAGCCACAATCATTGCAGGCTATTAATGTTACAGTGTAAGTTCCCGATTGATTGTAGATATGGAAAGGGTTCTGTTGTGTACTACTGTTGCCATCACCAAAATTCCATGTCCACGAAGTGGCATTAGTAGATGCATCGGCAAATACTGCTGTTAACTGATTAGTGGTGGTAATGTTAAAACTAGCAATAGGTAAAGGCTTGTTTATAACCTCAATAGAGTCGGTTGCTGAGCCACATGCTGTGGTTATAGTTACATAGTACCAGCCTGCATTGTTTACACTAATACTTGGAGTAGTAAGGTTTCCGGGTGTCCAGTTGTAACTTAGTATTTGTGTGCTATCCCCCTGTACTTCTAAGGTTATTGCATCTTGGGGGCATTTGCTTACCTCGGCTCCCAACAAATCTGCAGACAAATCAAAGAATACATCGGCTCCAATGTAGGGTTTATTGCTATCTCTTTGTTCTCCGTCAATATCTTCGGTTACATTTGCTATATTTATTCCTGAACCTACAAAACCAACCTCACAAGTGTGCAAATTAAAAGTATCGATATACATCGGGTCTACGCTAATGCTGTTCGCATCAAATCCTGTATTATTTATCCAGTTATTTAACGTGGTTTGGATTACCCCATTATAATATCCTACATTTCCATTAGGTACATAAAGATTATTATGGTTAGAGTTGTTTATAGAACCCACACTTGCAACATATAAACCATACCCCATTTTCCTTAAGACCAAACTATTATTCAAAACATTTGCATTTCCCCCTCCAGTCAAATAAATCCCATATGCGCCAGTAGTATTATGAGCTAAATTGAAATTGTTATGAACAATATCTGTATATGTATTTCCAGTTGAGTAAATTCCGTAGGTGCCAGAAAGATTATTTGTATCAGTAGTTGCAATAAAATTATTAGCAATCAAACCTTTTTTATTATTCAAACCTATGCATTGCCCTAAGTACATACTATAATGAATACCAATGGGTTTCTTTATAGTTAAGATATTGCCAGTTATTTCCATCTTATCATAACAATACCACATGTATAGGGAATATGTAGTCCCTGTATAACTAGCAAGCATATTCATTTTGTTATCCCTTACTTTTATATTGCGTTGGTAGTAAAGATATGCTTGTTGATAGTATTGCTTGTAAAATGTATTCCCCTCTATTACATTGCCATCTGCCAAATTGCTTGTACTTTGACCCCTTAAGTAAAAAGCCACACTTCCCCCTTGCATAAGGTTATTCTTGTACAGGTTATTGTTATCGGTATTTGCACTTCCTATACCATAAACAATCGATTTTAGAGTTGAAGTAGTAGTGGTATTCGTATCGTTCCTTAGTGTGCAATTTGTTATCTCATTATTGCTACTTCCATTTAATAACTCAATCACATAAGAATATGTTAGACCAGTGTTCTCTATCGTTAAGCTATCTATCCTATAATAATCTCCATTGTTAAACCTTATTACGTAATTATCTAACGTACCCGTACTATTATAAATCAATTTAGAATTATTCCCTGTACCCCTAAAGGTTATCGTGTTTATAGAATCTGTTCCGTTTACGTATCCAAGAATCACTTGTTCGTTAAAAGTAGTATTGTCAACCAAAAAAACCGTTGGACCACAAACACCAAAAGCATTTAAATCATTTACTGCATCATTGAAAGTAGGATAATCGCCTCCGCTCGAAATAGTGTAAGAACCTGAAAGTCCTGTGGCTACGATAACATCAAGAGAATCATTTACATTGTACAAGTCTATAACTCCATTTGGAAGAGTTGTTTTTATAGCTAAAAAATCGTTATTATTGAACGTATAAGTTCCAATATTAACACCAGTTTTCGAACTGTAAGGTAAGATAGTATCTGAAAAGTTATAAGGCGTTTGAGGGATTCCATTTACCCACCAGTTTACGGTGGCGGTAAAAAGAGTATCACTACCCGAATTGTCCATTGTAATTAAAATAGGAACATTTAATAAATTGCAAGCAGGAACAGTTGGGGATTCAATTATCGCAATACCAGCATCATCTGCCACCGGAGGAAGAATATTAAGTTGCATAACGGGTCTTTGAGTGTAAACTCCAGTAGCAGCCATGGAACAACCCACTTGCCCGTCAGCATTTACTTGTGTATTAGAATTGAAGGCCAAAGTATTGTAGTGTATACCTGAATTACTTGTCCATGAAGCATTATCAAAACACACTTCAACAATAATATTATCAATTCCATTCCAATTAAACCCATTTGAAAACATATAGGTATTCCAACCTATCGTTGTGCCTGGCACGTTTGAAGTGTAACAAGTGGTAAAACCACCATTAGGTTGAAAAGTGTTGGTTAAGCTAGTCAAAGCAGTTGATCCCATTTTTATGGTAAAGCCATTCAAAACTTGAGCCTGTGCGGTTGAAACGTTAAATGCTAAACTATTAATTTGTCCAGCACTTCCCCCGTTAGAAATAATTTCACTCGCTAAAATTAGGTATTGAGTTCTCCCATCTTCCCATAGTGTTTTGTATGGAGTATAAGTAGTTGATGTGGTGGTTGTACCAAGGGTACCCACTTGCACCATAACCGCATGGGCTGTTTGGTAAGCAAAAGCCTGTATAACCAACAAGCTTAGTAGTTTTAGGTATAAATTTTTCATTGTTAGTTTTTTATGATTTGAATGCAAATTTATTTGAAAGCATTTAATTAAGGTAAATAAAAATAATGTAATTTTCCGAACAATTAACCCTAGTAATAGGTTTTTATTATTGATTTACAATACAATAACACAATAAATACTCTGTTTTTTTTTCTAACTATATGAATAGCAAGTTATCAACACTTTTAACCAAAATGAACAAAAACGAGGTTCATTACATAGAGAGTTTAATTTTAAAAAAATCAACACACGATGTTTTAGATAAATTCATACTGGAAATATTAAGACCAGTTAAGAAGAAAAGTAAGGCCTCGCCTAAAATGGAGAGTATTGCCTATTATAATTTAATTGAATTACTTACAGAATATTGTATAAGAAATACAAAAAATACCACACACCGATTTGCTATTCAAACCCAAATATTGTACGAAAAAATGTTGTTTAATGAGGCGTTTACCTTATTGGTAAAAAATAAAAAAAATGCCTCTGAACATGATAATTACTATTTGATGTTAGAATTGTTGGAATGGGAAGAAAAAGTGATTAATGCCATTAGTCCGCAAAATGCCGATGAACTGAGGAGAATTATAAAAGAAAGGAATCATGCCATCTCTTGTGTTCAAAATATAAACGAGTACCATTCTCTCTCGAATGAATTAATGATCTTACTTAAAACGGGTTCTATTAGAAGCGAAGAGAATTTAAACGAATTAAAACGCATCATCTCATCGGAGCTTTTAGCAAATGAAGAAAAAGCATTTTGTTTAACAGCTAAAATGTATTACTATGTTATTAAGAGTGGTTTACAGTGGATGCAAAACGATTTTGAGCCTTCCATAAAAAACATGACTAAACTGCTCAGTTTATTTGAAGAAAACGCAAAAGTATTTTCCAGCAACATACTGAGTTACATAATAAGTTATCAAAACTATTTAATGCTGGCTATACACCAAAAAAAACATCTTTTAGTAGATGACAAACTACTTTTTTTACGAAACGAGGTATCTAAAAAAATTCCTGAAAATTTTACGTATACACTTTGTAATTTAGAAATTACCATTGCTATAAATTTTTTGCAAAACACCTTAAGTTCTAAAAACTATGAAAAAGGACTTAAACAAGCCAAGCAAATTGAAAAGAAAATACTAAAACTACCTGTAACAAATCTTGAACCTCAGTTAATTCTAGCCTTCTATAACTTAGCCTATTTGTATTTTGTAACCGATAAATACAGCGAAGCTTTACATATTTTAAATTACATTAATCAAAATTTTAAAATAGACATTCGCACCCACTTACACGTTTTTGCTTCTGTTATGCAAGTAATAATTCACTATGAAAGAGAGAATTACACCTTAATGAACCATATAATACGCTCAACCAAAAACCGATTGATGAAAAATGTAGGTTTAAAATCTATTGAAAATACCATACTTAATGTATTTTACACCAAAAAAAGTTTTCCGGAAAAAAGTGATTTTATTCCTGCTTTTGTGAGCCTAAAAGAAAAAATTACAGAATTTGAAAATGATATGGAAAATGCAAAATACCTGATGTCGTTCAATATTAAAGCATGGCTTAGCTCTAAAATAGAAGGTAAAACATTAACAGAACTTTTGTAGATTGTTTCAATTAAATTACTCTTAGTATCTTGCGGCATATTTTTCATCACATGATACATGAAGTTAAAATTTCCTTGTGGCTCTCGTTTTTACCTATCTTCGTTTTGATGATGTTATTGGCAGCCAATGTTTTTCTTTTTGGCGATAATGCACTAGGCGGGGCAAATCAGATAGCCCTTTTAATGGCAGCATCGGTAGCTGCCGTTATTTCTATTATAAAGGGTATTTCATGGAACCATTTATTTGATGGAGTATTAAAAAGTATTAGTTCGGCTTTGCCAGCCTTGCTAATTCTCCTTTTAATAGGTGCGTTGGCAGGGACATGGATGATGAGCGGCATTGTTCCGGCTATGGTTTATTACGGATTAAAAATACTTACTCCCACTATATTCTTATTTGCCGCCTGTTTAGTTTGTGCCGTAGTTTCTGTAGCCACAGGAAGTTCTTGGAGTACGGTGGCCACTATTGGTGTTGCATTGCTGGCTATAGGAAAAGCGTTAGGCTTCCACGAAGGGCTAATTGCCGGAGCCATTATTTCTGGTGCTTATTTTGGGGATAAAATGTCGCCATTATCAGATACCACCAACCTTGCTCCTGCTATGGCAGGAACCGATTTGTTTACCCATATCCGATATATGGCCATTACCACTATTCCCAGCATACTTCTCACTCTTTTAATTTTTTTAATCATTGGTTTTACCCACCCAACCTCTTCTCAAGAGGTAGAAATAGTTTCGCTAATGGAAGCCATTAAGAATAAATTTTATATTCACCCTGTATTATTTCTTGTTCCAATAATTGTAATTATTCTAATCATTAAGCAAGTACCGGCTATTCCTGTGCTGCTGCTGGGCAGTCTACTGGGCGGTGTATGTGCCGTAATTTTTCAGCCTAGTATTGTAGTCGAAATTGCAGGGGGCAGTTATTCTTATTTTCAATCGGGATATATTGCCGTAATTAATGCTATGAGCAGTTCTACCGAAGTAATTACGGCTAACGATAGCATTAACGAATTACTTAAAACAAAAGGAATGTATGGCATGATGAATACCATTTGGTTAATTATATGTGCCATGGTGTTTGGCGGAATTATGGAAAGTAGTGGAATGTTAGCTACTATTGCAAATCGGGTTGTATTGTTCGCAAAAAACACCACCTCCCTTATAGCCACTACCGCGGGAACCTGTGTGTTTTTTAATGCTACAGCCTCCGACCAGTATTTGGCAATTATTGTTCCCGGAAGAATGTTTGCTTCGGTTTTTAAAAACAGGGGATTAAAACCCGAAAACTTAAGCCGTACCTTAGAAGATTCGGGTACTGTAACATCGGTACTTTTTCCGTGGAATACCTGCGGAGCCACACAAGCCTCTGTGTTGGGAGTAGCTACTGGAACCTACTGGATGTATTGCTTTTTTAACATTATAAGTCCCTTAATGTCTGTACTAATTGCAGCTATTGGGTTTAAAATACGTAAAATGGATATGGATAAAAATTCGGCATGAAAATTTCTTAGCAATTAGTATATTTGAAAAATTTTATGGGACAAAATAAATTTTTAATCATCGTCTTTTGCTTATCTAGTTTCCTCTCTGGTTATTCTCAAAATAACCTATTAAGCAAAAAATTATATCACGAGGTTTACGAGCCTTCACAGGTTATAGACTCGGTATATGGCATTATGCGTTATGAAAAATTAAACTTTTATCTTGGAGGTGATTCAGTTCGCAATTGTACGGGTTATGCCTGTACCGGCTGGGTAAGTGATTTTTATACTAATGACCAACTGTTGCACAAAGGCTTTTATGCAGAAGGTAAATTAAAGATGTATAAAAATTATTATCCCGATGGCAAGTTGGAAAGAGATTTTAGAGCCATAGATGATTATCGGAGTAAACTTACATTATATCACCCCAATGGTACTCTTAAGGCTGAAATTGAATACAAAGAGGGCAATCCGATAAAATATGATGAATACTACGATAACGGAAAACCCGAATCGAGCGAAATAATGGATAAAAATGGAGAATACTTTACTAAAAAAATATCTTGGTATAAAAACGGGCAAATAGAATCTCAATTAATAATGACCAATAAAAAAGAATATATTTATACTCAAAAAGATTACCACGAAAACGGAAATATTATTGCAGAAGGAAATGTAAAATACTCTCCCATCCTTAACGATTATGTGAAAATAGATTCATGGAAATACTATGATGCCAACGGTAAACAATTAAGAGAAGAAGAATACTTAAACGGAAAATTACATAGTTCTAAAAGCTATTAATTAATTAATTAATCATTATAATCATTAAACAAGGCCTACCTCACCGTTGGCTTTTTTAATTTCATGGATATAGAAAAAAATTACAACTCAATAACTCCTGCCCCCTGCCTTATTATATAAGGCTCTGTCTGAGTACAATCAATAACGGTAGATGGGGTATTTTTACCAAATCCTCCATCTATAATCATTTCTACAGAATCCGAGAAACGCTCAAATAAAATCGCAGGGTCTGAAGTGTAATCAATGATGTCATCGTCATCATGTATAGAGGTTGTGAGCAATGGATTGCCCAACATTTCTATTATTTCTTTTACAATGTTGTTTTCGGGGACTCTAATTCCAATGGTCTTTTTATTTTGAAACATCTTTAATACCTTGCTATTGGCATTCAAAATAAAAGTAAACGGCCCGGGTAAGTTATTTTTCATTAATCGAAAAATAGAATTATTAAAAGGAAGAGTATATTCTGCCAAATTGCTCAAATCGCTGCATAGCATAGAAAAGTTGGCCTTTTCCGGTTTTACTCCTTTTAGTTTGGCCATTTTTTCAATGGCGGTTTTATTTTTTAAGTCGCATACAAATGCATAAACAGTATCAGTAGGGCATATTACCACTCCCCCTTTCTCTAAAAACTCACATACTTTGGAGATAACTCGCTTGTCCGGATTATCCGGAAAAATTTCTAAAAATGCAGCCGACATTTCTATCCGTTTACCTTTTTATAATCTGCTAAAAAGGTAGCCAGGCCAATATCGGTTAGAGGGTGTTTCAGCAACCCGGTAATGGCACTTAAGGGACAAGTAGCTACATCTGCTCCTATTTCGGCACATTTTACAATATGCATTGTATGCCTGATAGAAGCTGCTAAAATTTGAGTTTGATACCCATAGTTATCGTAAATGATTCTGATTTTTTCGATCAACTCCAATCCATCGGTTGAGGCATCATCTAACCTTCCCAAAAATGGAGAAACGTAGGTAGCTCCTGCTTTTGCTGCTAATAAAGCCTGACCCGGAGAGAACACTAAAGTACAGTTGGTTTTAATTCCTTTTGAGGAAAAATATTTTATTGCTTTTATTCCCTCTTTAATCATAGGGACTTTTACCACAATTTGTTTATGCAACGAAGCGAGTTTTTCACCTTCCTCTATAATGCCTTTAAAATCGGTGGCTATTACTTCTGCACTTACGTCTCCATCAACTAAATTGCAAATAGTAACATAATGGTTTAAAATATTTTCCTGTCCTTTTATTCCTTCCTTAGCCATTAACGAAGGATTGGTGGTAACTCCATCAAGCACTCCTAAATCTTGAGCTTCTTTAATTTGTTCGAGGTTTGCGGTATCAATAAAAAATTTCATGGGCTTACATTTAATTTTTGTGTAAAAATAGCCACAGGTTTTGGGTAAGAGATTCTATAAAAAATAAAGAAATGAACATTTTATCTACACAAATGCTAAAAAAATATAATTATATTTGTGTTTAAAATAAATAGCACCATGAAAAAATCATTACTAATAATCCTCGCAGTTCTATTTGTTCTTACAGGTTCCCAATCTTGCAGCAAAAAGAAGGGAGAAAAACCAACCGTTCCGCCACTAAATACTTTTGTAATGGAAAGTTCCGATTTTGAATCTTCAAATGGCCCTCAACGATTAGACCAAACCGCCTCGTATGATCATTGGACGCACTCTTCGGTAAATGTACTTTTTTGGCAAACTATTTTAACTATCAATTTGGTAGTTCCGGTTGCAGCTTACAAAGAAGCATTAAACCAAACCCCAAAATGGAAAGGAGCCAAAAAAGGATGGGTTTGGGCATTTACTACTACGGTAGGAAATTTTAAATACACATGCAAGCTTCATGCAAAGCACCAAAACAACGGAGAAGTAAAGTGGGAAATGTTTTTAACTCAAGATGGGGGGTTTAAAGATTTTAAATGGTTTGAGGGAACTTCCGATTTTAATAACACCTATGGGAATTGGCTCTTGTACAAAGAGCCTAAAAGTGCACAAGAATATATTAAAATAGAATGGAAGAAAAACCCAACTACCGGATATGAGGATATTAAATATACTAATGTATTAAAAGACGATAATGGAAAAGACAGTTTTATACATTACGGGCACCATAACAATATAATCTATAACAGTTTTTACAACATTTCGCTTACCAATAAAAATCAGAATACCGTTAACGATATAAATATTGAGTGGCACGATAAAAACAAAGAAGGCAGAGTAAAAGACCCCGTTAAATTCTTAGATTCCGATTGGCACTGCTGGGGAGTAAATCTCCTAGATGAACAATGTTTTCAGTAAATACATACTTTTTTTTGGTAAAGCAAGAGAAATTATTCTCTTGCTTTTTTTATTTTTTAAAACTTATTTTCTCCTTTCATGTTTCGTTTTTACTCATTTCCTGTAATCAGGCCGACTCAAAAAAGCAAAACGATTTTGAATCCCTTTCTTCGCATAAAACAAAGGAAATAGACTGCTCTCTTTTTAAAAGCGGAGATATTATTTTAAAAAAAGGAAATGGTATGATTAGCTCTCAAATTGCTAATGTTTTAAATGAACCTATTCCTTTCTCTCATTGCGGAATTTTTATAAAAACCGATACCGGTAATATTATTATTCAATCGGTGGCCAAAGAAATAAATGGGAAAGATGGGGTACAATTTACCCCCTACTCTGAATTTATTAAGGATATTAATTATCCTCATTTTTACGTAGTACGTTTAAAAAACGAGAAACTACACCACTCATTCATTGAGGGAGCAAATGAAAAACTATTAGAAAAAGTACCCTTCGATTACGATTTTGATTATACCGATAACAGCCGAATTTATTGCACCGAATTACTTTACATTATTCTAAAAGAAAAATGCAACGTAGATGTTTTTAAAACAAAAAAGGTGCAGAAAAACGAATTTTTATTGTTTAACAGTTTGCTCGATAATAACACGTTTGAAATTGTGTTTCATCTTTAATTTTTTCTTATATTCGCTTAACTTTTAAAACAAAACCCATGAAAAATAATCTACTTTTTACACTACTTATCTCTGCCATCTTAGTACTCTCGTGCAGTAAAGACCAAAAGGTAGTAAGGCAATTAGAAGGAGATTGGAAAGTTACAGACTATACCATTAACGGAGTAGCCCAAGATAAATCGGCTTGGGATGGCCAAGTATATAGTTTTAATAAATGCAAGGTTAAAAAGGAATGGTGCACAGGAACCGTATCTGTGCCTGATTCTACCAAGGGAACCATTACCATGGAGTTTAAATATAAAATTCGCGAAAAAGGGAAAAAATTTGATTTGCAAGTAAACTTTTTAGGAATAGTAAGTGAAACACAAACCAGCGATATTAAAGAACACTCAAAGTCGAAATTTGTGTATGCCTACAAGGATAACGGCTCAGAGCATGAAATAACGATGACCAAAAAGTAACTATATGTTCTTATAACTTTCCGAAAAAGGGATTGATTTTTATAAAAATCAATCCCTTTTTCGGTTAAACCTTCACTCCTATTATACTCACATCATCTACTTGTTCGTTTTTGCCTTTCCAAGTTTCAAATACGGCATTTAGTACAGATTCTTGTTCTTTCGGTGTTTTATGATGGATGCTTAGCAGCAACTCTTTTAACTGAGCTGCTTTAAATTTCTTTCCATTCTCCCCACCAAATTGGTCGGCAAATCCGTCTGTAAAAATATAAACGATGTCGTTTTTATTTAACTGAATTAGCTGGGTAGTAAAAGGGATTGGATTTTCTGTTTTGCCAATAGGTTGCTTATTGGGTTTAAACTCTATTAATTTACTATCTCTCACTATCCAAAGCGGATTATTAGCTCCTGCCCATTTTAATGTAATTTGGTTTTTACCAGATGCATCTAAGCTACAAATAGAAATATCCATTCCATCTTTCACATCTTCATCGCTTTTAGAAAATTCTTGTACTACTAATTCTCTGGTTTTATCCAAAATTTTTCCAGGTTCTATTAAATTAAATTCTCTCACACTTCTATTTAACGCATTGTTACAAACCACGCTTACCATGGCTCCTGGAACACCATGTCCGGTACAGTCAGCAACTGCATACAATACCGAATTTTCATTTTTTTCAAACCAATAAAAATCTCCGGCCACAATGTCTTTTGGTTTGTATAAAATAAAACTTTCCGGCAATACCGATTCTACTGATTTTAGAGAGGGTAAAATGGCACTTTGTATTCTTTTTGCGTAATTAATGCTATCGGTAATGCTTTTATTCTTTTCTTCAATTAACCTATTTTTGTCATTCAAAATTTTATTTATTCTTTTACTCTTTATTTGTTGTGCTATAATAAGAAGAACAATACAAATAAGTAAAGCAGAAGCTCCTATGGAAAAAATAAATTTCTGTTTTTGTTTGTTTAACTCCAGTTCACTGTTTTTTAATTTTATATTCGTTAGTTCTAACTCCCTTTCATTTTTCTCCTTATCTAATTTATTTTTAAGAAGCTCTATTGTTTTCAGGTTTTCAGTATTAAAAAGCGAGTCTTTTATAACAAGATAATTATTTAAACTCTGCAAGGCCGACTGGTAATCTTTTTTCTCTTTATAGATTTTATAAAGAAGGTTATGTGATTCTTTTTCTAATTCCAGCAAGGAAAATTCTTTGGCCATGCCAATGGCTTTTTCTAAAATAGGAATTGCTAAATGAAATTGCTTTTGTTTAAAATAAAAATTCCCCAAGCGACCGTACGATTCGGCAATTCCCCTTCGATTATTTAATGCCGTACGTATCTCTAATGATTTGTTCAAATATTTAAATGCATTTTTATCATCTCCCATTGCATCATAAATATCGGCCAAACAACTATATGTTTCTCCTATAGCCGCTTTTTTATCCATTTTTACCCAAATCTCCATGGCCTCATTAGTCATTTCTAATGCTTTGTTATATTCTTTTTTATGAGTGTAGATAATAGCTGTATTTACCAATAACTTGGCATAGTTAGTTTTATTTATATCTTTTTTATAAATCTCTAAGGCATACTTAAAATATTCTAAGGCTTTACTAGTATCTCCCTGCGAATTGTATATAATAGCAATATTATTGTATGAGCCGGCTGCGTCATATTCTCTACCTATTTCCTCTGCGATTTTAATTGCTTTTGTGAGATATTTCATAGCTTCAGAAAAATTAGAGGTTTGACGATGTAACACTCCACACTGATTATATATCGAAGCCAACAAGTTTGAATCGTTATATTCTTCCGCCTCTTTAATCACTTTCTCCATTTCTTTAAAAGCATTATCGGTTTCGCCCATATCAAAAATAGATACCACTCTTTTTAATTTTCCGAAAATAACAAAATGCATATTGTTTATCTGGTTTGCGTGAAAAATCGTTTTATTTGAATAAAACAACTGCTTTTCGGCATTAATACCCCTGTAGAATTCAGATAATCTCGAATAACACATCATTTTTATACTGTCGGAATTCGATTGCTCAGCAACCCGCAAGATGGAGTCGGCCAGTTGGTAGTTCTGCGAACACATCTGCTTCGAATAAAAAAATAAAATCAATAACAAGAGAACTATACGGATACAGAATTTGCTCATTCTTTCTTATTTTTCATAAAGTTATTAATTATTAAATCAATCGTAAATAAAAAAAATAAAATTACCTTTGACCACACTTTAGGGGTGTTTGCAAAAGCAGACTGAGAAAAACCCTTTTACCTGATACCGGTAATGCGGACGAAGGGAAAAGTAAATTCTTCTTCTTTTTTTGCACTCCTATAAAATTCATTCCATGAAAACGACTATTGAAATTAGCATGTATCCGCTCAATGCCGACTACATTCCTATCATCTCCGAATTTATTGAAAGACTAAATACATACCAAAATATAAAAATAAAAACCAATGCCACCAGCACACAAATTGTTGGAGAATATGAAGAGGTAATGGATTTATTAAAAAATGAAATTAAATCTTCGTTTAAAAAACACGGTAAAGCTATCATGGTAATGAAAGTGCTAAATGGAGAACTGGATATTTAATAATACCTCTCTCCTATTGGAAATAATGGCCGTAATGTTGGGAATTCTTTACGTTATTCTTGCGGCACGCTTAAATATTTACTGCTGGATTTTTGGCATTATTGGTTCATTAATCAGTATTTACATTTTTATATTTTATGCAAAGCTCTATTCAGAAGCCCTTCTTTATCTGTTTTACGTTATTGCCGGAGTTTACGGCTGGATAAATTGGGCAAACAAAAAAAAGAACATATCTGAAGTATACTCAAACTCTGTTCCTAAGAATCTTCTGATTATTTTGGGTGGGATTATTTTTTCTTTAGTTCTTTACAAGGTAATAACCTACTTTTTTCTTGACGCACAAAAACCTCTTATAGATTCGTTTACAACGGTATTTAGCATTATTGCCACCTATTTAACCGCAAAAAAACGTTTAGAAAACTGGCTATATTGGATAGCCATTGATGCCCTTACCACTTATCTCTATTATTCACGAGAATTAGAAATTTATGCCCTATTAATGCTCTGCTATACATTAATGGCTGCCTATGGATTTATAAGATGGAAAAAACTAAAAGTCATTAAGATTGTTTAATAAAATAGTAATCACAGGGCCCGAATCAACAGGAAAATCTACGCTTTCAGAGGCGTTGGCCATGCATTATAAAACTACATGGGTAAATGAATATGCTCGCCAATATCTTTCGGCATTAAATAAGCCATATACTTTTGAAGACGTAATAGAAATGGCTAAAATGCAACTTGTTTCTGAAAAAAAAATATATCATAAACCACCTCAGTGTATTTTTTTCGATACTGATTTAACGGTGTATAAAATTTGGATAGAAGAAAAATACCACACCGAGGTAGACTGGATTAATCAAGAGTTAAAAAATACCAGAGATAAACTTTACCTGCTTTGCAATATTGATTTGCCTTGGTTTGCAGACCCACTAAGAGAGCACCCCGATATTACCGATAGACAGCGTATTTTCAATAAATACATTGCTTTAATGAATGAATATCATTTCGATTTTTACATCATAAGCGGGCAACAAAACGAACGATTAAAAAAATCCATACAAATTATTTCAAATCAAAAATAAGGGCATACATTTGCCCCGTCTCACATAGGGGTGCTCTGTTAAAAGGGCTGAGATTATACCCGTTTTTTCTGTTTTATAACAGAAAAAGGAACCTGATCCAGATAATGCTGGCGTAGGGAGTTTAAATAGAATAACCAAGCAAGTGTTTGCCCCTTGGCATTTGTCAAAAAAAAATAGTATTATGAAAAAAATTACTTTTTTGACAGTAACATGGCTTCTTTCGTTTCACTGCTACTCTCAGTACAACCTTAGCGGTACAGTATTAGACACACTCAATAAACCCTTAGTGGGAGCAACCGTTAGAATTTTAAACAGTTTTAGAGGAACTGCAACAGACAATAATGGCTCATTTAAATTTACTAATTTAAAACAGCAAGAATACTTTGTTGAAGCGAGTTTTATAGGATATGAAACGCAACAAAAACAAATTTCCAATCTTTCGGAAAATACTGAAATTCATTTTATACTACAAGAATCGAAAAATACTTTAGATGAATTAATTGTAACAGCTACTCGTGTAGAAGAAAATTCACCCATAGTGCATACAAATATTTCGTATTCCGAAATCGAGAAAAACAACTTGGCTCAGGATGTTCCTGTATTGCTTCAAAACGCTGTTTCTATGGTATCCACCAGCGATGCCGGAGCAGGCGTAGGTTATACTTCGTTCCGCTTAAGAGGTTCCGATGCCACCCGCATTAATGTTACCATTAACAGTATTCCTGTAAACGATGCCGAATCACAAGGGGTGTGGTGGGTAAATATGCCTGATTTTATTTCAAGTACCGAAAACATACAAATTCAAAGAGGCGTTGGTGCCTCTACAAATGGTGCTGGAGCTTTTGGTGGAACCGTAAACCTACAAACTACTACATGTAAAGAAAAAGCGTATGCTGAAGTAGCCTCATCGGCTGGCTCTTTTAATACTCAAAAATATACCTTTAAAACAGGTACAGGACTCATTAATAATCATTTTACATTCGATGCAAGAGCCTCTAAAATCAGTTCAGATGGCTATATAGACCGCGCTAGCTCCGATTTAAAAAGCTATTATCTATCGGCCGGATATTACGATAACAAAACTTCGTTAAAAATTATTCAATTTTCGGGAAAAGAAATTACTTATCAGGCATGGTGGGGTACTCCTGAAAGCCGTATTAAAGGAAACCAAGAAGCTATGCTTACTCATGCAATGAACAATGGATTAGATTCTGTCGAAACAGAAAATCTCATAAACTCAGGTAGAACCTATAATTATTATCAATATAAAAATGAAATAGACCACTACACTCAGGATCATTTTCAGTTGCATTTTACACATCAGATGAATGAATATTTTTCAGCTAATGTTTCTTTGCATTACACTTACGGAAGAGGTTATTACGAACAATACCGAAAAAAAGATGAATTCTCTAAATACGCATTGTCCGATGTGGTTATAGGAAACGACACTATCCAATCAAGTGATTTTATTAGAAGACGATGGCTCGATAACCATTTCTACGGTACAGTTTATAATGTAAATTATAAAAACAATTCGCTTTCTGCTACTGCTGGTGGAGGTTATAATATTTACGATGGAACTCATTTTGGAGAACTTATTTGGGCCGAATTTGCCAGCAATTCCAAACTAAACCAACGGTATTATCAGAGCAACGCTTTAAAAACCGATTTAAATCACTTTTTAAAAATAGATTATTCCCTTACTGAAAAATGGCTATTATACGCAGATATGCAGGTGCGAAACATTGCTTATAACACAAAGGGTTCCGATAATGATTTAACTCTGATTCATATTGATACTACTTTTGTTTTTGTTAACCCAAAAGGAGGAATCAGTTTTCAGCCCAATAAAAAAATAAGAACGTATGCATCAGTTAGTGTGGGTAACAGAGAGCCTGTTCGAAGCGATTTTATTGATAATCCCCAAAACAAACAGCCTAAACACGAAACCCTTATCGACTATGAAGCAGGTTTAAATTTCAATGCCAAGAAAATTTCTTTGCAAACAAATTTTTATTTTATGGATTACAAAAACCAACTGATACTTACCGGAGAGTTAAATGATGTAGGCACTCCTATTCGCAGCAATGTAAATTCGAGTTACAGGGCAGGTGTTGAACTTTCGGGCAAAATGCTACTAAGCAAAAAACTGAATGCGAATTTTAATACAACCCTATCTCAAAATAAAATAAAAAAATTCACCGAAATTATCTACGACTACACTAACGGGTTTGATGTAGTGGAAAACATCTATTCCAACACGGATATTGCTTACTCGCCCAATATCATTGCTGCATTTGGCTTAGATTATTCTCCTGTAAAATCTCTTACCTTAGCCATACAGTCAAAATATGTGGGGAATCAATTTCTTGATAATACTTCGAACACAAAAAGAATGTTAGACCCCTATTACACCACCGATGCAAGAATAACGTATCTACTTTACGCCAAAAAGATAAGAGAGATTTCCGTATCGTTTATGGCTTATAATATTTTCAATACACTCTACAGCAGCAATGGATACACTTTTAGTTATATGTATGGCGAATTAATCACTGAAAATTTTTACTATCCACAGGCAGGAACAAACTTTATGGCAGGAATATCTGTAAAGTTTTAAAGAAAACAACTACTCGGTAAAAAAACTAAATTTGAGCATTTTATGATGCTTTGTATTTACTAAAAGAACGCATACCACACCTTACCATTCTGCTTACAGCAATTATACTCGTATTTGCATCATCGAATATTAACTGGGGCAACCAACATTGGAAAAATATTATTAAAGCCGATGGCAAAGGTTACTATGCATGGCTTCCGGCATTTTTTATTTACAAGGATTTGCATTTTGACTTTTTCAATCAAATAGAAAAAGAAAAGTACTTTAGCGAAGAACTTTATTATGATTACAGAGTAGTTGTAAATAATAAAACTACCAATAAATACTTTGTGGGAACCGCTCTGTTGCAGGCTCCTTTTTTTCTTGTAGCCCATTTCATTTCTAATATTACCCACAACGATACTGATGGCTATTCTAAATGGTATGCTGTTTTTATAAACATGGCCGCTATATTTTACGCATTAGCAGGGTTGCTATTTGCCAATCAATTACTCAAAACCTTTAGTATTAACAGTATTAACAGAGGTATTATCCTATTATTATTTTCATTTGCCACCAACCTATTTTACTATGTGGTGGGCGAACCAGCCATGTCTCACATTTACTCTTTTGCCTGCATTAGTGCATTTTTGCACTATGCTTCTAAATTAAAAGAGCGTAAAAACGCTATGTATGTTTTATCCATTCTGTTAGCTCTTATTGTACTAGTGAGGCCCATAAATATAATTATAGTAGGTATTCTACCATTCTTTTTTTCTGGATTCAAAGATTTTTTTATTACCATCTTATCCCCTATAAAAAGAATTTTTCTTTCGGTTATTATTTTTATTGTAATAACAAGCATTCAACCTTTGTTATATTTTTATCAAACCGGCATATTTTTTCCGGATACCTATCCGGCTGAACATTTTAATTTTTCAAATCCACACATTATTTCTTTTCTATTTAGTTTTAAAAAAGGTTTATTCCTCTACTCTCCTATTCTCCTAATTAGTTTAATAGGGGTTTATTTATTATTCCATCAAAATAAATTTAGGGGGGTATATATTCTGCTTTTTATTTCCGTTTTAATTTATGTATTATCTTCGTGGTGGAACTGGTGGTATGGCGGAAGTTTTTCTGCCCGTGTTATCTTAGATTATTTAAGTGTGTTTATGCTTTTTTTTTCGGTAACCTTAGAAAAATCAAAAAAATCATTGCGATATCCTCTAATAGCATTTTCTGCATTTTGTCTTATTCTATGTCAAATACAAACCTACCAATACCGTTACTATATAATACATTGGGAAAATATGAATTTAGAACTCTATTTAGAATCTATTCGTTCTATTTTTTCTTAACTTTGTCTTGTGCTTTTTATAAAACCCATATCTATTTTTTTACTTGTTAGCAGTTTGTTGCTCCCAAAACAATTGCTCCATTTTGCTGTTCATTTGCCCGATATTATTGAACATTTTGAGGAACATAAAAAATCGGAACATTCCGATATTTTTGAATTCATATCCTCTCATCTAACTACCAACAAGAAAGAATCTAAAGAACACTCAAATTTACCGTTAAATCATGAGCACTCAAACCTTCCCGATTTACAAATTAGCATGTTCAACATAAATCTTTCTCAATCGTTCAATCTTATTATCCCCAACAACAGAACCATTAAAATACCTGCCTTAGCGGTTTTCAAGTATTCAAATTTTCTAACATCTATCTTCCAACCACCTAAGGGGTGTAAATTCTCCTTTCATTAAAACTTGCAGGAGGAAAAATTCTCCTTGTTATTTTCATTTTCATACATTTTAATTAATTTTTTATGCTGGATAAAATAATAAACTTTTCAGTAAACAATAAGTTCATTATAGGTTTGTTTTTAATGGGTTTAATAGGCTTTGGCACATACCAACTTACTAAACTCCCTATAGATGCTGTACCAGATATTACCAATAATCAGGTACAAGTTATATCGGTAGCTCCGGCACTAGGAGCCTCAGATATAGAACGCTTAATCACTTTTCCAATAGAATTAGCCAATAGCAACATTCCCGGTATGCACGAAATACGGAGTTTTTCTCGTTTCGGTTTGTCTATTGTTACCATTGTTTTTGATGATGATATTGATGTTTATTGGGCAAGACAACAAGTAGCCGAACGTTTGTTGCAGGTACAAACTGAGTTACCCGATGGGGTACAATCTGTTTCAATGGGGCCTGTAACTACCGGATTGGGCGAAATTTACCAATATACACTGAGGGCTAAAAAGGGTTATGAAAACAAGTTTAGCACCACCGATTTACGAACCATTCAAGACTGGATTGTACGCAGACAACTACTGGGAGTAAAAGGTGTAGCCGATGTAAGTAGTTTCGGAGGTAAATTAAAACAATATGAAATTGCCGTTGAACCAACCAAACTCAAAGCCTTCGGAATTACAATAAACGATGTTTTTACCGCACTAGAAAATAACAATCAAAATACAGGTGGTGCGTATATAGAAAAAGGTCCAACTGCCCTTTTTATTAAAAGCGAGGGATTAATCGGTAACGAAGAAGATATAAAATCTATTTTTATAAAAAACACTTCGAATGGAACACCCTTACTTATTCGCGATGTGGCTGAAATAACCATAGGGCATGCTACACGATACGGAGCAATAACCTATAACGACCAAGGTGAAGTAGCCGGAGCGGTTGTTATGATGCTTAAAGGAGAGAATAGTAACAAAGTAATTGAAAATGTAAAAGAACGCATTGAGGTAATTAAGAAAACACTGCCGGAAGGCATTCTTCTTGAACCATTTCTAGACCGAACCAAAATGGTGAATAATGCCATTAGCACAGTAAAAACAAACTTAATGGAAGGAGCGTTAATTGTTCTTTTTGTATTAATTCTTTTTCTTGGAAATTTTAGAGCCGGATTTTTAGTGGCTTCTATTATTCCTTTAGCCATGTTATTTGCCGTTATCATGATGAACTTATTTGGAGTAAGTGGAAACTTAATGAGCCTTGGTGCTTTAGATTTTGGATTAATTATAGACGGGGCTGTAATTATTGTAGAATCCTTTTTACACAACCTAAGGCATCATCAATCTTTTGCGGCAAACACCCTGCTTACCAACCGGCAAATGGACACAGAAATAAAACACTCGGCCAGCAAAATGATGAACAGTGCTGTATTCGGTCAAATCATTATACTGGTAGTGTACTTACCTATTTTCTTTTTAGAGGGTATTGAAGGTAAAATGTTTAAGCCTATGGTTCAAACAGTTGTGTTTGCACTTTTGGGGGCATTCATTCTCTCTTTAACATACGTACCTATGATGAGTGCCCTTATAATGAGTAAACGTATTTCTCATAAACAAACCCTTTCCGACCAAATGATGGTATTTATTGAAAAGCACTATGAACGAATGTTAAATCGCATACTGCGTTTCCCGAAACTAGTAATATCTTCTGCGTTTTCCTTGTTTATTATTGCTGTTTTTATTCTTAGCCAATTAGGCGGAGAATTTATTCCTACATTAGAAGAAGGTGATTTTGCAGTAGAAACTCGCGTTTTAACCGGAAGTAATTTAAATACTGCAGTAGAAAAAATAAAAAAAGCAGCTCATATTCTTTTAAAAGATTTTCCCGAAGTAGAACAAGTGGTTTCTAAAATAGGTAGCGGAGAGATTCCAACCGACCCTATGCCCATGGAAGCCGCAGATATGATGATTATCCTTAAGCATAAAAGCGAATGGACATCAGCCAGTACGTTTCCTGAGCTTTCGGAAAAAATGAGTGCTGCTCTTGAAGCCGTTCCTGGCATTACTACCGGGTTTCAATACCCCGTTCAAATGCGTTTTAATGAATTAATGACCGGAGCCAAACAAGATGTAGTATGTAAAATATTTGGTGAAAACATAGATACCCTGGCCTATTATGCCCAAAAACTAGGCACTTTAGCTTCTAGTGTTGAAGGTTCTAATAGTATTTATGTGGAACCTATAGCTGGTATGCCACAAATTACTATCCGATACAAAAGAAAAGCTTTTTCGCAATATGGCTTAGATATTAAAGAGGTAAATAAAGTGGTAAATACCGGACTAGCCGGCCAAGTTGCAGGTTCACTTTACGAAGATGAAAAAAGATTTGACATTGTAGTGCGATTAAACAGAAACCAACTAAACCACGTAGAGGATATTAAAAATTTGTTAATTCCAATAAAAAGCGGATTACAAATTCCTCTCTATCAGATTGCCGATGTGGAACTAAATGAGGGACCAAACCAAATACAACGTGAAGATGCCAAACGGAGAATTATCGTTGGATTTAATGTAATTGGTAGAGATGTGCAATCTATTGTAGAAGAATTGAAAATGAAAGAACACAAAAACATTAAGCTACCTGCCGGTTACTATATTACTTATGGTGGTGCATTCGAGAATTTAAACGCAGCAAAAAAACGATTAAGCATTACCGTTCCCATTTCGCTTCTGCTTATTTTCATTTTACTCTATTTCGCATTCAAATCCGTAAAGCAAGGTTTACTTATCTATTCGGCCATTCCCCTTTCGGCTATTGGCGGTGTATTCGCCTTATTGTTAAGAGGCATGCCTTTTAGCATATCAGCAGGTATTGGTTTTATAGCATTGTTTGGAGTAGCGGTGCTAAATGGTATTGTACTCATTGCCGAATTTAACCGCCTAAAAAACGAAGGTATTACCGACAAGAAAAAAATTGTGCTAAAAGGTACAAAAGTGCGATTACGCCCAGTGTTAATGACCGCTTTTGTGGCCTCTCTTGGTTTTTTACCCATGGCATTAAGTAATGGTTCTGGAGCCGAAGTGCAACGCCCCTTAGCCACTGTGGTTATTGGCGGATTATTAATGGCTACTTTTTTAACCTTGTTTGTTCTTCCTGTTTTGTATATTCTTTTTGAAAAAGGTTTTTCAAAAAAAGTAAAGCCATCGTTGCAAACACCGATAATTTTACTTTTAGTAATTGCTTCCCTTTTTGCAAAAAACAACGCTTCGGCCCAAACACCAATTAGTTTAAATGCAGCTATAGATTCTGCCATTGTAAATAATTTACTCCTAAAATCGGAAAGGTTAAATGTGGAAGCTTCTGCAAAACTTAAAAAATCGGCATGGGATTTACCTCAAACAAGTGTTAATGCAGAATATGGTCAGTTTAACAGCATTTACAACGACAATAAAATAGGTGTTACGCAAAATCTTAAATTCCCTACAGTTTACCAAAAACAAAAAAAAATACTTAGCAACGAATGGAAAAATGCTCAGCTAAGTTTAGAAATAAGAAAGCAAGAATTAAAAAAAGAAGTGAGTTTTACCTTTTTTAATATTCTTTATTTGCAACAACAGCAAAACTTATTATTGGGTTTAGATAGTCTGTTTACAGGTTTTCTCAAAAAAGCAGAATTAAAGCTCTCTAAAGGAGAAAGTAATCTTTTAGAAAAAAATTCAGCTATTTCACAGCAAGGCCAAATAAAAATTCAGCTAATTCAAACCATGCAGGAACTGCAAAATGAATTGATAGAATTTAATGTGTTATTGCATTCCTCTCTTTTCTACTCGCCCGATACTTCGTTAAAAAAAATGCTTCCCCCTATTTATTCTGATTCAGGTTTTGTGAATACCCATCCTATCTTTAAGCAATTAGAAGTACAACACCAGCTAAGTATTTACAAAACAAAACTAGAAAAGAACATGCTTTTACCCGAATTATTTGTTGGATATAACAATTTAAGCATAACCGGCATGGGAGCAGACGATATCATTTATACTACCTCTAAAAGATTTCAATTTATTCAAGCAGGAATTGGAATACCCTTGTTTTTCGGCTCGCAAACGGCAAAAATAAAAGCCTTAAAAATTAACACACAAATAGCCGAAAATAACCTCTATTCCGAAAAAGAACAATTACAAATGCGGTATCAAAAAGCCCTAAACGAATACAACGTACATTTAGAAAGTATTCTTTATTTCGAAAACATAGCCTTGCTTAGTGCACACCAAATGTCGGAAGCGGCACAAAAGCAATATATAAGTGGAGAAATAAATTACCTAGAATGTATGATGCTTTTAAACCAAGCCATTTCGGTAAAAGCAGACTATTTAAAAACATTAAACCAATACAATTACAGTATCATTGAATTAAATTATATTACAAACAAATAAATTATACCTCATGAAAAATATCATCTTATGGGCAACGATACTCCTTATCTCGGTTTCTTGCTCCAACAACAATAAATCAGAATCAGAGCAATCATCGCTTTCTGAGTCTATTATTCAATTAAGTGATGAACAGTTAAAAAACACATCGGTTAAAATTGGTATACCTGAAACGAAAACTATTTTAACAACTTTAAAAGTAAACGGAACAATAGATGTGCCTCCGCAAAACATGATTTCTGTTAGCATTCCTTTGGGTGGATATCTTAAGTATACTAAACTACTGCCAGGAATGCATGTTTATAAAGGTGAAGTAATTGCACTTATCGAAGATCAACAATACATTCAGTTGCAACAGGAATACTTAATAGCAGTTGAAAATTTAAAATTAAAAGAATTGGATTTTCTGCGACAAAAAGAATTAAATGTAGAAAAAGCAAGTAGCGACAAAGTTTTTCAGCAGTCGCAAGCCGATTATATGAATCAGAAAATTGGAGTTAAATCACTTGAAGAAAAACTGAAACTTATTGGGATTAATCCTGAGAAGTTGAATGAAAATACTATTTCTAGAAGCATTTCAGTATTGTCGCCTATTGATGGATATGTTACTTCTGTAAATGTAAATATAGGAAAGTACGTAACCCCTTCCGATGTGCTTTTTGAACTAGTAAACCCCGAAGATATACATTTGAATTTAACGGTATTCGAAAAAGATTTAGATCAACTTTTTATTGGGCAAAAGGTAATGGCCTATACCAATCACCTGCCTAATAAAAAATACGAATGTGATATTATTTTAATTGGCAAAAATTTATCGAACGAGCGAAGTGTTGAAGTACACTGCCACTTTAAAAGCTACGATAAAAATCTTATTCCGGGTATGTTTATTAATGCAGATATCGAACTAAAAACTCATCAGGCATTGGTGCTACCGAATGAAGCCATTGTTCGTTTCGAAAATAAAAGCTACGCTTTTTTAGCTGTAAATAAAAATATGTTCGAAATGATTGAAGTTTCAATAGGCAATTCTTATGAAGGATACACAGAAATAATGATAGAAGATAAATATTCTTCGAAAAATTTTGTAATTAAAGATGCTTACACTCTGTTAATGGCTATAAAAAACAAAGAAGAATAAAATTTACTTCAGAGATATAGCACTGTAACTGTACCCTGCAAAAATGCCTATGCCATTTTTAATGTTTGAATAAATAATTACCGGCTCGGCAAAGGGGTTTCCCTGTGTTGCATCGTATTTGTTTTTGGATATTTTATGTAAGTAGTATTCCTTACTTGACGATGCAAAGAAGATTGTAATGTTCGTATACTCGCTATGCTGAAACAGAAAATAATTTAAATACAAATCTATTTCGGTCGTTTTTCCGTTAATCAAATTGTCTTTAACATATAGTTCCATTGCCTTCGAATTGTTTTCGTCTAGGTTTTCTACATTTAAATCGTTCGAGCCAATTGATTCCGGATAAATGTTATACACCGAATCTATCATATTTCCAAACTCATCGAACCAATAAGATTTATAGGTTACCATCACTTTTATAAAATAATAATTGGATTCAGCGATAGGATCGGCAAAACGTATTTTTACTCGCATACTTTCTTCCGATTTAAAACTTACTTTACTTGTATCTACAATTTCAAAAGGCACCGGACTTGGGAAGGTTGCTGTAGCTTCAACGGTTTTGTAGTTTATATGCGAAACTTCTAGCTGATACGTTTTACCCACCAAGGGTTTATTTCCTTGTGTACTTATAAAATTACCATCTGAGTGATGGTTTAACACCTCCAACACATTGCCGCCTTCATCTTTAATACTAACGGTTGCATTAGGAAGTGAACCGGGTTTATTTTTATCTAAAATACTTGTACTGCCCGATACATTGATAACCCAAACACTATCTGGGTGTTGAAGAGCATTGATTACAATTTTGGGCTCTACCTCTTTTTGTTTAAACTTAATTTCTTTTTCGCACGATGCCAATAATAAAATAACAGCAAGATGCCCAAGTAAAGTATTTTTAATAGATTTCATTTTTTAAAATTTAAAACTATATGTAAACGAAGGAATAAGGGGAAAAAGACTTATTTGTTTCAGCACTCTTTCGTTATGGTTATTGTATGAAAAATAAATATAAAACGGATTTTTCCGATTGTAAATATTATACACCCCAATGCTCCATGTTCTTTCCCATAACTTCTTTTTCTTATGCATATTAACGCCCATATCTAAACGATGATAGGCGGGTATTCGGTAATTATTTCTTTCGGTAATATGTTCTATTTCTTGAAAAGAAGTGTATCCATATTCGGTCTGTGCATATTGATACTTTTCCATACCAAGTGTAACTGCATTTCCGGTACCATAAACCCACACTATGCCCACATCTACTTTTTCGTTAAACCAGTGCGTTACAGCAATACCCACATCATGTCGTCTGTCGTAACGATAAGGAAATATTTTTCCGAAATTCAGATTTTCAAACTGTCGGTTACTCCAGGAGAGCGTGTATCCCACCCACCCCGTAGTTTTGCCCGTTTTCTTTTCAATAAAAGTTTCTATGCCATAAGCCCAGCCTTTACCCATTTCTACTTTTTGCTGCCAATCTTTATCGGTTCCTAAAAAACTGGCTCCTTCTTTATATTCAATAATATTTTGCATGTTTTTGTAATAGGCCTCTACACTAAATGAATATTTGCTTTTAAAGGTGTGTGCGTAACCCATTGCAAACTGGTTAGAATAAAGAGGTTTTATGGTATCTGTAACGGGCAACCACAAATCGGTAGGTAAACCTATAGAGCTGTTGCTAAGTAAATGGATAAACTGAGTCATTTTACTGTACGAGGCTTTTACTGAAGAATGTTCAGAAAGAAGATACCTGAGTGATACGCGGGGCTGTAGCGAAGTATATGTTTTTTGAGAAACCATAAAACCTGATGTATGAACACCTACGTTCACTTTCAGAAGCGGGGTTACTACAAAATCATCTTCTAGGTATGCAAAGAATTCGTGTGCAAATTTTTTCTGTGAACCAAAGGTGGTATCTAAGTTAAATTGAGTGTCGTTCATTTTTATTTGGTTTACCCCGGGTGTAAACGTGTGATAGGTTTCTCCTGCTCCAAAACGCATGTAATGGTCTACATGCGGAATGTAGTAAAAATCTATTTTTCCTCCCCAGTCGTAAATTCCGGAAAAATAATCGTAGCTAAACCCATCTTTGGTTTTTGTATTGTTTTCGGTTCGTGTGGTTTCTTCGGAAAAACCCACGTTAAAGCGGTATCGGCTATAGGTTAAGGTGGTATTGCTAAATAATTTATCGTTAAACTGGTAATTCCAACGAAGAGCAGAAATAATATTTCCCCATTTTAAATCGGAACTAGATTTGCTTTCATATTTCACATTATTATCAGAATGTTCGTATTTCGTTTTGGCGTAAAATTTATCATCGCCAAGGTAGTTCGAAATATACAGGCGACTTTTATCGGAAAATTTATGGTTCAGCTTAGTGTTAAAATCGTAAAAGAAGTAGCCTCCTGAGCCGTTATCACCGGCATATTTGTTTATTAGGGGCTTTGCCAATAAATCAATGTAAGTTCTTCTGCCGCTTACAATAAACGAGGTTTTATCTTTTTTAATGGGCCCCTCTAACGTAAATTTAGACGAAATTAAACCCACTGAACCTTCGCCTTTTATTTCTTTCATGTTTCCTTCTTTCATGCGTATATCAATTACCGAAGAGAGTCTACCTCCGTAGCGTGAGGGGAAACCTCCCTTAATTAATTCTACACTGTTTATGGCATCGGTATTAAAAATAGAAAAGAAACCAAATAAGTGAGAAGCATTGTACACAGGAACTCCGTCAAGTAAAATCAGATTTTGATCGGGTCCTCCTCCTCTTACATAAATGCCGCTGCTTCCTTCGCTTCCCGATTGTACACCCGGTAAAAGTTGAATGGTTTTCAGAATATCTTTTTCACCCAATAACACCGGCAATGATTTTACCATGTCCATCTGCAATTCAATGGTACTCATTTGTGTATTCTGCTCTATTTTAACTGCATTATCGGTTACTTCAAATTCCTTTAGTTCAATACTGGGTTTAAGGCGAATGTTGAGTTTTACATTTTTGCCAGATTCTATTTTTTGTACTATAGAGGTGTATCCCACATATGAAAATTGAAGCATTAAACTATCGGAAGGAAGAGTTATGCTGTAAAATCCATAGGTATTAGAAGTAGTTCCTTTTTTGCTTTTCAATTCAAAAATACTGGCTCCAATTAATTTTTCTCCCGTTTGTTCGTCTTCTATATAGCCAGAAATGGTAACTTGCTGAGAAAAAAGGAAAAAAGGAACAATTCCAATTATGAATAAAATAGATTTCATTTGTTCGGATTTCGAAATTACGAAATAGAAGATATTATTCATTCCTTTTGAAATAACTATTTTTGCAACGCTTTAAATTGAAAACCCTATAACGACAAAAGGCTATTTTTATTTTGCATAAAAAATGAACGAGATAAACTTTAACACCTTAAGAGAAAAATTAGAAAAACAAGAATGGCCTTCGGTGTATATGTTTAAATTTATTATTGAATCCGGAAATAAAAATCTGGCATTGCTCGAAGCATTATTTAGTGAAACTAGCAAAATAAATTTAAAAGAATCTTCTAATGGAAAATACATTAGTTTAACGGCTACAGAACTTATGCTTAGTGCTAACGATGTAATAGATGTTTATAAAAATGCTTCAAAAATTGAAGGAATCATTTCTTTGTAACCCCAGCATGAAAACATTAACTACTCCATATATAAAATATTCCGGACATGCCGGCCCCTTGTACACGATAGCCCATGCCGATAAAGAAAATTTTATCTTTTCGGGAGGAAGCGATAAAACCATAGCCAAATGGAACTTAGATGTTTCGGAACCTGAGAATTTTTCCATAAAACTACAACATACTATTTATTCTATCCTTTACACCAAAGCAAGTCATCAACTTTGGATTGGACAGTCTCAAGGAGGAATACATGTGGTAGATTTAGAAAATAAAAAAGAAATAAAATGGTTGCAATCACATTCCAAAGGAGTGTTCGATTTACTTTATAATTCAAATAACCACACGGTCATTTCTTGCTCGGCCGATGGGACACTTGCCATTTGGGATGCAGAAAATTTTTCACTTCTTTCTTTATTTCATCTTACCAAAGAAAAAGTAAGAAAAGCATCACTCTATTTAGAAAATAACTTATTGGCAGTTGCTTTGGGAAACGGAGACATTTGCCTGATGGATATGACTAACTACAAAGAAGTGCATTCCTTTCATGCACACAACTTATCTGCAAACGTGGTTGTATTTCACCCTTCTTTTCCTTTACTTATAAGTGGTGGAAGAGATGCTCATTTAAATATTTGGGATATACAAAATAATTATAAAAAAGTAGACAGCATTCCTGCCCATAATTACGCCATATACGATATTGCTTTTCACCCCTCCTTTCCTCTTTTTGCTACTGCCAGCAGGGATAAATCCATTAAACTATGGAATGCCGAAAACGGAACTTTTCTTGAAAAAATAGAAAGAAAAACGCATCAGGCACATACCCACTCTATTAACAAATTATTGTGGGTAAAATTCAAGGATTTGCTTATTAGCACAGGTGATGATTCTGCTATTATTTCATGGAATACACAAATAATAAACCAATGAAAAATATTTTATTCGCTCTTGCGTTTCTTTCCTTTATACTTGCTATTTCCTGCCAAAGCGAAAAAGCAAAGGCTACCCATTACCACGATTTTATTGTTTTAACGATAAATAAAGTTTTTGATGCAGTTACCCATACTGAAAAAGTGTTTGAGCAAACCGATACATTGCTGGTAGAAAAACAACTAATAAACCTTGAGTTTTCGCTAAACAAAGCCTTAACCGATTTAAATAAAACACCTGCATACCAAAACGACACAACCCTTAAAGCAGCAGCCGAAGAATTGATTTTTTATTACCAACATACGGTAATGCAACACTATCAAAATGCCCTAACAAGAATGAAGGAAACTCAATCTACTTCAAAGAAAGATATGATTTTAGGGTTATCTATTTTTTCTACCTACAACAAAGAAGACAGCCTTAGTGCTGTATTTGAAAAAAAACTTATCCTCTTCAGAAAAAAATACATGAAAGAAAAAAAGTGATTTAGAGTTTTAACCTTTCAGTAATGGTTTCTGAGGCTATAAAAGCCGTTGTCCATGCCGCCTGAAAATTAAAACCTCCGGTTAATCCATCAATATCCAGCACCTCTCCGGCAAAAAAAAGATTTTTTGTTTTTTTACTTTCCATGGTTTTAAAATTTATTTCTTTAAGCGAAACGCCACCGGCTGTAACAAACTCTTCTTTAAAAGTAGTTTTACCTCTTGCCTCATAAATATCGTTGGTAAGAAGTTCCGATAGTTTTTCTATTTCCTCTTTACGAATATCTGCATACGTTCTACCCAGTGGAATAGCTGCTTTGGTGGTTAAAAACATCCATAAACGGGCTGGAATATGAAAAGGATTAGTAGAGGAAATTGTTTTACCCGACATTTGTTTTTTAAATAACTTCAATTCATTGCTTGCATCTGTGCTTTTTTCCTCATTAAGCCAGTTTATTGAAAATATAAAACAGTATTTTTTTTCGGCAAGATAACGTGCCGCAATGGCCGATAATTTTAACACCACAGGCCCACTAACTCCCCAGTGTGTAATTAACATAGGGCCGGTTGAAACAAAAGGTGTGTCTTTTATTTGTAAACAAACTTCGGGCATACTTAAGCCCATTAATGAGGTAATGTTGTTTTGCGGCAAATTAAAGGTAAACAGCGATGGAACAGGAGGTATTATTTCGTGCTGAAAAGAATTGAGAAAAGAATAGGCCGATAGGTGCAAGCTTCCTCCGGTAGCTAACAACAAGCAGGTGCTTGAATAATTAATGCCCTGTTTGGTATTTAAAATAAACAAATTATTTTCTTTTTTTATTTCTGTAATCTGAGTGTTAAGTTGTAGTTGTAGTTGTATTTTGTACTTTTCGGCTTGTTTTAAAAAGCAATCGATAATGGTTTGTGAAGAGTTGCTTTGCGGAAAAACCCTTCCGTCATCTTGTGCATAAAGCAACACTCCTTTTTGTAAAAACCAATTCATAGTATCGGCCGTGTTAAACCTGTAAAATGCCGATAGAAGCTCTTTTTGTCCTCTCGGATAAAATTCTATAAGCTCTTGAGGTTCGGTGCAAGCGTTGGTAAGATTACAGCGTCCCCCTCCTGAAATTTTCACTTTGGAAAGCACCTGACTTGTTTTTTCAATAATGGCAACACGAATATCCGGTCGTTTTTCTACGGTATGAATAGCTGCAAAAAAACCGGCTGCTCCTCCGCCCACAATAATCAAGTCGAACCGGTTGTGCATGGAATGAAGTATATAAAACTAACTTCTGTTTTTCTTCCAGTTGGAGGCGGTTGTAATATTTTCTTTGTACTTCTTTTGCTTTACCGCTGCTTTTTCATTGTATAGTTTTGCGGTAAATAAAGAGGCCACCATCTCTTCCTCGGCATTTTCTCTCTCCAACAATTCTGGTTTAAAATACTTATTTACAAAATGAGTATCGAAATTTCCTTCTGCAAAAGCCTTATGCTGTAACGCAAATTTGCAAAAAGAAAGCGTGGTTTCTACTCCATTTATATGGTATTCTTCTATGGCTCTTAGCATTCTTTGAATGGCCTCTGTACGGTCTTTTCCGTGCGTAATCAACTTTGCAATCATTGGGTCATAATAAATAGGAATATCCATTCCTTCCTCAAATCCGTCATCAACACGCACTCCCGGTCCTTTTGGAATTTTGTATGTGCTTAACAGACCAATGTCCGGTAAAAAATTATTTTTGGGGTCTTCGGCATAAACGCGCACTTCTAAAGAATGTCCGTTTATTTTTAAATCGTTTTGAGTAAAGCTCAATTTTTCTCCACGAGCTATTTTTATTTGTTCCTTTACTAAATCAATACCGGTAATCATTTCCGTAACAGGGTGCTCAACCTGAAGGCGGGTATTCATTTCCAAAAAATAGAAATTTTTATTTTCATCAAGTAAAAACTCAACCGTGCCGGCCCCTACATAGTTGCACGAACGAGCCACGTTTACCGCACATTTTCCCATTGCTTCGCGTATTTCGGGCGTAAGCACCGATGAAGGAGCCTCTTCTATTACTTTCTGATGCCTGCGTTGTATGGAACATTCCCTCTCAAACAAATACAGAATATTCCCATGAGTATCGGCCAGTACTTGAATTTCTATGTGGCGAGGCGAACCCACGTAGCGTTCTATAAATACTGAACCATCGCCAAAAGCCGACAGAGCTTCGCTAATGGCTCTGTTCATTTGTTCTTCCAATTCTTGTTCGGCTTCTACAATTCGCATTCCCTTTCCGCCACCACCTGCCGAAGCTTTTATAAGAATTGGAAAACCTACTGATTTTGCTACCTTTTTTGCCTCTTCCACATCGGATACCGCCCCCTCGGTACCAGGAACCATGGGTATATTAAATTTTTTGGCTGCTGCCTTGGCTGCAAGTTTGCTGCCCATGGTTTCCATCGCCTCTGGCGTGGGTCCTATAAAAGTAAGGCCGGCAGCCTTTACTTTTCTTGTAAATTCTGCATTTTCCGACAAAAATCCATATCCGGGATGTATCCCTTCTGCTCCGGTTTTCTTTGCTGCTTCAATTATTTTTTCTCCTACCAAATAAGATTGGTTAGAGGGCGATGCCCCAATGCATATGGCTTCATTGGCATATCGTACAAAAGGGGCATTACGATCTGCTTCCGAATAAACTGCCACGGTTTGTATTCCCATTTCTTTGCAACTTCGCATAATGCGCAAGGCTATCTCTCCTCGGTTTGCTATTAAAATTTTTTTCATATTGAAACAGTGATTATTAGTAATACTTTTATTCTTTTATAAAAAATAATTTGATAAATATAAACATTTCAATTACTTTCCACTTTCTAAATTTCTATATACCATTTATGTATAAAAACTTTCTTTTCGCCTTATCCATTATGTTTCTGCCCTTGCTTATTTTTTCGCAAAAGAAAGCAAAAGACCAAACAAAAGTAAACGAAACCTCTATATTCAACCGAGAAAAACTTCAACAACTTATTCTTTTTGAAATAAATAAAATTAGAACCGGAGCTAATTTAGACACACTGCTTCCAAATGATATCCTTTTTAGAGCAGCCGATTTTCAGGCAGCACAAATGTCGGGAAACGGAAAAGCCGAACTGTTAGGAAGCGGAAAATATGCTACTACAGGCAAACGCATCGAAGCGGCCGGTGGCACACAAAACGGTGAAGAAATTGTAATTTCTGTTGCTGCTATGAAAGGCAAAAACTTCTTAACAGAAAAAGAAATTTGTGATGCCATTTTTTTAAAATGGAAAGCAGGAAAAAAAGAATTACCTATTATTAAAAATGTAAAACATATTTACGCTTCAGCCTCGGCCTGGGCTGACGAAGGCGGTAAAAAAACATTTGTTTCGGTAGTATTTGGAGGGTTCGATTCATTTAAAGCCGCAGCCGATAAGCGAAAAGAATTACCTGTTCCTTTTACCAAAAAAAATAAAAAAGTAAAAGCACCCGATGCTCGTGCATGTAAAAATTGTGCAAAATTTAAAGATTACGATGGTCTTCAGGAAGGTTTGTATATTGAAAATGATAAAATATATTTAAAGTACGATAATTTAAAAAACCTGCTTCGATTAATAAAAAAACCAAAAGATGGCTTGGCTATAGATATTGTACAACGTAGCCAGTACAATAATCCGAACTACAATATCTATAACAATAATCTGCAAAGCAGGGGCATTTTGCTTAAAACAATAAACAAGAATAAACTTCTTAGTAAAAACCGAATTAAACCCGAAAAGAAAAATAAAAAGGTAAATAAATTAGATGTAGAACTAGGCAAACTTCCCAAGAAACTACAAGGAGAATACGAAATGAATTTACTGGTGATAATAGACGGGAAACTCTGCAAAACCATTCGAAAAACCAAACTCGAAATTACCGACCAAGAATCGAATACCCCTTTAGAAATGTTATTGATGCCCGATAGTAATGCCTATTTTAACCCTATGTTTACTCCTGTTTCCGAATCTTCCTTATTACTTTTTAATGTGCCTTTCGATAAAGGCAAATTCGATTACAAAGAAGAAGACATGAACCCATTTCTTGAAACGCTACAAGAACCCGATTTTTTTATAGAAGGCCTCTATATTACCGCCTATTCCTCCATAGAGGGCGATTCTGCGGCCAATGCCAAACTTCAACGCCAACGGGCAGAAAGCATCATTTCTGCTCTCTCAAAACTACATAAATCAGGTTTAGCCACTCAGGTTAAAACCAGCGATTCATGGCAACTTTTTCAAATGGAAATGGAAGACGGCAAGTTCGATTACCTTACCAAATTGCCTAAGAAAAAAGCCATTCAGACCATTAATGCCGATCAAAACTTACAAAACGAACTGGAACCTTTTTTATCCAAACAACGCTTCGCTCAAATTATTATGGATGTAAGCTATGATACCCGCGGTCCAAAAGAAGAAAAATTCTGTATCGTTCAATTCAATAAAGCAGCCAAAAAAGGCGATGTAAAACAGTGTCTGAAAATACAGTACTTTATCGAAAAGCAGATTGCAGAAGGAAAATATTCTCCTGAAACACCTTTTAAACTCGACATTCCCTTTCAGGCAAAATTCTCGGGAGTTTTAAATAACCGAATAGCATTTCGATACCTTAGAAACAAAGAAGTTTTTGAAGACGACTTAGTGGAACTGAATAAATTGTCTCAGTTAGACCCTGTAAACAATTACGTTAAATTTAACCAGCTATTTGCCGAAATTAAATTAGATACCATTGTAGGGAACCAAAAACAACGAGATGCCAAGCAGGCCCGTATCGATGCCTTATACAATACCGAAATTCCTAAAAAATGTACAGATGCACTGAATATTGAGTGGCAATTTAAAGTAATGGAATCCGTAGACACCTTAGATGATGCAGAACCAATTATTGAAGCATGTATAAACAAAATAAAATCGTTCTATAATTTTAAAGAGGCCAGTTGGGAAAACGCTCTTAAATTATCGTATGTTTTTGCCCGTTTTAAAGATTATAAGTTTGCGGCCCACTTGCTGGCCCCTTACATTAAAGAAAACAAACCCGATGAAAATCTTCTGTTTGCCTTTGTATCGTACTGTGCCAAAGAAATTGAATTAAGCAATACCCGTATGTTTGTTTCCGGAATGAGCAAAGCTCGAGAAGCCAATCCTGAACGCTATTGTAAATTGTTTGGCCAACCACGCCTAACCTTTCAGGTATTGGAAAACCCTTTGGTAAAAGAAGAATTTATTAAAGCGAACTGTAAGTAGCATTTTTAACATTTAAAATACACGATAAAAAACTGAGTAACTTCGCAGCCTTATGAATCCGGGTAAAAAAGTACACTTTTACACCTTAGGCTGTAAACTAAATTTCTCCGAAAGCTCTACCATTGCCAGAATGTTTGAAGAGGCCGGTTACGCCCGTGTCGATTTTTCGGAACAACCCGATGTATATATCATCAATACCTGCTCGGTTACCGAAAATGCAGATAAAAAATGTAAACAAATTGTAAAAAAAGCCCTTCAGCATAACCCAAATGCTTTTATTGCTATTATAGGTTGCTATGCTCAACTTAAACCCAAAGAAATAGCCCGCATTTATGGGGTAGATATGGTGCTAGGAGCCAATGAAAAATTTAAACTGTTGGAAAAACTAAAAGGATTAGAGAAAAAACAAGAACCTTTAATATGGAACTCTGACATTAGAACAGTAAACACCTTTACACCCTCTTTTTCCAAAGCCGATCGTACTCGTTCTTTCTTAAAAATTCAAGATGGATGCGATTACTTTTGTAGTTTTTGCACTATTCCCTTGGCTCGCGGAAAAAGCCGAAGCAATACCATACAACAAACCCTAAATACCGCCCAACAAGTGGCTAACATAGGGGTAAAAGAAGTGGTATTAACCGGTGTAAACATTGGCGACTTTGGAAAACAACACAATCAAACTTTTTTAGAGCTCATCACACAACTAGATACACTTGAAGGCATTGAACGGTATCGTATCTCTTCGATAGAACCCAATTTATTAACCAATGAAATTGTTGAATTGGTGGCAAACTCCAAAAAATTTGCTCCTCATTTTCATATTCCGCTGCAATCTGGCTCTGATAAAATACTAGAAGCGATGCGAAGAAAATATAAACGAGAAACATTTACAAGCAGAGTGGAATACATAAAACAACTCCTGCCAGATGCCTGCATTGGAGCAGATGTAATAGTTGGCTTTCCGGGCGAAACCGAAACCGATTTTTTAGAAACCTACCACTATTTAAATGAACTAAATATTTCTTACTTGCACGTATTTACTTATTCCGAAAGAGAAAATACAGGTGCCATTAAAATGAAAGAAACCGTTTTACCCGAAGAAAGAAGTAAACGAAGCAAAATGCTGCATATTCTTTCCGAAAAGAAAAAAAGAGCATTTTATCAAACTCAGTTAGGTAAAACCAAAAATGTACTTTTTGAAATAGAACACAGTAATTCATTAATGCACGGTTTTACCGAAAACTACATAAAAGTAGATTATCCTTACCACCCCGAACTCGTTAATAATATCGTTCCTCTAAAACTATTACATATAAATTCCGATGGCAATGTTGCCGCAGAACTTTTACTTCACTCTACCTGCTAATTTATGTACCCTACCATTTCCTATTTTATAAAAGATATTTTTGGAGTAAACATTCCACTCCCCTTTCCCACCTTTGGTTTTATTGTGGCATTCGCTTTTTTTGCAGCAGCCTACTTCTTTGCCAAAGAACTTAAAAGAAAGGAATACGAAGGATTGCTTTTAGCCTCCCTTAAAACAACTACTTTTGGAAAACCTTTTCCTATACAAGAATACATTAGCAGTGCCTTAATGGGATTTATTATTGCATGGAAACTTTTTTATGCCATTGGTAATTATTCAGAATTTGCTACTGATCCTCAAAAAATAATTCTCTCAACTAATGGGAGTATTTTAGGTGGAATACTTGGAGCTGCCACGATGTTACTTTTTAAATTTTTGGAAGATAAAAAACAACGTTTGCCTGAACCTGAAACAAAAGAAATTGAGTTTCATCCTTATCAGCATGTTGGCAACATGACTATGATTGCTGCGATTGGAGGAATACTAGGAGCTAAATTGTTTCATAATTTAGAAGAGTGGAATGATTTTGTTAACAACCCTATTGAAGCCTTGCTATCCTTTAGCGGTTTAAGTATATACGGAGGTCTTATTATTGGAGGAGCTTCCGTAGTTTTTTACGCATGGAAAAACAAACTTCACCCTATACACGTAATGGATGCTTGTGCTCCTGCACTTATGATGGCCTATGCAATAGGTCGTATAGGTTGTCATTTATCGGGCGATGGAGATTGGGGCATTGTAAATACTTCAGTTGCTCCTTCTTTTATTCCAAACTGGCTATGGGCATACAATTATCCAAACAATGTGGTATCTGAAGGAATTCCTATAGAAGGGTGCACAGGTTTGTACTGTCATGTGTTACCTCAACCGGTTTACCCTACTCCACTATACGAAAGCCTTATCAGTTTACTTTTCTTTGCCACCCTTTGGTTTTTTCGTAAAAAAATAACTGTACCCGGAGTAATGTTTTGTTCCTACATGATAATGAACGGCATAGAACGTTTTTTTATAGAAAAAATACGCATCAACCCTCCTTACCACATTGGAGGAATTGAAGCCACACAAGCTGAAATAATTTCAGCATTATTGGTTATTGTTGGAATAGTAGGTATTTGGCTACTAACCAAAAAAAATATAAAACAGCCAAACCAAATTAAGTAAACACGTTGGAAATTAGCGGTATTTATATCTATCCCATTAAATCATTGGGGATTGTTACAGTTCAGGAATGTGAGGTAAATCAAAACGGTTTTAAATATGATAGGAAATGGATGCTGATAGATGAACACCATCGTTTTTTAGGTCAACGAGAACACTCAGAAATGGCTTTGCTTGCCGTTAAAATAGAAAATAATACTTTGTATAAACCAGAACTAAACATTTCTATACCTATTGATGCTCCCGATAATCAACCTAAAACTGTGAAAATATGGAATGATGAGTGCAAAGCCATTCCTTATAATAAAGAATATAATTAATGGTTTTCAGATATCTTAAAACAAAAGTGCTCCTTAGTTAAAATGCCCGATACTACACAAAGAAAAGTAGATACCCTCTACGTATTTGAAAACGAAACGGTAAATTTTTCCGATGGTTATCCGTTTATGTTGACAGGCACCACTTCTTTAGAAAAATTAAATACTATGCTACACACAGAGGTTGATATGTTACAATTTCGCCCAAGTATTGTAATAAAAACTAACATTCCTTTTGTAGAAGACTCATTTCTTGAGTTTAAAATAAACCAAATATCTTTCCGTGTTGCAAAACCATGTGCACGCTGTATAGTACCAAGTATCAATCTTTTAGATGGGAGTAAAAATTCGAAAATTTTAGAGGTTTTGTCTTCTTTCAGAAAACAAAACAACAAAATACTGTTTGGTCAAAACTTTCTACATAAAGGCACCGGAAAAATAAGAATAGGCAATAAAATTGAACCATAAAAGCAAGCATTATGAATTACGAAGAAATGTGCAAAAAAGTAGTGGAAATAGCCCAACGTGCAGGGAACTTCATTTCATCGCAACGCGTTATAGCTAGTGATATTGAGGAAAAATCGAAAAATAGCTTAGTAACATTTGTAGATAAACAAACCGAAAAAATAATCGTAGATGCACTCTCAAATCTGTTACCGGAAGCCGGTTTTATAACTGAAGAGGGCACCTCGGATAAAAAAGGAAAAAAATTCAGTTGGATAATAGACCCCTTAGACGGAACTACTAATTTCATACATGGTGTTCCTTGCTATGCGGTTAGTATTGCATTAACCGAAAATGAGGATATTGTACTAGGTGTGGTGTACGAGATAAACCTTAAAGAGTGTTTTTACGCATGGAAAAACAGCAAGGCCTATTTAAACGGAAAAGAAATCGCGGTTTCCAACACCTCACAATTGAAAAACGCCTTAATTGCTACAGGTTTTCCGTATTACAATTTCAGTAAGCTAAACGAATACCTCGATTTATTCAGAAATTTGCTTCAGGAAACAAGAGGTATCAGACGCCCCGGAGCCGCCTCTGTAGATTTAGCATACGTAGCCTGTGGCCGTTTCGATGGGTTTTACGAAATTACATTACACCCATGGGATGTGGCTGCCGGAGCTTTTATAATACAACAAGCAGGTGGTTTTGTGAGTGATTTTAGCGGAAATAACAACTGGCTGTACGGAGAAGAAATTGTAGTGGGTAATAAAACAATACACCAGGAACTTCTCGATAAGATTAAAAACCACTTTCTTAGCATTTAGTACAATGCAGGATATTTTGAGGGATTTGCTTCGTGCATTATTTCGTATGCGGCTTCAAAAATATCTTCTGCACTTGGTTTTGAAAAATAATCACCATCACTCCCATAAGCAGGCCTATGATTTTCCCCTGTCAATGTTTTTGGCTTGGAGTCCAAATAATTATATCCATTTTGCTCTTCTAATACTTTTTGTAAAATATAAGCACTTGCCCCTCCGGGTACATCTTCATCTACAATAAGTAAGCGATTTGTTTTTTGAAGAGATTTGGCTATAATATGACTAATATCAAAAGGCAATAATGTTCTGCAATCTATTAATTCTGCCGATATACCATTTTCTATAAACTTTTGATTAACAGATAGTAAAATATTGCTTGTTGAACCATAACTTAATATAGTTAAATCATTCCCTTCGGCTAAAATTTCGGGTACTCCGAGCGGGGTATAAAACTGCCCAATGTTTTCGGGTAATTTCTCTTTGGAACGATATGCGTTTAATGGCTCTATGATTAAAGCGGGGTCATCACCTTGCATTAATGTATTGTAAAACCCGGCTGCATCGGTCATGTTTCGGGGTACGCATACATGTACTCCTCTTACGGAATTGATAATCATTCCCATGGGCGAACCTGAATGCCAAATACCTTCTAATCTGTGTCCTCTGGTACGAATAATAAGAGGGGCCATTTGCCCTCCTTTAGTCCTCCAACGCGTGGTGGCAAGGTCATCGCTCATTAACTGTATGCAGTATGCCAAATAATCGAGGTACTGAATTTCTGCAATTGGCCTGAGGCCTCGTAAAGCCAAACCTATTCCCTGCCCAAGTATTGTTGCCTCTCTGATGCCTGTATCAAACACTCTTAATTCTCCGTGTTTAGCCTGTAAGCCTTCTAAACCTTGGTTTACGCCACCAATTTTTCCAGAATCTTCGCCAAAAATGAGTACACTCGGATTGTTGGTAAGCAAGTAATCAAAGTTTTCTCTAAGTATAATTCTGCCGTCAACCATCTCGTTTGATGGCGAACAAACAGGTTTAACTGGACTTACATTTAGAGGCGAGTTTTTTGTTTCGCTGTACAAATGAGATGCATAAAGTTTGGATATTTTACTTTTTTGCTCTTTATACCAACTTATCAATTTGCTCTTTGCACTATTTCTATTGTTTTTAAGTAAGTAAATCGCTCTTCTTACAATCTCGTGTATTTCTTTTCTACCGGGTTCTTTTAAACTTTTTAACTCCGCTAGTTGATTTCTTAGCTCATCGTTTTCTGCTTCATTGAGCACTTCTGAAAGTAAAAAAACAGCCTCATTTTGTTCTAATTTAATTGGTGTTAAATAAGCTTCCCATGCCGATTTTTTAGCTTCACGTACTTCTTTTTTTGCTTCTTCTTGAATGGTATTTAATTCCTCTTCTGTGGCTATCTTTTTATCTACTAACCATTCACCCATCTTTTTTATGCAACAAAAATCAGTTTCCCATTGCAACCGTTCGGCCGATTTATAACGCTCATGAGAACCTGAAGTAGAATGACCTTGAGGTTGGGTAACTTCCTCTACGTGAATAACTACCGGAATATGTTGCTCGCGAGAAATTTCTACCGCTTTTTGATAAGTGGTTATTAAATCGGGATATTTCCAAGCTTTTACTGTAAATATTTCTAAACCGTTTTTTTTGTCTTTATCTCGTTGAAAACCTCTTAATACCTCCGAAATACTTTCTTTGGTAGTTTGATATTTTTTAGGAACTGATATTCCGTGTCCATCGTCCCATACAGAAAGGACTAAAGGCACTTGTAAAACACCTGCCGCATTAATGGTTTCCCACACCATTCCTTCAGAGGTACTGGCATCACCAATAGTACCAAAAGCTACCTCGTTGCCTTTGTTAGAGAATTTTGCATAAGAAGCCAGTAAAGGATTTTCTCGGTACATTTTAGAGGCTAGGGCTAAACCCAGCAAACGAGGCATTTGACTTCCTGTGGGGGAAATATCTGAAGCGGAGTTTTTTTGCTGCATCAGATTTTTCCATTCTCCATCTTCGTTTAAATTGCGAGTAGCAAAGTGCCCGTTCATGGAACGCCCGGCAGAACTGGGCTCGGCTATTACATCGGTGTGTGCATATAATTGGGCAAAAAACTCTTGAACCGTAAGGTTGCCCACGGCCATCATAAAAGTTTGGTCTCGATAATAACCCGAACGAAAATCTCCCTCTTTAAAAAACTTAGCCATGGCAATTTGAGGGATTTCTTTTCCATCGCCAAAGATGCCAAATTTGGCTTTGCCTGTAAGAACTTCCTTTCTCCCTAATAAAGAGGCTTCTCTGCTAATATTTGCCAACTTATAATCGGATAGTAATTCATTTCTCATTTCTTCGAACGAAATTTTAGTTCCTAATTTTTCTGATACTGTTTCTGCTGCCATGTTATAGGATTAAAATACGTTTGCGAAGTTAATAAAAAAGGGGTAAACTTTTTTTTATCAAACTTTTTCATATCTTATTGGTTAGGTTACAATTTTCCCTCCAGCTTAACTAAATTCGAAAACATAATTACATCAAAAGTGAAGTGAGCAGATGTAGCAGCCCAAATACCAAAGTTCAAAAATAAGTATCCAAAACCTGCCGAGGCAAAAACCATGTATATGCCATAAATACTCAGTTTCCAATCAAAGGGATTTAAATATCCATGTATTGCCACAAATACAATCGATACCAACCATACTCCAAATAGTGGTTGCAATGCCCCCCTAAAAAGTATTTCTTCGCCAACACCTGCACAAAAGGATAGAAATACTATTTCTATTTTGCTAAGATTCATAGAACTTATTAATTCTGAATAATAATTATTGGTTTCTTTTAAAAAAGGTAAACGAACAATGGCCACAGCCAGCAAGCCGGTTCCTACACCAAAACTCAATCCAAACATTAATTGTGTTACCACTGTACCACTCCCCATCAAATGCTGTTCAACCGATGGGTTAACCCACCAATAGATAAACAGGCATCCGATAGCACTGAAAAACAAAAGAGTAAACCAACCCAATAATATAATAGTCCTTTTATTCATACTGCTAAATTATTCGTTTTGCATAAAGTATAATATTCCGGTGATAATGTTAATAAATCTCTAAAAAAAATGGCATATAATATTCTTTTTTTGTCTTTAGAAGGTTTATTATCTTTGCCCTAAACTAAAAATATTGTAATCATGAAAAAATTAATTATTTCTGCAATTGCTATTATAGTGGTTGCAAGCACTTTTACAGCCTGTAAAAAAGGGAGCGAAGATCCTGGTATTTCTTTGAAATCAAGAAAAGGGCGTGTTACCGGAGAATGGAAAGCCACTAAAATTGAGGTTAAATCTAACTCTAATAACACCTATTCCTCAGGAGGAAATTCAGACAACTTGTCTTCCAGTTCTACCATGAAAGCTGAAAACGGAACAGCAACCTATTCTTCTACTGAAAATGACAATGGAGATATTACTACTGTAAATCTAACAGGTACTGTTGAATACACCGTTACCTTCGAAAAAGACGGAAGCTATAAAGCCAAATTTACTCGTAATTTAAACGGCACCACAGTAAATAGTGGTAACAGTATTAACACAAAAGTAAACTCAACAGAAGAAACAACCGGTGGATGGAACTTTATTGGTGGGCAGGAAAAAGATTATAAAAACAAAGAACGAATTCTGTTAAATATTTTAACTATTAAAGGATCTACTACTACCGACTATGACATACCCGGTACAGGAGTTTATTCTTCAAAAAGTGAAACAGACGAAACTACAGCCAGTGGTGAAAATACCGAAACGTGGGTGCTTACTTCTTTAAAAAATAAATCAATTGAAGCAACCGGCTCAGGAAAATCTACCTACAAATACACAGACTCGTATTCTTACATGGGTAACAATGGTTCCGGTACAGGCAACAATACCAGCGACTTTACCTTTACTATTACGTTAGAACAATAAGATTTATAAGTAAAACGTATAAACTACTTAAAAGAAAAACTCCGTTAATAGCGGAGTTTTTTTATACCTATAAAAAGGTACGCACCCAAAGGTATTTTGACTAATATGCAGTTAATTGTTAATAAAACTAAATTATTTTATATTGCTAATAAACAAAGCATTAACATTAATATAAACAATTATTAAACATTAAATAACTACAAAATTGTTCATAAACATTCTATTTTTTTTTTGAATAAAGAAAATTTAATTACTTTTGCCGCACTTAAAATTTAAAAACCAATAAAAACTAAAATTTGAACACTATGAAAAAATTAATTCTATCCGCTATTGCTATTGCTGTAGTAGCTTCAACTTTTACAAGTTGTAAAAAAGGTTCTGGAGACCCTGGTATTTCTTTTAAATCAAGAAAAGGCCGTGTTGAAGGTTCTTGGAAAATTACTGAGTGGATACAAAACGTAACCATCAATAATGGAGGTAACACTTCTACAGAAGAAACCAAATTAACAGATGCTACATACACTATGACAGAAAAAGAAGACGGGGATACCTATGTAACAAATGGTACCGTACAAGCTCATACTATCAATTTCGATAAAAAAGGAGCATATGATTTAACACAAAATGTCACTTTAACTTCTTCTTCTTTAAACGGTGGTACTCCAAACACTTATACCGAAGCCAACACAAGAACCTATTCTGAAAAAGGAACTTGGAACTTCTTAGGTAAAGTAGATGATTTCAAAAACAAAGAAAGAATTGTTCTTAACGTAACTGAGTCTGTTTCTAACACATGGTCTTGGGAGTTAGTAGGTGGAAACATTAAATGGACAGAGTACAAAAACACTCAAAAATATGCTAATGGAGAGAGATCCAATGTTATGCATATAACTACTCTTAAAGGCAAAGAAATGGAACTTGACGGAGAGATTGATAATTCATCTTCTTCTACTGTTCCTGGTTCTAACACAAATTCTGAAAAAGGAACTTGGTCTGCTAAGTTAGCTCAATAGTAAAATCCTTAAACTAAATAAAATAAAAAAGCCCCGAATATTCGGGGCTTTTTTATTTTATTTAGTTTTGCAGAAAAGCAATAAACAATGAAAACAATAGCCGGTATTATACTAATCATCTCATTCTTTTCTTGTGCTAACGAAGCAAACAAAGAACAAGTGGCTACAACTAAAAGCAACCTTAACGAATACTTTGGAGATACGATAAACTCCGAGGGAGCGATAACCACTAGTGAATTTCTTTCTAAGATAAAAGAAGTGGATTCTTTGGAAGTAAAGTTGGAAGCCAAAATATCTGAAGTATGCCAAAAGAAAGGATGTTGGATGGATTTGGATTTAGAAAATGGTGAAACCATGACGGTTCGCTTTAAAGATTACGGCTTTTTTGTTCCCAAAAATGCTGATGGTAGAATAGCTATTGTAAAAGGGTGGGCAAAAAAAGATACTACTACGGTAGAATTACTTCGCCATTATGCCGAAGATGCCGGAAAATCGAAAGAAGAAGTAGAAGCCATAACAGAACCCGAAATAGGCTACTCATTTGAAGCTCACGGTGTAATCATTAAACCCTAGCCCCTTGAATAAAACCCCGTTTTACCTTCTGCTTTATTTTGCTTCTTTTTTCGTTTTATTATCTTGTAATAGTCATAAAACGAATGAAAATTGTAGTTCTGCACCTATTATCAATCCAAACGGAGATAGTGAATTAGCTTTATTAATGAGAGCCTTGTATAACGCTGCCGACTCTATTAAAACACAAACCGCACAAAACCGCCCGGTTGATTTAGAGAAAATAAAAGCACTATTAACCAATTTAAAAACGGCCACTCCTACCGACCCCAATGTTCACGGAGAAGTATTTAACGGCTTTGCCGAGAAAATGAGTCTGCAAATAAATAACCTAAAAGCCGACAGCAGTTTTGTAATTACCTTTAATAGCTTAGTAAATTCTTGTGTGGATTGCCATAACGAGTTTTGCCCTGGACCTATTAAAAAGATAAATAAATTAAGAGTTTCCGAGTAATTGGCAAGACTTAATATTCATCAAGTTTTTCGTAAACAGAATTTTTGCTCTTAAACTCTGGTACAATTTTTTTCATCTTACCTACAATATCCATATTGTTTTGTTTATTGAATAATGCAATCAAATCCTCTATCTCTTTTGAGATTTCTTCAAAAGAATAAGACTGCACTTTTCCTATCATTATTTGCGGGTGATGGGTTGGTATTGTATTTTCTTTATCGGTTAATAACTCTTCGTAAAGTTTTTCGCCAGGCCGAAGACCGGTATAAACAATTTGAATATCCTTTCCTAGTGTTAATCCAGAAATGCGAATCATTTTTTTTGCTAAATCAATAATTTTAACCGAATGACCCATATCAAAAACAAAAATTTCTCCTCCCCTACCCATCGCTCCCGCTTCCAGAACTAGTTGACAGGCTTCGGGAATTGTCATAAAAAAACGGGTTACCTCAGGGTGAGTAACTGTAATGGGACCTCCATGTTCTATCTGTTTTTTAAACAAAGGTATAACCGAACCATTAGACCCCAAAACATTTCCGAAGCGGGTGGTAATAAAATTGGTGTCCGATTTTTCATTTAATGATTGTGTATATATCTCTGCTATTCTTTTCGAAGCCCCCATTACGTTGGTGGGGTTTACAGCTTTATCGGTAGAAATCATTACAAAAGTTTCTACTCCGTATTTGCTTGCTAAATCGGCTGTATTTTTTGTGCCCAATACATTGGTAATAATAGATTCGGATGGATTATTTTCCATTAGTGGTACGTGCTTGTATGCAGCCGCATGAAAAACCACTTTAGGGCAAAAGGTTTTAAAAACATTTTCTAATCGGGCATAATTTCGAACGTCACCAATAATGGTTTCACAAATTTTGTTAAGTCCTTTTTCTTGCAGTTCAAATTCTAGTTCATACAAAGCTGATTCAGCTTGGTCAAGCATCAGAATTTTTTTGGGATTATAATGGGCTACTTGCCTTACTATTTCACTACCAATGGAACCAGCCGCACCTGTGATTAAAATTACTTTGTTTTGAAGTTGTTGTTTAATTTTATTTTCATCGAGTTTAATGGGCTCCCTGCCCAATAAATCTTCTATTCTTACCTTTTTTATTTGTTTGAAACTAAGTTCTCCGTTGATCCACTTGGTAACCGGGGGTACATTTAACACTTTGGTATTATAATGTAAACACAAGTCGGTAATTTCTGCCACTTTGAATTTACTAAGTCCCTGAATAGATATAATAATATGGGCAATACTTTCTTTTTGCAAAATAGATTCTAATTTGGAAGAGTGTTCGATACGTATGCCTTCTAATTTTTTTCCCACCTTCTTTTCATCGTCATCAATAAAGGCAAGCACTTTATACTTAGAGCCGGCATCTCGGTCTAGAGTTCGCTTCGCAATAAGTCCTGATTCCCCAGCACCATATATTAAAACATATTGTTTTTCTCGTGAGGGGTTTTTAAGTTCAAAGTATAATATTTTTACTAAAATCCTAAAAGCTATTAAGCCGAAGGTACTCGCCATAAACTCTATTACAATAATAGAAAACGGGATAATATATCTTTCATTCCAACTATTATAGCTGATTAAATTAGCTATAACAAACAGCATACTGCCTGTAGTTATGGTTAAAAAAATCCTTTCGGCATCTTTTGTACTTGTATATCTTATTATACCTGCATAGGTACGAGCTATTAAAAAAGTAAGAGAACGCACCCCAATAACAATGGGAAAAACAATAGAAAATGTTTTATACTCTACTTCTGGAATTGAAAAATTAAACCTTAGCAAATAGGCTAATACAAGAGTAAATAAACAGATAAAAATATCTATGAAATAGATTATCCAACGGGGAGTATTACCAACAGGAAAAAACATATTACAGTTTACGCAAATATAGAATTTTACCTTCGTTTACGGTAGTATTATATGAATTTAGTTGACAAGACATAAAATACATTTTATACTTACCCATTCCGTTTCAAAGAAAAACTTCTTTGCGGTTTTACTTCTTTTGATACCTTTGTTGCCTCAATTAAATCCAAACCAACATGAAAGATATTGCTTTAAAAAACAAACATATTGCACTAGGGGCTAAAATGCTTCCCTTTGCCGGATACAATATGCCTATCCAATACTCTGGAGTAACCGATGAACACTTAACCGTTAGAAACGGAGTTGGTGTTTTTGACGTTTCGCATATGGGCGAATTTTTAATTAAAGGCGAGAAAGCCCTCGATTTAATTCAGTATGTTACCAGTAACGATGCATCAAAATTAGTAGACGGAAAAATTCAGTATTCTTGTTTACCCAACGGAAAAGGAGGAATTGTTGATGATTTATTGGTATATCGATACAAAGCAGACGAATACTATTTAGTAGTAAATGCTTCGAATATAGAAAAAGACTGGAATTGGATTTCTAAAAACAACACCTTTGGAGCAGAAATGCAGAATTTATCTGACCAGCTTAGTTTATTGGCTATACAAGGGCCAAAGGCCATAAACACATTGCAAAAACTTACCGATGTAAATCTTTCAGAAATTGAATATTACAGTTTTAAAGTAGGCCGATTTGCAGGAGTAGATGGAGTTATTTTATCAAACACTGGTTACACGGGAGCCGGAGGGTTCGAAATTTATTTCGAAAATGCCGTTGCAGAAAAAATGTGGGATGCTGTATTTGAAGCCGGAAAAGAATTTAATATCAAACCCATTGGTTTAGGTGCACGCGATACCCTTCGCTTGGAAATGGGATTTTGTTTGTACGGAAACGATATTGACGATACCACATCTCCCATTGAAGCGGGGTTAGGTTGGATAACTAAGTTTACTAAAAATTTTATCGATTCGGAATTCTTGAAAAAACAAAAAGAAAACGGAGTTTCAAAAAAATTAGTGGGCTTTATTATGACGGAAAAAGGCGGTATTCCTCGCCACGACCATAACATTACAGATGCCAACGGAAATTATATAGGTAAAGTTACCTCCGGCACCATGTCGCCTAGTTTAAAAGAAGCTATTGGAATGGGTTATGTTCCTAGTAATCTTTCAAAACCAGATTCTGAAATTTATATCGAAATACGCGAAAAAAAATTGAAAGCCAAAGTCGTAAGACTTCCCTTTCTTTCAAAATAAAATATGCGAAAAATTGAAGTAGGATTTTCTCCTGTATTTTTTAATGTTTACGATAATCCGAACGAAAGCATCGTAGTTATTATAGATGTGTTGCGTGCTACAACTGCCATTTGTACCGCCTTTAAATTTGGAGTAAAAGAAATTATTCCGGTAGCCACTATAGAAGAAGCTCTCTCGTATAAGCAAAAAGGTTATTTAGTAGGGGCCGAAAGAAATGGTTTAAAGCTAGATGGTTTCGATTTTGGAAACTCGCCCTACCATTATATGGGAAGTAATATAAAAAACCAAACCATTGTTTTAACCACCACCAACGGAACTCAAGCCATAGAAACCGCTAAAAATGCCTACAAAGTTGTGATAGGAGCATTTACCAATTTATCGGCACTTTGTAATTGGCTTGCCAAACAAGATAAGAGTGTATTGCTTTTGTGCTCCGGATGGAAAAATAAATTAAACTTGGAAGACTCTCTATTTGCAGGTGCGGTAGTAAACGAAATAACCAAACTGAGCGAATACGATGAAGTATCCGATTCGGCTCTTTGTGCCAAATACCTTTACAATATGGCCAAAGAAGACCCCGATCGTTTTTTACATCATTCATCGCACAGAAGACGGTTGGCAAAACTTAATTTAAAACAAGATATTAAATACAGCTTAACATTAGACCTTACCGATATTATACCCATTCTTATTGATAACAAATTGGTAAAAATGGAAATCTGATTTTTATGTAAATTGGCTAAAAATTTTGGTCGTGCGAAAAATTACCTTACTCTTTACTCTCCTGCTTTTTCTTTCGCTTCTTTTCGATTTCAATAAAACAGCCTATACCTGGGGCTTTTTTGCCCATAAAAAAATTAATCGTATGGCCGTGTTTACCCTGCCTCCTGAAATGATTGGCTTTTATAAAAAAAATATCGAGTTTGTTACAGAACATGCGGTTGACCCTGATAAAAGAAGATATGCAGTAGAAGGAGAAGCTCAACGGCATTTTATAGACCTAGACCATTACGTAAATAAAAATGAAAATATTTTTGAGATAATGCCGAAAAAATGGGCCGATGCCGTTTCAAAATATACCGAAGATACACTTCAAACATATGGTATTGTTCCCTGGCATATCGATGTAATGGTAAAAAAGTTAACCCATGCATTCAAAGAAAAAAATATAGATAGAATACTTTCTCTCTCAGCCGATTTAGGACACTACGTAGGAGACGCCCATGTGCCACTTCATACCACAAAAAATTATAATGGACAGTATACTAACCAACGCGGCATACACGGTTTTTGGGAATCACGCATTCCTGAATTACTTTCGGAAGACTATGATTATTTTGTGGGAAAAGCCAAATACATTTCCTATCCATTAGATTTATCATGGAATGCGGTAGAGCAAAGTTTTAATGCCAAAGACTCTGTGTTGGAATTAGAAAAAACACTAAACGAAATTTTTCCAAGCGACCAAAAATACTCTATTGAAGACCGAGGCCGAACTACAATGAAAGTATACTCTAAAGAATATTCTTTAAAATACAACGACATGCTCAATGGAATGGTAGAGAGAAGAATGAGAGAAACTATTATTGCTATTGGCAGTTTGTGGTACACCGCATGGATTAATGCCGGTCAGCCCAATTTGAATGAATTGATTGGTCTAAAACCTTCTGAGGAATTCGAAAAGGAACAAGCCGAACTAGAAAAATTGTACCAAAATAGCAAAATTAAGGGTAGAGGCTGCGAATAATATAAATACTCTGACAATCAATGAATTACATTTTACTGCCAAATTTTCACCCTACTCTGTCGTATTTTTTTTAAAATTTAACATTTTATGTTATAGGCTGATTCACAAGCAATAAAACTTAATTTTAAAAAAATATTTCTTCGCCCCCCATATACTCATAAATAAGAGCAAAAAAATTACCTTAAATTTGGCTGTACATTAGATATAGCAACCCTTTTAATAAAACCATGAATATGAAATTTGAAACTGAAAATACACCAAGTGTAGTTATAAAAAAGAAAAATATTCCCTTACTTCTAGATTATTGTTTAGAGAATAAAATTGAATTTACTGTAGTACCAAAATTAACGGTTGATGATTTTGAAATCTCCTTTAATTTAAAAGATTTTAAAATGGCCATAGCTTTAGGAATGTGCCTAAAAGAACTGAAATTAGATTTATTAGGTACACAAAATATTACTTCCTTAAACGCCATTAAAGCGACTAAAAATCCGATTGAAATAAAAGTAAACAAAAAGAATAAAGAAGTAAAAGTTGAAAATATATTAACTGAAAAAATTCAAGATTCAAAAGAGGCACAACTAATAGAAACCAGTAGCAGCTTGGCTTTCGACTTAGAAAATTAGCGTGCTTATTTTGCCATGGAAAAACCCCTCCCTTGCAGTGCGGAGGGGTTTTCTGTTTTAACACACCTCTATTTCTTTTCTTATTTCCTTCTTCTTTTTTCTAAAATGTAATACTGTTGCATTATTCGTTTTAATAAGTCTACTTTTGCAATTATAAAAATGAGCTCTACAAACAAAATAGACTGGTGTAGCACTTGGTTTAATACAGATTATTACCACCTATTGTATGCACACCGAAATAATGATGAGGCGGAATTATTTATTAAAAATCTAATTTTAAATTTGAGGATACCCGAAGGGGCAAAAGTATTGGATATAGCCTGCGGCAAAGGTAGGCATGCCTGCATTTTATCTAAATACCATCTTAAAGTTTGGGGAATTGATATTGCTTCTAACAGCATTGAGGAAGCAAAGAAAAACTCTCATCCGGCTATCACCTTCGAAGTGTTCGATATGCGGAATGTATACAAAAAAAACTATTTCGACTTTGTATTTAACCTATTTACCAGTTTTGGCTATTTTGAAAATGAACAAGAGAATGATGCCACTATTCAATCTATATCTGAAAACCTTAAGAAAAAAGGCCTACTTATTCTCGATTTTTTAAATGCAGAATTTGTTAAGAAAAACCTAAAAGAGAATGAGCAAATTATAAAAAACAATATTGAATTTAACATTACACGCAAAATATCTAAAAACAGGGTTGTAAAGAAGATTCAAATAAACGATCATGGTCAACAGTATTTATTTGAAGAAAATGTAAGGCTTTATACCTTAAATGAACTAACTACTATCTTCAATAAATTCGGGTTATCCGTAATAAAAACATTCGGAGATTACCATCTAAGCCCTCTCAACGAAATAAATTCTCCGAGAGTTATATTGGTTGCTCAAAAAATATAATAATGAACGAAGAACTGCTAAATTATATCATTCTCTTTTCAACCCCTGTAATAGTAGGCTCAGCTGTATGGTTACTAAATTTAAACATTAATAAAAATTTAAAACTATTACTCTCCTTTAGCGGGGCATTCTTATTTACTATTTGTATCTTACACCTTATACCCGAACTTTATTTTAACTGGAACAAATCCATTGGTTTTTTTATAATGGGGGGGGTTTTTCTGCAATTAATTCTAGAAAATTTCTCAAAAGGCATTGAACACGGACATGCACACACACATACCCACTCCGGCATTTTCCCCTTTTCTGTTTTTTTTAGTTTACTTATCCATTCTTTTGTAGAAGGTATGGCTCTTATAGAAGTTCATCATGCCTCGGAAGTTACCCACACGCATTCCTATAATATGCCTCTGTTAATAGGCATTTCCATACACAACATACCAGTTACCATGGTGCTTTTAGGACTTATGTTTCGCCAACAAATTAAATTGAGAACGCAACTTTATTCACTGCTCATCTTTGCTTTAAGTGCTCCTATTGGTTTATTTTTTGCTAACCATTTCAACGAAAAAATTTTTTCTACAGGTTTAAACTTTAATTTTTTATTAGCCATATCGGTCGGTATTTTTTTGCACATTTCCACTACTATTCTTTTTGAAACCAGCGAGCAACACCACCACTATAATTACAAAAAAATGGCAGCTATTATTATTGGAGTGTTTATTGCCGGTTTAACACTATTATTATAATTGCATATTTCTTTAAACAAATACCCAACATGGGTGTTTTACCATTAACTTAGCAAACAACAAATTTATAACTATTAAACTTTACAATTATGGCAGTACTTGTCGGGAAAAAAGCTCCCCTATTTAAAGCAAAAGCAGTAATAAACGGTGAAGAAATTGTAGCCGATTATTCCTTAGAACAATTTCTTGGAAAAAAACATGTAATCCTTTTCTTTTATCCTAAAGATTTTACTTTTGTTTGTCCTACAGAATTACACGCCTTTCAGGCACGGTTAAAAGAGTTTGAACAACGTAATGTAGCTGTTGTGGCTGTATCAACAGATACCGAACAATCGCATTGGGGTTGGCTTCAACTATCAAAAGACCATGGAGGCATTCAAGGAATTACCTACCCTATTGTTGCCGATACTAATAAAACCATTTCTCATAACTACGATGTACTGGCAGGAGAATGGGATTATAATGACGAAGGCGAGATGACGGCTCGTGGAGAGTTAGTAGCTTACCGCGGCTTATTTTTAATTGATAAAAATGGAGTAGTTCGTCATCAACTGGTTAACGATTTACCTCTTGGTAGAAGCGTTGATGAAGCAATACGCATTATAGATGCCCTTCAATTTTTGGAAGAAAAGGGTGAAGTATGTCCCGCCAATTGGAAAAAAGGAGAAGAAGGACTAAAAGCTACCCACACCGGAGTGGCTGATTATCTTGCAAAACATTAGGATTGTTCTCATAAAAAAAGGGGCAACAAGCCCCTTTTTTTTATCTCAAACGGTTAGCCGCCTTTACTAACATTTCATCTTTTCTTATATACCTTAATGCAATATAAATGAGTATGGCATTAATAATAGGAATAAACAAGCCATAAGAATAATTTATACTCTCAGCACCCAATTTCGAAGAATATGCCTCCGCATAAAAAAAAACAGATGCAATAATTCCTGTATTTAAAAGAATAGCCAGACCACAAAATTTCATTTGAAGATTTCTTTTTTTGTATAAAAAAATAATGCCTAAAAGAACGAGTAGCAACAAAGAATTTAAAATGCTATTTCCGTATGGATAAAAAAGAAAGTGGTTATCTGTTCCATTTTCTTTTAAATAACACAACTTGTATATATAATGAGTGGTAGCCTTCATCTCGGCTAAAGGTAAAAAATACAGCACCACGGTTAAAATAAGTGCTGCAAGTAAAAACAAGGTTTGTTTACGCTGAATCATCTATTTTAATTTTGTTTAAGTGAATTGTTATTTTTATTATGCCAAAATAATAAAGAATTTGCAAATGAAATAAATACAACACCGGCCTGCGTTTCGAGCATAGATTCTACCAAAAAATTAAAGAAAACAAGCCCTAAAAAAAATATATAAATTATATTATTTTTCCTCACAGCTAGCCTCATATAAAAAAATAAAATTATGAGTAAAAACAACGCTGCAAAAATACCCAAAGACAAGGCTGTTTGGAAGAACTGATTATGTGCATTTAATTTTTTTTCACCGGCAATTTTTATTTCATGAGCATCGTAATACGCCAGCAACACCTCTTTTGCATCGCCATTTCCATATCCAACAAAAGGCTTTTCCGAAATAAGGGAAGCAGAGGCTTTCCAAACAAAAGATCGCAACGAAGTTCCTCCATCATTACCAGTATTACTAAAAACAACAAAATTGGCAAACTCCTTTACCCGATTAGAAATTACCTCCGACTTGATTACAATGGCTGTAAAAAGAAAAAGCAAAATACCAATCCAAATTAGTTTAAATAAACTTTTTTTATCAGAAAGGTACCATCTGAATAAATAATAAAAAACAAGAATACCTGAAAGAATAACGGCTATTTTCGAAAATAGGAAAAGAATAAAAACAAATAAGCATCCAATCAGAATGAAAGACTGTTTTTCATTAAATAAAGCTAACGAATCATTAAAAAAACCTTCTGCCAACAGTACAATGGCAAACATTGCATAAAGTGATGCATAACTAGGATGATGAAAATAAGATAACTCGGTGTAAAAAAAAGAAGAAGCTTGTTGGGTATAATAAAAAGAATAGGCTGCCTGTAAAATACATATCAGTAAAGCAGCAGTGCACCCTTCAACAAATGCTTTAAGACTTTGAATAAAAACAACCTTATTATAGGGTATGGCAATAAAAAAAAGAGGCAGTACACACAAACTTAACTTTACTTCTAAATCAAATAAGGCAGCCTCTTTATTATTAGAATAAAGCACTCCGATAAAATGCCAAAAATAAAATAATATAAATAATAGCAAAAAGCGATTACTTTTGAACTGACTTTTTAGAGCAGAAAAATCCAATAAGGGTAATACACTTATAATCCATAACACAACCATTGCTGGAACTAAGTGCTTGTGTAAAGGAATTAGAAATGCTAACAATGGCGTAGCATACAAATGAATATGTTGCAGTTTTTTAATCAAAATAATGACAGATACTAAAAACGCAAAGTTAAAGCTAATTAAATTGGGGTTAATATTCTCTCTGATTATTTACGTTTTTTCAACCCTTGAATTTAGTTCTGTTCCTATTATTGATGGCTATGCAAACAAGCCCTCATTTTTTTCCAATGAAAATTGCACACTTTTTATAAACGATGTGGTAAATAACCACCAAAGAACCATAGAACTTAAAAACATTGCAACCCACCATTCTCAATCTTTTACTATACTTGGAATAAGACAAGACACACTGAAAAAAGCGTGGAAAAATGGCTTTGGTTATAAAATGTCCGGCAGCATCTATTTAAGCGGACAAGAAAGTGGAATTTATCAAATAGACAACAAAATTCCGATTATAATAAAACCACCCATAAACGAACAAACCGATTTGCTTATTGTGGTGCCCTATTTAAACTACCAAGCACATTCTAATGCCGGAGGAAAAAGTTTCTTTGCCCACAATTCCCTAAAAAGCGAAGCAGCTGTTCAACTAAGTTTTAATCGCCCTATAGTTATTACCGATTACGAATTTACCATTGCCCAATTTGCCAACCAATACTTGAAAAAATACAAGGTGGGTTACATCTCCGATTTAGACATCCTTTTTTACAAGCAAATTGAAAAAACCAAAATGCTTTTGTTTTACGGAAACATGTCTTTTATATCGCCACAAATGCGAAAAAATATAGATCTTTTTATTGCTTCCGGAGGCAATATTCTTTTTACGAACAACCATTTTATGAATAATATTGTTCGGTTAGACTTAAAAAGAAAACAAATCCTTTTCGCAAAAAATAATCAAAAACTTCCAAATCAGTGGAACGATAGCACTTTAAAACAACCCAATTATCAAACTGTTGGAGCTAGCTATGAAATAGGATTCCTCGTAGATTCTTTTCCTTTGTTAATTCGAAAAAATATTAAGGACAACGAGCTCACTATTAGAGATACCTTGCACCCTATTTTCAAGGATTTACCGAACTCGCAAAAAAATATCTCAATAAGTTGTACTCTTTGGAATGGCCCTCCCTTATTAGGTTTAAATGAATCCGCTCTCCCCATAATTGACAGCACAAAATTGGCAATGTATTACTATAAGGTATTGGCGTATAAATGGAGTGAATACAACGGATACAAGCTAACTATTGGTTCTATTTCCGAATTTCAAAAAAAACAAGATTCAGGCATTTGTATAAATATGGGTTGTGGTTGCTGGATAGACAGTCTTTCGAACAATAAAATACACGCTGAATTATTACAAAATGCGATACAATATTTGCAAGAAAAATCTATGCGTAAAAAGATATACTAATTTACTTTTATTTCTTTTTCTTTTATCCAGGAATTGATAATCGTTGCCACAGCCCCATCACCCGTAATATTTACTACCGTACGGCACATATCTAGGATACGATCTACCGGAAAAATAATAGCAATCCATGCCGGATTTAAGCCTACCGATTCCAACACAATAATTAACATAACCAAACCCGCACTTGGCACTGCTGCAGAACCAATAGAAGCTAATGTGGCGGTAAGCACAATGGTAAGTTGCTGAGCGATGTTTAATTCTATTAAGTGCAACTGAGCTAAAAAAACAACCGCAACCGCCTGATACAAGCTGGTGCCGTCCATATTAACAGTAGCCCCAATAGGCAATACAAAACTGCTTATTTCTTTTTTTACTTTTAGATTTTGTTCCACACACTCAATGGTAACCGGCAATGTAGCCGCACTAGAACTTGTAGAAAAAGCTAAAAGTTGAGCAGGTGCCATTCCTCTTAAAAAACCTTTGAAACTTTGTCCCTTCGCAAAGAAATGAATGAGCAGAGGGTAAAATACAAATACCATAAAACACAAACCCACAATTACCACCAACGAATAGCTTAATAGTCCTTTAAATATTTCTACTATTTTAAACACATCGTTTCCGGCCATTTTAGCTACTACTCCGGCTAAAAGAGCAAACACAAAAAATGGAGCTGCCAACATTACCACATCTACCATTTTAAGAAAAATGAAGTTACCTGCGTTGCAAAAATCTATAATCGATTTTGCATTTTCTTTGCCCACTAATAACATACATATTCCAAAAAAAATGGCAAAAAAGATTATCTGAAGCATTAACCCATTGTCAGATAAAGAAAGTATTATATTCGAAGGCACCATATCTACCAATGGCTGTAAAGGTCCTGAACTTTTTGTTTTTTGAGCAAGCTCCACTCTTGATGAAACAAAATCATCGGTTTGTTTTAAACCTTCGTTTCTTTTTACTTCTTCTACCCTGCTTTTATATTTTTGATTACACACAAAACAAATGGTATCGTTTTTACTTTTACCTGCTTTTGTAGCCCATAGTTCGTATGAAATTCGGTTGTCTATACGAGTTGCATCGTCTATAGTTTTTCCCGGTTGAATAGCGTTTACCATTAACAAACCTACAGAAACAGAAAACACCGTAGTAATAAGGTAGATGGACAGCGTGCGAAAGCCAAGCTTTCCTAACACAGACAAATCGGATAAACCTGTAATGCCGCATATTATAGAGAAGAAAATAAGAGGAACGGCAATTAATTTTAAAAGATTAATAAAAATAGTGCCAAATGGGGCTATCCAATTATTTGTAAATTCGCTAAACCCTAACCAAGAGGATATAAAAGCCCACAGCACCCCTATTACTAATCCTACCAGTATTTTTATGTGCAACGGAAATCTCATTTCTTAGGTTTATAAATAAAAAAGCCTTCCTTAATGAGGGAAGGCTTTCCAAAAATATCTCTGCTTATTTTTTCTTGTATTTTAACTCGTTTCCGTCTTGGTCTATAAATTTCATACGTTTAGAAGTCAATTTTTCTATTGTCCAAAATTCATCAAGGTGTTGCAGATAAATCGTAGCATTTTTAATGAAATAGGATTTACCGCTCACATAACTCTCTTCGCCACGGGTAATATCATAAGTTCCATCTTCATTAAAGGTAAAAGTTTGTTCTGCACTATTGTTCTTTCCCGAACGTTCTAAGCGAACCCCCTCTCCGGTTGAATAGCTTCCCTCCCATGTTCCAAGAATTTGGGTTACAATTTCATCATCACCCGGTACTTTTTTCTTACATGCCGAAAAGGATACAATTGAAACGGCCACCATAAACAGTATTCTCTTTATCATAAAAAGCATAATTTTAAGCGACCAAAGTACAAAAAATATATTTAATAAAAAAACAAGGAATATTTTTTATAAAATAACCATTCTTGTTTTTTCTCGTAGAAGGCATTCAAATATAGTTTTGTGGAAGATAAAATCTATACTCAATCGAAAAGTGAACTAGAAAACAAGTTGATTACAGCATACAACAATGTAATAGACACCTTAATTTTATTTGCTATTGAGTATAAGGATAATCCAAAAGAATTAGCCAAAAATATAGAAATAGCTGAAAATGATTACTGGTCATACTTTCACTCAAACAATGTCAATTTTTTATTAGAAAACAACTGTTTAAATAAGCAACAAGCTGTTGAAATACTGGCATTACGCGAAAAAATTGCTCAATTATCTTCTGATCGATGGGATGATTTTTCTATCAAATTCTCTGACGAATGGATTCAACTCAGAAAACAAGCGAATCAAATTCTTATTTCTTTAAAGGTTAGAAAAAGAAAATTAGACAAGCAATTCGAAATTCCACCTAAGAAATAATTGCAGATATCAGGATAATTAGGCTATCCATCGACCCTCCTTCAAATTTTAGTACTTTGTAGAGCCAACTCATTGGCAACTTTAAAAAAGTATAACTAATATTGCACATACTTAAAAAAGTAGAAATTATGAAAGTTGGAATTCCGGCAGAAGTAACACCCAATGAATTACGAGTTGCTGCCACTCCCAAAACTGTTAAAAGATTAATAAAACAGGGCTTTGAAGTTCTTATTCAGAAAAATGCCGGAGCAAAAGCAAATTTTTCCGATAAAGAATTTGAAGAAGCCGGAGCAAAAATAGTTCAAAGTGCCTCCGAAATTTATGGCCAATCCGATATTGTTTTAAAAGTATTAAAGCCCTCCAACGAAGAAGTAGATTTAATGAGAGAAGGCCTGGTTATGCTTAGCTATTTATGGCCTGCTCAACACCCCGAATTATTACAAAAACTAGCCGATAAAAAAGTGAACGCTATTGCAATGGATGCTATTCCTCGCATTTCCAGAGCTCAAAAAATGGATGTTTTATCTTCTATGGCCAACATTGCCGGATACCGTGCAGTAATAGAAGGAGCAAATTATTACGGACGATTTTTAAACGGGCAAATTACAGCTGCCGGAAAAGTAGAACCAGCCAAAATCCTTGTAATTGGTGCAGGTGTAGCCGGTTTGGCTGCCATTGGAGTGGCTAACTCACTGGGTGCAATTGTAAGGGCTTTTGATACTAGAAAAGAAGTAGCAGAGCAAATAGAATCTATGGGCGCCCAGTTTCTTACCGTAGAAATAGATGAAGATGGAGCCACCTCTTCCGGCTACTCTAAAGAAATGAGTAAAGAATTTATAGAAGCCGAAATGAAATTATTTGCCGAACAAGCAGCCGAAGTTAATATTATTATTACTACCGCCCAAATTCCGGGAAAAGATGCTCCGAAACTTATTTTAGATTATCATGTAGCTGCCATGAAACCAGGCTCGGTAATTGTAGATTTGGCCGCCTCCAGCGGAGGAAATTGCGTTCTAACCAAACCTAATGAAATTTATACAACCGATAATGGAGTTACGATTGTCGGCAAATTAAACCAATTACCCAATCAGGCCTCACAACTTTACGGAAACAACTTGTGCCACTTGTTAGATGATATGGGTAAAGCCGAAAAGTTTAACATCAATATGGAAGACGATGTTATTTCGAGAGCAATGGTTACCTACAATGGAGCCATCAACTGGCCACCCAAGCCACTTCCGGTAAGCCCACAAAAACCAAAAACCACTAAACAAGAACTCAGTTCCGAAGAAATAAAAATGGCAGAAGCCGAAAAAGCAAAAAAAACAACCCTTTCCATGCTGATTAAGCTAGCCCTTATTGGTTTATTTTTATACCTCTTAGGGTTATTTGCCCCCGGTGAATTTATGCAACATTTTACCGTATTTGTATTAGCCGTTTTTGTGGGTTGGCAAGTAATATGGAATGTTTCGCACTCCTTACACACCCCCTTAATGGCGGTTACAAATGCCATCAGCGGTATCATCATTGTTGGAGGGTTACTTCAAACCACCGATGATTTATCAAATCCAATGACCCTCTTGGCATTTATTGCCATTTTAGTAGCCAGCATCAATATTGTTGGCGGATTCTTAGTTACTCACAGAATGTTGAAAATGTTTAAAAAATAGAACGTATGATAGTAAAGGAAATTCAGATAGCGGCATATTTATTTGCAAGTATTTTATTCATACTTAGTTTAGGGGGTCTATCCTCTCAGGAGTCGGCAAAACGCGGTGTATTTTATGGAATAGTAGGAATGTTTATTGCCATTATAGCCACCGTTCTTGGAAAAGAAGTGGCAGGCCACATTTACATTATTGCCGCAATTGCAGTGGCCTCTGTCATCGGAATTTTACTCGCAAGGAAAGTAGAAATGACCTCTATGCCCCAGCTGGTAGCTATTCTGCATAGCTTTGTAGGTTTAGCGGCTGTTTTAGTGGGCTTTGGTTCTTACCTCGATCCTTCCACCCAAACCATTACAGGAGCAGAACATACTATTCATTTAGTAGAAGTTTACATTGGAATTTTTATTGGAGCCATTACCTTTACAGGTTCTATTATTGCGTGGGGAAAATTGGAAGGTAAAATAAGAAGCAAACCTCTTTTATATCCGGGACGCCATGCGGTAAATGTAATACTTGCTATTGTTTGTGTGGTAATGGGTATATTATTTACAACGGCTACAGCAAGCGAGGGTATGATTTATTTGTACATTATGACCGCGATAGCATGCTTTATTGGTATTATGTTAGTAATGGCAATAGGCGGAGCTGATATGCCGGTAGTGGTTTCAATGCTAAATTCATATTCGGGTTGGGCTGCTTCGGCAGCCGGTTTTATGCTAGGTAACGATTTACTTATTGTTACAGGAGCCTTGGTAGGAAGTTCTGGAGCTATTCTTTCCATTATAATGTGTAAGGCTATGAATCGCTCTTTTCTCTCTGTTATTTTTGGAGGATTTGGCGATGTGGCCGTTGGAACAGCACAGGCAATAGAGGGTGAAGTAACTTCTTTAGATCACGAAGCTGTTGCCGGTTTATTAAAAGAAGCCAAATCTATTGTTATTGTGCCAGGGTACGGAATGGCTGTGGCTAAAGCACAATACCCTATTTACGAAATGGTGCAATGCTTGAGAAAAGATGGAAAACTAGTACGTTTTGCTATTCATCCGGTAGCCGGTCGTTTGCCAGGACACATGAATGTGTTGCTGGCAGAAGCCAATGTACCCTACGATATTGTGTTAGAGATGGACGAAATTAACGAAGATATGCCCGACACAGATGTAGTAATGGTTATAGGAGCCAATGATGTAGTAAACCCGGGTGCCCAAGACGACCCAAGCAGCCCTATTTATGGTATGCCTGTTATTGAGGCATGGAAAGCTCAAACAGTGATTGTTATGAAACGCTCTATGGCAGTAGGATATGCCGGTGTAGAAAATCCTCTATTTTATAAACCAAATACCGAGATGCTTTATGGTGACGCAAAAGAAAGCGTTGAAAAAATACTCGGACACATAAAAAAATAATGGCAATAGAAGTTGACAAAAAAGGAGCACTACGCTCCTTTTTTTTGTTGTTCCTGCCACAGGTTATAGATGATTCCATCGGCCAACCCCAACTTTGGCACAAAAAAGTTTTTAATTTCTGCCCATTTTGCAACTGCTAAATAAATGTTACATGCTGGCACAATCACATCTGCCCTGTCTTCTCTCATGCCTAATTTCTTTATTCTTTCTTCTACCGAAAATTTTTCCAAATAATCGCACTTTTCTTTCAGTTGTTTTACCGATAACAAAGCATAATCTTTCAGATTGCACATTTTATATATTTTATTAATGTTGCCTCCGGTTGCAATAGCCATATCAGGTTTATATTTTTTCTTAATCTGCTTCAGCCATTCTTCCATTTCAATGCAGGTTTCTTTGGTTACCAAATCGTTTTTTAAACGTACACTGCCTATATTAAAAGAATATGAGTCTTCAATTTTTCCCTTGTTAAAAAGAGTAATTTCGGTACTTCCTCCACCTACATCAACATATAAATAACAGCCTTTTTCATCTATTTCTTCAGCTACATGGGTAGAATAAATCAATTCGGCTTCTAATTTTCCATTTATTATTTCAATTTTTATTCCTGTACTGCTTTTAATTTTATCAATAATTTCTTCTCCGTTTAAAGCTTCTCTCATAGCCGAAGTAGCACATGCCCTATAAGATACCACATTATAAACCTCACACAAATTTTTAAATGAAACAAAAGCTTTTTCGAGTTTAACGGCCATTTCTTCAGAAATACTTTTTCGACTAAAGGCATCTTCTCCTAATCGCAGAGGAAGACGAATTAGAGTAATTTTTTTCAATAAAGGTTTGTTCTTTACAGTGTACACTTCGCTAAAAAGCAAACGTACCGCATTAGAACCTATATCTACAGCAGCAAACCTCATAACATCATTTTAACTGTACGAAAGTAATGGTGTTGTTTTGTTTATTGGTAATTGTCTTTTTAAAGTTATGAGCAAAATTTATTTTAATGTTAACAATAAATTTTATGCATTTATTTTTAACCCCGCTAACTTGTTTCGTTATTATGTAAAAAGCTATTGATTACTTTGCAGCATCAATTAAATTTACTCTTAATAATGAATTATTCAAAAGTTGTATTGCACTGTAAAAAAGAATCGTCTGTACTCCGAAAGCACCCATGGATATTTTCCGGAGCTATAAAAAAAATTGAAGTAGATAGTGAAATCAATGACGGAGATATTGTTGAGGTGTATTCAGATAAGGGGCAATACCTTGCTACCGGCCACTTTTACTCGGGCAGTATTGCCGTTAGAATTTTTTCTTTTACTCAGTCGGTTATTCATTATCCTTTTTGGAAACAAAAAATACTAAAAGCATACGAATTAAGGAAATTAGTAGGTTTAACCCATAGTTCTGTTACTAATGTGTATCGCTTAGTTTATGCCGAAGCTGATGAATTACCAGGATTAATAATTGATTTTTATAATGGAACGGCCGTAATTCAATGTCACGCACTGGGCATGCACAGGCACGTTGCTGAGTTTGCCGAAATTTTAAAAGAAATATACGGAGAAAAATTAACCGCTGTTTTCGATAAGAGTGCGGAAACATTACACTCTAAACAAAGCAACACCTCCAACGCATACCTTTTTGGAAACAAATCGGAAAACTATGTTACCGAAAACAATTTAAAATTTTATGTAGACTGGGAAAAAGGCCAAAAAACAGGCTTTTTTATTGATCAACGAGACCATAGAAATCTGTTAAAGCAATACGCCTTTGAAAAAAAAATTCTGAATACTTTTTGTTATTCGGGAGGCTTTTCGGTATATGCTCTCAGTGCAGGAGCCTCTGAAGTACACTCAGTGGATAGCTCTGCTACAGCCATAGAATTAACCAACCGCAATATTGAGCTAAACGGTTTGTCTAATCATATTTCGTACACAGAAGACACGCTTCGTTTTTTAAAAAATTCGAGCCAATACGATATCGTTGTGCTAGACCCTCCTGCCTTTGCAAAAAACATAAAAAGTAAACATAATGCCATACAAGGGTACAAACGATTAAATATCGCAGGTATAGAAAAAGCGAAATCCAAAGGATTGTTATTCACTTTTTCATGTTCTCAAATTATTGACATGCCTCTTTTTAAAGGTATTGTTACTTCGGCTGCCATTGAATCCGGAAGAAATATAAAAATTATACACCATCTGCACCAACCTAAAGACCATCCTACTTCTATATTTCACCCGGAGGGTTCCTATTTAAAAGGACTGGTTCTGTATATCGAATAAATTTTGTGTTAAACAGTAAACAAGACATATCGTATTCAAATATATTTCGCATTGCACTTCCTATCGTTATCAGTGGTTTTTCTACGGCTATACTACAAATTACCGATACCGCGTTTTTAGGCAGAGTAAGCGAAGCTTCAATAGGTGCTGTTGGAAATGCGGGTTTATTGTACTTTGTGCTTACCCATTTGGGCATGGGTTTAGGAACCGGAACACAAATTATTATAGGTAGGAGAAACGGAGAAAGAAAATATAATAAAATTGGACCGTTGGTACACCACACATGGTATATGCTAATTCCTCTTTCTCTTATCTTTTTTCTGGTCATTAAAAATTTCTCTGCTGCTTTTTTTTCAAAAATCATACACTCTGAATCTATTTTAGAGATTTCAAACGATTTTATGCAGTATAGAGTATTCGGGTTATTTTTTACATATACAAATGTGGCTTTTATGGCCTTTTACATTGGCACCACAAAAACTAAAATTTTATCTTTTAGCACACCGCTTACCGTATTACTTAATATATTTTTAGATTATGTGCTTATTTTCGGCAAATGGGGATTTCCGGAAATGGGTGTAAAAGGAGCCGCCCTTGCCTCTGTGGCATCTGAAGCATTCTCTACCGCTTTGTTTCTTATCTATACCTTTCTATTTGTTAAAGCAAAAGAGTACCAATTATTTACTTTTAAAATAAATTCGCTTTCACCGTATATTTTATTTCGAATTATTAAAACAGGAGGCCCAATAATGGTACAGAGTTTTATTTCTCTGGCTTCGTGGTATGCTTTTTTTAGCATCGTAGAACATTTGGGAGAAAGAGCGTTGGCTGTTTCCCATATTATTCGCAGTATTTATATGTTTGCCATGATTCCTATATTCGGTATGGCTGTTTGCACTAATACTCTTACCAGTAATTTAATTGGTCAGAATGAAACACAACATATATTAAAACTTATTAATAGAACCGTTACTATATCTTTTATTTGGAATATTATAATGCTATTTATTAACGTGCTCTTTACTACCGAAATTTTATCTTTTTTTACAACCGATACAGACTTAGTAAATGCATCGGTAAAGACATTATATATTATCAGTGCCTCCATGTTTCTTTTTTCTTTTGCTATGATGCACTTTAATGCTATTACCGGCACCGGAAAAACGCTTCATTCATTAGCCATAGAGGCTATAAGCATTTTTGTATATTTGCTCTTTACCTATTATTTTGTTGAAATATTAAAAAGCAGCGTTGAAATGGCATGGAGTGCAGAGTTTGTATACTTTACTGTATTTGGCATTTTATCGGCAGGGTATATTCGCAGAAAAAAATGGAAAACAGCTCAACTATAGGAGAATGAATAAACCAATGCGTATTATATTTATGGGCACACCGGAATTTGCGGTGGAATCTCTAAAAAAATTAATCAAAAATCATTGTAATATAGTAGCCGTAGTTACCGCTCCTGACAAGCCTGCAGGAAGAGGATATAAACTTACCCCTTCGGCAGTAAAAAAATATGCACAAGAAATTAATCTGAAAATATTACAACCCACTCATTTAAAAGATTTAAAATTTATAGATGAGTTAAAAGAACTTGAAGCCGATTTACAAATTGTAGTAGCCTTCCGGATGTTGCCGGAAGTAGTATGGGCAATGCCCCCATTAGGCACTTTTAACCTACACGCTTCTCTTCTTCCGCAGTACCGTGGGGCAGCCCCCATAAATTGGGCTATTATTAATGGCGAAAAAGAAACCGGGCTTACTACTTTTTTCTTACAGCACGAAATCGATACCGGAAAAATTATTCTTCAACAAAAAGTACCCATTCTGGCCAATGAAACTGCGGGCGATTTACACGATAAATTAAAAATTATTGGAGCAAACTTAGTGTTGGAAACAGTAAAACAAATAGAATCAGGAAAAATAAATCCCATTAATCAAAAAAATATATTGTTAAATGCCGAATTGAAAATAGCCCCTAAAATTTTTAAAGAAAATTGTAAAATAAATTGGACACTCTCTGCAGAAAAAATAAATAACCTAATAAGAGGTTTAAGCCCCTTTCCGGGAGCCTTTACATTACTAAAGGAAAACCATTCCGGTACAATTGTTCTGCTTAAAATATATAAAGCTGTTTTTTCTTTACCCCCAACCCCTTCTCCGGTTGGCAAAATAGAAACCGATAATAAATCTTATTTACATATCTATTCCTCCCTCGGATACATTCAAATTGAAGAACTTCAGTTAGAAGGAAAAAAACGATTATCGGTTAAAGAATTTTTAAAAGGAACAGATTTTTCGAAATACTCAATAATAAACGAATGATGATACCTCGTTATTATACTCTTTTGCTATTCATTTATATCCTTTCGGGTAACATGATGGCACAAAATAAAGCCAATATCTATACCCTAACTCCACCAAAAGAATTTGAAAATATTCTAATCGAAAAACTTTTTAGCGACTCCCTTTCTTCCTCTTTTATTATTTGGATTAAAAAAGAGGTAAAGCCTCACAAACACCTTTTCCACACCGAAAATATTTTGGTGTTAGAAGGTTCTGCCGAAATGAATATTGAAGGAATTACACATATATTAAATGAGGGTTCTTTTCTTATCATTCCTCCTCACCATGTTCATAGCGTAAAAACCACATCAAAAATTCCGTTAAAAGTATTGTCCATACAGTCGCCAGAATTTGACGGTACAGACAGAGTACAGATAGAATAAACCGCATAACCCCCATTTTTAAAGGGTTTTAGCGTTCACTTATTAACAAAACCCCCAATTTATTAACAAAATAGGCACTTTTTATACGCCACCTCTTGTATAGCTTATCATTTCATATAAATTTGTTCTCGCTTCACAGCACCAATTAAATTAATGTTTAACTAAAAAAACAAAAAAGCTATGAACAAAGCTGAATTAATCGAAGCAATTGCTAAAGAATCTAAACTTTCTAAAGCAGATGCAAAACGTGCGCTAGATGCGTTCGTAAACCAAACTTCTTCTGCCTTAAGAAAAGGCGACAGAATCGCTCTTGTAGGTTTTGGTTCTTTCTCAGTTAACAAACGTGCAGCCCGCAAAGGCCGTAACCCACAAACTGGAAAAGAAATCAAAATTGCTGCAAAAAAAGTAGTTCGTTTCAAAGCAGGTGCAGAACTTGCCGGAAAAGTGAACAAATAATTTTTGCCACATTCTTAAAAAAGGCTTTCCAATATGGAAAGCCTTTTTTATTTTCGTACTATGCCACAAAACAATACCGCTTTACTGGAATTTCTTTTTCGGTTTGTAAACGACAACCGAAAAGAACTTTTTATGCAGAACATAAAAAATCGCACCAATTATATAACCGTAGTGCTAGAAGATATTTTTCAACCACAGAATGCAAGTGCGGTAATAAGGACATGCGATTGCTTTGGGGTGCAAGACCTACACATTATAGAAAACAAGAACAAATACCGCATCAACCCCGATGTAGCCTTGGGGGCAAATCAGTGGGTAAATATTTTTAAATATAATAAAGAAAGAAACAATTCAATTAAATGTATTCATACTCTAAAAGAAAAAGGATACCGCATTGTTGCAACCTCTCCTCATAAAAATGCGAATACTCTTTCTCTGTTTAATTTAGAAGCCGGTAAATGTGCCTTATTTTTGGGCACAGAGAAAAAAGGACTCTCTGAAGATGTTCTCTCTAATGCCGATGAGTTTGTTACTATACCTATGTTTGGTTTTACCGAAAGCTTTAATATTTCCGTTTCGGCTTCTATTATTATGTATCATTTAAGTACAATGCTACGCGAATCAAGTATTCCATGGCAACTCACAAAAGAAGAACAAACAGAACAATTAATAACCTGGGCCAAAAAAACTTTAAAAAAACCACACTTACTAATAAAACAGTTCTCTGAAACTCAGTTATAAACAAACTTTAATTTATATATTTGCCAAAATTTATTAATCTATAAACCACACAAATTCTATGGGAAAAGGCGATAAAAAATCCAGAAAAGGAAAAATTGCACTTGGCTCTTTTGGTGTAACCAGAAGTAGAAAAGCTAAAAAACGCAGAAAAGGAAAAAAAGCAACCATTAAAAAAGTGTTTGCTCCTGTTGTAAAACAAGAAGAAACTCCAAAGGCGGTTACAAAAAAAGTGACAACCAAGAAAACGACAACAAAAGAAAAGACAGAAAAAGTAGTTAAACCAGAAAAGGCCGAAACCAAAAAAGTAACTGCTAAAAAGGAAACCACTAAAAAAGTAGCCGATAAAAAAACTACTACCAAAAAAACTACTGCAAAAAAGAAAGACAAGGAATAATTACTCTTGTCCATAAAAATAAAAAAGGGGCTAGAAGCCCCTTTTTTATTTTACTTCTTCTTCCCTATTCTAGTTCTAATATCCATGCATCAGGATAATCTGTTCTTGCTTTGTTTACATCTTCTATAGCCTGTTCTCTTGTGGTTGGTTTAGAGATATAAACATTTATAAACTCCTTTTTAAAATTTAATATCCATTTGGCATCTAAGCCTTTTTTCTGAAGAAGCTGAGTAGCATTTTTTGCATTCGCCTTATTTTTAAAAGAACCTACTACCACAAAATAACCCTTTTCCATCTGCACTCCATTATCATCTACAAAATCATCACTAAAATCCTTTTTAAATAACTTATCATCATTATTAGCAGGAGGTGTGTTATTGTTATTGTTGTCGTTTGTATTTTCGGTATTATTTGTAGGTGTTTGCGACTCATTTTTTTTCTCTTCAAGCTGTTGTTTTAGTTTAGCTATCTCTTCTTCATTTTTAGTAATTCTGTTTTCGCTTTCAGTTAATTTATTCTGCAAATCACTAACCTCTGCGGAGGAATTAACAGGAGTCTCTGCAGATGACTTTCCGAAACTGTATCGAAACATTATCTCATGTGTAGCTCCAGGATAGGAACCGATTTTTCCAATAGAAATATCGTATGCATAACCGGCCGAGAGATTATCAAACACTCTGGCTCCTAAATTTATACCAATAGCATTTCCGCTTTTATAGGCCAATGCAAACCAACCATACTTCTGCCAATTTAATACAGCGTTGATGTCAAACTGGATAGGAACAGAGGGTGCATATCTTACCACAGCAAGAGGCGATACAGACAAGCCCTTCTCTTCGTTTATTACGTAATTGTATTTTAACGAAGCCATATAATGCCTATGTATAGCATAAAATGAGCGGGTATCGTAATTAGAAAATTTTACTTTGTTACCCATTAACTGCGGAACTGCCAAAGAAAATTCCAAATCTTTCCAAATGTAAGCAGCACCAAAAGTTGCATCAAAAGAAGCTTTACGTTGAGCCTGAGAAAATAAATAAGGATCATTCTTGTCTTTCACACTTGCTTTGGAAAAGTCTATTCTATTATCGTTTACACCTAAAGATAATCCGAATAAAACATAACTGTCATCGTTTACATTCAATCGATATGAGTAATTAGTCATTACACTTAGCCGGCTCAACATATCTGTGTTTTCATTGAAAATACCAAGCCCTATACCTATTTTCTTTTCCTTAAATGGCCCATCAATAGTAAGTGCTGTGTTCACGGGTGCCCCGGGCATATTATTCCATTGTGTGCGGTGTAAAACGGTTGCATTTATCAATTCACTTGTACCTGTTAATGCAGGATTATACAACAAAGGGTTGGTGTAATACTGCGTAAACATGGGCACTTGTTGTGCAAAAATTAAATGACCTATTAATAGTGCAGCCGTTAGGGAGGTATATTTTTTCATAATCATCATTTTTTAATTAAACTATTCTCTCTTCCTTAGGGTATTATTTACTCTTGTTTTAATAGAGTTATAGCCCCTTTATAAATTTTTTCTCCGCTGTTTATATCTAATACATAATAGTAAGTTCCGTCCGGAAGTAATTTACTGTTATATGTTCCCCCCCACTCGTTTTTATACGAATCGGATGAGAATACTAAATTTCCGTATCGGTTAAATATTTGTACTTTGTTATTAGGGTAATTTAAAATATTACCAATAAACCATGTGTCGTTAAATCCATCTCCATTAGGGGTAATAAGATTAGTAATATCAAGATAAAAATCTGCCTCTACTTTTACTTCTACTTTGTGAGAATCTACACACCCATTTATATCGGTAATATACGCAGTATAGGTGGTGTTTTCTTTCGGGCTTGCAATGGGTGCTGATGAAAATGGATTAGACAATGTTTCGGGTGGTAACCATGAATAACTTACTCCACCCGAAGCAAATAACTCTACATTTTTACCCAAACTTATGGTTGTGTCTGTTCCTGCCTTGGTTTGCATTGCCGGAAAAATGGTAATATCGATCGATGAAGAATTAACACAACCTGTTAAAGTATCTGTTACCATTAATAGGTAAGTACCTGTTGTATTTGCAACTAAAAACGAATCCGTTGACAGATCGCTCCATAAATACAGTAATCCGGGTTCTGCGTTAAGTGTTACCGTATAACCAAAACAAAGAGAGGTTGGACCATCGGGTGTAATAGTTGCATCTGGCAAAGCGTTTACAACTACACTCTGAACAATTGTATCAGAGCAACTTTTATCGCTTATGATTACAAGCTCTACGTTAAAGGTACCCGAGTTTTTGTATATATTATAAGGGTTAGATGTTACAGAAGAATTGTTATCTCCAAAATTCCATAAGTAAAACAAAATATTTCCGGAAGCTACGCTAGATTGGTTTACAAAATAGGTTGTATCACCCAAACAAACGGTATCTACCATAAAACCCGCAATTGGCTTTGGATACACAACCACCATAATAGCATCTGATGTGTCTGGTGAGCATGTTCCACTTTGAACAATAGCTCTATACCAAGTAGTGTCTAATAAGTTTAAATAAGATTGAGTTGAATTGGTATTAGACAAAGATGCCCAGGTATTTCCTCCATCAGTTGATTCTTCCCAGTCGGTAATTGAACCAAAATAATTATTTAACACCAATAATCCGGAATTAGAGGCACTACAACCGGCAATAGCTCCGGTAATAAACCCTGCATCAGACATAGGATCAACCGTTATAATTGCTGAACCAGAAGTAACAGCAGGGCAAACGCCACTTTTAACCAACACTCTATATTCGGTGGTTGTATTTAAATTATTATACGCCTGACTGGTTGTTGTATTAGACAAAGTGTACCAGGTGTTTCCTCCATCACTTGAAACTTCCCAGTTTACAACACTTCCAGTATTTCCTGTTAAATTTAAAATTCCTGAATTATTTCCTGCACATACTGTTGCACTTGAATTTACAACACCAGGAATGGTAGGAGCATCAACGTAAACAATAGCAATGGAAGAAGAATCGACATCACATGCTCCATTTTGAACCATGGCTCTATACCAAGTTTCTGTTATTAAATTGGAGAAAGGTTGATTATTGGTTGTGTTGGGTATATTAACCCAGGTGCCACCAAAGTCGGTAGATTGCTGCCAGAATAAGATACTACCCCGTTCTCCACTTAGTGTTAATACACCTGCATTTACTCCACTGCAAACAGTAGTAGAGCCATATACAATTCCTCCTATAGTAGAAGAATCTACCGTAATAATGGCTTGATTTGAATAGGCTGCAGGACAAATTCCGCTTTGCACCAATACCCTATACCGAGTGGTAACAGTTAGATTAGTGTAATTTTCTGAATTGGTATTATTTACAATATTATTCCAAACAGAGCCACCATCAATAGAATATTCCCAATTTAAAATGGTTCCTGTTTCTCCCGATAGTGTTAGTGTTCCAGCATTTGAGGTAACGCATACGGTATCACTTAAAGAAACGGTACCTCCTACCGAAACAGGATCTACCGTAATTTCTGCTACCAATGAATAAGTGGAAGGACAAGGATTTCTGATAATTAAAGCCCTGTACCACCTAGTTTGTGTAAGGTTATTAAAACCTTGGGTGGTGGTGGTATTTGCAATATTCGTCCAACTCATTCCAAAGTTATCCGAGTACTCCCAACGACTTACTGTTCCTGCATGCCCTGTTAAAACAAGAATTCCAGAGTTCCCTGATGCACACACAGTAGTACTTGAGTTTACAGTTCCCCCTACCGGAGGATTGTTTACTGTTATAATAGCTTGTGAAGAATATGCTGCAGCACAAGATCCGCTTTGTACTCTCGCCCTGTAACGAGTGGTAACAATTAAATTTAAATAGGATTGTGTGGTGCTTGTATTTGCTATTACATTCCATGTGCTTCCTCCATCATCAGAATATTCCCACCAAAGTACGCTTCCCACTTTGCCTGTTAAATTTACACTCCCTGCATTTCCTGTAGCACATACCGTAGCATTAGGAGATACAGTGCCACCCACTGTAGTAGGATCAACGGTAAGTATAGCAGGCACAGCTGCTGCTGCTGGGCAACTTCCGTTTTGAACCAGTGCCCTATATTGGGTGGTGGTGGTAATATTTAAGTAGGATTGTGTATTTGATGTATTTGAAATATTAATCCAAGTACTTCCTCCATCGGTCGAAAATTCCCAGTTTAAAATGTTTCCGGTATATCCAACCAATGTAAGCATGCCACTGTTACTGTTATAACATACGTTTGTACTGGAGTTAACGGTGCCGCCCACTGAAGAAGGGGTATTTGTTATTACAAAACCGGAATAGGTATCATTACCGGAAACAGGGTCTCCCGCTAACGTAACTGTGGCCGACATGGTATATACTCCTGAAGTTGATAAATCGGCTGTGGCCGTAAAAGTGTAATCCATAAACGTATTTTGTGGAATACTTGGCCCCACTACAGTTTCTGTGGCAGAAGAGTTGATTGGCCCTACAATATTGAAGCTAACATCGAAATTAGCATTGATTGTACCCGGACCGAAATTAAAAATCCGAACTGTAACCGTTTCCGCATTAGTCAATCCACACCCGCTCACTGGCGATAAAATGTTTCCATTAGGAAGCGAGAGAGCCGCATCATTTTGTGCTACAAGTGTTAATGAAATAAGCGGAAGAACAAGTAAGAAGTATAATTTCTTCATAATGGTTAAATTTAGAACTAGGTTTGGCCTTTTACGATTAACGCTTCAAAAGGTTATAAATGAATGGAAATAAAAAAAAGGAAATGCTCGATTTCCTTTTTTTTATTAAATACAGTATGAAATGTTTAGGCTAAAACTTCTTTTACTTTTTGGGCTGCTTCTTCTAGTAAAATGGCAGAGAGAACTTTTAAACCGGATTGCTCTATAATTTTCTTTGCTTCTTCCGCATTTGTTCCTTGCAAACGAACAATAATAGGAACTTGAATATTACCTATATTTTTATAGGCGTCTACAATACCTTGAGCTACACGGTCGCAGCGTACGATTCCTCCAAAAATATTCACTAGAATTGCTTTAACATTGGGATCTTTTAGTATTATTCTGAAAGCTTTTTCAACACGCTCCGCATTGGCGGTTCCTCCTACATCAAGGAAATTAGCGGGTTCTCCTCCCGATAGTTTAATAATATCCATGGTAGCCATAGCTAATCCTGCTCCATTTACCATACATCCCACGTTTCCATCGAGTTTTACATAGTTCAGATTTGCTTCTCCAGCTTCCACTTCAGTGGGGTCTTCTTCATATATATCGCGAAGAGCAAATAAATCGGGGTGACGAAATAGGGCATTTTCGTCTAAATTTACTTTTGCGTCTACTGCAATAATTTTATCATCAGAGGTTTTTAAAACAGGATTTATTTCAAAAAGCGATGAATCTGTTTTTTCATAGGCCGTATAGAGTGCGTTCACAAATTTTACCATTTCCTTAAAGGCATTACCAGAAAGACCAAGATTAAAAGCAATTTTTCTGGCCTGAAAAGGAAGTAACCCTGTTTTTGGATCAACTTCTTCCTTAAAAATAAGATGTGGCGTTTTTTCGGCAACCGCCTCAATATCCATTCCTCCTTCGGTTGAATACATAATGATGTTTCTTCCCGTGGAACGATTTAACAAAACGCTCATATAGAATTCTGCAGGTTTTGAAGCACCCGGGTAGTATACGTCTTGGGCAATCAGAACTTTTCTAACCAACTTTCCTTCAGGTCCGGTTTGTGGGGTAATCAAATTCATTCCTAATATTTTTGAAGACAATTCCTTTACCTCTTCCAACGATTTTGCCAACTTTACCCCTCCTCCTTTTCCTCTTCCTCCGGCATGAATTTGTGCTTTTACAACCCACCATGTGGTACCGGTTAGTTCGCTTAATTTTTTTGCTGCATCAACGGCTTTTTCCGGTGTATCGGCCACAATACCTTCTTGTATAGCCACTCCAAAACCTTTTAACACTTCTTTTGATTGATATTCGTGAATATTCATAATAGATTTAGTTTGTTGCTCCAAAAATAGACCTTTTGAATTTATAAACAAACGCTTTTTACAACATCGTTACAGATATTCCACTTTTGGTTTTTAAAATAAGTATTTTCGCAAAAAAAATCCTTGATAAAAGCAATTAACATACACAAAAAATACGGCTCGTTAGAGGTGTTAAAAGGAGTAGATATATCCATTGCCGAAGCTGAAGTTATTTCCATTGTAGGAGCCTCCGGTGCAGGAAAAACCACCTTTCTTCAAATACTTGGTACACTTGACAAACCTGATAGTGGTGAATTAATAATAAAAGAAACTGCAATAAAAAATTTAAAGGAAAAAGAGTTGGCTTCTTTTAGAAATAAAAATATAGGGTTTGTATTTCAGTTCCATCATCTGCTACCTGAATTCACTGCTATAGAAAATATTTGTATTCCTGCATTCATTGCCAATACTTCAAAAAGGGAGGCAGAGTTAAAGGCGGAGGAACTTTTAGCCTACATGGGACTTCTGCACAGAAAACACCATAAGCCAAATGAGTTGTCGGGTGGAGAACAACAAAGAGTGGCTGTTGCTAGGGCTTTAATAAACAATCCGGCTGTAATCTTTGCCGATGAACCAACCGGGAATTTGGATTCCCATTCGGCTAATGAAATGCATACCTTGTTTTTTATGCTAAGAGAAAAGTTTAAACAAACTTTTGTAATCGTTACACACAATACCGATTTAGCAAATATGGCTGATAGAAAATTGGAAATGAAAGATGGTATTTTTATTAAATAAAAAAGGCGACTGATAGCCGCCTTTTTTATTTAATAAATTGCTCTTTTTACTTTTTAACAGGAGCGGCAGCAGCGGCAGCAGCAGAATCAGCAGCAGCTTTGGCAGCAGCTTCAGCAGCAGCAGCAGAATCGGCAGCAGCTTGTGCAGCGGCTTCAGCAGCAGCAGCAGCTTCAACTTTTGCGATAGAATCTAAACGCAAAGAGTCTTGAATAGCTTGTTGTCTGTCTAATTCTTCTTGGCTAGGGCCACAAGAAACAATAAATGCTCCTAAAATTAAAGAAGCTAAAATTACTTTTTTCATAGTTGTTTTTTTTTAGATTAAGGTGGGCAAATGTAGAACTAATTTGGAATTGTACTATGTTTTTAATAAAAAAAATAATACACTAATTTTCAAATATTTACAATATAAAAAAACAAGAACATCTTTATTACACTAAAAATTTCGACCTTAAAAAATCTTACTTTCGCAAAAAAATGAAATGGGAAGTTTACAGGAAGAGATAAAGAAAAGAAAGACCTTTGGAATAATTAGTCACCCTGATGCAGGTAAAACTACACTAACCGAAAAACTACTACTTTTCGGTGGTGCCATTCAAACTGCAGGTGCTGTAAAATCTAATAAAATTAAAAAAACAGCCACCTCCGATTTTATGGAAATAGAAAGGCAAAGAGGTATTTCTGTAGCTACATCGGTAATGGCTTTTAACTATGAAGGAACTCAAATTAATTTGCTTGATACGCCCGGCCATAAAGACTTTGCCGAAGACACTTACCGTACCCTTACTGCGGTAGATAGTGTAATTTTGGTAATTGACTGTGCTAACGGAGTAGAAACCCAAACTGAAAAACTAATGGAGGTTTGTCGAATGCGAAATACCCCCGTAATCATTTTTGTGAATAAAATGGATAGAGAGGGAAAGGAGCCTTTTGACTTAATGGACGAACTGGAGCAAAAATTAAATATTCGCGTTCGGCCGTTAACATGGCCTATCAGTATGGGTTTTTCGTTTAAAGGTGTTTACAATATCTACAAGAAATATCTTAATCTCTTCTCTGCAAACAAAACAAAAATAGAAGAAGACGTAATTACTATAAAAGATCTATCTGACCCGCAATTAGAAAGTTTAATTGAAGAACGGTATGCAAAAAAGTTAAAAGAAGATATTGAACTAATAGAAGGGGTATATGAACCTTTCAAAAGAGAAGAATATTTAAAAGGCCAAGTGGCTCCCGTATTTTTTGGTAGTGCGTTGAATAATTTCGGGGTACAAGAATTATTGGAAACCTTTATAGAAATAGCCCCCCTGCCCCAGCCTAGATTTACCGATGAAAAAGAAATTCAGCCCGAAATGCCAAAACTGAGTGGATTTATTTTTAAAATTCATGCAAACTTAGACCCACGACATAGAGACCGAATTGCTTTTTTACGTATTTGCTCCGGCAAATTTGAGAGAAACAAATTTTACCACCACGTAAGGTTAGGTAAAGATTTTAAATTCTCCAATCCCACATCTTTTATGGCTCAAGATAAAAGCGTAATAGAAGAGGCTTATCCCGGAGACGTAGTGGGACTATATGATACTGGGAATTTTAAAATTGGCGATACACTTACGGAAGGTGAAAAATTTATGTTTAAAGGCATACCCAATTTTTCGCCCGAATTGTTTAAGGAGCTAATCAATACCGACCCTCTAAAATCTAAACAATTGGAAAAAGGCATTCAACAGCTTACCGATGAAGGAGTAGCCCAATTATTCACTATTCAGCCTGGTAACCGAAAAATTATTGGTACCGTAGGAGAATTGCAATTTGAAGTAATCAAATACCGATTAGAACACGAATACGGAGCTTCTTGCAATTTTCGTTCCATGAATCTGTACAAAGCCTGTTGGATAACATCTGATAATACACTAAAACTAAATGAATTTTGCAACAGAAAAGCCAGCTATATTGCAACCGATAAGGACGAAAATAAAGTATTTTTGGCCGAATCGCCATGGCTTTTAAGTACAGCACAAGAGGATTACCCCGATATTACTTTCCATTTTACTTCGGAATTTAAGATGGATATAGCGAAACAAAAAAATGCATAACAAGTTGGATAGGATTTTTTTTTATATTCTGCTTCCGTTTATTTATGCCATAGGCATCCTTCCTCTTCCTCTATTGTATTTAAAATCTTATTTCTTTTCGTTCGTTTTACAATATATTATTGGCTACAGAAAAAAAGTAGTTTATACGAATTTGAAAAATGCTTTTCCTGAAAAAAACGAAAAAGAAATAAAACGAATAGCCCGCAAATACTATCTTCATCTGAGCGATTTGATTTTCGAGACCTTGAAAAGTTTTTTTATTTCAAAAAAACAACTTAATGCACATTGTAATTACGATAAACCATTTGTTGAATACATGAAACCCAACAAAAGCCTTATTGTTATGCTCTCTCACTTAGGAAACTGGGAATGGGCCAATTTATATATGAGCATTCATTCTCCATACAAAGTAGTTGTGGTTTACAAAAAAATCAGCAATCGTTTCTTTGACGATTTTTTAATAAAAAAACGCAGCCGATTTGGTTCTGTTTTAGTGGAAATGAACCATATTGCCAAATATATGCTCACACATAAAAACGAAAAGATTTTTTACGTGTTTCTTTGCGATCAAACTCCTCTTCCCAAAAATGCACACTGGGAACTTTTCTTTAATCAAGAAACCCCATTTTTACGAGGGGCTGCCGTATTAGCCCAAAAGATGAATTTCTCCTTACTTTATGGTTCTACAGAAAAAAATAAAAGAGGGCATTATTCTTTCTATACAAAAATGATGGTAGATTTACCTAATTCTACAGATGAAAAAAATATTTTACATACCTTTATCGAAAATTTAGAGTCGGATATTCGAAAACAACCCGAAATTTGGCTTTGGTCTCACAAACGTTGGAAACACAAAAAAAGCAGTTTATGAAAAAACTTTTTCTTCTTCTCTCCGCTGTAATTACAGCAAATTTAACTCAATCACAAAACTTTTTAGGGTATGCCAATAGCAATTATGCAGGCGTAAGCGGAATAGATTTACAACCCGCCAGTATTGCCGATAGCCGTTACCGATTCGACATGACCTTGGCTGGGTTCGATATTTCCATGTACAACAACTACATTGGAATGCGCCCCTATGCCATAAAACCATTCAAAAAAGACCATTGGAATGAAACCTTTCAAGACGATCTTTTCCAGAGCAAATATTTGTTAGAAGATAATAGTAAAAATGTAAAACAAGTTTATTTGAATGCGGAAGTTGTGCTCCCTTCATTTATGCTTTCGCTAAGTCCTAAATCTTCTTTTGCTATCACCACACGTTTAAGAAACTTCGTAAATGTAGATGGGATTGAATCTAAGTTTGCCAAGCTTATTTACGAAGGCTTTGATTACCCCGACTTCTGGATTCAAAATATTCAGAATGATGCCGCTATTTCTGTTCAAACCATGAGTTGGATGGAATATGGATTTAATTACGCACAAGTTGTAATGGACGAGGAAGAGCATTTTGTAAAAGTGGGTGGACGAATTAAAATTCTTCAAGGTCTTCAATCGGCATACGTTTATGCCCCTAAACTTAAATACAATGTTCAAAATACAGATACCATCGATGTTTTTAAAACAGAGGTGCATTACGGGCACTCTACCAACTTTGAAGCAGATGAGGAAAATCTTGAGTACAAATTTGAATCATACCCTACTTTAGGTTTTGATATTGGTGCCGTTTACGAATGGAGACCAGACTGGCAAAATTTCAAATATGATATGGACGGAGAAACAAACCTTTGGCGAAGAGACAAAAACAAATACAAACTCCGTGTAGGGGCATCTGTATTAGATATGGGAAGAATGCGTTATGTAAAAGGGTATTTTTCAGGAGACTTTTATGCCGATGTAACCGACTGGTGCGTGGCCTGTTTAGACCCTGGAAATGTAGCCGATATTGATGACACCATTCGAAATCGCTTTTCCTATTTATCAAGCAATAATGTTTCTTATCTAATGGCTCTACCTACGGCTACTAGTATTCAAGTAGATTATAATATTTGGAAAGATTTTTATGTAAACCTTACTCCTTATTATGCTTTTCAAAGAAAGAACAGAGAATCGAAAGTGCATGGCTTATCTGCCATAAGCTTTACTCCTCGATGGGATCATAAATGGTTTGGCGTTTTTGTTCCTCTTAGTTATAATCAACTCGGAAAGTTTAGAGGAGGTTTATCTCTTCGTTTAGGGCCCATTATTATTGGCAGTACAAACTTAACTCCTCTAATTTCTAACAAAGCAGATATCTATGGAGTAGATTTACATTTATTGGCAAAAATTCCTGTTCCTTTTGGAAAACCTAAAGACAGAGATAAAGATAAAGTTTCGGATAAAAAAGATCAATGTAGAGATACTCCCGGGGTATGGCAATTTATGGGCTGTCCCGATACCGATGGTGATGGTATAAAAGATAGCGAAGACAGATGTCCCGAAATATTTGGTTTAGCCGAATTTCAAGGTTGCCCCGACACCGATGGCGACAAAATTCCTGACATAGAAGACGATTGCCCTGATGTACCCGGTATACCTGAATTTAAAGGCTGCCCCGATACCGATGGTGATGGCATAAAAGATAGTGAAGATAAATGTCCGGAATTAGCGGGTCCAAAAGAACTCAATGGTTGTCCTGATACGGATGGCGATGGCTTAATTGACCCTGAAGACTTATGCCCTGAACATGCCGGCCCAATTGAAAACCAAGGTTGCCCCGACCGCGATGGAGATGGCTTGCTAGACCATATTGACGAATGTCCAGATGTACCCGGACCAAAAGAAAACAGTGGTTGCCCATGGCCTGATACCGACAAAGACGGAATTATAGACAAAGAGGATATGTGCCCCACAGTACCGGGTGTTCCTGAACACAAAGGCTGCCCTCCTCCTCCGCCTATGAAAGAGAAAGAAAGAAAAATAATAGAAAAAGCATTTAGCAGTCTTGAGTTTGCTACGGCTAAAGATATTATTAAACCGGTTTCTTTCCCATCGTTAAATGAACTGGCCAAGATTTTGATTGAACATAAGAACGATTGGAAAATAACATTGAGCGGACACACCGATAACCAAGGTGATGATGATAAGAATATGCTACTTTCCGAAAAACGAAGCAAATCGGTTAAAGCATATTTAATGAAAAAAGGTGTTCCGGAAGAAAATATTATTACCGAATGGTTTGGAGAAACCAAACCTATTGCAGATAATGATACACCTGCCGGAAAACAAAAGAACCGAAGAGTTGAAATGAAAGTAACTTTTGTGGAAGTGAAATAACCCTTCATAAATAGTAAACAGAAAAGCCGCACCATTTGGTGCGGCTTTTCTGTTTACTATTTAGTAACTCTATGCTCTTTCGCTTAATTCTAACCAACGAAAAGATTTATCATCTATCAGCGTATTTACATCGGCAAGCTCTTCGGTATATTTTGCAAGCTGTTCGTGATGTATCAAGGAGTTTTGCAAGGCCTCTAATAATTGTTTTTTTCTTTCTTCTAAGTGTTGAATTTCTTTTTCTAAACTTTCTAATTCAAATTTTTCTTTATAAGATAATTTTTCTTTCTTAGAATTTACTACTTCTAGCTTTTCATAATCTTTTCTATTTATTTTTTCATCTTTCACTTCTTTCACTTCTATTTTTAATTTTTCTCGGTATTCGGAATAATTTCCCGAAAATCCGCTCACAACTCCATTTCCTTCAAAAACAAAAAGTTGATCTACTAACTTATCCATAAAATATCTATCGTGCGAAACAATTAATAAGCAGCCTTTAAATGAAATCAGAAAATCTTCCAACGTACTTAAAGTAAGCAAGTCTAAGTCATTAGTTGGTTCGTCTAAGAGTAAAAAATTAGGATTTTTAATCAACACGGTAAGTAAGTACAATCGTTTTTTTTCGCCTCCGCTTAGTTTTGAAACAAAAGTGTATTGCATTTCTGGAGGGAATTGAAAGAGTTGTAAAAATTGTGATGCAGATAGCTTAGATCCATCGGAAAGAGGAATTATTTCGGCAATATCTTTTACCACTTCAATCACTCGTTTATCTTCTTTTAACTGTAGGCCTTTTTGCGAATAATACCCTAGTACAATGGTTTCACCTAAATTTATTTTACCGGAATCGGCATTTTCTAAACCTGCAATAATATTTAATAAAGTAGATTTTCCTATACCATTTTTTCCTACTATTCCTATTCGCTCTCCGGTTCGGAATGTATAATCGAAGCCTTTTAAAATAGAGATGTTATCAAAACTCTTGTAGACTTTTTTGAGCTCCAGAATTTTGCCGCCTATTCTACTCATTTTAACATTTAATTTGAGTTCTTCGGTTTTTCTTTTACCTGCAATTTTATCTTCTAATTGATGAAAGGCATCAACCCTCGATTTTGATTTTGTACCTCTTGCTTTTGGCATTTTTCTTACCCATTCTAGTTCTCTACGATATAAATTTTTTGCCTTATCAAGTTCTTGTATTTCGTTAAATTCTCTCTCGGCTTTCTTTTCTATAAAATATTCGAAATTGCCTTTGTACCTATATAGTTTTCTATTTTCCAATTCAAGGATATCGGTGCATACATTATCTAAAAAATATCGGTCGTGGGTAACTACCAGTAAGGTTATATCGTTTCTAGTAAAATAATTTTCGAGCCATTCAATCATTTCTAAATCTAAATGGTTGGTGGGTTCATCCATTATTAAAAGTTGAGGTTCTTCTATGAGTACTCTGGCTAAAGCAAGTCTTTTCAGTTGACCTCCGGATAGACTGTTTATTTTTTGGTTTAACCACGAAATTTTTAATTTAAATAAAATCTGTTTCACCTTTGCCTCGTAATCCCATGCATTTAAAGAATCCATAAGAAGCATAGCCTCTTCAATTTTTTTCGAATCGTTTGTTTCTAGGGCAATTTCGTATGCCTTAACCGCTTTTTGATGTTCGTTTTCTGAAAAAAACAATGCATCGTAAACCGTAAGGTTCATATCAAAACGAGGCTCTTGTTCAAGAAAAGAAACCCTTATATCATTCCTGAAAATAACATTCCCCTCATCGGCTATATCTTTTTTATTTAATATATTCAGTAAGGTGGTTTTTCCGGCACCATTACGAGCAACCAATGCGACACGTTGCCCTTGTTCAATTCCAAAAGATATTTTATCGAACAGAGGTTTTTCTCCATACTCTTTAGAAAGATTCTCTACCGAAAGTAAGTTCATAAAACACTTGTTGTTAAAAGCCCTGCAAAAGTATTACTTTTACTCTCATAAATACTCTTTGCACACTTGACACTTAACAAAACGACATACTACGCAACATTGTTTTTACTTGTGCTTGCTTCGTTTCGCTCCTTTTCTTCCATGTATTTTCCGGCATTAAATTCTGATGATGGAATAAATATTCTAATGGTTCACTCATTCAGCATACCAGAAAACCTTTATTTTTGGGGGCAAGACCGATATGGATCTTTTATTCCTCTATTGGCAAATCCATTGCTTAAAATCTTTTCTTTACGTGCCGAGGTTGCTGAATCTATTGTACACTTTGGAGTTTTATTACTTGGTTTTTTCTCTTTTGCTTCGTTTTTAAAATCTAGATACATAAAAATACTGTTTGCTCTGCTCTTCTTTTTTCCTCCCTATCACATGGTTGAATTTTTTAGAAACAACATAGGTTTATCCTATTGTTTAGTTGGCATGATGCTTTTTCTGTTGCATAAAATACAATCAACCGAGATTAAACTTGTAAATAAACACTTTTATTATTTTTTATTGACCTTGCTAACCGTCTTTTCTGTTTGGCTTTCTGAATTAGCCGCAATTTCTATTTTTATTTTATTAATTGTTTTTGTTACAAAAGTTTTTTTAAAAAAAGAAACGATTTCTAATCTTATTAGATATAAAACAGAAGTCGTTTTCTTTATTTTCACTCTTATAACACTTATTGTGTTTATTAGTTATGCAAAACAAAATGCCATAAAAATAGAAACTTTTAAGGGTATTAATTCCTACAGCGAAGTGCTAAATTCCTTCACTATTTTTTTTGATTCTCTTTTCCAACTGATGTTTTTTAATGCGAAAGAACCTATAATCGGTATTTATCTTATTTTACTCCTATTCGCTCTGATGGTATTCTTTTTTTCTAAGAAAAAAACAGAACTAAATAAAATGCAGAAAACACTGTTTGTTTTTTTGATAACTGATATAATCATCATTTTTAGCGTAATTATGCTTTCTAACTGGGCCTTGCTAAACAACATTCCCCGCAGATATTTTGTAGGTTCTTACATTTTTTTAGGTTTGGCCTCTTTGATAATTATAGAGAATACTAAGTTCAACCATCAAAAATTAAAATATTTTAACCATTTTGTATTGGTTATTATATTAACCGGAAGTATCAGTTCGTTTTATAATTTAATCTATGTATGGCCTAAAACTCTTAGCCCTAAAATAAAAGTGGTATCAGAATTCAGGCAATTAGAACCTGCAGGCATTATAGCCGACTACTGGAATTCGTACATTACATCCTGTGCTAATCCCTCATTAATAAAAGCCACTCCGCACGATGCACAGGAAATACGAAATAAGAAAATGGTTATTGAAGTAATGGAACAAGAAAATATTTATATAATTCGAGACGGCTGGTTGGAGTTTTTTCCGGATACACTGATTCAATTTAACAATACACTAGTAAGAAGTGGGGAAGCGTTTATATTAGGCAATTGTAATGTATGTCTTTATAAAAAATTACCGGAATAGATTCTTGAGTATTAACAATATTCCGAAAACAAAAAAAACCACTCCCACCAACTGGTTCATTCTAAAAATAAATGTTGGTGTAATTCTTTTTTTAAAATATCTGGCTGATAAAATTTTAACTTGATCGAAAAAAAGAACTGTAAACATAATGCCAGTAAAAAATAAAAAGATATTTATACTTCCATAACCGTATAAGGAAATGGCCAATGTACAAGTAGCTATCCAGAATAATAAAACCGAAGGGTTAACCATATTTAGAAGAAATCCTTTAATAAAAACCCGATAGTAATTTTTCTTTTTAAAGGTATTTCGCATAGCCTTTAAGGGTTTGGTAAAAAACCGAACAATACCGAATGAAATAAAAATAATTCCACCTGCATAAAAAATCCAACCTTGAGTATGTACATCAGAAAGTAATTCAGACGTACCGTAATAGGCAATGAGCAAACAAAATAAATCGCTAAAAAAAACGCCTAAATCAAATACAAAAGCTTTTCTATAGCCATGAGCTAAACTGGTTTCTATAAGCATAAAAAAAACAGGGCCAATTAAACCACTTAAAATTAACCCAAGCAATGCCCCATGTAAAAGTGCTTCAAGCATGGGTAATTAAAAGGTGATTTTTTATAAAATGTTGCCAATCTTTCAAGCGATCGTTTTTTAATACGCGTGGAAATTTGTTTTGTGCACCGAACTTTCCATTTTTATCCATCCATTCGTAAAATATTTTTAACGGTAGCACATCTACCAGTACATCCTTTAAAGCTGCAGATCTTTCAGTAGCATAATCATCATTAAGTTTTTTCAGGTTTTTATCTAACACTTCTTTGATTTGCTGAGGGTTTGCATAAGCCCCTTCAATACCTATATACCAATGATGTGCAAAGAAACCTTTGTAGGGTACTCCGCAAACCGAATATTCATTAATATAAATCCCTAGCTCTTCTCCGGTAAGTCGTATGGCTTTATTCATATTATCAACCGTAAGATGCTCCCCACATAAATTTAAAAACATTTTAGTGCGACCGGTAATAATTATTTCGTTATTGCTTTTTGAAACAAACTGAATAGTATCTCCAATTAAATACCGCCACGCACCGGCACAGGTAGAAATTAGAATGGCATAATCTTTAAATTCCTCTACATCTTCTATGGGTATAATTTCGGGCAGTTCGTTTAATTGGCCTTCCTCATCAAAATTTAAATTATTAAATGGAACAAATTCAAAATAAATACCGTTATCTAACACTAATTTCATGTGTTTACAACCGGCATCTTGGTAGGCTAAAAAGCCTTCTGAAGCAAGGTAGGTTTCCAAATAGGTTATTTCTTTTCCAAGATATTTTGAAAAACTGTTTTTGTAAGGTTGAAACGACACCCCTCCATGAATAAAAACATTTAAATTGGGCCAAATCTGGTGAATATTTTCAACCTGATAATGTTCTGTTATTTTTTCGAATAAAAGCTGATACCATGCAGGAACACCTGCAATGAGGCCAATATCCCACTCGTTGGCATCAAGCATAATTTGATTTAATTTTTTATTCCAGTCTTTCTCTAAAGCTATTTCTTTACCAGGCTTGTAAAACATGTGTGCCCACATAGGCAGATTTGCCTGCAGAATTCCACTTAAATCTCCTTCTAAATAATGCCCCATTTTATTAAGTGCAGTACTTCCTCCAAGCATTAAACTGCTTTTTTCATAAAATTTAGGGGGGAGTTTTATTTGCGATAAAGAATAAACCTGCCGCATACTGGTTTTTCGCATGGCTTTAATCATCTCAATACTCACCGGCACTTTTTTGCTCGAAGCCTCAGATGTTCCGGATGTTAATGCAAAATAATTTATTTTGCCTGGCCAACAAACATTTTCTTTTCCTTGTTGTGCGTATCCCCACCATTCATTATTTATTTTATCATAATGGTATGCCGGTATATTTTGAGAGAAATATTTTCTAACATTTTTTGTTTTTAAAAGTTTATTAAAACCATAGGTTTTACCAAAAGAAGTAGCCTTGGCAGTATCTAAAAGTTTTTGCAAATATTTCTCTTGTGTAAAATGTGCAAAAGGCGATTTTGCAAACTGCATCGTTTTTCTTAGTCGAACCACTTCTTGTAATATAGTGCCAACAAATGCCATCGTTTAGAGTAAGAAAAAATTCAAGAGTACACTTTTATTTGATATCCTTTAGTATTTTCTGATAGATTGAACCTAGTAATGGCACTTCCCTTTGTTCATTATTAATAGCCGACATTAAGCCCAATATCCATAAAACAAAAACGCCTACATATACTACCACAGAGGCAATACCAAAAAACCAACCCACAAAAGGCACAAAGGAAACAAATAAGCCTATGAGAGGAATACAAACCCACGAAAGGATTAAACCCAACGACTGCCTGATGTGAAATGAGGCAAACTCCGTTTTATGTTGGTCGTTGTTATGCATTATAATAGCCACAATCCAACCTATGAGAGTGATATAACTTATTACAGCAATGGTTTTCGCATTATCATTCATCTTTCTCTTATTTTGGCTTCAAAGGTAATGATGTTTATGGCTTTATAGAAACAAAACCTGTAAATATGTATTTCATATTGTTTAATTATTACATGAAATATTTACAGTATTTAATTAAACCCTTAGCCAATTTGTCGCTTAAATTCTGAAAACTACGACAATAATGCTTATTAAATAAAAAGGATTCGTTTTTGAGAAGAAAAACATCGTTAAAATAAATTGTAATCCATAAAAAACATGATATGAATCTCAACCAGTTTACCATCAAATCTCAGGAGGCTGTACAGCAAGCCCAGCAAATAAGTATGAATTATGGAAATCAGGCTATAGAAACGGGCCATCTGCTGAGTGGGATTTTTGATGTAGATAAAGATGTAACGCCTAATCTTTTAAAAAAAATGGGGGTACAGGTTTCTTCGCTTCAACAAGCATTGGAAAAAATTATTTCGCGCTACGCAAAAGTAAGTGGCAGTAGCCAATACTTATCATCCGATGCTCAAAAGGCATTGCAAATAGCTACTTCTAAACTAAAAGACTTTGGCGATGAATATGTCGCCATAGAACACTTACTTCTTGGGCTACTCGGCACGGGTGATATCATATCGCAACTATTAAAAGACAGCGGTGCAAAAGAAAAAGAATTGCTCGCTGCCATAAAAGACATGAGAAAAGGTGAACGTGTTACCTCTCACAGCCAGGAAGAAACCTATAATGCACTAAGTAAATATGCAAAAAACCTAAATCAACTTGCACGGCAGGGAAAGCTGGACCCCGTAATCGGACGAGATGAAGAAATACGCAGAGTACTTCAAATTTTATCTCGCAGAACTAAAAATAATCCCATTTTAATAGGCGAACCAGGAGTTGGGAAAACTGCCATTGCCGAAGGATTGGCACACAGAATCATTAATGGCGATGTACCCGAAAATTTAAAAAGTAAACAAATTTTTTCGCTCGATATGGGTGCATTAATTGCCGGAGCAAAATACAAAGGAGAATTTGAAGAACGCCTTAAAGCGGTAGTAAAAGAAGTTATTTCAGCCGAAGGCGAAATTGTATTATTCATTGATGAAATACACACTTTAGTTGGAGCAGGTGGTGGCGAAGGAGCTATGGATGCCGCCAATATATTAAAACCAGCCTTGGCAAGAGGAGAGTTAAGATCCATTGGCGCTACCACACTAAACGAGTATCAGAAATACTTTGAAAAAGATAAAGCATTGGAAAGGCGCTTCCAAAAAGTAATGGTAGACGAGCCATCGGCCGAAGATGCTATTTCCATACTTCGGGGAATTAAAGAAAAATACGAAAATCATCACAAGGTTCAAATAAAAGATGCGGCAGTAATAGCGGCAGTAGAGCTTTCGCAACGCTATATTACAGACCGATTCTTGCCCGATAAAGCCATCGATTTAATTGACGAAGCAGCTTCTAAACTACGCATGGAAATAAATTCCAAACCGGAAGCACTTGATGAGGTTGAAAGAAAAATAATGCAATTAGAAATTGAAAGGGAAGCCATCAAACGAGAAAATGACGATAAAAAATTGGCTTTGCTAAACGAAGAACTAGCTAATTTAAACGAAGAAAGAAATGCATTAAAGTCTAAATGGCAAGCCGAAAAAGATGTAGTAGATTCCATTACTAAACAAAAAGAAATAATAGAACAACTAAATTTTGAAGCTCAGCAAGCCGAACGCTCCGGAGATTACGGCAAGGTGGCAGAAATACGCTATGGAAAAATAAAAGCAGCCGAAACCTTATTAGAAGAAAACAAAAACAAACTGGCATCTCTTCAGCACCATTCTAAAATGATAAAAGAAGAAGTGGGCACCGAAGAAATTGCCGAGGTTATTAGTAAATGGACAGGAATTCCCGTTTCTAAAATGTTAGAAAGCGAAAGAGAAAAACTACTTCGAATTGAACAGGAAATACATCAAAGAGTAATTGGGCAAGAAGAAGCCATTACCGCTATTGCCGATGCCATTCGCAGAAGCAGGGCGGGTTTACAAGATGAAAAAAAACCCATAGGCTCTTTCCTTTTTTTAGGAACCACCGGTGTGGGTAAAACAGAATTAGCTAAAGCCTTGGCCGAATTTTTATTTAATGATGATAATGCCATTACCCGAATTGATATGAGCGAATATCAGGAAAAACATACGGTTTCCAGATTAGTAGGAGCTCCTCCAGGATATGTAGGTTACGATGAAGGCGGACAGCTGACCGAAGCGGTGAGAAGAAAACCTTACTCTGTGGTGTTACTAGATGAAATTGAAAAAGCTCATCCCGATGTATTTAATATCTTACTACAAGTACTCGATGACGGCAGATTAACCGACAACAAGGGAAGAACTGCCAATTTCAAAAACACAATTATTATTATGACATCTAATTTAGGCTCTCATATCATTCAGGATAAATTCGAAAATTTTGGCGAAAAAAATATTGAAAAGGCTATGGAGGTCGCAAAAGTAGAAGTATTGGGGTTGCTCAAAAAAACGATTCGCCCCGAATTTCTAAATCGTATTGATGAAATTATAATGTTTAATCCATTAAGTAAAAAAGACATTGCTTCTATTGTAAAACTGCAATTAAAACAACTGAGCAATACGCTCGAAAAAAACGAAATCCATTTATCATGGACGAAAGAAGCCTTAAATGAGATTTGTGTAAGAGGATACGATCCTCAGTTTGGAGCAAGACCTGTAAAACGGCTCATTCAAAAAGAAATTTTGAATACCCTTTCCAAACAAATTTTAAGTGGAAAAGTAAAACCAGAAAGTGAAATTGTACTTGATTACTTCGAAAGTGAATTCGTTTTTAGAAATCCTATTGCTCCTGAAAACTAAATAATAAAAAAGGGCTGATTTGAATCAGCCCTTTTTTGTTTGTAACATCAATATCCTACTCTACGGCTAGTTTTCCGCTGCCCAGAGTTTGATTATTTTGTTTGATGCTATAGTAATACATACCCTTGCTCATATCGCCTTTTTGTATTTCTACTCGCTTCTCTGTGGTGTTGATAATTTTTACGATGCCTCCTAAAGTGTTTGTTATCTCTATGGTGTATTTGCCTTCAATGTGTTTGTTCTCTATGATTACGTACTCCCTCATTGGATTTGGATATACACTAAATTTATAATCATTCTTATTTTCTGATAATCCGGCACAAATATGAACAACTATTGAGTCTGTTGCAAAATTTTCACAACCATTATTGTCTGTGTATGTATAGGTAATTTGATGAATACCTAATCCGGCAATTTGTGGATTAAAGTTGCCTCCAGAAACTCCATTTCCACTGTACACCCCTCCATTAGGTGTTCCTCCGGTTAAATTCACTGGGTTAGCGGTTGAACATAATGTGTCAACATTTAGATTTACGCTTACACTAGGTAATTGATTAACCTGAACATTTATTGAATCATACACCGTACATCCGTTAGTGTCTGTAACTGTAACCGCATACCCACCCGTATTGGTTACAGAAATAGTTTGTGATGTACTATTTGTATTCCATAAATAAATATTTCCGGGATTTCCGGCATCTAGCAGCAAACTTTCACAAACAGTTGTGTCATTTCCTAAATTAACCGTTAAATAAGATGGTTTAATAATGGGCGTTATAACAACCACCCCATTCCCTGTTTGATAACCCTGTGTATGAACAATATTTGTTGCAGACGGGATAGTATAACTACTTCCGCCACCTCCACCAGCCCAAGAGCCTCCACCCCCTCCATAATAACCACCACCACCACCACCACCACTTGTACCACTGGCTCCATCTCCTCCAACACCCAGTACTCCTGGAGTTCCCATATTATACCCCGGATATTGGCCTGCTGCTCCACCACTAATCTGAGAACCACCTTTTCCTGTGGCAACGTAATTAGGGTCATTGTTAGATTCTCCGTTAGCACCAATTAAACCGCCTCCATTCCCTCCGTCATCACCGGAAGTATAATTCGCAGCAGCTCCTCCGGCTCCTCCGGCTATAATAATTCTATTGTTTAAACTCGTTCCTCCAAAACGGATATCAGAAGCACCACCACCACCACCACCAAATGCTATTCCCGCACCACCATTGCCTCCACCATTAAATCCGCCTGCTCCGGGTAAATTATTTTGTGCATCTATCCCTTTTCCTCCAACATAAATCCATAATGTATCGCCTTTTGAAACTTTAATTTTAGCTTGAACTCTTCCTCCTAGCCCAGGAATGGATGCACCATAGATTCCGCCATTGTAATAATTATTACCGCCACCAGCGGCAATTATATCTAAAAGGATACTGTCTACACACGAAGGCACAACATATTGCTGAACGCTTCCTGTGTAACTAAAGTTTATTGGCTGCTGAGCACAAAGTTTAATTGTACTTAAAAAACCTAGTGTAATAAAAATTATTTTTTTCATTGTTTTGTTATTTAATATTGAGATGTAAAGATAATTTTATTTTTCTCCTAAACAAAGAGAGCGACTAAATTAGTCGCTCTCTTTGTTTTCGTGGTTATTCGTTTTTCCTACTCTACGGCTAGTTTTCCGCTGCCTAGGGTTTGATTATTTTGTTTGATGCTATAGTAATACATGCCCTTGCTCATATCGCCTTTTTGTATTTCTACTCGCTTCTCTGTGGTGTTGATGGTTTTTACGATGCCTCCTAAAGTGTTTGTTATCTCTATGGTGTATTTGCCTTCAATGTGTTTGTTCTCTATGATTACGTACTCCCTCATTGGATTTGGAT